>MSGS01000025.1:5124-28732 GCA_001940855.1 Christensenellaceae bacterium Phil1 | reverse complement strand
GTCCCGAACCAAACGCGCTACCAAGCTGCGCTACGCCCCGAATGGAGCCAATGAAGAGATTCGAACTCTTGACCTGCGCATTACGAGTGCGCTGCTCTGCCAACTGAGCTACATTGGCTTGCGGCATTACGCCGACAATTAGGAATTATAGCATATAATTTGCCCGCTGTCACTACCTTTTGGTAAAATTCAGCCGCAATTTTTTATTATTCGCCGTATCGCACCGCGCCGCGGCGATAATACTCCTCCGCCTGCGTTTCCGTAAGGGGTGATACTTCGTATTTTTCTATGTGTATATCCGCCGCCTCAACGTATACAGCGCCGCCCTTCGGTACTGGGAGTATGCCCGAATGCGGGTCCGAATTTTCCGCTATGGATGCCGCCACAGCCTCGTTCACGCGTATGAGGAAGTTTTTCGCCTCGTTTTTGGCCATCAGCCGCATAAGCTGCTTCCTAACCTTGAGCACAACGGTTTCAACGCTCAGCACCTTGCCTGTGCCGCCGCAATACGGGCACGAACTTTGCAGCGTATGGGATATGCACTGGCGCGTCTTTTTGCGCGTCATTTCAACAAGGCCAAGCTGCGTTATGCCAAGCACATGTGACTTTGTGCGGTCCTTAGCCATTTCCTCGCGCAGCGTTGAAAGCACGCGCTCCTTGTCCGCAATTTCGTCCATGTCTATGAAGTCCACAACAATTATGCCGCTTATGTCCCTAAGCCTGAGCTGCCGCGCTATCTCCCGCGCCGCTTCGCAGTTGGTCTCGGTTATGGTCTCCTGCAAATTATCCGTGCTGCCTACGTATTTGCCGGTGTTTACGTCTATCGTGGTCAGCGCCTCGGTCTGATCTATTATAATATAGCCGCCGTTCTTCATCCAAACCTTGTGCGCAAGCGCGCGGTCTATCTCCGCTTCAAGGCCAAGCTGGTCAAAAAGGTCCGGAATGTCCTCATATAGCTGCACCCGGTTTTTGAGTGAAGGCGAAATTATGTTGGCTATCAGCAGTACGCGCTCATAGAATTCCCTATCGTTTATGGCAAGGCGCTTTATGTCCGGCGTAAAAAGATCACGTATGGTTCTGAACACCAGCGGCTCCTCCGCGTGCAGCAGGCGCGGCGCGCTCACAAGCTCGCTCTTTTGCTGTATCCTGCCCCACAGACGGGTAAGGAAGGCAAAGTCCGCATGGAACTCCTCTTCGCTCTTGCCCTCCGCCGCGGTCCTTACTATTGCGCCAATGTTGAAATCCTTTGCGGCGGACTGCGCCGCGTCCCTCAGCCGCGTGCGCTCAGCCTCGCTTTCTATGCGCTTTGATACGCCTATATAGTCCACCGACGGCATAAGCACAAGCGTGCGTCCCGGCAGGGTTATGTTCGTGGTAACGCGCGCGCCTTTGGTGCCTATGGGTTCCTTAACCACCTGCACCATTATCTCTTGCCCAACCTTCACTATGTCCTTTATGTTGGGCACGGTATTTACGGTTTGCGTTTCCTTGCCGTCGAATATAAAGTCCTGCTTATCGTGCTGTATATCGCCCGCAAAAAGGTATGCGTTTTTTTCAAGGCCAATGTCCACAAACGCCGCCTGCATTCCGGGCAAAACGTTCTGCACCCTGCCTTTATATATGTTTCCTACCAGCCTTTCGCGCCCGCGGCGTTCTATATATATTTCGCTCGGCGTGCCCTGCTCCAGCAGCACCACTCTGGTCTGATATGGGTTGATGTCAACAATTATCTCTTTTTCAAGTCCTGATTCGCTCATTTCGCGTTGCCTATTAAACGGGCGTGCTCCTCCCTCCTATAAATTCAACGTTCACCCTATGCACGCTGTAATCATAGTTCTTTCCGCTTTGCCTTGCAAGCGCCCCCATCAAAAGCTCTATGTTCAGACTGCCGGATGTATTAAGCACGCCTTTTACCGTAAGCACGGCATGGCCCGCTTCCTCTGCCACATCGGCTTCAATTACCTGCGGGCGAATATCTACGTTCTTCAGCCCGCCCTTCGTGCGCTTTTCAACAATTATTTCGCCGGATAAAAGCGCGGCTATGTCCTTTTTCAGTTCATCCGCATTTGTATCCGCGCTGAATGTCACGCGGTAAGTTGCGCTTTCAAGCAGCGCAGTAAGCGAAGGCAGCCTGTCCTCCACGGCATATGCTTCCTTAAATTCAAAACCTACCGGCAGCGCGGCGTTTACGCTTGAGAGAAAATCATCGGTGTCCATATCCTTGTCAAGCTTTACGTCTATCCATTCTGCGCCGCTTGTATAGCCCGTGGAAAGCGCCGTTGCGAAGGAAAGCAGCGGATGCGGATTAAAGCCCTGCGAATAGCTGAGCGGCACTCCGGCCCTCCTGAACGCGCGCTGAAGCAGGCGCAATATGTCCAAATGCGAAACAAAGCGCACCGGTTCCAGTTTAGTTAATCTTGCAATAAGTCGCATACTTTTCTCCAAAACAGCCGTTGCAGCCAAGCCTGCAATCCTTAGTTACCTCCGCGTGGTATGCCCGTTCGCTTTCGCGCACAAGGTATTCCTTCGTCACAACCGAATCTATATGGTCCCACGGCAGCGCCTCGTCCTTTTCGCGCCGCCTGTGCGCATATGCGTCCGGATCAACTCCCGTCTGCTCAAACGCAGCATTCCATGCGTCAAGCTTAAAATGCTCGTCCCATGAATCAAACCTCGCACCGAGCTCCCATGCGCGCTCCAGCGCGTCTGCAAGCTTCCTGTCCCCGCGGGCAAACACGGCTTCCAGCACGCTTATGTCAGGCTCATGATAGGAAAACTCAACTCCCCTTATGCCCTTTAGCGCGCTTTTAAGCAGCTTTTGCTTTTCTATCAGCGTCTCTTTCCTGTCCTGCGGTTCCCATTGGAACGGTGTGAAGGGCTTGGGCACAAAGCTTGACGCGCTCACGCTCAGCCTAAGTCCCTTGCCGCGCTTTTCCTTCGGCATGGAATAGAACAGCGCAGATACCTTGCGCGCCAGTTCCGCTATGCCCAATATGTCCTCCTCCGTTTCTGTAGGCAGGCCTATCATAAAATAAAGCTTAACGCCGTTCCAGCCGGAGGAGAAAGCGTCGCCAACCGCGCGCAGCAGATCGTCCTCGCTGACGCCCTTGTTTATGGCATCCCTCAGCCGCTGTGTTCCGGCTTCCGGCGCAAACGTAAGCCCCGCTTTTCTTACTGACTGCATGCGCTCAAGATCCTCTTTAAGGAAGCTGTCTATCCTTAGCGACGGCAGCGAAACAGACACATGCTCGCTGCTGAAGCGGTCTATTATCTGCGGCACAAGCTCATGTATATGCGAATAATCGCCGGAGCTGAGCGAAAACAGCGATACTTCGTCATATCCCGTGCAGCCTATCAGCTCGTCCGCCGCTTTGAGCACGGTCTCCATTTTTCTTTCCCTTATCGGGCGATATATAAAGCCCGCTTGGCAGAAGCGGCAGCCCTTGGTGCAGCCGCGGAACAGCTCAAGCGCTATGCGGTCGTGAACAATGGGGATATACGGCACGATGGGCTTTTTTATGTACTGCGCCCTGTCAAGGTCCATCAGTATACGGCGCTCTACCTTGTCAGGCGCGGAAGGTTCAGTTTTATCCACGCCCATGTACTCGCCGTTGTCGCCGCGCTTTTCTTCATAAAACGCCGGAACATATACGCCACGTATTGCGGCAAGCTTTTTTAGCGTGTCCCGCCTGCTCAGTCCTGCCTCCTTGGCCGCGAGCACGGCATCGCACACTTCCATTATCATGTCTTCCCCGTCGCCTATCATTATTGCATCCATAAAGTCCGCAATTGGTTCGGGATTGCAGGCACAGCCGCCGCCGGCAACTATTATCGGCTCATTCTCGCCCCTGTCAGCCGAGCGCTTATGTATATGCGCAAGGTCAAGCATAGTGAGAATGTTTGTATAGCACATTTCATACAACAGCGAAAAGCCCACAATGTCGCATTCCGCAAGCGGCGTGCGGGTTTCGAGCGTGAACATGGGCACGTTGTTTTCCCTCATGACCTTTTCCATATCCGGCCAAGGAGCAAAGCACCTTTCGCAGGCGTATTCCTCGCGTGAATTTATAACTTCATACAATATGCGCGAGCCGAGATGGCTCATGCCTATTTCGTAAACATCAGGGAAGCACAGCGCAAATCTCAGCCGCGCCGTCTCCTTCACTATGCTGTTCAGCTCTCCGCCGGTGTACCGGGCCGGCTTTTCAACGCTCAGCAGCAGCTTATCACTTACCTTAACCTTATCCAAGCTTATCCTCCGTAGGCATATAGCCGATATAGCCTTATCAAACTTATTAAGTTTATCATCTATATGCGCCGCGGTCAATCGTTGTAAGGCGTATTATTTATATATAATTGCCTGGCCCAGCGTTATCTGCGCGCCCTTGCGCGCCATGACTTCGTATATCTCCGCTTCGTTAACGTAACCTATCGTGCGCATTCTGCTGTCAAGCACGGCATACACGGTCAGTCCGCTTCCCCGTGCGCACCTCAGCGCCTGTTTTGCCGGTACGTTTTGGTCCATTGCCACGCCAGCTATACCCGTGCCGAGGCCCGCGCTTATTCTTTCGCGCGAACCGGCCAGCCTGCGGGCAGGATAAACATCCTGCTCCCGGCTGTGCCGCACTGCGGATACGGCCATGAACAGGCCGAACACCGCTCCCGTTGGCGGAGCTGAAGCATATACCGCGGCATAAATTCCCGCAGCCGCCACCGCTGCGCCGCAGATTATACCCGTAAGCATACATATGAGCCTTATGCTTTTGCCGCAAAGCTTATGCCTAAGCACGCATTCAAGCATTCTTCCGCCGTCAAGCGGCACGGCGGGGATTATGTTTACGGCAGCTATTGCAATATTTATATACGCAAATTGTTCCACTATGTCTGCCGCTATAAGTCCGCTTTTATTCACGCAATAGCACCCAAGCCCGCTGAACAGGCTGAAAAGCGGCCCCGCTGACGCAATGAACAATTCATCGAATACGTTTGGGCGCTTGCCCGCTATCGTTGCGCAAAGCCCCACCGAGGTAAGCTCGATTTCGCCCACGCGCTTGCCGGCAGCCATCGCCGCCAGCGTATGCGCGCCTTCGTGCAGGCTCAGTGCCGCCATGCTCAGCGCCAAATCATCCGCCCTGCCCATAAGCACCGCCGCAATGACCACCATAAGCGCGCCTATGCTTATGCTTATATCTGCCCGCCCCAGCGTAAAAAGCCTTATCTTCACGCCTGCGCATCCATCCTGAAATATTCCGCCGCGTCCACCGGGCGACCGTTGCGCCTGGTTTCTATCGTCAGCTTATCCCCATCCTTCGCGCTGCCTATGCTGTCCTGCGCACCGATAGGCTGGCCTTCTTCAACGCTCACACTTTCAAGCCCATAGCAGCATATTTCCGTTTTGCCGTCCGTTATGCACACATATCGTCCCATGTTCTCGCTCGCGCCGGTCTCCTTCACCGTGCCCTCAAGCCGCGCATACACATATTGATCCCCGCTCACTGCTATGCAGAGCGCTTCACCGTCATCAGCGCCTATGGTCACGCTGCCGGACGCCGGCAGCGCCATAAGCTCCTGCTGCGCGAACACCTCCAGTATGCCCGGCAGCTCAACGAATTTAAGCCTGCCCAGCATTTCGTCCAGCTTATCCTCGCTCTGCGTTTCGCTCGTCTCCGCCATGGCCTGCTGCATAGGCGCATCGTTCTGACCATGCAGCCTGAACAGCAGTGCCGCTGCGCATGACAACGCACACAGCGCTATTTTGACCATCATGCTCATCGCATACGGCTTGCGCCCGCCGTGCCGCGGAGCACGCCTTTGCCGCGGCGCAAAGTTCCGCTTGCCCATTCCGGAACTGTTTGTTACAAATGCTCCCGTTTCCGCTTTTTCGATTATTACAGCCATAATAAAACACCCCCGCGAAAGATATATATGCGCAAGGGGTGCATGTAAATTCTTCTGTTCTTATTCTGCGGCCTACTTTTTCTCCGGCCGCCGCATCCACACGTTTTCAACTATGCCAACGGCTATCATGTTCGTAAGCAGATTGGACCCGCCGTAGCTTATAAACGGCAGCGGTATGCCCGTGACCGGCATAAGGCCTATCGTCATGCCTATGTTTTCAAACACATGCGCCAGCAGCATGCCCGCGCAGCCCGCCACAAGGCACATGCCGAAATAGTCCTTGGCATGCATCGCTATCCAAATCCAGCGGAAAATCAGCAGGAAGAACGCAACTATCAGCAGCACTCCGCCAACAAAACCCACGCCTTCCACAATGCCGGCAAAAACGAAGTCCGTATGCCTTTCCGGCACGAATCTTAGCTGCGCAAGCGTTCCGGACGAAAAGTAACCTTTGCCGTATAGTTGGCCAGAGCCTATGGCTATTTTGGACTGCATAACGTTATAGCCGCTGCCCTGAACATCCAATTCCGGATTCAGGAACGCATTTATGCGGCCCTTCTGGTCATCATTAAATACAAAGAAATACGCAAGCGGCAGCCCCGCCGCAACCGCTACCGCAGCCGCGGCAATATAGCCCCACGATATCTTGGCAATAAAGAATATCATTACCATTATACAAAGCAGCACGAACGCCGTGCCAAAGTCCGGCTGTACCATTATTAGCGCTGTAGGCCCGATGCATACGGCGGCGGCATAGAATATTGACTTGAACGTTTTCAGCTTGCCGTCATGCTTATCCATATCCTCGCTCACTATTTTGGACAGCGCGATTATTACGCATATTTTGCACAGCTCGCCCGGCTGTATCGCGCGGTCTATCGCTTCAAACACGAACCAGCCCGTTATGCCGCGCTGCGTTTTATCCATAACTATAAGCAGCACCAACAAACCCACTATGCCTATGTACGCAAACTTAATAAGGGGCTTGAACACCTGCTGATAGTCAAATACTATTATTATCAGAAACGCAGCGGCGCCCACCATGAAGTTTACCGCCTGCTTGTTAACATACACCATGTTCAGCTTTGCCGTATAGTCGCCTATGGAGCTTTCCTCCCCGCTGAAGGGCGAAGCCATAATGCTGGCAATGCTTATAAGGCCGAAGGTAACAAGCCCCACGACCAGCAGTATCGTAAACCAATCTATTCTTTTCAGCAGTTTAAGATCAAACATTTCCGTCCGTTCCGGCAGCGAATGCAGCAAGCATGCTTTCGTAAATTGCGGTGTATTTATCCGCCGTGTCGCTATGCACTATGGGCCTGTTCACCCGCGCAACGCTTGCTATGCTTTCGCCCCTTACTATTCTGTCCAGCGTCATCGTTCCCTGCGCCGCCGCCTCGTAATAAGGCTCTATGCACAGGGCATATATGTCGTTATCGTTAAAAAGCTTATAATTTTCCCCGCTTAGCCCCGTACCGAACACGGTTATCATTATCTGCGTAAGCAGCGCGGGGTTCGGCGTGTATTCAGGCTGCGCCGAAGCGCCTGCCGTTGTTTCCGGCATTGGGGTTGGGCTTGGCGCGCCTTCGCTTTTGAACCGTTTCTGCGCGCGGCTCCTTGCCTTAACGGCTATGGGCGCCGCATCCTCATCCACGGCGTAAACGCCCTTTATATCGCGGTTGTTCAATATAAAATCGGCCAGCTCGTCTATCGCGCCCTCCTCATCCGCGGCTGTACGCACAAATTGGCACACTATAAACTGCGGATAATTCTGCTTCATCGATGCGCAAAATGCTTCGTAGGCTTTCTCCGTATCCCTTCCGTATACCAATATTCGGCCGGATTTAAGGCTGCGTTCTTCCATTCTGCCTGCAAGGCCGCGCGCAAGTTCGTCATAATACTCCTCTGCATCCACAACTACATTAGACTTTATGCCAGCAACTTTGCATTCATAGTACGGCGCAACAACGTCCATGCCCAGCGAGACCGCCTTTTCTACCGTGACATCGTTCTTAGAATCAGGATTGAATATCATAAGGGCCGTAATACCTTCTGCCTTTGCCTCGTCCACCGCCGCAGCAGCTTCATCCCCGGCCTTTGCGCGGAATACCTTGGACGCATAGCAAAGCGTTTCCGCCGTGCGCAGGAAGCCATACATTGTAAGCCGCGCGCTGTCGCTGCCGTCGTCGTCTATTATCAGCCCAAGTATCGGGAATGTTTCCGCTGTGCTCTGCCCGTCCGTTTCATTTTCAGCTGCCTGGCCGGTTTGTTCCGGCGCGTCCGTTTCGGTTGTATTTATTGCCGTATCATCGGCCTGCCCGCCCGTGCAGCCGCACACGCAAAGCATTATCAGCGCACTAAGCAGCGCAATGCCTCTTTTTACCATAGCTTATCTCTCCTCCCGTTCGGGTTGGGGTATAGCTTTGATTTTACACTAAAAAGGCCGCTTTGTTAAGCCTTATTAGCTCATTTTACAAAGCGGCCACATATTCATGTACTGTCTATCAGAATATATATTCTGCCTTTTTTGGCTTTGCGCTGTCCAATTCGCGGCGTTTTTCGTCGTAACCATGCTTGCCGAGCAGGGCATAAGTGGCGTTCTTGCCCTCCTCAACGCCCGGTTGATCGAATGCGTTTATGTTCAGCAGCTCGCCGGCGTAAGCCGTTTGAATTTCGAAGAAATACAGCAGTTCGCCTATCGTAAACGGATTTACCACGGGCAGAGTTATCGTTTTATTCATGTGCCCCGAGCGGGTAACGGCGTACTCCGTGGCCATCTGCTCGCTCTTTATAAGTTCATTGAAGCTGTGTCCGCTCAGGAACGCAACGTCCGCAATATCGTCAAAGCTATGCGGTATTGTCACTTCACTCCTGTACTTATCCACGCCTATAAACGTTATCACCTTATCGAACGGGCCTTCGGTATAAAGCTGCACCTGCGAATGCTGATCCGTAACGCCAAGCGCCTTTACGGGCGTTTGACCGGTGTGCACAACGCTGCCGCCGTTATCCGTGCGCTTGCCAAGGCTTTCCGCCCAAAGCTGCGCATACCAATCGGCAATGTACTTTAGCGAATCGGCATATGGCATCATAACGCTTATGTTGCAGCCCTTTTTCATCGCTTCCGTTTCGCATATGGCTGCCATGTAAGCCATGTTACTGCGATAATCGGGTTCCGAGCAAAGTTCATCCATATACGCCGCACCGGCAAGCAGTTCTTCTATATCTATTCCGCATACTGCCGCCGCAATAAGGCCCACGGGGCAAAGCTCCGAAAATCTTCCGCCCACACCGTCCGGTACATAGAATGTTTCCAGTCCGTCCGCCTTGGCTATCTTTATTAAGTTGCCCTTTACTTCATCCGTTGTTGCAATAACATGCTCGCTCCACTTATCGCCAAGCTTATCCTTTAATATTCGCGTGATATAAAGAAGCTGGGACATGGTTTCGCTCGTTCCGCCGGATTTTGTTACAACGTTGAACATAGTCTTTTCAACGTCTATAACATCCAGAAGCGATGCCATGCGCTCCGGGTCAACATTATCCTCCACATAAAGCCTTGGCCCGCCGCGGCGTTCACGGCTCAGCTCATTGTAGCGCATATGACTCAACGCCTGCTGCACGGCTATGGGGCCGAGCGCGCTGCCGCCTATACCCAGCACCACGAACGCATCGTATTCGCTTCGTACCTTTTCGGCGACAGTCTTTATGCGCGCCACCACTTCCGCCTGATTATGCGGCAGTTCGCGCCATTTCATGTTCGCCCGCTTTGCGGCCATGCTCTCCGCCGCCTTTATGTACTGTGCGCTGTTTTTTTCTATATCCGCCATGTTCAAGCCATGTTCGCCAACAAAATCGGCCATCATGCCGTTTATGTCCAGCCGCAGCTTCATGCTGCGCTGCCATGCTTTGTCCTTATATGCTTCCATGCCTGGTCCTCCTCATCTTTCTAATGATTGGTTAATTATAACACATATTCTGCCCCATGCTCATCATATTTTATGCCATGAAGGATAAACGCATTTTAATTATAATTATTGCATCAATAGCGCTGCTTATAGCGGCGCTGTCAGCAGCCAACGGCATACGGCGCGGCAGTCTGCGCGTGCAGACCGTGAACGCATATACAATGGAGCCTATAGCGGGCGCGTATGTCGTGGTCGCGGAATGCAAAGCATCTGCCTATACTAATTCGCTCGGCTTTGCATATTTGAATGATATTCCGCTGCTGCCCAATAAGCTTTTTGCCGATGCAATAGGCTGCCCGTGGGGCGAAGCAAGCCTTTTTGCATATGCGGAGGGTTATTTGCCGTATGCGCTGCTTCATGCCGCGGTATATAACAATACGCTTAGGTTGGGCCCCACGCTTTATCTTTTCCCCGAAGGCGAAGCGGGAGTCAACGTAACCACCATGATAGAATCCCCCAAGGAAGCCGATATGCAGAGGCTTATTGAGCTTTATAGGCCAAAATAACAGCAAAAATTAACATTTACGCGGCATTGATGCGTGGTATAATATCCGCATGGATAAAGCTAAGAGAAAAAGCCCCTACGCGGGCGAATGGAAACCGTTTTTCAAAAAGCTGCCGTGGCTGCTGCTTGTACCTGCCTTCTACGGCATAGGCATACTTGCCTCAAAATATCCGGATATTACGGAAAGCGTATACAGCGCACCGCTGTATCCTTACATCAGCCGCGCGCTTGGGTATATAACATCGCTTGCGCGGGGCGTATCAGTATCCGAATGCGTGGTGCTTGGGCTTATAGTGGCGGCGATAGTGCTCGTTATCGTGTTCATAGTCAAGCTTTTTTCCGGCAGACTTCGCTTTGCGCAGCTGATGAGCTTCATTATGGGCATATGCGTATTCGCGTCCTTCATGTTTGCGCTGTTCTATATTGACTGGGGCTTTAACTATATGCGGCCTTCGCTTTATAAGCGCATGGATCTTTCGCTTGAACAACGGCCCGTGGAGGAGCTTGACGCGCTGTGCAAGCGGCTTGCAGCTTCCGCAAATGCGCTGAGGAGCGGCCTTAAGGAGGATGAAAACGGCGTATTCGCGCTTGAAAAGGACAGCGCTGCGGAATTCAGCAAAATACCGGCGGCATATAGGCTGCTCGGCGCGGACTATTCGATTTTTTCCGGCACGGTATACCCCGCAAAGGGAGTTAAAGCGTCCGTCGCCATGTCCTACGGCGGCATAGCAGGAATATACATACCGTATTTTGCCGAAGCGAACGTTAACATCAACCAGCCGGCGCTGCTTATAGCATCCTCTGCCGCGCATGAAACGGCGCATTATCTTGGCGTTGCGCGGGAGGATGAGGCAAATTTCGTAAGCTATCTTGCCTGCACATATTCCCTTGATGCGTCCGTGCGCTATTCCGGCACAATGCTTGCGCTTATAAACTGCGCAAATCAGCTTTACGCAAGCGATGCGGAGCTTTACCGCCGGCTTGTAAGCGAATATTACAGCGAAGGCATGCTGCGCGACCTTAGGGATTACAACGCCTATTGGGACAGCTTCGAAGGCCCCATAGAGGAAGCCGTAGATAACATGAATGATAATTACTTGAAGTTCAACAAACAGGAAAACGGCGTAAAAAGCTACGGCATGATGGTAGATCTGCTGCTTGCGTATTACGCGAAGGGTTCGGCTCAGTAGCCGAGCTCCATCATTTTTTCAAGCACGGTGGCGGCCATGGGAGCGGCTATTTTCCCTCCCCCGCCGCCGTTTTCTATTATCACCGTTATGGCATATGGATGCGCCGCATCCGCAACAAAGCCCGTGAACCACGCATGCGGCTTAAATTTGCCGGAGGACGAAACCTCCGCCGTGCCGGTCTTTCCGCATACGCTCAGCCCGTCTACTGCGGCGTTTTTGCCCGTGCCGCCTGTAACAACGCCGCGCATGGCTTCCGCCAGAAACTCCGCCTCGTTGCCGCGGAACAGTTCCTTATATTCTTCGCTCGTCAGCCTTTTTTTTATATTGCCCGACTTATCGCTCACGCTCAGGCATATTTTCGGCTCCATTGCCACGCCGCCGTTGGCTATTCCCGCGGTAAGCATACATAGCTGTATGGGCGTAATTATGTCCTTATGCTGACCAACGCCGCTCCACGCCAATTCAAAATCCGTAGTAGGCTTTTCCATGCTGCCGCAGTATGCCACAAGCTCGCTGAATGCGTATTCCCCGCCGATGCCGAGTGATTCGGCTGTTTTCATCAGCCTGTCCGCCCCAATCTCCAGCGCTATGCACGCAAACGTATGGTTACAGGAATGCTTCATTGCTTCGCTCAGCGTTATTTCGCCATGCACCTCGTCCTCAAAGTCCTTCAGCAGCGCATAACCTTCCTTAACATTGCCGTCCGAGTCCACCGCTTCCGCCAAGCTTACCTGCTTTCCGCTTGCCGCGTCAAAGGCAAGCGGTCCGTCACATACAAATACGCGGTTTTCGGCATCCGGCAAATATCTCAGCGCCGCCACCGCCGTTATAAGCTTAAACGTTGACCCCGGCGTATAGCGTCCCATTGTGGCGCGGTTGACCATCGCCCCGTCTGCAAGCGGTTCGTCGCCCGAAAGGTAGGCGTCCATTTTTTCGGGGTCAAATGCGGGGGCGCTTGTCATGCACAGCACCTCCCCGGTTTTGTAATTCATAACAATCACCGCGCCCGCGTTGGGCTCAAGCAGGCTGTATGCATAGCGGTTAAGCTTGGCATCTATGGTAAGGCTTACGTTATCGCCATGCCGTTTTTCATCGGAAAACAGATAGCTCAGCCTGTCCCCGGTTTTCTGCTCAAACCCAAGCAAATATTTTGAAAGCAGCGCCTGCGCGCCGAGCGTTTGATTGCTGCTGTCCCCAACGGCATGGGCACAGGAAAGCCTTATTTCGTCATTCGTGCTGTAATGCCGCGCACCGTCAGGGTCGCTCTCGGCAAGCGTTACGCCGCGCCTGTCGCTTATGCTGCCGGCTATAACGGCGTTCTTTTGCTTGGTAACGCGGGTATTATACGGGCTTGCGAACCAATACGCCCCGTAAACATCAATAATATATACAAGATATCCCGCAAGCAGCACGAACATGGCTATGAATACCGCAAGCATAGCCTTTATGCCGCCGTTTTTATTCCGCGTCATGCGTCGTCCTCCCCGCTCTCTTCTTCCCCATCGTCCGCCCCAAGCGCGCGTTCAAGCACGCCCGCGCCTATGTCCGACGCGGCCTGTATTATTCCGTGGAGCATCATGAACGCTATAAGCGAGCTTCCGCCGTAGCTTACAAACGGCATTGTTATGCCCGTAAGCGGGATTAGCTTTATCACCCCGCCTATTATTATAAATGCCTGCACGGCTATCAGTGCGCTTGCACCGAACGCGCAAAGGCTGACGAACCTGTTTTTGACGCTTAGCGCAGCCATGCAGCCGCGTATCACTATTATAAGATATATAGCAATTATTCCAATGCCGAAAACAATGCCGAATTCTTCGCATATCACGGCAAATATGTAGTCCGTCCTGTACGCCGGTATAAGCTTTGGCGACCCAAGCCCCAGCCCCATTCCGAGCAGCCCGCCGGATGCTATTGCCATAAGCCCCTGCGCGATTTGATAGCCGCTTGTTGAATACATTGCCCAAGGATCGCGCCAAACGGCAACGCGCCGCTTAACATGGTCAAATAAATAATAGCTTGCAACCGCGCCGACTCCGCACGCAGCCGCGCCAAGGAGCGTTGTGCCGAGCTTACACGTGGCGGCATAAAACATGAGCATATATACCATTGCCATAAGCATGGCCGCGCCAAGATCCCGCTGAAGCACAAGCAGCGCGCATACGGCCACGGCAAACAGCGTTGGCACTATCAGCTCCCGCAAGCTTGTCCGCTCGCTCATCGCCCCCGCGAGCACTATTATCATTGCTATCTTAACAAATTCCGAAGGCTGGAACAGTATCCCGCCAATGCTTATCCAGTTCACCGCGCCGCCAGATTCCTTACCCACGAACATAAGCGCGCCAAGTATACCAAGGCTTATTATTGCCGCCGGTATTCTAAGATACATCAGCACTATCGGCTTTTTCATAAGCATAAGCATTATCACCATCGCCGCAAGCCCAAAGCAGGAGAATATAAGCTGCCTCAGTGCCGTATCAGCATCCAACCTATATTGCATAACAAGGCCTATGCCCATAAGGAAGCCCACGAGCACGCCCGTCAATCTGTCCCCATTTGGCAAAATGAAGCACAGCAGCATGTGCTGAACCATTATAAGCAGCATTGTAAGCGCCATGAACAAAAGCGCGCGCGCATCAAACTTCTCTTTTGAGAAGGATAGCAATATAAATGCCGCCATAACGAATATAAGCACGGCCAGCAGCACCTTTGCCGCGCCGACGCGCCTAAATTTGAGCATTGCCGTCCTCCTCGCCGCCCGCGCCTATGCACACGAACTCCGCGTCCATTATGCGCACCCTGTTGCCGGGTTCAAGCTCAACCGTGCGGCTGTGCTGCTGCGTTTCGTTTATTAAAAAGAATCTTTTGCGCTTCACGCTTATGCACACCGTTCCCTTATGGTCAAACAGCCTTGCATGCGCGCGGGAAAGGCCGCAGGAGCCTATAACAATGTCGTCGTTATCGCCGCTGCCTATCGTACATTCGCCGTTTATATAAAACCGCCTGCCCATCATTTCATTGGGCTCGATTATCTTTATGCAGCGTATGTTTGTGCGTGCAATGCGCTTTGCGCGGCGCATCATTCGCCCTTCCCTTGCGCTCAGCACAGCGGACGCCGCTATTATGAACAGCATTATCAGCACAAAAAGATACCGCGCCAGCGAAGCAAGCATATCATAAGCCGTTTCCATTTGCGCGGTACCTCCGTTTAAATCATTATTCTATTTTTATTCTATCACAGTTTTGGCTTTTTTGCTCCTGTGATTATTTTGCGGCCTTCTTAGCAGGCAGAAGCCTTACCGCGTTGAGCACGCATATCAGCGCCGCGCCAACGTCCGCAAATACCGCCATCCACATCTCCGCATGACCGGTTATGCCAAGTATCATCACAATAAGCTTTATTGCAAGCGCGAACACAACATTTTCCTTTGCAATAAGCATTGTGCGCTTTGATACGTCTATGGCCTTGGGCAGGGCGGTAAGTTCATCGCCCATTATTACCATGTCCGCCGCCTCAACTGCCGCATCGGTGCCGCCGGCGCCCATTGCACAGCCCACGTCAGCACCCGAAAGCACCACGGAATCGTTTATACCGTCCCCCACAAATGCAACCGGGCCATGCTCCGCGCGTATCTTTTTAAGGGTATCCAGCTTATCGCCCGGCATGAGCGAAGCATGCACGTTTTCTATGCCAACTTCCTTTGCCACGGCAGCGGCGCTCGCCTGATTGTCGCCTGTGAGCAGTTCAACGTCCAGTCCATGCTTCTTCATCATGGCAACCGCTTCCTTGCTCTGCGGCTTTATGGTATCGTCTATCACTATGCAGCCGGCGTATTTGCCGTCCACCGCAACATATACGGTGGTGCCGCGCTCGGCATGCTCACGATAGCTTATGTTCTCCTTCTTCATATGCTTGCTGTTGCCCGCAAGCACGGTTTTGCCGTTCACGCTGCCCTTTACGCCGCAGCCTGCAACCTCCTCCATGCTGTCGGCAGCATATGCGCCGTTTGCAGCGGAAACTATCGCGTGGGCTATGGGGTGCGTGCTCTTCGCCTCAAGCGCAGCGGCAAGCTCGATAAGTTCTGCTTCTTCAAAGCCGTCTTCGCAGTCCGCCTTGGTTACAACGAAGTTGCCGCGGGTGATGGTGCCGGTCTTGTCAAGCGCAACAGCCTTCACTCCGCACAGCGTTTCCATAACGTTGGCAGCCTTGAGCATAACGCCGTTTGAAGATTGCCTTGCAAGGCCCGCAAAGAACGTGAGCGGAACGCTGAGCACCAGCGCGCAGGGGCATGAGATAACCAGCAGGAGCAGACCGCGGTGTATCCATTCCTTCCATTCGCCAAGGCCCATAAGCGGGGGTATTACAGCCACAAGCAGCGTAAGCACCATTACTGCGGGGGTGTATATGCGGGCGAAGCGGGTTATGAAATTCTCCATGCGGGGCTTAGATTCGGATGCTTCCTCAACGGCGCGTATTATCCTGCTGGCGGTGGATTCGCCCGCTTCACGCAGGGCAACGGCAACCAATCGCCCCGATTTGTTTATGCCGCCGGAAACAAGCTCATCGCCCGCCGCAACGTGCACGGGAACGGATTCGCCGGTTATTGCGGAAAGGTCAACAAAGCTTTCGCCCTCAACAACGGTGCCGTCAAGCGGTATCCTGTCGCCGGGCAGGATTTCATATCTGTCGCCTGCCTTGGCTTCCTCCGCATGCTTAACAACGAACTCCCCGTTTTCTTCAAGCCTTACGGTATCGGGCCTAAGGTCAAGCACTTCTTTAATAGAGCTTTGTGAACGGCCCACGGCTATGCCCTGCAGCAGCTCGCCTATCCTGTAAAGCAGCATTACCATTACGCCTTCGCCGTAATCGCCAAGCGCTATTGCGCCAATAGTGGCAACGCTCATAAGCACGTTTTCATCAACTATGTTGCCGCGAAGCAGTCCCTTGAGCGCATTCCAAAGTATTTCCCCGCCAACTATCAAATATGCCGCCAGCAGCACTATCGTCTTTGCTATTCCTTCTAAGAACAATACGCCCACAAGCGTAAGCACGACGCTTGTAACAATAAATATTATATCCTTCTTTATATCGTCCGTGCTGTGCGCATGGTCGTGCCCGCAGCCGCATCCGCAGCCACAGCTATGATCATGGCAGCAATCGTGATCATGGTCGTGATGATGATGCTCATGGTTGTGGTGATGCTCGTGTTCATGTTCATGGTCGTGGCCACAGCAACAGTCATGCTCATGCTCGTGTTCATGTTCATGTTCGTGGCCATGGCCGCAGCAGCAGCCATGTTCATGTTCATGCTCGTGTTCGTGCTTTACGTCCTTACTCATCCTTTCCTTCCTCCTTCATTAAATCCTTTACTATTGAGCGGGCCAATGTTCCCGCCTGAGTATCAGTTATGTAATAGATAACGCGCTTGCCGCTCTTTTTGTATTTCACAACCCCGCTCTGCCTGAGCAATCTAAGGTGATGTGAAATGGAAGGCTGGCTCATTTTAAGCATATCCGCCAATTCGCATACGCACATTTCCTCAATGGCCAATATGCACAGAAGCCTTATCCTTGTGGAGCTTGAAAGCTGGGTAAACAATTCCGATGCGTCAAGCGCCGTATCCTCATCGGGTATCATGCTAAGTATTTTTGCTTCATGTACCGGGTCAACATGTTCCGTGGTACAAACAAGGCTTTTTGTTTCGCTGTCCATCGCGTTCTCCTTTCGTCTTTTATATTCCACTCGAAAGGTGTCATATAAAAGTATGTTTATATGATAATACCATTATAATCCATTGTCAATAGCCAAAAGCAAATATATAAACATATGTTTATATGTTAGTCGTTCCTAATTCTGCACATAAAAAAGAGAGGTGCTCCCGCCCTCTCATGGTATTTCAAAAAAGCTTATTCTTCGGCGTTTTCGCGCTCTATGGCTATGTTATATCCCTTAGCGCCATACAGCAGACAGCGGTTCACGCGCGATATGGTCGCGCTGGATGCGCCGGTTTTTTCGGCAACGGCAATATATGTATCGCCCTTTTTGAGCATTCGCGCCACCTCGTAGCGCTGCGCCATGGCCTGCAGCTCATTTATAGTGCAAAGATCTTCAAAGAAGCGATAGCATTCTTCTTCGTTTTCAAGCCGCGCCACCGCCGCGAACAGTTTATCCATCGCCTCGCTCTTAATCTTGCTTTCGTACATCTTCGGCCCCTCCGGCAACAGAATATCATACATCCATATTATATCATGCCTTGCCGCCCGTCAAGAATTTTTCAAGCTCTTTTGATGTGCTTTTGCCAAACATATATTCGCCCGTGCCTATTTCCGCTATCCTGCCGCCGTATAGGAACGCTATTCTGTCCGCCGCGCTTTTGGCAAAATCCATCTCGTGCGTAACTATCATCATGCTTATGCCGTCGCTTTTAAGCGAGCGTATTATGTTCAGCACGTCCAGCGTGCTTTGCGGATCGAGCGCGCTTGTAGGCTCATCAAAAAGCAGTATTTCCGGATGCATGCACAGCGCCCTTGCTATGCACACGCGCTGCTTTTCGCCGCCGCTTAGCTGATATGGCATGGCGTCCTCCCTTCCCGCAAGGCCGACGCGCGCAAGCAATGCGCTGCCCTCCTGCCGCACCTCGTTAGCGTTCCTGTGCTGCACAACCGCAGGCGCATCGCATATATTTTGAATAACGCTCCTGTGCGGAAACAGTTCAAAGCTTTGGAACACCATACCAAGCCGCGCCCTGCACGCCGCCAGTTCCGCCTTACCCGCATAGCGCCCAGCCTTGCAGGCATACAGCCCATCGTATTCCACGGCGCCGCTGTCCGCGCGCTCAAGCAGCGCACAAATGCGCAGCAGCGTGGATTTGCCCTCTCCGGATGGACCTATAAGCGCAAGCGTTTCTCCCCGTTCAAGGCTTAATGACACCGAATCGAGCACCCTGCGGCTGCCGAAGCTTTTGCTAACGTTTTCTATGTTTAATATTCCCATTGCATCACCTGTAATAATCCAGCCGCTTTTCGGCCCGCCCCATAATAAACGCCACTATCGCGTTAAACACATAGTAGAACACCGCCGCGGCTATCAGCGGCGCCATGCTGCGCTGCGCGCTGGATATTTGCTTGGCAAGGGTGAACATTTCCATCACGCCTATAGCAAACGCCAGCGAAGTATCCTTTATAAGCGTTATAAACTCGTTTGCCATAGGCGGAAGTATATGCTTTATCACCTGCGGCAGCACTATGCGGAAAAACGCCTGCGCATTGGTATAGCCCAGCACGGCCGCGGCCTCGCGCTGTCCCTTAGGTACGGCGGCTATGCCCGCGCGGTATATCTCCGCAAAATACGCGGCATAGTTCAGCACAAACGCTATTATAACGGCATGAAATCTGTATCCGTCGCTTATCCTTATCCTGAAAAGGTACCATGGCCCGAAATACACCGCAATAAGCTGCAGCATAAGCGGCGTGCCGCGCATAAACGATATATACGCGCCCGTTAGCAGGCGCGCTATCTTGCTCTTTCCCCCGCGGGCAAGCGCAAGGGGCAGCGCGAGCGGCACCGCCCCTATAAGCGTAAGCGCGTATATAAGCACGCTTGTCAGCATCCCTTGCCCAAGTTGGGCTATCATATCCTGTATACTCATTCGCCCAGTATGCAAACGTCGTAGCCGAACCAGTTTTCGCTTATTTTGGCAAACGTGCCGTCCGCCGCCATCTTATCAAGCTCGGCTTGGACCTTGTCCCTCAGTTCGCTATTGCCAAGATAGAAACCTATCGCGTACTGTTCGGACTGTATGGCTTCGTCAAGTATGGTATACTCGCTTTCCTTGCCCTGGATTTGATATTTGGCAACGCCTATGTCCATCGCTATCGCGTCCGCCGCGCCGCTTTCCAGCTCCATAAATGCCGTGTTATAATCCTGAAGCTGCACAAGCTGCTTAAACGATGCAAGCAGTTCTGCGTTTTCTTCGCCCTCAAGCGCCTTCAGCGCGCTGCTTTCCTTTTGCACAGCAACGGTTTTGCCCGCAAGGCCCGCCTTATCGGTTATGCCGCTGTCGCTCTTCACAATAAATACCTGCGAATTATCCATATACGCATCGGACCATGTATAAAGCTCCTCGCGCCCGTTCATGGTGAAGCCGTTCCATATGCAGTCTATCGCGCCGCTTTCAAGTTCAAAATCCTTCGAATCCCAGTTTATTGGAATAAGCTGCAATCCCCATCCAAGCCGCGAACAAAGCTCCTTGGCCATGTCTATATCAAATCCGGCATATTCGCCATTTTCGTCAAGATAGCCGTAAGGCGGGAACTCAGCGTCAAAGCCAAGCTTCAGCGTAAAATCAGCTTCGGTATTCGCCGTCTCCGCCGGAGCCGCGGCATCGGCGCCGGCAGTGGGCGCAGGCACTGATGCATCATTCGCGCAGCCGAAAAGCAGCACGAGCATCGCCGCCGCAAGCACGGCGCAAAGCGTTCTTTTAATGGTAGTCATGTTGTTTATCCTCCACAAAAATGTAATACTGTTTCAGGCGCCTTTTTGGCGCTTCTGTATAGTAACACATCAGTGCGATAAAGTAAAGAAGTTTTTTGAAATAATTTTTGCCCCGTTCATCGGCGGGGCACTCGGTCAATTTTTCCGGTAAGAATGGGCTATATATTTGTTATTCCATGTATCATCGCGGCAATCGTTATATAAATCGTCCGCTATTTCAAATATAACATCCTTTAACTCAAGCTTCTCCGTATATTTTTGCGGTATTTTGCCAAGGCCAAGATACGCGCCCAGTATGTTCCCAGTGATCGCTCCGGTAGAGTCGCTGTCGCCTTTGTGATTTACGGCGGCAATTATCGCCCGGTCAAAATTGTGCGAATGCTTCAGCGCGCAGTAAAGTGCAATGGCAAGCGCCTCATCACCTACCCAGCCTTCGCCCAAGGCGTGTATAGCCTCATTGTCATCCATATCCGCCTGTGACAACTCGATGGCCCTGTCTATCAGTTCCAGCAACTCTCCTATATGCTCCGCATTCGCAAACTGCCTGCTTACGGTCTTCCGCATATCGAGCACAGCGTCAAGCAAAGCCATCCCGTCGTTATGCGCAGCAAGACTTATAACATGCACCAGCGCCGCAGCCGGAATATAGCCAAGCTCATGCCCGTGCGTCAGCGCAGCCGCTTCCGCGCCAATGTGATCTATCTCGTCCAAAGGCATGCTGCCTTCTTCAAAGTAAAGCCCTATCGGCGCCACGCGCATCACGCCGCCGCATACAGCAGCCCGTTCGCCGTAAATAGGCTCATCTGCGTATCGTCCGATATCTGTGCAACGCCATTCGTAAGCTCATATTCCGTAATGCCGCTTTCGCCGTAGCGGCTGAATATCATTCCTTCGGAAAGGAATTCAACTGCGTACCCCAGCGCATCGCCTGCCGCGCCGCCTATAAGGCATCCCCTGTATTTATCAATGCTCTTCATACTTTATATAAACCGCTGCATAAAAGCTTCGAAAGTATCGTCGTTTCCCTCCGCCCAGTATAGGCTGCAATCCGTGCTGCGGAAAAGCAGACGCTTGTTTATAAGCTCACGCCTGAGCGTAGCCTGATCGCCAAACGTGTGCAGCGAGTTTATAAGCGAATTTATCTCCGGCTCGCTGTACTCGCGGTCCATATCTATCTTATCCGCCAGATACCACAGCGCCATAAGCTTTTTCTTATACTTTGCCGGATAGCTCGTAAGCTGCCCTTTATCATTTATAAATGGTTTCAGCTCCCTTAGCTGTGTATTCATCATGTTTTCGTCAATGTGCTGCATTGTGCGCTCCTTTCTATATTCCGTATTCGATAAGCCAGCGCGCGGTTTCTTCATTTACGCCCTCATATGCCAGCGCGTTATGCTTATAATATCCGTTAGTTATTTTCTTTAGCTGTATTTATAGATGCTATAAGCATTCGGCGAATCGAGCCGCAATCATTATATACGTCAGTTGCCTCTTCGCGGCCAATAATATCAGCTTTTACAAAAAGCTCAAGCCAATACTCTGTTTCATAACATTCTTTTAACGCTATTTGCAGTTTCGCTATAAAATCCGCTTTGCCATGGGCGTAGTTTGTCTCTCTTATGTTCGCTCCAATACTTGTCGCGGCTCTCTCCATTTGGTTTACAAGAGAATAATGCCCTTTTATGCTCTCACACAGTTTTATAATCCTGACCGCAAAATCAGTAGAGCGTATTCTAAGTTTTGAAGCTGCCATAAAATACCCCTTTCTCCTATATATTATAACATAAACATCGCTTGACAAGGGCACACAGAGAAAAACAACTGAAAATGAGCTGCCAAGCCTTACACAATGCACCGCCTAACAGGACATAGGCGGTGTTTTTGTATGCAGACAGCGTTTTCTCTGTGTGCCGATATGGGCCAGCCGTGCGGCATGGTCTAAATTCTTGTCAAGGAGGTTATTCGTGTCATGGCAGAAGAAAACAAGCATCCCCCTACCACGGAGGAACAGACCCCGCCTGAAATGCCGGGAAAGGCCCCAAAAATGGAGCAGGCCGAAATCCCTGATGTGGGCGGCGGCCCCGCTCCGCCCGCAAAGGTGATTGACCTTTCCGCGATGCGTTCCACGCCGGAAAAGGACGCTCCGCCGGACATCCCCAAGGAGCCGGAAGCCCAGCCTGTTTCCGTCACCGAGTACAGCAAGCAGGAATGGAAAAAGCCCATGCCGGAGCCGGAGAAGCCCAAGCCCAAACGGGGCCGCCCCGCAAAATCCGAAAAAGCTGCGCCTACCGAGCCGGGGGCCAAGAAAGAGGCAAAGGCGGAAAAGCCCCGCCGTGGCCGCCCACCCAAGGCAGAAAAAGTGGCCCCGGAGCAGGGCAAGCCGCCCAAAGCTGGCAAGACCCATGCGGCCCCCGAGGAAAAGGCAGCGCCCCCGGCCCCGGAAGTACCGCCTACGCCCCGTGACGCTACCCGCGCCGAAAAAGAGGAAATCGTCTATCTTGACCTTTCCGACCTGCACCCGTTCAAGGATCATCCTTTCGGCGTCCGTGACGATGCGGAAATGAAATCTCTGGTGGAGAGCGTCCGCAACGGCGGTGTCAACCAGCCTGCGCTGGTGCGTCCCCGCGAGGGCGGCGGCTATGAGATCATCGCGGGCCACCGTCGTCAGATGGCCAGCCAGCTTGCAGGGTATCGCAATATGCCCTGTATCGTCCGCAATATGACGGATGATGAGGCTATTCTCGCTATGACGGATGACAACCTCCGTCAGCGCGAAACGATTTTGCCCAGCGAAAAGGCTATGTCCCTGAAAATGCAGTATGAGGCTATCAAGCATCAGGGAGCGCGTGGTGACAGCGCCGAGGCTGGAAAGCTCTCTCTTGAAAGCGTGGGCCAGCGCAACGGCATGAGCGTGAAAACCGTACAGCGGTATATCTGGCTCAATGATCTTGTGCCGGAATTGAAGCAGACGATGGATGACGGAAAGCTGTCTTTCACTCCGGCTGTGGAAATTTCCCGTGTGCGCCCCAAGCACCAGAAGTATATCGCCGTGTCCATTGAGGGCCAGCAGGCTTCGCCCTCCAAGGGTCAGGCAAAGCGGCTCCGTGAGCTGGACAAGGAAAACAAGCTCTCCCCGGACGTGATCGACGGTATTTTGTGTGAAGAAAAGAAAAAGGAGGATCGTGACGTGATTATTACTGGCGCTGAACTGGAAAAGTTTTTTGGCAAGGAGGCCACGCCCCGGCAGATGAAAGACCAGATCATGACGCTGCTGGAGGACTGGAAAGAGCGGCAGCCGCCCGAGCTTGCCAAGCCCGACAAGAAAATGGATATGGAAAAGTAACGACCTCTGGCCACCATGACCAGAGGCTTTTTGCTGCCCCGATAGGATATGGCTCTTGCGGTTATATCCCCCGTCGCCGCCCGTAATCGAGCACAGGCGGGAGTGGGCTGTCAAGGGGGCTTCGCCCCGCCGTGTGCGGCGGCTTTGCCCTTGACCGCCTGCCCCGGCTGTGCTTTTTCTCCGGCAAGCGGCGGGGGTATATCCTCCAGA
>MSGS01000025.1:2520-5045 GCA_001940855.1 Christensenellaceae bacterium Phil1 | reverse complement strand
ACAATGAAACGACCCCTTGCGTATATCACCGCCGCGTGGAGCGGCGATCCCTGCGAGGCGACGGAGCAGGCCGCCAAGTATTGCCGCGCTGTCTATGAGGCGGGCTTTTCGCCCATCTGCCCCACGCTCTATCAGCCCCTCTTCCTGAACGACGCCGTTCCCGAGGAGCACAAGAGCGGCATCGACATGGGCCGTGACCTGCTCCGCCGCTCTCATGTGCTGGTGGTGTGCGGCAGTATCTCCACGGAAAGCATGAAAAACGATGTGGCCGTGGCCCAGCGGCTGGGGATCACGGCAACCACGCTGGACGGCATCCTGACCGTAAAGCGTCAGGGCCGCCGCTGATATGAACGAGATCCGGCTGGGGAGCCTGTTTGATGGGATCGGCGTGTTCCCGCTGGCGGCGGTGCGCTGCGGTATCGTGCCCGCATGGGCCAGCGAGATAGAAAAAGCGCCTATCTCCATCACGAAACGCCACTTTCCCGGTATGGCGCATTTAGGGGATGTGACAAAGCTGGACGGCGGCGACATTCCGCCTGTCCACATCATCACCTTTGGCTCACCCTGCCAGAACCTCTCACAGATCGGCAACAGGGCCGGTCTTGCCGGGGAAAAATCCAGTCTGTTCTTTCATGCGATCCGTATTATCCGTGAAATGAGGGAGGCGACAAATGGTATATTTCCAGCAATCGCTGTTTGGGAGAACGTCATGGGAGCGTTTTTTTCAAATGACCGGATGGACTTTAGAGCCGTGCTCTCATCGTTCACAGCCGCCGACATTTCAATGCCTGCTTCTGGAAGATGGGCAGGAGCCGGAATGGTGCGAGGGCATACGCCCGATCTCGCATGGCGGCTCATGGACGCCCAGCATTGGGCAAGCCCCCGATTGGCACGACGGCAGCGCGTCTTTGTTGTGGCAGACTTTGGAGGACAATGTTCCCACGAAATACTTTTTAAGCCCCGCACAGTGCAGTCAATTTCTGCGTCTGGCGGAGATTGCTGGCTGTCCGCCGCCTGCGGAGATCGAGGCTCTTTTATTGAAGCAGGGCGGCGTGTACCGATCACCAGACCCTTTCAATGCTACCGTATGCGGGCATCGGCAAAGGAGCGGACAACTGAGGCGTTCCGAAACAGCTTCGGACTGCCAACTGACCCTTTTCCCACTCTGTTAGCCAGCACGGTCAGTCCCTTTGCCTTTTGGTATGAGGACGATCCTGCCGGGGGCTGTGTCCGCTTTCCCACGGAAAGAGAATGTGAACGGCTCATGGGGCTGCCGGAGGGCTGGACAAGGTACGGCGCGGATGGTGAGGAAATCCTGCCCGCCCACCGCTACCGGACGCTGGGAAATGCTATCGCGCTGCCCTGCGCCGAGTACATTATGCGCGGCATATATGATGTTCTGACAAGGAGGTGCTGAAAATATCATCCCTGTTTGAAGCCTACATTACCAACCTCGGCAAATACAACGAGGGGCGGCTTGTGGGCGAAACGCTGAAATTCCCGGCCACCACGGAGGAGGTGCAGGCCCTTTTGAAGCGCATCGGCGTGGATGGGGTACGGTATGAGGAAATCTTTATTACCTCATTCGACGGTGATGTGCTGGGCCTGTATGACCATTTGGGCGAGTATGAAAGCATTGACGAGTTGAACCATCTGGCCCATGTGCTGTCTGACCTCGACCAGAGCGACATTGAAAAGTTTGAAGCCGTCATTGACAGCGGCGAATACACAGGCAGCGTCCATGACCTGATCAATCTCGCGCAAAATCTGGATTGCTATGACTTCTACCCCGGTATCGACAGCGAGGAGGCGCTGGGCCGAGCCTACATTGAGGAAATGGAAATGCTGGATGTGCCAGATAATGTGCTGCCCTACTTCGACTTTGAAGCCTACGGGCGGGACGTGCGGATCAATGAGGGCGGTCACTTTGCCCCCGGCGGCTATGTGTTCAATAACGGCGGCAGCTTTGTGGAGCGGTATCACGGGATGGAGGATATTCCCCCGGAGCACCGCATCTTTGCCTATCCCAAGCTGAATATCCGGGAGCAGATGGCGGCGTATCAGGAGGTCATAGACCGTTCGGCGCTGAACGAGGAAAAGCAGCGGCTCCCCGCCAGCCGCGAGGAAAGATAGGCCGCTTCTGGTCACGGTGGCCAGAGGGCAAAGGAGGTGTAAGCTATCGTCGGAGATGAAGTGTCCCGGCAGACCATCGCCGTCAGCGTCAAGGCATCCAAGCTGACCGCCCGTGCGCTGGCCTATGTGGTGGCCGCTGTGGGCCGGAAGATTGCCAAGGAACACCGCAAGGCGCAGACGCCCCACGGCAAGCAGAGCGTGCGAAAGCTCATGGGCCACGGCGGGGACACCAACGCCATCGAGGTGGACACGCCCAAGCTGTTTGACAAGGTGGCCCGGAAATGGGGCGTGGACTATGCCATCCGCCGTGTGGGGGATGAAAAATATCTGCTTCTGTTCAAGGCACGGCAGGCCGACGCCATCACAGGCTGCTTTGCCGAGTATTCCCGTTT
>MSGS01000025.1:0-2421 GCA_001940855.1 Christensenellaceae bacterium Phil1 | reverse complement strand
CATGGCGACAGATAAAATCAGGAAGTATGTTCTTCCGAATATCCCGTACCTGTTCATCGGCTGGTTTTGCCTGAAAATCGGCACGGCGTACCGTCTGGCCGCTGGTGCGGGCTTCGGAGAAAAGCTGCTGGGGCTGGGCCAGACCATCGGCGCGGCCTTTGCCAGCTTTGCCCCCGGCCTTGCCCCGCTGGATTGGCTTGTCGGCATTGTGGGCGCAGCCGGTTTCCGGCTGCTGATCTACTACAAGGCGAAAAAAGCAAAGAAATTTCGCCGCGATGCCGAGTACGGCACAGCCCGCTGGGGAACGGAAAAGGACATCAAGCCGTTCTTTGACCCAAAGTTTGAAAACAATATGCTGCTGACCGCCACGGAACGGCTTACCATGAACACCCGCCCCAAAAATCCAGCCAACGCCCGCAACCTCAATTTTTGCGGTATCGGCTCGTCCGGCTCGGGCAAGACCCGCTTTTGGCTCACGCCCCAGCTTTTGCAGGCACATTCTTCCTATGTGGTGGTCGATCCCAAGGGCGGCGTCCTCGGGCAAGTGGGCCATTTTCTCCAAAAGCGGCGGGGGTACAAAATCAAGGTTTTTAACAGCATCGACTTTTCCAAGTCCATGCACTATAACCCGTTAGCCTACATCAAGAACGAGGCCGACATCCTAAAGTTTGTCAATGCGCTGATTTCCAACACCAAGGGCGAGGGCAAGGAGGGCGATCCGTTCTGGACGAAGGCGGAAACGCTGTTGTACTGTGCGCTGATCGCCTACATCATTTTTGAAGGCCCCGCCGAGGATCGGAACATGAATACCCTCGTTGATATGATTTCCGGAATGGAGGTCAAGGAGGACGATGACGATTTTATGAACGCCGTGGACTATATGTTCAAGGGACTGGAAAAGCGCAAGCCCGACTGCTTTGCCGTCAAGCAATATAAAAAGTACAAGTTAAGCAGCGGCAAGACGGCAAAATCCATCCTTATTTCCTGCGGCGCTCGTCTGGCACCCTTTGACATCCCCCAGCTCCGGGAGATTATGAGCTATGACGAACTGGAGCTTGACCGCATGGGGGATCGGAAAACGGCCACTTTCTTTGTGATTTCCGATACCGACAGCACCTATAACTTTTTGGTGGCTCTCGCTTTTTCGCAGATGTTCAACCTTTTGTGTGAACGGGCGGACAATGTTCACGGAGGCCGCCTGCCCCATCATGTGCGGGTGCTGTGGGACGAGGCGGCCAACACGGGACAGGTGCCGGGGCTGGAAAAGCTGGTGGCCGTCATCCGCTCCCGTGAGATCAGTCTTGTACTGCTCTATCAGCAGTTGGCCCAATGCAAGGCGATTTATGACAAACACGCCGAGACGATTTTGGGAAACATGGACAGCGTGGTATTCCTTGGAGGCCGGGAGGCCAGCACCATCAAGGAAATTTCCGAGAACTGGCTGGGGAAGGCCACCATCTCCATGCAGACCGAGGGCCGCTCCCGTGGGCAGTCGGAAAGCTACAACCAAAACACCCAGCGGCTGGGCCGGGAGCTGATGACCCCCAGCGAGCTGGCAACTATGCCGGGGGATAAATGCATCTTGCAGTTGCGTGGACTGCCCCCGTTCTATTCCCGCAAATATGACTTAAAGCAACACCCGAACTACCGATACACGGCAGAGGCCGATAAAACCAAAAACGCCTTTGACCTCGACAGGCTCATTAACCGCAGACGGCGGCCAGGGCTTGACGAGGTATGCCAGGTGTACGAGGCGGCGGTTCCCGCCGATGCACTCACAGCCGAGGACGAGGACATCCTAAGCTATGATGACATCGACGATCCGGACGCTTTTGTATAAATGACTTTGGGACAAAGTGTCCCGAAGTCCTGTCACCCGCCGCCAGCGATGGCGGCTTTTTTTATTGCCGGGAAACCCCGGAGAAATGGAGGCTTATATGGCATTTTTCACTTCCGCTATCACTACTTTGCAGACCCTCGTTGTTGCCCTCGGCGCTGGCCTTGGCGTGTGGGGCGTGGTCAATCTCTTGGAGGGCTACGGATCGGACAACCCTGGCGCAAATGCTCATGTACGGTAAGGAAGCAAGCAACCGAAAACAAGAGATAGACCGCCAGCACTACACTATTCCGAACCAAAGACCAAAAGATAAGCATTGTGGGAAAATCTAAACTTTTGGATTTTCCTACAATGCCAACTACGGCGGAATCCCTCCCACTCCTTATATCTTTCTGTATACATTGAATTTGTATTTAGTAAAATGCAGACAACACCACGGATCGGCTTTTGGTTGGACAATTCCAACCAAACACCACAGCAGACAGCAGAAAACATTCTGAACGCTAGGAAGCCGGTATGATTGTTACATATAAGGGGAAGAAAAATTTCTTTTAGGTACTTGCTTTCCTAAAACTGATGTGATA
>MSGS01000024.1 GCA_001940855.1 Christensenellaceae bacterium Phil1 | reverse complement strand
CGATCATGCTCGGAAAGGAGAAGAGGCGAACCGATGTCAACATTCAGCGGTCAGAAAAACAGTGGCATGGAGATTCCCGATTACGCCATTGAACGCATCGCCCGCTGCCTGCTGCCCATGATCCAGCAGTACTATGACAGTCCTGAAGGACAGGCAGAACTGGCGACGTGGAATGAAAAGAAAGACGCTGAGGACGCAAGAGAACACGAAAGACAGACGGCATGAAAAAGTGAGGGAGTGCGCTGGGCGCACTCCCTTTTGCGTATTCAGTTTTCATAGGGCTTGTACTCCGTGACGGCGTTCAAGTATGCCTCAACGTCGCCATTCAGAATAAGTTCGGCATAAGCCAGCGGGTCGTTGTAGATGAGGTAGTCCAGCTCCGACCGCTGGAAGCGGTTGTCCGCCGCCTCGTTCTCCACGGCGGTGCAATTTATGGAGTAAATACTCCCATCCGTGAAGTGAAGCTCCACGCAGGCGGTATCCATATTGAACGCACAGCTTATGGGCTTTTTCATGGGTATATCCTCCTGAATTTGATGTTATTCTATCCCGAAACTAAACTTCAATGTCCTTGATAAAAACAAGAAATCCGAACCCATTCCCTATCGGAATCAAGTTCGGATTTCTCAAGTATGGTGGAGCTTACCGGATTCGAACCGGTGATCTCTACACTGCCAGTGTAGCGCGATAGCCAACTTCGCTAAAGCCCCATATGCGGTGCGCTTTCCGTTGCGCAAGATGTATTATAGCGTATGCGGGCGGGTTTGTAAAGAGTTTTTTTGCGGATATGCAATTTTATTGCGGAAAACGGAAAAGGGGACGGCGCGGCGCCGTCCCCATGCGTGCTGATTGATTTAGCCGAGCTTTGTGCCGCATTCCACGCAGAATTTTGCGCCGTCCGCAAGCTTTGCGCCGCAGTTGGGGCAGAAGGCGGACTTGGCGGCCGCTTCGGGCTTCTTGCTGCCGCAGTTGGGGCAGAAGGCCATGTTCGCGCCGTTGGTTGCGCCGCAGGAGCACGTCCAGCCGCCCTCGGCGGGCTGGGGAGCGGGCTTCTTGCTGCCGCAGCCGGGGCAGAAGGCCATATTGTCGCCGTTGGTGGCGCCGCAGGAGCATTTCCAGCCGCCCTGCTGGGCCTGCTGCTGCGCCTGTTGCTGCTGCTGATACTGCATCTGCTGCTGGTTGGAGGCGGAGAACGCGCCCGCCATGTTGCCTGCGGCATTCATGCCAAGGCCAACGCCCATGAACGCTGCGCCCGCGCCCGCGGTGTTGCTGCCGGCGGCTTCCACGCCGCGCGCTATTGCGCCCTGAACGTAGCCTTCGCGCACGCTGGGATCGGACAGCATTGCGCCCTGATTGCGCATGTTGATGAGCTTCTGGCTTTCCTCGTCATAGGACAGGGAGCCGATACCGACGGACTGCACCTGCATACCGCGGGTCTGGTTCCATTCCTCGTCCAGCACGTTGGCCATATACTTGGAAAGCTCGCGCGCCTTGCTGGTTACGAAGCTTATGCGCGTGCCGTCGGCGCTCATCTGGTTGATGGCGGCCTGAAGGGCCTCGAGGAACTCGTTAAGATACTGCTCGTTTATGTCGTTTATGTCCACGCTCTCCGCGTTGCGGGGAATGGCCTCGGCATAGAATTTGAGCGGCTCGGTGACCTTTATGGAATAGGTGCCGTGCGCGCGCAGGAACAGCTCCGAATTATAGAAGCAGTCAAAATAGTTGATGGGGGTGCGCGTGCCGAACTTAATGCCCTTTATCTCCTGAAGATTGATGAAGAATACCTTTTGGCTGGAGGAAGGCGTTCCGCCGTACTTGATGCGGCTGAAGGTCTCCTTCAGAGAATCGCCGAACTGGCCGCCGAAAAGGCTCGGCATGGAAGAATTATCAACCTTAAAATAGCCGGGCTCCGCAGTATAGTCCACTACCTTGCCGCCGTCAACCAGCATCATGAACTGGTTATCGTAAACATGGATTATGGAGCCGTTGGACACGGTATCCGCTGTGCCCTTGGTGTTCTGGTTGCGGCTGTCGCCCTTGCGCACCTTTATGCCGCGGGTGAAAACGGTGTTGTCTCCCATGGGAGCGGACTCGATAACCTCAAGCCAGCTATCCGCCAAACCGCCGCCTATTGCGCCGGTCAAGGCCTTGATTATGCCCATAATTTTGTCCTCCTGATATTATTTTCTGTTTGCTTTATTATCCCCGCTGCACACCCCTTTGTCAAGCAAATGGCAGGTAATGCCGCGGAAATTTGTCAATTCGCGTCCTCGAGCGCCGTGCCGTAGGGCTGCCATGCAGGATCGGGCGTTTGTCCGGATGCGAGCGGCGCGCCGGTGCCTATGGAAACCTCCGGAGGGTTGCCCTTATATTTATCGGTATAGAGCAGCTTGCTTTCGGCCAGCTTGCCGTCCACATACTTGTCCTGATACGCCTCGGCAACGTAATACTTATGCCCCTGCACGCGCTCAAGCTGATAGCCCGTGGGTATGGAAGCGTCGTTTGCGTATATTGCCTCGTCCTGGCGGGAACGTTCCTCTATTATCTCGTTCCTTGATTGATACGTTACGCCCTCGGGGAGAGGTTTGCCGTAAACGTAAACGGTTATGGTATGGCGGCTGGAGCTGCCTTCCACCTTTTCCACCTTGGCGAATATATACGCGGGCATATCCGTATTGTTCTTCCAAACGAAGTCTATGCCGCGGGTATCCACCGTTGCGTCAAGCCCTACGGGAACGTAGTCCGAAGGTATTGTATGCGCGCGGCGGTCAACAATTTCCATGTTGGCGCAAAGCAGCGCGTTATAAAGCGTTGTGGATACCTGGCATATGCCGCCGCCGGCCTGAATGGTGTATTCCTTGCCGCCGCTTATGCCGTTGGCGCCCTTCCAGCCGAGCTCGTATGTGCGCGGGCCGACAACCGTATTGAAACTCCATTCCTCGCCGGGCTGGATGGTGTTGCCGTTTATTATGTCCGCCGCCTTCTGGATATTGAACTTGCGGTTCTGCTTTACCTCGTCGTCCCTGCGGGCGGAAAATTTGGTGGTATAGCTGGCGATAAATGACGTTGCGGCTTTAAGGTCGTCTATATTGCCGCCGGGCAGCACGGCGTTTACCGTGGCCTCAACGGTGCATACAAACTCGCCCTGCCCAAGGGCCTTTTCTATCGCATCGGCCGTTGCTTCCTCGTTAAGGGTAATGCCTTCCTCGCCGGCATGGTAAATAAAGCGCTCCTCCTGCGACCAATCGGTAACGGGTTCCGCATAGGCGGCGGTAGCTTCCGTGTTTATGCTTTGGCCCATGGCAGCAAGGGCGGATATTATCTTTCCCCTGTCCCATGTATACTTTGCATCGAACTCGCCAACGCCCCCGTCGGTTATAACAACGGTGTTGTCGTCCTCCCCGCGGCCGAAGTTCAGCCCGTCCGCCAAAGCGTCCGCAATGTCGTACCCCATGCCCATCGCGTCGGAATCGAGCGTCCAGCTGTTTTCACCGCTGCTTATGGTGATGGCAACGGTTTTCAGCTTCTTTTCGGCTGCGTTCTTAACAAGGCCTGTCGCCTCCTCCGGCGTCATGCCGCTCACGTCCACGCCTATCAGCTTAACGCCCGCCTTGAACCGCTTGCCGGTTTGCATCAGCTTATCCATGTCCGCAACGGCGTCCGCGCCGCCGCTGTTTGCTATTGACACTATTATTATTACGCATATAAGCGCCGCCGCTGCCAGGGCGATCCATTTGAGCGCGCCGCTGCCGGACTTTTTCCTTTTGCGCTTCTTATGCTGCACTTGATTCGCCGCGTGCCGGGTATTCGCCTTGGCTGCGGTGCTGTGCGCTGCTGTGCTGCGCGTCACTGCGCCGTGCTGTGCGCTGCCCCTTGCGGAGGAACGGCTTGCTGTGCCGCGTGCCGCGGTGCTGCGCGTCGCTGTGCCGTGCGCCGCGGTTGTGCGCTTTGCCGCGGCGGAGGTGCGCGCCGCTGATGCCGTGCTTCGCGTGGCCGTGCCCTGCGCCGCTGTGCGCTTGGCGGCAGTCGTGTTCTTTTTCATATATGACGGGAGCTGGGGGCCTGCGTTATAGCTTCCGGAATACTTATCGTTTGCCATTTTTCCTCTTTCTGCCCGTTCAGGCATAAAATATCATCTTATATTGTAGTCTAATTATGTGAATTGTGCAAGAATATAGCGGTTTTGTTTACAGAATGGGCAAAAAATGCCCGCATCCGGACGGGAACCGAACGCGGGCAATGGATGGGGGGTGATGCTGTCTGCTTTATCAGGTCTGCGCCGCACCGTCAACGCTTATTATCGTGCCGGTGACGTAGCTTGCAAGGTCGCTTGCAAGGCTCCTTGTCATGCCGTTTACGGCAAATTTGCTGGTGGGGTAGCCAACGCCGCTGGGCTGACCGTAAAGGCTTACCATGGAGCTGGTGTTTATTATGCTGCCGCCGCGGCCCTTCATAACGGTTTCGGCTGCCTTGCAGCCATTGAACACGGCGGTAACGTTAAGATCCATTATGTGTTGAAAGCTTTCCGGCGTATAATCGCAAAGCGGCTCCCGCGCGGAAATGCCGGCGTTGTTTACCATTATGTCCAGCGCGCCGAATTTGGCGACGACTTCGTCCACGGCGGCTTTCATTTCATCGTATTTGGCAATGTCCGGCGCCATGCCTATAACGGGCCAGTTCGGGTTTTCTTCTTTCAGATCCTTCAGCGCCTTGCCAACCGTTTCGCTGCGGCTGCCGAACAGCGCCACGTTCGCGCCGTTTTTCAAAAACGTCCTTACTATCGCAAGACCGATACCCCTTGTGCCGCCGGTAACGATGGCGGTTTTTTCTTGCAGCATAATGCATCCTCCTGTCAATTATTTCCCCGCCGCTTTACGGCGCGGATATATCAATTTTTATATGCGAATTATATTCTTTTCTGAATGGGGATCCAATATGCAGAATACGCAAAAAGCGACTGTTTGCACAGCCGCTTTCATTAATATGCCGTTAATCCTCGTCCGTTTGGCGAAGTATGCCGAACTCGTTATACTTGGTGGTGTTGTTCTCCCTATCGTAGCTGAAGCGCAGTGCAAGGTGCACGGCGTCCCCGCGGAAAACGCGGTCGTTATAAACGATCGGGTCGTCATCGTGCCAATACGTTGTCATGAACCTGAAGCCCGGCGTGCTGTGCCCAACTTCAAGCAGATCGCACTCATAGGGGTCCAGATCTATGGCATTGATTATCATTTCAAACAGATTGAGATAAATATGGTTATAATCCTCAACATATTTGTGCCACGAAATGGCAGATGAGTCAATATCCAGCAGTTCACCCATATATTCCTTTTTTATATAAACGGTTTGAATTATGCTTGCAAGGTCATTAATGTAACGGACGCGCTTGATACAGGCAACATCATCGCCAACCTGCAGCCGCAGCCGCTTGGCAACGTGCGCATCCGCCTTTACAAAGCCTTTCTCTATTGTTTTTGCAAGCTGGACCGCCCGTTCGTCATCCATCTGCTGATAGAAGTTCGGCTCCTGCATAATGTTGAACTCGGCCTGCCTATATGTTACATAGGTGCCCTTGCCGCGCTTCCGGCTGACAAGGCCTTCCTGCACCAGCCCATCGTAAGCCTGCTTCACCGTTTGACGGCTCAGCTTCAGCTCGGTTGCAAGCTGCGTTTCGGAAGGGAGCATCATGCCGTCCTGCCAAACGCCGTCCACAATATTGTTGCGTATCATCTGGCGCAGCTGATAGTACAGCGGCGTGGGGCTGGAATGGTTAAGCTGCATAGTAATACCTCAAAGCGAATGATGTAGGTTTGCAGGATACGCTGGCATATCCTGTAAAAACACTTTAAGTATATTCTATACATTCCTTATTAAATTTGCAAGCTGTCAGTTCAAATAGTTTATGGCGTTTATAACGGAAATAATCGCCACAAATAAAGTTAGCAGCTTGAGCAGGAACTCTACGGCGCGGTTATCTATGCGTTTGGATATCCAGTTGCCCAACATTGCGCCCAGTATGCCGCCGACGGACATGAGTATAAGATAGAACCACGAAAACTCCGGCACCGTGTGGGTGAACAGGCACATGAAAATGCTTGCAAGCTGGGAGAATACTATTATGAATATGGAATTTTTAGCCGCGGTTTTGGCATCCATGCCAAAGAAAAACAACAGAACCGCAACGTTGAGCGGGCCGCCGCCTATGCCGACATAGCTTGATATTGCACCGAGCAGCAAACCAATCACCACGCTCACAAGCGCGTTCTTTATGTTCATGGAGCGCACTTTGGACTTTATACATATATATATGATAACAATGACCATTGTTACGGCGAGCAGTATAGACTGCATTGCGCCGAGCATGGACTCGGTTTCAAATGCGTTCGCCGTAAGCTCAAGAAGGTCCTTGCCGATGATGCCGCCGAACACCGCGCCGGTGGCAAGGGAGGTGCTAACCTTCAGGTCAAGCTTAACGTCGTCGTTGCGGCCGCGGATGAGCGACGCTACGGACATGGAAAGCACCGCGCAGCCGGAGCAGAAGCTGAGCGTTTTGACCGGCATCACGCCGAGCATATCGAGCACCGGCTTTATTATAACGCCGCCTCCGGCACCCACGATGGAGCCTATGGTGGACGCCAGCAACGGAATGAGTAAAAACAGCAGGAACATATTGCCTCCTCAAATATACTATTCAGTAGCAAAAGGAGGTATCGAGCAGATTTTGCGCTGTCCGATACCTATTCCTTTATGAAATGTAGCCTGATGACGGGGTTACCAGTTGATGTACATGGGGATCTTCAGGCAGATCAGCGCGCACACGCAGGCAACCACAAGGGTTATAATGTTGATAAGGGCACCCTTCTTGAGCATGTAGGAAGGCTCAACGCCGGCATCTACCGCAACGGCCCTGGTGGCGCTGGGCAGCAGATACGCAAGGTTGCCGCCTACGGCCGCCATGAACAGATACGGTATTGGGTTCTGGCCAAGCGCGGACATTACGGAAACTACCAGCGGGGTAACTATCGCGCAGGCGGAATTGTTGGAGGAGATGTTCGCCAGTACGGAGCCGAGTATTATGAACAGTATGCACAGTACGGACGTGCTGGTGATGCCGGAATTCTGCACGAATTCGGCTATCATGGCGGAAGAGCCGGAGGAAACAACTACCTTACCCAGCGCAAGGCCGCCGGCGAGGGTATAGAACAGACCCCAGGAGATTTTGGGCTGCGCCCATTTCCAGGTGATGAGTCTGCCGTTGCAGGAGCCGGGCAGGCAGAAGGAAAGTACGGCGAAGGGCAGAAATACATAGGACGCGGTCCATGCGGGTATTATGCCCTTCCAGAGTTCGCGGGTGAAGGCCAATACGACGGGGATAACGAAGAGCCAGAGGGAGAGGGTTTCCTCTTTGCTCATCTTGCCCAGCTTCCTGTATTCTTCAACGAAGTAATCCTTTGCGCCGGGCAGGGACTTCATATCGGACTTCATCAGGCACATGTAGATAACATCTACTATAGTCAAAACGATCAGGATGGGGAGCATCAGCTTTACCCAAGTGGTGTACATGAATTCCTGACCGGTAAGTTCCTGAACCTGATTGATTATAATCAGATTCATGCCGCCGCCGAGCGGAGAACCGAAGCCGCCAAGACCCGAGCCCCATGCAACAGCCAGGAAAATGTTGGCCGCGGCGGTAGATTTGGAAGCGTCATTATTGCCAACGGCGTTCAGCATGGAAATTGCGATAGGCATAAGGCATGCTGCAACAACAACGTTGGGCAGGAAAATGCTCATTATGGTGGAGCCGACGAACCACATGATAAGCTGTGACTTCATCGAAGGGCCGACCAAACGGAGCACGAACAGCGCGATCCTCTTATTGAGTCCGGTGGTTTCCCAGGACTTGGTAAGGATATCCGCGCCGAGAAGCAATACTACCAGATCGGTAAAATACTGAGGGATAACTTCTTTAACGGGAACAATGCCGAATATGGAGCAGACGACTATCGGAAGGAACGCCGTAACTGCCACGCCCACGGGAATGGTTATCCACCACGCGGACATCCAAAGGAACAGGCCCAGCGTTCCGCGAACGGCAAACGGCAGAACGCTTTCCGGTATAAGCAGCATGCAAAGCGCAAACAGAACCGGACCGGACAGAAGTTTTGCTACTGATTTTTTGTTCATATGTGACCTCCTATTTTTTTATAAAATCGTGCCATCAGGCTCATAGCACACAAAATAATCTGTAACCGTTTGCTTTATTCGATCGTAAGCTGGCCGTTGACTTCGGTCTCAAGGGCGCGTATGGCTTTGGAAACGATCGATTCGCGCAAAGCTTTCTCTTCCTCCGCGGGAAGGTTGGGCGCGCCGACGGGCGTTGGAATGGCTATTGCGCGCACTATTCTGTTCGCGCCGACTGTTTGCGCAATCGGCAGTATGGTGCATATCTGCACCGCGGGGATACCAACACGTTCAATTTCTTTTACGAGCATTGCACCGCAACGCGTGCTGGTTCCTCAGGTCGATGTAAGTATCACGCCGTTCACATGCGCTGCCAGCAGTCGGTTGGCGATCTCTGCGCCGAAGGACTGGGCATTTTTCAGGCTGGTGCCGTTGCCGGTCGTGGAATAGATAGTATCTTCCAACTCGGCAAAGGCACCGGCCTTCTGGAAGGAACGAACGACATCCAGCGGGACTATAACATTGGGGTTTCGGTTGGCCTGCGTGTTGTCGTAGCCGCCATGGTTGGCGCTGAAATCGTCGGCGGAAAGGCTGTCCATTCCGGCGATGCTAAGGGCAACGTACTTGGACGCGCGGGAGGATTCCAAACGGAAGCTGTTGGTTTTGTCCGTAAGCCCCGCGTCCGTCACAAGCGCAAGCTTGGCATGCTTCATGTCTTTTATGGGCGCCGCCGGCTCAACCGCTTCAAAGGGCGGCATTTCTATTTCCTGAACGACAGGCTCGCCCTTCAGCTTGGCCATAAGCATTTCAAAGGCGCGCTGTGCGCCGTTTTTATCAACAAAAACGTTCTTTTTGCCGCGCTTGAAGTAGCCGTCCGCATCGGGGCTTACTTCTTCGCCGGCCACAAGCTTTTTGCAAAGCGCTGCCATTGCGGGAACGGCCTTGCGCATGCCTGCGGCGGAATTGGCGGTCTTTACGATGTAGGTATACTTGCTGTACATTTCCACGCCCGGGTTTTCTTCATACATTCCGGTCACGGAAAGGAAGCCCGCCTCATTCGCGGCCTTGGCTACCGCGCCGCACATGGGGCCGTAACGCCCGGCGTTGAACGCGGGACCGGCGATGACCAGATCCGGATTATATTTGCGGATGGTTTCGATGATTTGAGGCATCACCTGCTCGGTATGGTCAACGGCATAGTTATCGCCACAGTAAATCGTCGCAACAATTTCAAAATCTGGGCCGAGCGCGCCTTTGAACGCCATGCCCGGTCCCTTGGGGCCTTCTTCGCAGAACAGTCCGGTATCCGCCTGCTCCTCGCCGCCTATGCCCGCATAAAACTGGTTTATATAGTGAACAACTCTGTACTTTGCCATGCTCGTCTCCTTAATAGGCCTTTGTGGTCATGTTGCTTACGCCCAGCTGATTGGTGGCCGTGTACATAATGCCCAAAGGCGTTTTGAAGCTGTCCGTGGCGTTATGCGCGCCGTTTGAAATGGCGTCGCCGCCGATGGACTTATCCATTGCGTCAAGCTCTATCACTTGGTCGTTATTGCCGGTGGATATGGTTGCATCCACCTTGGAGGAGAAGGAAACCAGCGGGGGAAGTATTCCGTCCGGGCCGGCTATCTCGTTGGCTATAACAACGGTGCGTATGCCCGCGTCGGTCAGGGCATCGTTGGTGAATATCAAATCAACGTCGGCGTGGCCTCCGCCTTCCTGCGTGATTATCATGCCGTCGCAGTGCAGCTCAAGCGCCTTTTGGGTTATGCTGGCGGCGGATTCGCGCTTGCCGTCCAGCAGATTGCTTTCGGTTGCGCATATCGCGCCCACAAAGTCCATCTCCTTGCCGGAATTGGCGATGCCGTAGCGTATAACGGGGTTTTCCTGATGGTAAATGGTGGGGTTCTTCTGGCAGGCGATTATGTAATTGCCGCTTACGAGCGCGCCGTCAATAATCTCCGCGGGGGAAAGATAGGTCGCTTTCATGTTTACGCATTCCTTGCCATACATGAACACGTTGCGGAGGGGTCCCTGCGCCTGCACAAAATAGGCATAGCCAACGCGGGGCAGAGAGGACGGCTGCGGGTTGTTTATTTCAATCTTCTTTTCGCAGGCATCCTTGGCGATGGATGCAAGGTATTCCGCGGCCTGCGTCTGCATCCTTACAAGGTCCTTTGCCAAAACGGGCTTTTCGATAGCCGCATCGAGCAGCTTTACGGACATTACCAGATTGATCTTTTTGGAGAATAGCGAATACTTCGCGCCTTCGCCGGACATGTCTACTATGCCTTCCTGAATACCGGGATATGCGAACGTTTGCAGCAGGCAGAGATTTTCAAGCTGAACGGTTTCGCCTTGCCCGCACTTGTTTTCGCCTTCTGTCCAGCCGGGGAAAGCGGCCGCATCCGGCTTATAGGAAGGCTTAATGGCATCGGTAATGTGAACGATGCGCGTTTTTTCGCCGGGGCAGCACACGTCGATATCAAAGGCATATTTCCCATCGGTATTTTTGAGCGCCGCTGCGGACAGCTCCTCCTTGGAAACGGTAAGCAGCCCGTTTTGATAGGATGAGTTATCGCCGAATGTGACCCGCTTCACCGTGTTCTGAATTAGAATCATTGCCTTGCCCTTTCGTTATTGTTATTGCTTATTAGGTTGTGCTGGATACCGATGTTTCAATTCATCCAACCTACGGTTGACTGCAATTAGCAACAACTATATAATCGGTTGTCCGTACAACTTATACGAATTTTTCCCTATATTATCACCTTAGTATCGGTTATGTCAATATGGATGTTTATGGTTTATGCATAAATTATGCATAAGAAAAAGCTGCTTATGATTGCTATGCGCCGCATCGCGTGCTAAACTAAAAAAATAGAATATGGTCAAAACGGCCTGTTTACGGGGGATTTTTTAGCATGAGGAACATTGCCGTAAGAACGGTCTTTGCACAGGGCAGAGAATTTATATATACGCTGGAGCGCAAAATGGTAAAAAACATGAATTTGAGAATACGCAGAGACGGCAGCATATACGTTTCGGCAAATGAATTTATAAGCGATAAAGAGGTTGACAGGTTCGTCGGCGACAAGGCGGCGTTTATTGCAAATGCACAGGATAAATTCAAAAAAGCGGCGCAGCGCGAGCAGCGGCCGGAGCAATACATAAGCGGTGAAATGATTACGCTCCTTGGACAGGAATATATTTTGCAGGTGCTTCGCGCGGATAAGGAATCCGTATCGATCGAAGGAGGATATATTCACATAGCGGTAAAGGATGTTAATGATTTAGGCAGAAAAAGCCGCCTGATTGATAACTTCATAAACGGGCAATGCTGGGCAGTATTCGGCGAAATGCTGTACGAATTATATCCACCGTTTGAGAAATACGGCGTTGAAAGGCCGCAGCTGCGCATAAGGGACATGAAATCGCGCTGGGGCACATGCCACGTTAAAAAGGGCATAGTCACGCTGAATAAGCGCCTGCTCGCGGCGCCGAGAGGAGCCGTTGAATACGTTGTGCTGCACGAGCTGTGCCACCTTATATATCCCGATCATTCAAAGCAATTCTATGATTTCCTTGCAGCGATGATGCCGGACTGGAAAGAGAGAAAGCAGCTGCTTAATAACACATAGCGCGGCATGCATAAAAGTGCCGCAGGGCCCGCACCTGACTATGTGGCGCGGGCCCTGCGAACAGTGTTAGCGTGAATGCCTGTTTATATTGCGGCGCTATTTGGCGGCGCACCTGTTTACGAATGTTTCAAATATGGCGCGGTGCTCCGGATTTTCGGCATACAGCAATTCGGGGTGCCATTGCACGGCGAACACGGAACCATCCGCATTTTCAACGGCCTCGACAACGCCGTCCATGGCGCGCGCGCTTACCTTCAGCCCGTCGCCTATGGTATTGAGCGCCTGATGATGGAAGCTGTTGACAAGCATGGTATCGCATTTGGCTATGCCGTGCATATAGCTGCCCGGCTCAATGGCCACGCTGTGCGTGCGCTCGGTTCCGGCGGCGCCCTGATTATGGCAGATATCGCGGGATATCTGGCTGGGGATATCCTGATAAAGCGTGCCGCCGAAGGCAACGTTTATAACCTGTATGCCGCGGCATATGCCGAGCACGGGCTTTTTCTTTGCAAGCGCGGCATGGATAAGGGCTATTTCAAATCTGTCGTTTGCGCCGCAGGTGGGGCCTATTGCGGGCACGGGCTGCTCGCCGTATACCAGCGGCGTTACGTCCGCGCCGCCGGTTATTATTATGCCGTCCACCATGCCGGCTATTGCATCAACGTCGGCAACATCGGCTATGGGTATTTGTATGGGAAGCCCGCCCACGGCCGAAATGGCATAAATGTAGCCGGCTTTGGTAACAAAACGGTTGTCCTTGGCAAGGTACCTGCTCATTATTCCTATACGCGGTTTCATGCTGATGCCCTCCTTATGCGTTGCCTTTAAGCTGCTTCACCAAATGATACAGCAATGAAGCGCCGTAGCCCGTTGCACCGTATGCGCAGTATGCCGGCGGCTCCGTGCGGAAGTTTACGGGGGCCATGTCTATATGTATCCAGGGGATATCGTTTTCTATAAATTCGCCCACGAACATTCCGCCCAGCATACATCCCCCGCCGTCAACCGTTGCGTTGCCGGCGTTTTTCAAATCCGCTACGGGCGTTTTTATGCACGGCAGCATTTCGCGGTCGTTATCCAGCCGCCATATCTTTTCGGCGGACAGGCGCGAGGCTTCCCGCGCGGAAGCATACAGCTCTTCGTTATTTGTCAGCACGGCGGCGCTGTATTTGCCGACGGCGGTTTTTGCGCTGCCGGTAAGGGTGGCGATGTCGGCGACGAAGCGGCAGCTTTCCTTGCGCTGTATATACGTTACCGCATCCGCAAGGGTAAGCCTGCCTTCCGCGTCCGCGCTTATGACCTCTATCGTTTTGCCGCTCATGGAGCCTATTATGTCCCCGGGGACGTAAGCATCCGCAGCGATTTTGTTTTCACACGCGGCAATAACGCCTATTACGTTGGCCTTTAGCTTTTGATCCGCAACGGCGGTCATTGCGCCTATTACCGCGGCTGCGCCGCCCATATCGTCAAACATATTCTTCATGCCGGGCGTGGTTTTTATGCTGTAGCCGCCGCTGTCGTACACTATGCCCTTGCCCACAAGGCCGATGCGCGGCGAGTCGCCGCCATTAAGATAGCGCATCACGATAAGCACGGGCGGGGTGTTATGCGCGCCGCGGGCCACGGAAAGGAAGCTTTCCATGCCCAGTTCCTCTATTGCGGCTTTGTCGAACAGCTGCACATCGAAGCCGTACTCCTTGCCGAGCGCGGCTGCATCCTCCGCCAAAGACTGCGGCGTTTGCTCGTTTGACCTTAGGTTGCATAGCCTGCGCGCGATTACTGTGCCGCGGGCGGTTGCAACGGCCTCGCTCAGGGCGGCATCGAGAGTGTCTGCCGCGGTAACGAACGTTATCTGCTCAAAGTTTTTATTTTCGGGGTTAGATTTAAGCCCGCTGTTTGTATACCCAACCAGCTGCGGCAGCCTTGCCAATGCACCGAAAAGCTCGGCCGATTCGCTCAATTCGCTTACCTGATCGAGCATTACGGCAACGTGCTTTGCGCCAAGCTGCTTAGCCTGCTTAAATGCAGGCGCCGCTTTGGTGTGGATATCTCTCACGCTCAGCCTGTCCGCGCCAAGGCCAAGCAATATTATGCTTGTAAGCTTATCTCCCGCGGGAAGGGTCATTGCGTATGTTTCGCCCAAATTGCCGCCAAAGCTTCCGTTTATGGCTAAATCAACGGCCGCGTCTATCTCCGGCGCTATGCTTACGCTGCGGGGGCTGCCGGCCCTGAAGGGGACTATATATGCCTGCGCGTCGGTGCAGGATTTTGAAATAATGTGGTTCATGTTCAGTTTGCAAGCTCCTTTCTGTATTGCTCGGCTTCTTTATTGTTTGCAAGCACAAAGTGGCCGTCCTCAAGTTCCAGCCATTCCGGCTTATCCACGGAATAATCATGGCAGGATGGGTCGTAGGGCAGCGTTTTTTTCCCCTTTTCGCTCAATGGGTCGGGCTGGGGTATTGCGGAAAGCAGCGATTTTGTGTATGGATGCAGCGGGTGCGCAAACAGCTTTTCAGTTTCTGAAAGTTCCACTATGCGGCCCTTGTGTATAACGGCAAGGCGGTTGGTTATGAAGCGCATTATGGAAAGATCGTGCGCAATAAAAAGATACGTCAGCCCGTATTCCTTTTGCAGATCGGAAAGCAGATTGAGCACCTGCGCCCTTATGGAAACGTCCAGAGCGCTTATCGGCTCATCCGCAATTATCAGCTCCGGATGCATAACAAGCACGCGCGCAATGCCTATGCGCTGGCGCTGTCCGCCGGAAAATTCATGCGGGAAGCGCGTTGCAAATTCGGGCGGAAGCCCAACGTCCAGCATGGCCTTCTTGACCTTTAGCTGCCTTTCCTCCTCCGAAGAAAAGCCGCCTATGTTATACAGCCCTTCCGAAACGATGTAGTCCACCTTTGCGCGCTCGTTGAGCGAGGCCATGGGGTCCTGAAAGATCATCTGTATCTTTTTGACGATTTCCCTGTTCGTTTCCTTGTCTATTTTGCCGCTTATGCGCTTACCCTTAAAGAGTATTTCGCCCGAAGAAACGGGGTTTATGCGGATTATTGCGCGGCCTATGGTGGTTTTGCCGGAGCCGGACTCGCCCACCAGACCGAATGTTTCGCCCTTATATATGTCGAAGCTTACGCCCTTTATGGCCTCGAACTTTTTGCGGCCTTTGCCGAATTCAACATGAAGGTCTTTGACCTCAAGCAGTTTTTCCCGCGTTTCACTCATTGGGGTTGGCCTCCTTCCATCTGTCCCTTAGCCGCCGGATTATCGACGGGGGTTCTATTTTGGGCGAGCGGGGATCGAGCAGCCATGTTTTTGCATAATGCGTGGGGGATACTTCAAAATACGGCGGGCGGATAACATAGTCTATGTTCAGCGCCCGCGGGTTACGCGGAGCGAAGGCGTCGCCCTTTATTTCCTTGAAAAGGTTCGGCGGCGTGCCGTGTATTGAATAAAGCGGTTCGCCCTTTATGCCCAGCTGCGGCAGGCTTGAAAGCAGCGCCCATGTGTAAGGATGCTGAGGATTATAGAATATTTCGTTGCAAAGGCCGATTTCTATTATGTCGCCTGCGTACATAACGGCTATTCTGTCCGCAACCTTTGCAACCACGCCAAGGTCGTGCGTGATATATATTATCGTCAGGCGGTATTTCTTTTGAAGCTGCTCAAGCAGCTCTATTATCTGCGCCTGTATGGTAACGTCAAGCGCGGTCGTGGGTTCATCGCAAATAAGAATGTTGGGGTTGCAGGCTATTGCCGTGGCTATTACGGCGCGCTGGCGCATTCCGCCGGAAAATTCGTGCGGATATTGCTTATATCGCCTTTCGGGTTCGCTTATTCCAACGTCCGAAAGTATTTCTATTGTTCTTTCGCGCGCTGCGCGGCCATGCAGATTTTGATGCAGCTCCAGCGCTTCCTGAATTTGCTTGCCGACGGTTTTGAGTGGATTAAGGCTGGTCATGGGGTCCTGAAACACCATGGCAACCTCCTTGCCCCTTATTTTAAGCCAGTCCTTTTCGCTGCCGAACTTGGCAAGATCCATGCCGTTATAAAGTATTTCGCCCTTTGTGACCTTGCCGTTTTTATCCAGCATTCCCATGAAGGTTTTTGTAAACACGGATTTGCCGGAGCCGGATTCGCCAACTATTGCAAGGCTTTCGCCCTTATAAATATCAAGCGATATGCCGCGTATGGCTGTAAGCACCTGTCCCCTGAGGTTGAACTGCACCTCAAGCTCCTTTACCGTAAGTATTTTTTCGCTGTAATCTGCTGACATGCTCTATCCCTCCTTATACATGGTTCTTCGGGTCGGCAGCATCGGAAAACGAATTGCCTATTACATAGAAGGAGATCGTTATGGCCGAAAGCACTATTGAGGGGAATATTATCTGATAGCGCGAGCTGGCGCTCATCATAACTATTCTGCCTTCGTTTATAAGGTTGCCGAGCGACGGTATGCTTACCGGAAGCCCAAGGCCGATATAGGTAAGGAAAACCTCGCTGCCGATGGCGGCGGGAATTGCCAAAGCTATGCGCAGCATTATAACGCTGACAAGATACGGCAGCAGGTTTTTGGTTATCATGCGGAACGTGGGCGTGCCGAGGCAGCGGGAAGCAAGATTGTATTCCTGGTCCCTTATTATAACTATCTGGTTGCGGACAAAGCGGCACATGGGCAGCCAGCCCATTACGCACATGGCGAATATCATTGTTCCTACGCCGGGCTTGAGTATATAGGATATCAATATGAGCACGATGCTGTTGGGAATATTGTGCAGCACGTTATAAACTTCCGTAAGGAATCTATCAAGCATGCGGACATAGCCCCACAGCGCGCCTATAAGTATTCCTATGAATGCGTTGCAGAAGCCAACAACAATGCCTATCAGCAGGCTTGTGCGCGTACCGTGCCATATTCTGGACCAAAGGTCCTGACCTGTTGAATTGGTGCCGAACCAGAATTCGGAATCCGGACGGTGATTCATATCGGGCGCGGTACCGACCCAGAATATTTCGTTGGGGTCCTTCTGGTTGGGCAGCATGGGCTGTATTATGGTGAACAGCAGCACCGCTATGAGCAGGTACATGAAGAACATGGCAACCTTGTTCTTGGTAAACGATCTCCATGTGGAGCGCCAATATGAATAGTTTGAATAGCCGCCGTCCTCTGCATTGTCACGGTTGTATTCGGCTTCGGAAAAAAGCAGCTTTTCGCCGTATTGGGCTATCTGCTCCTCTATGCTTTTTTCAAGCTTGGTTACCTTTTTCATCGGTTTGCTCCTCCTTTCCCGCCAAGCTTTATGCGCGGATCGCACAGCGCCATGAGAAGATCGCCAAGCAGCAGGCCCAGTATGCCTATGCTTGAATAGATAAGCACCAGCGCCTGAACAAGCGGGTTATCCTGGCGCTGTACGGCAGCTATAAGCAAACCGCCCATGCCTGGGATGGAAAACAGCGATTCAACATATATTGAACCGGATATTGTCATAAGCACGCTTGCGGGCAGATACTGCGCTATTGGCACGAAGGCGTTTCGCACAACGTGGCGCACCATCAGCTTTTTATTGGAAAGGCCCTTTGCGCGGGCAAAGCTGATGTAATCCTTTGTCATCTGGTCGAGCATATAGCGCCGCATCCACATGGCGTAATACGCAATTCCGCTGAGCGACATGCTTACGGCCGGCAGTATCCAGCTTACGGGCTTATCGGCATCGTAAAGAATGGGCAGCTTCAGAAGATCGGAAATATATATCTGAATAAACAGATAGTACACCGCGGCGGGCACGGCGTTTATTATAACAACATATGCGTTTCCCAGCATGTCCGGCGCCCGGTGCTTGAACCGGGCCATAAGCACGCCTATTGATATGCCGACTACCAGGCCTATTGCAACCGAAGCAAGGCCGAATGGGAGCGAATACGGAACCTTCTGCTTTATTATTTTCATCACGTCCACATTGGGGCGGAAAACTATGGATTTGCCGAAATCGCCCTTCAGTATGGACGTATAGAAGCGCATGAGCTGAACGGGTATGGGATCGCGCAGGCCCATTGCCTTGAGGGAGGCCTCTATCTGCTCGGGATCCATTTTATCGAACTCTTCGCCGAAATAGCCGGATTCCGGCATAAGGCGCATGAGCAGGAACACTACAGTTGCTATTATAAAAAGGGTAAATACGGACTGCAGCAAGCGTTTTAGTATGTATTTCAGCATTGGTTATACCCTTATCCTTCTTTGATTTTGCAAGGGAAGGCGCGAAATCGTCCGCACCTTCCCTTTATTTGGGGGAGAACAATCAGGTTTCTGTTTTATTATTTTTCGGCGGCAAGGCGCGCTTCGGTACGCTCCGCAATATACTTTTCCTTGGCGGCGGCGTATTCATCGCAGTTCATGGACTTTTCAAGCACAACCGCGCCCTTGAGCTTTCTCAGACCGTAATCGCCCATCTGGCCGCACATGCCGGAGAAGGGATGGAGCTTGCAGGCCTGATATCCGCCGGCGGAAAGGAAGCATGGGATAACCATCGCTTGATCGAGCAGGTATTTTTCCGCCGCGGCAAAGCCTTCGTAACGAGCCTTGAGGTCGGAGGTTATGGAGTTGGCTTCAAGGGCCATCTTTTCAAACGTGCCGTAGCCAAGCTCTGCATCATAGCCGTCCTCGGCCATGAATATGCTGCCGTAGCGGGAGCCTATGCTGGACTTAAGCAGGGGGTCAAAGCCGCTCATGGGGTCTGCATAGTCCGGGCCCCAGCCAACTTCCATGAATGCCCAGTTGCCGGCGTTGCGGATATCGGCATTGAAGCTGGAGCCGGAATAGCCAACGAGCACTATGTCTATAAAGTCGGCGCCGAGCACGCCTTCCATCTGCTGCTCTATTACCTGCACGCGCTTTGTGGTGGCGTTGTTGCTGGCGTTATAGGGCATGTACACAAGTATGGGGAACGTTACCTGACCGGCAAGCTCTTCCATGGCCTTGGCCTTGTATTCAACGGCCTTGTCGGCGTTGAACAGGTTCTCTTGGGTGGAGTATTCGTCAAGGCCGCTCATCATCAGATAGTCAACGTCGTTCACCTGCACAAGGCCTGGCCTTGAATAGGTGTTTATGCACTTCTCCTTATAGGTATAGGCGTCAAGCGTCATGGTTGCGGCATAGCGATCGTAACCATAGAACATTGCCTTGCGGAAGTTCAGATTGTTGGCGGCTATCTTCCACGCGGAGGGGTTATACTGCTCCTCAAACTGGGGATTGAAGTTGAAACCCATCCAGTAGGACATGTTAGTAAGCTGGGCGGGATGTACCTGATCCCAAAGATTCGGATTGGCCTTCCACTCTTCGATTATATCGGTGCCGAGGGTGACCTTATCGGTTTCGCCGCGCAGATACAGCTCGGGGCCGTTGGCGGAGGCTTCCTTGTTGTATTTCCATACGAGCTTCTTTATGGAGATTATATCGCTGTGCCAGTAATTCTCGTTCATGACAAGCACGCGCTGATATTCGGGCTCGAAGGTATCGAAAAGATACGCGCCGCAGTACAGCAGGGTATCGTTGCTTGTGCCGAACTGATCGCCCTGCTCGGCCAGGAAGTCGGCCTGCGCGGGAAACCAGGGGTTAAGGGATACCATCTTGATGAAATAGGGCAGCGGCGCAACAAGGGTATACTCAACGGTGTAATCGTCAAGCGCCTTTATGCCGACGGTGCTGAAATCGGCGGTAGTGCCGTCGTAGTAGTCCTTTGCGCCGGCAATGTTGTGATACAGAGTGTTGGACACCTTGGAGGCGTTGGCGGCATTGAGCACATATTCGGCTGCTGCAACAAAGTCGCCCGCCTTGACCTCGGCGTATTCTTCGCCTTCATAGGTGTACCACATTACGCCCTTGCGAAGGTGGAAGGTATATACGGTGCCGTCGTCGGAAACATCCCAGCTTTCGGCAAGGCAGGGCTGCATAACGCCGTAGCGGTCGAATTCCACAAGGCCGTCTACGCACAGCGAGCCGAGCACGGTAACATCGGTCGCGGTGCTTTGCAGATAGTTCAGCGTGCTTACCTCTGCGGAATACACCTGAGTATAGGTAGTGTATACCTTTTCGGTGTTCTGCGCGGGGGTGTTGGTTTCGGTATTGGTTTGCGCGGGGTCGTTATTCCCCTGCGTGGGGGCGACGGTGCTGTTTGGGTTGGGTTCGGTGGCGCCTTGGCAGCCAAACATGGCAAAAACCATAATGACTGCAAGCAATAGGGCGGCAAATTTCTTGTACATTGTGATCCTCCTTCTTTTATTGAGCGTTTAGCCATATATTTTTCCATATAGCCCTTATAACAATTAATAGATGCAAAAATCATGCCAACCGGAAGGGCAATGGGCAAAATAGAATAAAAATTTGTAAAATCAGCGGAATTTGGAGAAAAACGAAAAGCGGGGAGGTCGCCCCCGATCGGCACAATGCCGGAGTGAGAAATAAAAAGCAGAATAAACCGGACGGAATCGTCCCAATAATTCGTCCAATTAAAGGAAAGTGGTCGAACGCCGCTTATTTGCCCATGCGGCGCCGCAGAGCGTCCCTTCCATCGTCGGTTATGCGGGTTCCGCTGCGGCCAAGCTGCCTGCTTATATAATTGCGGCTTTGCAGAACGTCCAGCTTTTTGCGTATTGAGTATTCGCTTAAGCTTATGCCCATGGCTTCCAGCTTTTTCTTCAGCGCGCTGCGGCCTATGTAACCGTTGCTCAGCACGGATAGTATTGCTATATCGTCACTGTCCAGCGCTCCGGCGGCGGTGTGCTGCGGCTGAATATGCTCCGGCAGAGGCATGTCAAAGTCCCGCATCATTGTGTAATACTCTGCTGTATTTTCAAGCTCTCTCACGTTGCCTGGCCAGTCGTAGCTTTTAAGCCTTGCCGCAAGGTCGTTTGGTATGGACTTTTGCCCTATAAAGTTAAGGAACAGGGGCACTATATCTTCCCTGCGGTCCCTTAGGGAAGCTATGTGGCACGGCAGCACGTTCAGCCGGTAATAAAGATCGCTGCGGAATATGCCCTCCTCCATCTTTGCCATAAGGTTCTGGTTCGTGGCGGCAATAACGCGCACGTCTATATCAATAATGCTGTCCGCGCCAACGCGCATCACCTGCTTTTCCTGCAAAACGCGCAGCAGGCGGGATTGGAGCGCCAGTGGCATATCGCCAATTTCATCCAGAAAAATTGTGCCGCCGTTTGCCTGTTCAAACAATCCTTTCTTGCCGCTTTGCCTTGCGCCGGTGAACGCGCCCCGTTCATAGCCGAACAATTCGCTTTCAAGCAGGCTTTCCGGCAGCGCGGCGCAGTTGACAGCGACGAAAGGCTTGTTCCTGCGGGAGGAGGCGTTGTGTATGGATTGCGCAACAAGTTCCTTGCCCGTGCCGCTTTCGCCCTGTATAAGCACGGTTTTATCGGAACGGGAGAACAGCCGCGCGCGGCGTATGCATTCATCCATCACGGCGGAAACGTGCACGATATCATCAAAGCTGTGCTTGGCAACAAAGCCTTTCTGGAGCGATTCCTCGCGGGATTTGCGCTCCAGCCGGCGGATATACGTTACGTCGTTGAAAAAATAAAGGTTGTGGTTTATCGTATCGCCAAAGTTAAGCGTTTCGTGGTTAATGAGCATTTCACGCCCGTTAACGTTAAGCGCAAGCGTATCGTTATCCATATTGGCTATGCGCGCCGCCGTTCCTTCCGGAAACACGGCGGATACATAGTCGCGGTTTTCGGTTATCTGCATGCGCAGCAGCTCGTTCATTTTGCCGTTGCTCAGTATTATGCGGCCATCAGGCGCGGTAAGCAGAACGCCCTGCTCCATGTGTTTAAGGATGCTGTTCATATACATGCTTTTTGAAAGCGTATCCCTGTATTGGCGGGATATTACATCGCGGCAGAGCAGCATATTGAAATAATTCATAAGCGGGCCGGCAATTTCGGATATGTTCACCTCCATAACATTGCAAAGCGCAAGCACGGTGGAAATGTCTATATGGCGGTTGCCTATGTCTATTATGTTTTCGATATAGCTTGGAACGTACCGGCTTTCGCCAGGGGTTATGGCTATTTTCAGGCTTGGGTCATAATGCCCGGCGGTATGCGGAACATATGTAAGCCCGTCTATATGCAGATCCATCAGCAGCTCTATCACGCCGGACGTGGATTGTTCGGAATCGTTGACCACAAGCACGTTGGTTCCCGGAGGGATCTTTGTTATTTTCTTATAGCCGCTTTCGGATATGGTGCGGGTTGTGCGCACCACCTTGGATTTGCTGGATACCTTGTCCGTAAGGCCGCCTATGTTGTACCAGCGGGTAACAAGAAAGGCGTCCGCCTCCACGGCGTCCAGCGATGCTATCTGGGAAGGATATACTATATCTATATCAACGTCATTGTTGAACACGGCCTTTACATCGTTGAATATTGCCTGCGCCACGCGCTGATTGCCGGTGACTATTACTACGCGCTTTCTTTTCATATGCTGTCCTCGCTTTTTATCCTTACTCTGCATGACGAAGAGGGTATATGCATTTCCTCGCGGTATTTGGCTACCGTCCGCCGGGATATCCTTATGCCGTCCGCTTCAAGCGATTTGGATATTTCGCTGTCGCTCATCGGGTGGGTTTCGTTGGCGATAAGGCTTTTTATTTTAAGGGATATATCGTTGCGGCACAACTCGGCTTCCGGCGCCGCACCAAGCTTTGCTTTATCAAAGAAGGCTGCCATGCTCAGTACCCCGCGCGGCGTGGAAATATATTTGCCGCGTATCGCGCGGTAAACCGTGGACGGGCTAACGTTCAGCTGCGCTGCGGCATAATCTATGCTAAGCGGCTGGATGGGCGCGGAACCGCTGCGTAGCGCCTGCGGCCGGCTTTCCGCTATAAGCTGCGCTATGTTCATCAAGGTGTCGCGCCGCTTTTGTATGCAGCCTATTATCCATTTTGCGGAGTCGGTCTTTTCTTTTATGTATGCCTTTGTTTCGGCATCGGTATTCGAATCCGAAATCAGCAGGGAATAATAATCGTTTAAGCCTATATTTGCGTAGCGGTCGTTCGGATAAACTGCGGCGTATTTTTGCGCGGCGTTATCGTAATGCAGCTCTATGTCCGCAACGGCATAATTTGTATAATTACTGTGGCCGAAGCCGTTGCCGGGCTTGGGCTGAAGTTTGGTCATTTTCTTAAACGCCGCTTCTATGCGCTTAACGGGCAGGTTCAATTCCTTCGCAATGTGCTTAAACTGCCCGCGGCATAAGCGGGGCATATAATCATGCGCCAATGTGTAAAGAAGGGGATCGCTTTCTTTATTCCGTGCCAATTGTAATTGCAAACATTCGCCAAGGCTGCGTGCGCCCACGCCCACCGGCTCAAGCGATTGTATCATTTCAAGCGCATTATGTATGCAGGCGGGGCTGTATTTTTCGTTAAGACAATCGATATTTTCCGGAACATAGCCGTTTTCATCCATGCTGCATATTATATAAACCACGGCGGAACGGGCGGATTCATCCAGTTTAAGGGAAGCGATCTGCTCCAGCAAAAACGCTTCCAGCGTTTTTCCGGCGCTTTGCTGTGAATATCTATCGAAGGCGTCCTGCCTTTCCGCATCCCAATCGCTGTAATGCGCAAAATGCTCGGGCGGTGTGAGCAGCTCTATCAGCGGATTATCGCGCATGGCGTCGTCTACATATCGGTTTATTTCATCCATATTCATGGCTAAAATATCCATATATTGATACATGCGCTGGCCGATTATCTGTCGCTGTTCCTGACTTTGACGCAATCCCATGACATAACCTCGTGAAAAATAGCGGTTCGTTATTCCATGCTTTTATATTACCGCATATATGCACAGGATTGCAAGGGCAATTCGCCCTTACTTGCTTTGCAATAAAATAGCGCGCCATTGCGCGCCAGATGCATTAAGCATATAATATATTCAGTTAAGAATAAACGGCGGATAATAAAAGTTGCCTGTTAAATAATAAGGAGTGAACATGGCTATCTACCTGCGCGGGCTCATGATGGGGCTTGCTTACGTTGCGCCGATAGGCACGCAAAATCTTTTTGTTATAAACACGGCCGTTACGCAGCTGCGCAAGAAGGCGTTTGCAACGGCGGCAATAGTTGCTTTTTTTGATATATCGCTCAGCCTTGCGTGCTTCTTCGGCGTGGGTGCGCTGATGGAGGCGCTGCCGTGGCTTAGGAAGGGCGTGCTGGCGATAGGCAGCCTTATAATAATATGGATGGGCATTGGGCTTATACGCTCAAAATCCGGCCTTGCGGGCGATGCGGATACGGGCATACCGCTGCTGAAAACGGCGGCGATAGCGTTCACGGTAACATGGATAAACCCGCAGGCGCTCATTGACGGCACAATGCTGCTGGGTGCGGCGAGCGCAACGCTTACCGCGGGCGAAAAATTGCCGTTTGTTATAGGGTTCACGAGTGCGTCGGTAATATGGTTTTTCGGCGTTACCACGGCAATATCCCTGTTCAGCGGGAAAATAACGGATAAGCTGCTGAGAATAATAAACATAGTCTGCGGCGCGGTAATGGTGTTCTACGGACTCAGGCTTGTTTATAGTTTCATCCAATTGATGGGCTGGGCATAAAAAGCGGGGCTTGCGCCTTTGACAAATCCATGCGATGTGATATCATTATATATAAAAGGATATATAAGATGTTGTAAGAGAAAGAGAGAGCATGGAATTGGAACAGGTAAGCAAGGGAAATGAGAAGGGTCACCGAGGAATTAAGCGACATATTAAGCGCGCCGATTCGGACATGACGAGCGGATCGATATGGAGGCTGCTGATAACATTTGCGCTGCCGCTGGCGGCGGGATTGCTGTTTCAGCAGCTTTATAATACCGTGGACACAATCGTTGTGGGCAAGTTTGTGGGTAAAGAGGCGCTGGCGGCTGTCGGCAGCACAAGCAGCATAATAAACATGCTTGTCGGGCTGTGCTCCGGCCTGTCCATGGGCGCAAGCGTTGTTATATCCCAATCCTACGGCGCGAAGGACTACGTTCGGCTGCACGACGCGGTGCACACAACAATACTTGTTACGATAATAATGAGCGTTATCGCCACGGGCGTTGGCATGGCGATAGTTGACCCGATGCTCACGATGATGAGCACGCCGGACGACGTTTTCGGCGCGGCGCACGATTATTTGACAATATATTTTGCGGGCATATCGGGATTGTTTATATACAACATGGGCTCGGCAATACTGCGTGCCGTGGGCGATTCAAGGCGGCCGCTGTATTTCCTTATATTCTCGGCCGTGCTGAACGTTATACTGGACCTTGTGTTCGTAATAGTGTTCAAAATGGACATTGCCGGCGCGGCGTATGCAACAATAGTCAGCCAGTTCCTGTCCGCGGCGCTTGTGCTGTTCGTGCTTACGCGCTCCGCCGGGCCGTATGCCATACATTGGGGCCACCTTTGCATAAAGGGCAACATACTAAAGCAGGTGCTGTCCATAGGCCTGCCCTCTGGCGTGCAGCAGGGGTTGACCTCGTTTTCAAATGTGTTCGTGCAAAGCTATGTGAATGCGTTCGGTTCGGACTGCATGGCGGGCTGGTCAAGCTACAACAAGCTGGACGTATACGCGCTGGTTCCGGCGCAGAGCATAGCCATGGCGTCCACAACGTTCGTCGGTCAGAACTACGGCGCAAGGAAGCTTGAGCGCGCTCGGCAGGGCGTTAAGCAGGCGCTTATAATGAGCATATCCATGACCATATTCCTTTGCGCGCTGCTGCTTATATTCAGGGATCAGCTCCTTACGCTTTTCACCAATGATTCGCTTGTTATACAATACGGCTCCCGCTTCATTGGCATGATAGCGCCGTTCTACTTCTGCACCTGCTTCAATCAAACGTTTGCGGGCGCTATGCGCGGCATAGGCAAGGCCAAGGTGCCCATGATAGTGATGCTGTCCTCGTTCGTGGTATTCCGCCAGATATTTCTTTACGTCGGCACAAAGCTCGGCGGCGGATTCGTGCTGGTGTCGCTCGCATACCCGATGGGCTGGGTGGTTTGCAGCATAGCCATGTATGTGTGCTATAAGCGCAGCGCCCTGTGCCATCCTGAAAAGGCGCAGTTTGCCGCGGCGGACACGGCAAAGGACGAAAACGTGGAGGATGCGATAGAAACCGCTGATGAGGGAATAGAGTAAGCGCGCTTACGCGCGGTGAAATCCGTTCTTACGAACGGGTGAAATATGGCTGCGCCATGTGAAGTCCGCCTTGCGGCGGGTGAGCGCGGGAGATTGTAAAGTTGTGGGGATGGGAGGCCGTCCCCTTGGTTTTTGACAAAAGTTTATAAGATGCGAAGTAGGGGCCGTCATTGGCGGCCCGCCGAAATTGTACAATGGTTTTTATGTACCGCTAACCAAAAGGCTCCCCTTTACGGGGAGCTGGCACGGCGTAAGCCGTGACTGAGGGGTTGTAACAAACAAAGAGCTATAAGTTGGTTTATAACCCCTCCGGCTTTCGCTTCGCAAAACCCACCTCCCCTTTAAGGACAGGCTTTTGGTACTGCACACGTACGGGGCATTTACCCCTCAAACCCATCAATATTCCCTTGCAGCGCGGCGAGGAAGCGGCCTATGTGGTAGCCGTCGCACACGGCATGGTGCGCCTGTATGGCAAGGGGCAGCAGGCGGCGGCCGTCCGCAAAGAAGGCTTTGCCCATCGTGAATATGGGCAGCAGCGCCGTGCCGCCGTTATAAAGATTGAGATTCACTGCGGTGAACGTTGCCCACGGCATCATGGATACATTGAAGGAGTTGGGCGGGGTGTTGGGCTTGGGCGCATAGGACACGGTGGCTGAATACAGCGCGCTGTCGCGCTCATACGCGGCGAGGAACGCTGAATAGTTCGGGTCAAACTCCGTCCATATGCCGGAGAAGGTTTTCGATTCCTTATTGAAAACGGTGTATGCGGGGTGCATATCATCACATACGCCAAGCACGCCGTCCACAAGCGCCATGCGAAATTCAGGAATTTCATTAACCGTGCGCGTGAGCAGCCATATCATGGCAGGGTAAAGCTTTTGAGCGCCGAGCGCGGTTATGTCCACGTTTACGGTCATGGAATAGCTGCATTGATTGTTGCCTATAAAGCTCAAATAATGCTCCCTGCGGGGGAATGAGTCCAAATCTATCGGATGAAAAGCCAAAGTTGTTACCTCCTGAAAAAACGCCCGTGGTCAGCGGGCGTTATGCTTTTTATATGCTGTTTAGGACGGGTTCACGAAGCGGGAGAACATGCCCTGGAACGCCAAATTGACGGTTTTGAGCGGGCCGTTGCGGTTCTTGGCAACTATTACCTCCGCCGTGTTGTCCTCTATCTCCTCGCCAGGGGCGCCGCCGTATTCGGAATCGTCCTTCCTGTTGCGCATGGCGAGCGCCTTGCGGTAGAGCAGAAGCACCATGTCCGCGTCCTGCTCTATTGCGCCGGAGTCGCGCAGATCCGCCAATATGGGGCGGTAGCCGTTTTCCTTCCTGCTTTCGGAGCCGCGGGAAAGCTGGCACAAAAGCATAATCGGCACCTGAAGCTCTTTAGCGAGTATCTTCAGCGCGCGCGTGGCCTCCGCAATGTCCGCCACAAGGCTGCCGCGCTTGTTGCCGAGCTGTAACAGGCCCAGATAGTCTATAACAACCAGATCGAGCCCGTAGCGCGTCTGCTGGCGGCGGCAGCGGCTGCGTATATCGGCAACGCTGAGATTGCCGCTGTCATCGATATACATTTTTGAATCGCTCAGGGTAAGCAGAGCGTCGCTCAGGACCAGAAGATCCTCCTCCGTGGTTTCGCCGGTGTTCACCTTTTGCATGTCCACTTTAGCCAATGAGCAGAGCATACGGGTGGTAAGCTGCTCGTGGCTCATTTCAAGGCTGAATACGGCGACCTTTTTATTGGCTGCGGTTGCGGCGTATTCGGCTATGTTCATTGCGAATGTGGATTTGCCGACGCTCGGCCTTGCGGCAACGATTATAAGGTCGCCCTTCTGAAGGCCGCTCGTAAGCTCGTCCAGCTCCTTAAACCCCGTCGGCACGCCGCTTATTTCGCCCTTGGTTTTCATAAGCTCGCCTATGCGCATATACGCTTCCAGCGCGCTTTTGTCCACGGGAACCATTGTGTCCTCGTTCTTTTTCATGGATATATTGAATACGCGCCGTTCGGCTTCGTCCAATATATCGGTTATGGGGGCGTCGGAATCGCTGGCGGTTTTTATTATTTCGCCGCCCGCGGCTATAAGCTGACGCAGAACGCTCCTGTCCTCTACTATTTTAATATAGTAGCTTACGTTGGCTGCGCTGGGGACAAAAAGCGAAAGCTCCGCAATGTAGCCTATGCCGCCGGCGGCAGCCAGCTTGCCCGCCCGCTCCAGCGCATCCACAATGGTAACGCTGTCCACGGCCTTGGCATGGTTGACCAGGTCGCACATGGCTTCGAATATATATTGATGCTGCGGCATGTAAAAATCCTGAACGGTCAGCATCTCTGCCGAAAGTTCGGCTGCATCGCGGCTGATGAGCATGCTGCCCAGCACGCTTTTTTCCGCCTCCAGCGAATGCGGGGGAGTCCTTGCTTCCACTTTTATCTTTCCACCTTTAATGTGTTGCTCTCAGGGTATAAATCAGTTGTTCTGGGGCAGGGGAAGAACCTCTACTTCGAACTTCGCGTCCGCGTTTTCGTAAAGATGCGCGGTAACGTTCAGCTTGCCAAGCGCCTTTATGGGCTCGTCAAGGCGAATTTTTTTCTTGTCCACGTCAAGCCCGTGCTGCTCCTTAAGGCCGGCGGATATTTCCGCCGCGCCTATTGAGCCGAAAAGCCTGCCGTTTTCGCCGCACTTGGCGTATACCTTAACGTTCAGCCCGTTCATGCCGGCGGCAAGCTCCTTGGCGCGCTTGCGCTGCATTTCAAGGCGGTGCGCATCGGCCTGCTTTTTTATATTGGCGGCGTTGATGCTGCTTGCGTCCCCGGGAAGGGCCAGCTTGCGCGGGATGAGGAAATTGCGGGCGTAGCCGTCGTTTACTTCGCAAACGTCGCCCGCCTTACCGGTGCCTTTAACGTCCTTTTGCAGAATGACTTTCATGTTTTTATAAACCTCCTGTTGGTTATTTCTTTATTATGAGCGCGAATAATCCGCGCCTATTTCGTCCAAATAAGAGTAAATGCTGTCGGTCAGCTTGTCAACGGCTTCGTTCATTGTTATATCCTTAAGCTGCGCCCCCGCAACGGCAAGATGCCCGCCGCCGCCTATGCGCTCCAATATAAGCTGAACGTTGATCTGCCCTAAGCTGCGGCCGCTTATGTTTATGCCGCCGGGTGTTTCCGCAAGCACGAAGGAAGCCTGTATCCCCTTTATTGAAAGGAGAGCATCCGCCGCCTGCGCCGCGATGAGCATATTGTTCGGCATATCCTTTGAGCAGGTGGATATGGCTATGCCGCCATCCATTATGGTGGCGTTTTCGACTACCTTCGCGCGGTTGCGGAAGGTGGTCATATCGTCCTGATACATAAGCTTTACCATGCTGGTATCCGCGCCGCTGCGCCTAAGGAAGCCCGCCGCTTCAAACGTTCTTGCGCCGGTATTTATTGCAAAGCTCTTGGTGTCCATGGTCATGCCGGTAAGCAGTGCGCTCGATTCAAACGGCGTGGGCTTGAGCCCGTCCGCAAAATACTGCATCACTTCCGTTACCATTTCGCAGGCGGAGCTTGCGCCGGCTTCGTAATAATTAAGCGTAGGCGCGCTGAGCGAATCCACGGGGCGGCGGTGATGATCTATTATAACGGTTTTTGCGGCCTTGTTATAAAGCTGGGGCGAAAGGACGGAGCTTGTGCGCTGAGTATCGACAACGACAAGCACGCTTGTGGGCCGGATAAGCTGAAGCGCCTGCTCCACGGTACGGACGCAGTCGTGATACTGCTTGCTTTCGGCCATGCTGTCGAGCGCGCCCTCGATAGTTGCATTCGATTCATCAAGCACTATATAGCCGCGGCGGTTTGCGCACTGGCTCAGACGCATAAGCCCCAAAGCCGCGCCAATGCAGTCCATATCGGCGTTCTTGTGGCCCATTACGAACACCATATCCGAATTTTCCATAAGCTGGCGCAGCGCCTTTGCAAAAAGCCTTGCCTTTACGCGGGACTGCCGCGTGAGGGCGATCTGCTTCTGCCCGCCGAAGAAGGCATAGTTCGTGCCGCGCTTTACAACGGCCTGGTCTCCCCCGCGGCCGAGCGCAAGCTCCATTGCCTGCCTTGCGGATTCGTCGCTGTGCGCAACCTGGCTTTCGGCGCCCACGGCTATTGAAAGGGTAACGGTCTGCTCGGTGCCGGTATCTATGGCATGGGCAAGCTCAAGCAGCTTGAAACGCTCCTTCTCCAGCGCGTCCATGTACTTTGCTTCGAATATAAGGAAGAAGCGCGCGTTTTCATAGCGGCGGTATGTGCCCTGAATTGAAGAGGTGAACTTGCTGACAAGGCCTTCCACCTCCGAAAGCACGCTGTTGCGCTGGAACTGCTTATCGGCATTCAGCTCCTCGTAATTATCAACGTATATAAGTGCCACTACCGGCATGTTTTCTTCATAAAGGCGGGTATAATGCAGCGCCTCCGTCCTATCGAGCCAATACTGGAAGGTGAGCTTATGCGCGGAGGGGTGCTCCCGCTTTATGGGGCTGCACATTATTTGATACGCTTTGCCGTTGAACTCAAGCGTGGTGGCCTGAGTGGGGGCGTGGGTATCGAGCGAGGGCAGAATCCTTTTTATGTCCCGCCCGGAATAAATTTCGTCCATGGCCTCGTTGGACCAGATTATGCGGCCGGAATCATCGAATATGAGCGCGGGCACATCAATTGTATTTATTATGGAAGAAGCGGCGGATGAATTTTCAAGGAAAATATCGTCGCATTCCTGCTGAAGCTGCCGCCAGCGCGCGCCTATTATTACCATGCCTATGCCGAAGCACGCCACAACGAGCGCCGCGGACAGAAGGCCGACCCAAAGCGGCTTTAGGAACAGCGCCAGCGCGGCTGAAGCAGCCAGCGCCGCGACGAACAGCGGTACAAGCGCGGCATACGGTTTCTTTTCCATAAACATATCCTTTCCTGTGGGGCCAAGGTACCCTCCCCCGGGGTTATTTGGCTTTATCATTCGGCACGAAGCGCGTGCGCGTTTTGAGCATTTTGTCCATAAGGCCGACGAGCGCCAGTATGTTGGTGCGGTACCGCACGAGCACGATGAGCACATATATTATTATGCGCTTAGCCTTGCTGCCGGGGCGGCCGAGGCGGGTGCTGAAATCGAGATAGCAGAAGCCCATGAGCGCAAGCGGCCCCAGCACAACCTGCTGCGCGGCCTCCAGCACGCTTTCGGAATTGTTTAGCTGCAAAAGCAGCGTTGCCACCGCGCCGAGAATGGCCGCGCCCGCGGCATAGGTAAAGTTGCGCGAAAGCTGCCAAAGCGGCATGGGCGCCATTGGGCGAAGCTCCCGCCCGGTGCGGCGGGTGAACGCGCGGGCGATAAGCGTATCGATAAGGGCGAAGAACATGGCGGCCGTGCAGATGAACCGCATGGTCATCCTTTCGGCCATCTCCTCATAGAGCAAAAGTCCGGTGCGGACATAGCTGAGCTTATCTTCATCCATTCCCGTGGACTGCGCAAGGGCGGTAAAATCCTGACTGAATGCGGAAATGAAGGACTCTATTGCATAAAAAGGTTCCTGCCCTTCAAGTATGCTGGGCAGGCATATATAAGCATAAAGCCCGATGCCCATCAGCAGCGCGCCGAGGGCGACGGCCGTGCGCCAAGGCTTTTTATTATATATAACATAGCCTATCACGGCGGAAGCGGGCAGAGCCGCGCCGAGAACATAAGGAAACGCGCTTATTCCGGCAACAAAATACGCCGCAATGCCGAACGCGGCGAAAGAAACCGCGCCCGCGGCATAACCCCACGAGCCGAGCACGAAGCCCAGAAACGCCGGCGCGAGCACAAAGCCGAGTTCGCTGAACCCGCTGAACCCGCTGAGCGCGCCCATAACGGCGCCAAGCGCCAAACCTATAACAATACCCCGCGATGCGGGAGCCTTTTTTGTTTCCAAATTCATCCTCCGGCGGCGGACGCTGTGCCGACGCCTACTTTATAATATAGATATTATATTATAACCTTTATTGCCGCCGAGGGCAACCGAAAACATGCGCAAGGCGCGATATGCGGACAAAATATGTAGATTATGTAAATTAAGCGCGGTTCGTTTGCGGCGGGAGCCGCGATATGATATGATATGCATAAGATTCTGCATACGCAGGACGAATGGAGGATAATGCATGAAAAAGATCATTGCTGCGCTGCTTACGCTTATAATGGCGACGGCGCTTTTTGCAGGATGCGGTCAGGATAACGGGGATGTTGACCTTCCCGTAAACGTGGGCGACACAACGCCCAAGCCGCAGGAGAGTACAGACCCCGGCCAGAGCCAAACTGCGGGTGCCGCCCTTACGCGCGCTCCGCTCGGCGGCACGGGCATGATAGCTGCGGGCAGCATACATAACGTTGGCCTGAGGACCAACGGCACGATAGTTTCCGGCGGACATGACCAATACGGCCAGCGCAGGACGAGCAATTGGACCGACATAGTGTTCGTTGCGGCCAACAAGAGCGCCACCATAGGCGTTAAGGCGGACGGCAGCGCCCTGTTTGCGGGCGAGATGACCGGCAGCGAGGCCGTTTCGGGCTGGAGCAACGTATACATGGCGGCCATGGGCGGCGATTTTGCCGTTGCGCTGCTTAACGACGGCACCGTTACCGGCACCAGCGGCGCGCCCGATGTTTCCGCATGGAGCGACATGGTATGGGTTGCGGCGGGCGAAAGCTTTGCAATAGGCCTCAAGAGCGACGGTACCGTTGCGGCCACCGCGGGTGCGCCCGATGTTTCCGCATGGGCCAATGTTGTAAAGATTGCCGCGGGCGCAGACCGCGCTGCGGGCATAACGGCAGACGGTAAGCTGATAGCCACCGTAAGCACCGCCGCCTTTGACGCAAACAGCGATTACGTTGCGGTTGACGTTGGCGCGGCGGGTCTTGTGGCCGTGCGTGCGGACGGCAGCGTGGTTGCGGCCATGGAGGTTGAGGCGGACAACGACCCGCTCGTATACGCCGATTCAAAGGATATAACCGCCGTGAAGAACGCGGTTTCCGTTGCCGTGGGCGATACGCACGCGGTTGTTATGGACCGCACGGGCTATGCCTATGCATACGGCAAGAATACCGATTTACAGTGCGATGTGGGGACGTTCAACCTGAGGCCCTATGTTGAAAACGTGAACGGCGCGAACTACATACGCGGCATAGAAATAGGCAGCACCGTTGAGCAGGCGAAGAAGCTGATCGCCCTGTTCACGGGCGCGGACAGCGTTGCCATAACCAAGGCGGACGGCAGCGAGGCCGCCGATACCGACACGGTTGCCACCGGCATGAAGGCGGGCGACGTGGGCGAAATAGTGATAATGGGCGACGGCAACGGCGACGGCGCCGTGACGAACGAGGATTCCGCACTTATAGACGCCGTGCTCACAAAGCAGAGCGACCTTAGCGGCGCAAAGCTGCGCGCATTGCAGCTTAGCCTTTCCTACGGCCTGCCCGCTCCGGAATGCCGCGCGGCTGACAAGAACACCATTGCCGCATACATTGCGGGCACCGGCAGCATAGACCAGTTCGGCAGGAAGGTAAGGGGTACCTACGCCGATAAGTTCAAGAGCGCTTACGAAGCGAATAACGATACCGTGGGTTACATTGAGGTGCTCGGCACGAATGTAAGCTATCCCATCATGTTCGATATGACGGGCAAATGGTACTATAACGACCATACCCCCGCCAAGGAAAAGGCCGAGTCCGGCTCCGTTTACGCCTATTATTACGGCCAGCAGCATAACGACGTAATAACCGGCCACAACTCCAGGCCCTCCGGCAGCATGTTCCATCAGCTTCACCATATTGAGGAATTCAATATGGGCAAGTCGAACTGCGAGGAAAAGAAGTATTGCGGCAAGGAACTCAGCAACCTGCCCGATTTGAAGGTGTATTCCGAGCGCGTGTGGGACGTGTATCTCTATGGCGAGGAGGCGCGCTACGAGATATTCGCCATGTTTGAAACCAAGGCTCCCGCGGACGTTGAAAAGTCCCTGATGGAGTACGTTTGGTATCCCTATGGCAACACAAACCACGATAAGGACACCGATGAAAAGGTTCAGGCCTGGATAGACGATTGCGTAAAGCAGACCAAAGAGCTGAGCGGGCTTGAGCTGAACACCAACGTTAACGTGAAGGACGATTTCCTCACCGTGTTCACCTGCGCAACGCAGCACAGCGACGCCGGCAAGGGCGCAAGGCTGTACTTCATGCTGAAGAAGGTAGATTATTAAAAAGCTTGGCGTTTATTAACGACAAAATCTATAATATTCCATGCGGGGCAAGGCGGCAGCGCTTTGCCCCGCAATTTATTTTGCAGAGAAAAAGCCCGCTGTGCCTAACAAAATTTGAGGTCGGCAAAAAAGATTCAAGTTTTTTTGCAAAAAAGGCGTTGACAA
>MSGS01000023.1 GCA_001940855.1 Christensenellaceae bacterium Phil1 | reverse complement strand
CGCTCGAATTTTGCCTTTGCCATTGAGAAACAATCCTCCTAAAATTTTTCGGTTGTACTTTCCCGCACATTACGGGATTTAGTGGAGCGGGTGATGGGAATCGAACCCACATTATCGGCTTGGGAAGCCGACGCTCTGCCACTGAGCTACACCCGCAAAGCGCAGCGCGACCATATTATCGATTCAATAATACAGCACTACTATTCTAATTTAAGCCAAGGGTTTTGTCAACCGTGAAATGCGCCTTATTTACACGATTTTTTAATATCGCGCGCTACGCACACGCCCGTGACGCTCGCCTGCATCAATCCGCGGGTGATTCCGGCGCCGTCGCCTATGGCGTAAAGGCCGGAAACAGAGGTTTCAAAGCGGTCGTTCACGTTCACCTTGCTTGAATAAAACTTCACCTCAACGCCGTAAAGCAGTGTATTCCTGCTGTAAAGGCCGGGCGCCAGCTTATCGAACGCGCGCATGGCCTCTATTATGCTTGTAAGGTGCCTGTGCGGCAGCACGAACGAAAGGTCTCCGGGCACGGCTGTTTTAAGCGTGGGCCTGGTGGTGGATTTTGCAAGGCGGCTTTCGTCCGTCCTTCTGCCGAGCAAAAGATCGCCCAACCGCTGCACCATTACGCCGCCGCCGGTGAGCATATTGCCAAGCTGGGCAATATAGTTGCCGTAGCGTATGGGTTCGCCGAATGGCTTCGTGAAATGCGTGCTTACGAGCATGGCAAAATTGGTATTCTCCGTGCGCAGGGAAGCATCGTTGTAGCTATGGCCGTTCACAACGGCTATGCCGCCTTCGTAATGCTCCTCGCTCACCAGTCCGCCCGGATTCATGCAGAACGTGCGCACCTTGTTTTCAAACGTATCCGCGTAATAAACAAGCTTTGCTTCGTAAAGGGGCTTTGTAAGGTGATCCATTATGGAGTTTGGCACCTCCACGCGCACGCCTATGTCCACCTCGTTATTGCTCATGCCTATATCCAGCCGGTTGCCCTCGTTTTGCAGCCACTGCGCGCCGCCGCGTCCGGGTGCGGCAACTACATAGGGCGCGTAAGCACGGTATTCCTGCCCGCCTTTTATATAGGTAATGCCCTGCACCTTGCCGTTTTCTACCAATATTTTATCCGCCGTTGCGCCGCCAAGGAAGGTGAAGCCCGAATACTGGCAGAGCGCATCGTACATATTGCCCAGCACCACCGCGCTGTATTCCGTGCCCATATGCCTTACGGGGCAGCGCACAAGGTGAATGTTATACCTGCTCGCTTCGTATGCAATTTCCGCCACGCGGGGGTCGTTGCGGCCGTGCACGGTGTCCGGCGCGCCAAAGCTGACGTATACGCTGTCCGCGTAGTCTATAAGCTCCTGCGCACGGTCCTCGCCTATATATGACGTTATGTGTCCGCCTACCTCGTGGGAAAGGCTCAGCTTGCCGTCCGAAAACGCGCCCGCGCCGGCCCAGCCGCTCATTATGGCGCAGGGGTTGCAGTTTACGCAGCGGCCCAGCTTCCTTGCGGGGCAGTTGCGCTCCTTTATTCCCTTGCCGCTGTCAACAAGCAGCACTTTAAGATAGCTGTCCTGCTTAAAAAGCTCCAGCGCCGTGAATATTCCCGCCGGACCTGCGCCCACGATTATAACGTCGTAATCCTTTGCCATGGTGTACATTCCCTCCCATTATGGTTTGGTTATCGTTCAATGGTTAGATATAAGCCGTGCTTTTAGCTCCATTGCTTTAATTATTATTGCTTATATCACTCGACTATGATATACTATCTTACCGGCGATGTCAAAGGGTTTTGCGCGTGTTTTGATAAAAAGACACAAACGCCCCCAAATCGCAAAAAATACCACGGAGGATATGCCATGAGCACCACCATTTCCCGAGGAGTCCGCGCCCCGATAATCCGCAAAGGGGACGACATTGTTGCAATCGCCGTAGACAGCGTGCTTGCCGCGGCCAAGCAGGAAGGTTTCAGCATCAACGAAAAGGACGTCGTATGCGTTACGGAGTCCGTAGTGGCCCGTGCGGACGGCAACTTTGCCTCCGTTGACGATATTGCCGCGGATGTGCGCGCCAAGTTCCCTTCCGGCCACGTTGGCGTTGTTTTCCCGATACAGAGCCGCAACCGCTTCGCAATCTGCCTCAAGGGCATAGCCCGCGGCGCGAAGAAGGTCACCGTTCAGTTCTCCTATCCCAGCGACGAAGTGGGCAACCATCTTATCGACCTTGATACGCTGGATGCAAGCGGCGTTGATCCCTGGAGGGACGTGCTGAGCATAGATGAATTCCATAAGCATTTCGGCAAGCCCTGCCATCCGTTCACCGGAATGGACTATGTGCAGTATTATACCGATATAATAGAAGGCGAAGGCGCAGAAGCGGAGATGATATTCGCCAATTCCGCAGCGGCCATAGTGAATTATACCAAGGATGTGCTTGCCGCCGATATACATACACGCGAGCGCACCGCAAGGCTTATAAAGAACGCCGGCGGCGAAAACGTTTATAAGATGAGCGATATTCTTTCCGCCCCCGTGAACGGCTCCGGCTACAATCCCGAATACGGCCTGCTCGGCTCCAACCGCGCCACGGATGACGACATAAAGCTTTTCCCCAAAAATGCGCAGCAGGTTGCCGAAGGCATACAGAAGCTGATGCTTGAGCGCACGGGCGTGAAGGTTGAGGCCATGGTTTACGGCGACGGCGCGTTCAAGGACCCCGTTGGCAAAATTTGGGAGCTTGCGGACCCCGTGGTCTCCCCCGGCTATACCGACGGACTCAACGGTCTGCCCAACGAACTGAAGCTGAAGTACCTTGCGGACAACGATCTGAAGCACCTCAGCGGCAAAGAGCTTGAGGATGCCGTGCGCGAAGCCATCCGCAAAAAGAGCCGCGAGGATAACAAGCGCGTAATGGCCTCCATGGGCACCACGCCCCGCCGCCTGACCGACCTTATCGGCTCCCTGTGCGATTTGACCAGCGGCTCCGGCGACAAGGGCACCCCCATAATCCTTGTCCAGGGCTACTTCAACAACTATGCCGACTGATAAAATATAGAAATGATGAAAGAGCAGCTAAGGCTGCTCTTTTTGCTTCCTATGTATTGGCTAAGTCAACCCCTCAGTGAGACTGGGGGGTGAAATAGACAAAAAACCTACTCGAACACCGCCACTCTGCTTATCGGTGCAACGCGCACGGCAACGCGGCCTATTATGCGCTCCGCGCTTATTATCAGCTCCTCGCTTGCGGTGCTCTGCATGCTGCTGCGCGCATCGGGAAGGAGCAAAAACATTCCTTCGCCAACGGTTATGCCTTCCATGTCAACGGGGCAGGCTTCGGTTATGTAATCCTCTTTGAGCAGGCAGCCGTTTATGTATACGCTGCCGCCATTTATGGCGACCTCCTCGCCCGCAAGGCCAACCACGCGGCCCATATATACCCCGCCGCCGTAAACCGCGCGGTAGCAGAGCATGTCCCCGCGCTTGGGGGAGGCGAAGGTCAGGGCAAGCTTGTCGCACAATACGGCGTCCCCGCGCTCAAGCGTGGGCTCCATGCCGCGGTCATCTATTATGACCGCCGTAAACCACACCGTGAATATAAGCGCCACAATGCACGCAGCCGCAAGTATGCTTGCGGCTATTGTGTATATGTTCAGCCTTTTGTATTCGCCCCGGTTGCGCGCGGCCCTTGGAGAAAGCTCCATATCATATGCTCCTTGCTGCGTACAGCGGCCATATCACGAAGTGTGCGCGCCCCGTTATGCGTTCATACGGTATCGCGCCCACGCCCCATGCGCGGCTGTCCTTGCTGTTGTTGCGGTTGTCGCCCACCACGAAGGCGCTGTTTTCGGGGACTACTACCTCGCCCATGTCCAAATCTATCTCCCCGCGGTATTTCCAGTAAGCCGATTCCTCAAGCTCCTTGCCGTTTATGTATATTATGCCGTTTTCAATGCTTACCGTTTCCCCGGGCAGGCCTATAACGCGCTTAACGCAGCTTACGGTATAGCCCGGGTAATAGCATATAACTATGTCCCCACGCTGAGGCTCGCTGAACCAAAGGCTGACCTTTTCAACCAGCATCCTTTCGCCGTTGAGCAGCGTTGGGTACATGCTTTCGCCGTCCACAAGCGTGGGTTCGGTTATAAAAAGCCTTATTGACAGCGCAAGCGTTATCACTATTATAAGCGAAACTATGAACCGCCTGTCCGAATCCCTTTTGTATACCGGATCCTTTTCGTGCAGCGCCTCCGCCGCGTTTTTCAGCGCCTTCAGCCGCCTTTTATTTACGGCGCTATTACTCATTTTCACCTCCGCGCGCAACTATGCGCTTTGCCCGCTTCAAAAAATCCAGCCTGTCCATCATCACAACGCGGCCGCATTGGCAGCATTTCAGCTTTATGTCCGCGCCCGTGCGCGTTATTTGCCATGTGCTGCCGCCGCATGCGTGGGGCTTTTTCATCTCCACCGCGTCGCCTATATCAAAGCCGTCTATCATTTCCGCTCCGTTCCGCCGCCCTGCGCCGCGGGAAGCTTTATCCCTTCGCGCACGAATCTTTCAAGTATCCTTTTCCTAAGTTCCCTCTGCACCGCCCAATGCTCAAGCGGCTTTACGCTTACAACGAGCCGCATCGTCTTTGCAAAGGGGCTTACGTCGTTCACGCCGTAAACTTCGGGGCTTTGGCATACCTTGTCCGCAATCTCTGCGCAGTAGCGCTCCGCCTCCTGCCGCATGAGCTTCATTGCCGCGTCCGCATCGGCAGACAGCGCAACGGGTATATCCACTATCGCCAGCGAATTTGTGCGCGAATAATTGGTAAGCGTGCGTATGGAGCCGTTCGGTATAACGCTCACTTCCCCCGTGAACGCACGCACGGTAGTCGTGCGCAGGCCAATGGATTCCACCGTGCCGGTTACCCCGCCCGCGTCTATCATGTCGCCCACGGAGAACTGATCCTCAAACAGGAAGAAGAACCCGTTCACAATGTCCGAAATAAGGCTTTGCGCGCCGATGCCTATTACTATGCCGCCTATTCCCGCCGCCGCAAGCAGCGATCTTACGCTTGCGCCGAAGCCGAGTTCGCTTGCAATAAGCGCCGCCGCTATAAAATACGTTACGTATTTTATTATGCTTGCCATCAGCGTTTCCGCCGTTTCGGCACGCTTCTGCTTAACGGGGTCGCCTGTTATCCGGTGGCTGTTTTGCAGCCGCTGCATCAGCCGCCGCACGCCTTTGGTTATCAGTATTGCCACCAGCGCTATAAACGCAATGTTTATTATGTTGGTAACAAAGCCGAGCCCTTTTTCGCTCAGCAGCTCATCCACCGCGTCTATGAACAACACCATTGTGTTTCGCCTCCGCGCCGCCCGAATGGGCAGCTTTCCTCATTATTATAGCAACGCTTGCGCGCTTTAGTCAATCAATCGTCCCCAATATCGTCCTCGGTCCAGCCGAACGTGCCGCCGCCGGCGTAATCCATGCCGCCGGAATAGCTGTTCAGCATGCTGTATGCGTTCTGCTGCAATCCAAGCTCCGCATACGCTGTGTTGAGCGCATCGGCCATGCTTATGCTGTATTGGTCAAGATAGGGCTTGCATTCGCGGCGGATGGCCGTTGCAAGCTTGCTCTTCAGCGACGATATGGCGCTTTTTGTCCCGCCTGAAAGGGAGGATGAGTAGTTCGCGGTTATGCTCTTGGCTTCGTTATAAAGCAGCGCTGCGCCGTAAAGCTCGCCCTGAATGGCGGCGTTATTCTCCGCTGCCGCGGCAAGTATCGCTTCCCCGTCAACGTCCTCGGCAATTTCGGCATCAACGTTGAACACGTCCTTTATAAGCTCAATAAGCTTTTCCCTGTCAACAAGCCATACATCGCGCGAATAAAGGCTTGCGAATTTGCCTTCTATCATGTGCCTGTCAAGCTGCTCCGCATCCATACGCACCGCAACGAGGGATAGTGCACAAATCTGCTCGAACGAAAGGTCGGTTTCTATGCAGTCCGATACGGCCTTATAAATCTTCGGAATGTTGGCTATCTGCCCGGTGGACTTCATTTGATTAAATATGGCCTTGAGCATACGCTGCTGCCTGTCCGCGCGGGCGGTGTCGCTGCTGCCCTTGCGCTGACGGCAGTAATCCAGCACGCCCTGCCCGTCAAGATGCTGCATACCCGGATGCAGCTCGCGCCCGTTCATGCGCACCTCAATATCCACGTCGTAATCCACGCCGCCCATGGCGTTTACTATTTCCTTTACGGCCGTCATATCAAAGCTGACGTAGTAATTCACCGGTATGCCGCCGAGCAGCGCGCTTACGGTGTTCATCTCGCTCTGGTAGCCGCCCTTTTTCATCATGCCGCCGCGTGAGAAGGCTTCGTTTATCTTATTATACGGGTCAAGCGGGTCAATAAGCTTGCCGTTTTTGTTATATAGCTTAACGTAGCTGTCCCGCGGGAAGCTTATCATATCCACATCGCCGGTTTTGAAATTGACAGTCACCAGTATTATGGTATCCGAACGGAAGGAGTTGGACTCCAGCCGCTCCTCGCTGCGGTCTATGCCCAGCACCAGTATATTGACCCTATTCTTCATGAATGAAAGATCCGCCATGCTCTCAAGCTCCGCCTCGCTGATGGGCGTGGGGGTAGGCTCGGGCGTGGGCTCCGCGCTTTCGGTAACGGCGGGCGTTGCCGCGGCATCGGTAGGCGCGGGCGTTTCCTGCGCGGGGGTGGGCGTGACGTCCACGGGGGCGGGCGTGCCGTTCAGATGATCGAACACATTCGCGGGATTGTTTATTCTTATATAGAATATGCCTATTGCCGCCGCGCAGATAAGTATAAGCGCTGCAAGCACGATGAGTATTATTTTAAGCGATTTTTTCATGCGTATAGCCTTTCTTCAGCGCGGATGCATACCGCCGCGCCGATGCAAGCATTATACAACAATTTTCACCCCATAGCCACAAATCCCGCGGGGCGAAAAAATGAACGTTTTTTGAATTTTGGGTGAGGTTCGGAGTTGAGCGCCGCCTGTGGCGGACGAAGCGAAACGGAGAACGGGCAGGAACAGGGAGAATTACGAACGGCAGTGAGTAAGGCGACCTTGTTCCAACCGGAGCGTTAACTCATATATCTTGGCATATATGTAGCAACCGCGCTGCAAGACGACCATATTCCAACCAGCGTTGTGGGTTTCGCGTAGCGAAAGCCGGAGGGGTTATAAAGCAGCCCATTGCTCTCCGTTTGTTTCAACCCCTCAGTCACGGCTTGCGCCGTGCCAGCTCCCCGGCCGGGGAGCCTATCGGACTCCCTCAGAAAATTCGCTTACAGCGAATTTCCAGCTCCCTCTAAGAGGGTGCCTTTAGTGCGCTTTACAAACTCATAGATTAGCCTCCCTCACCGAGGGAGGTGGATTTTGCGAAGCAAAAGACGGAGGGAGTTTGCCTGCCCTGAAAGGGGAGGTGGACATGAGCGATAGCGAATGGACGGAGGGGTTATAAAGCGGCTCATTGCTCTTTGTTTATCTCAACCCCTCAGTCAATCCGCCTTACGGCGTATTGCCAGCTCCCCGGCCGGGGAGCCTTTTGGTGCGCCATACAAACTCCGGCATAAAACAAACACGGGGACGGCTTCCCGTCCCCATAGCTTTACAATCTCTTCCATTCACCCGCCGTCAGGCGGATTTCACATGGCGCAGCCATATTTCACATTGCGTAAGCAATATTTCACCCTGCGCCAGCAGGATTTCACCGCGCGCGTAAGCGCGCTACCGCGCCAGTTCCTCCTTCATCAGTTCACCCATAAGCTTCATGCCCTTGTCTATGTTCTCGAACGCCGTGCCGGAGAAGTTCAGCCGGAACGTCCCCTCGTGCCCTTCGGGCTGCGCATAGAAGTGTACGCCCGGTATGTAGGCTATTTTCTTTTCCTCGGTCGCGCGCGGAACAAGGCTCAGCATGTCAAGCCCCCTGCACTCGCCCCATACGAACAAGCCGCCTTCGGGGCGCGTATAGGCGCATTCCTCGGGGAAATATCTGTCCATCGCGTCAAGCATTGCGTCAAGCCGCCTGCCGTATTCGGGGCATATGCGCTCAAGCTGGCCGGGCAGAAGGCCGCGCATGAGGAACTCCGCCGCTATGGCCTGCGTAAGGTTGGCGGTGTGCGTATCCACGCCCTGCTTGGCTATGGTCATCTTGCGTATTATGTCCGCCGTGGCGTATGCGCTGCCCACCCTTATTCCCGGGGAAATAATCTTTGAAAAGCTGTTTAGCAGTATAACGTTTCCGCTCGTGTCGAATTTCTTTATTGGCGGCAAAGGCTCCCCGCGGTAACGAAGATCGCAGTACGGGTCGTCCTCGGCAACAATCATGTCGTACTCCGCGGCAAGGCGGGCTATGGCCTTCCTTCTTTCAAGGCCCAGCGTCTTGCCCGAAGGATTCTGGAACGTGGGTATGCAGTAAAAAAGCTTCGGCCTGTGTTCCTTTATCAGCTTTTCAAGATCTTCCGTAATAACGCCCTCGTCGTCGCTCGGCACGCTTATCAGCTCCGCACCGGCTATTTTCAGCGTTTGCAGCACGCCGAGGAAAGTGGGCGCTTCAACGAGCACCTTGTCCCCGCGGTCTAAAAATATGCGGCAGATAAGGTCCATGCCCTGCATGGAGCCGGTAGTGGGCAAAATGCAGCTTTCGTCCGCGTCAACTCCCTTGGGCTTTAGCATATGCTCGCTTATGGCGCTGCGCAGCGGCGCGTAGCCTTCCGTTGCGCCGTATTGCAGCATCTGCTCCGCCTTTTCATTCAAAAGATAATCCGTTATCTCCTTCACCTGCTCAACAGGAAAGCTTGAAGAAGAAGGGTTGCCGCCGCCAAAGGATATTATGTCGCCCTTTGAAAGCAGCTTGAACAGCTCCCTTATAGCGCTGCCCGTGATTCCGTCCATTCTGTGTGCATAAGCCGGCATAGTTTTTCCTCCCGTAAAAGTATTCATATTCTAAAACGCCCGTTCCGGCGGCTTTGCTCTATTGTACGCCGAAAGAGCGCCCTGATTCAACGGTTATCCATATTATATATATTATATGTTCTATTTCAAGTATTCTCCCGGCACGTCCTTCAATATTATTTTCAGCTCGCCCGCCGCTTCGCCTTTATCCTGGCATATGTCCATAAGCAGCTTTGCCGCGGCTATCCTGTCCGCGTCGCGCGCTTCGGTATCGGTGCATATGTCCGTAAGCGTGGTTATGCATATTTCAACGGTGGCTTCCCGTGTTTTTGCCATATTATCCCTCCTTTTTACAAAATAAGCGGTTGTATATGCCATTGCATATGTGGTATCCTGCTTTTTGAGGTGCATGATATATGAAAAGATTTGTTTGCATGTTTATAATAGCCGCGCTCGGCCTTGCGCTGTGCGCATGTACGCATACCCCCGCTTCCGTGCCGACTCCCGCGCCGACGGAGCCAGATTCGTCGCCCGCCGCGCCGCAGTTCAGCCTTATCCCCGCTACCCCTGCGCCGCAGGGAACGGGGAGCATGGCGGATATTTTCGCCGACGGCGGCACGGAGCTTGGCGAAGCGGACGGCGTTACCTATTCACGGGAGCGCGTGCTCTATCCCGAAGGCGCGGACGAAGCATCCGCCCTGTTCACGCTTGAATACACCCTGCCCGTTTTCGGCGGCGGCTTCATAGGGGCGGACAATGCCAACGCCGAGGTTGCCGAATATAAGGACGAGCTTTTGACCCGCGCCGCGGAGGAATACCTCCCCTATGCCGATGGCGAGGGCGCGGCCTATGCGCGCGTTATCTCCCGCGTTACCCGCGCGGGCGGGCTTACGAACATATTCTTAAGCGAAACAGCCGTTTTCGGCGATGCTGATGCGGATATCAAGCTGAGCGCGATGGTGCTCGATGCGTTCGGGGAGAGGCTTTCCCTTGCCTCCGCCGCAATGGTATACGAGGCCGAGCCCCTTGCCGCGCAGCAGATATTCAATATGATTGAAGCTTCGCCTTCGGCCGCAGCATACGGCGACGTGACGGTGGATACGATCGCGCTTGCGATAGATATATATTCCGGCTTTTTCGCGGCGGAGCAGGGCTACGGCGTTATGATACCCGCGGGAGCGATAGCTGCCGAGGAGCAGGGCGCGCTTTCGTTCATAATCCCAAAGGATGCCTTCTATCCCGAATGCGTTGGCGAAACAATAACCGCCGCCGAGTATGAACGCCTGCGCGGCCCGCTCAACGACCTTGCGGCGGCCTGTGCGCTGGATTATTCCGATTTTGACTCCTCTTCCCCCGCGCCCTATGTTGCAAGCACGTTCATGACCCGCCTGCTCACCCGCGGCACGGAGGACACCCGCTCCGTTGCCGTAAACAGGGAGGAATACGAGCGCGCGTATTATTCATACTTCGCTTCGGCCGTGCCTGAGAGCGTATACAGCTACGGGGACGGCACCTATGCCGAGGGCGGCAGCGTTATGCTGCCCGTTTATCCGCACGCGGACTATGTTTTCCGCATTGACGATGCGGCGGCGGAGGGCGACAACGTGACGGTTTACGGCATGATATGCTCCGGCACTCCCGGCACGGCGGAAGCATATGAGCTTACCTACGCAAGCGCGCTCCTCACGCGGGATGATAGCGCAGCGTGCGGGTTTGTGCTCATCAATATGCAGCTTCGCTGAGCGCTTCGTTTCGCTCCTTCATAAGGCTCAGCGCCTGCTCCTTGCCGTCAAAGAGCATCAGCTCAAGCGCCGCGTCCGGCGCAAGCATGTTCAGACGCACGAGCGAAAGAATCGTTTCGTTATGCGCCGCCACGGTGAAGCGGTTCTCCCGCTGCGCCTTAACGGTTATCATAAATTCTATGGGCAGCGCGTTGTTCAGCGGGGACAGCGCATACATATCCTTATAGGTGAACGCCATTGTCTCCTTTTTGCCCTTCAGCCGTACCGTGCGGCTGAAGGCGCAGTATTCCCGCTCCACCTCAAGCTCCTGCCTTACGGCTTGCTCAAACGCGCCGTGTATAAGCCGCGCGGTCATTCGGCTGCGCTTGCCGCTTGCTTCCTGCAATGCGGCTATTGCGCTTGCCGCGGTAACGCCGCCGTAGGTCGTGCCGCGGGAAAAATCATTGGAGCCGGATTCCTCCTTTATGCTTTGGCGTATGGCCTCGGCATACTGGGTTATGTACGCGGGCAGCGGCGCGGTCGGGAACCAGGTTATGCCCGAAAGGCTGTCCCCCTGATGCACTTCCTTTGACCAGTCCGCCATGTCCGCCGGGTCGAAGCCGCTTGCGCCGGTTATAAGCAGCTTATTATGGGAGGCCATAAGCGCGTTTTTCAGCACGATTTGGTCTATCTTATCCGCGTAAAGCTGCTGCGTGGCAAACATATCCACATAGCCGTACCCAAGCGCCGTGCCCTTGCGCGGGAAAAGCGCGGTTATAACGAACGGGTATTCCCCGTGCGCGTAGTAGCCTTCCGGCTTTACGGTGCGGCTGTCCTCCAGCATCCTTCGCCCCGCAAGGCGCGCCATATGCACGCGGAAGCGGCCCGTCTGTTTATCGTATTCCCTTTCCCAGCATTCAAGCATCAGTATGCGTTCATCGTTCCCGCGGCCCAAATGCGCGTCGCTCTGCGGCATTATAGTATTCGCGTCCGGCTTCAGCTTATCGTAATCATCGGGATAGCGGCTTTTGAACCATTCCTTCGGGTACGGGGCGAACTTGAACACCGCGCGGGAATCCTGTATATCCGCGCACATGGGGTCCACCATAACGTTGTGCGCGTCCGCATGGCGCAGAAACGCCCCGCCAAGCCCGCCGTCCGCATGGGGGTCGAAGCCCGTTTCCTGCACCATGTAGCCGCCTATGAGCAAATCGTGCAGCAGCTTTGCATATTCGTTTTCGTAATGCAGCGGCGGTGGTTTTCGCCCAAAATTTCGGTCAATGCCTGCGCCGCGCGCTCGTTTGCGGGGTCGTCCGCGGTAATTATCGCCTCCGGCATTTGATCCATCAAATCCGCGCGAATGTTCTCTATTGTTGATTGCAGCACGGGCGTAACCGGGCGCGGCTCGCGCGTGTCGCTCTGCGGCACGTTGTGCCAATGCTCGCCCATGTACAGCCTTTCGCAGCGTTCAAGCCGCTGCCACTCGGCGGCGTATGCCTGCCTATATTCATCGAACAGCGCGTATATGCGCTCTATCCTTGCTTCGTCCTGTTTCATGTTGTTTACCTTCTCCTTTTTGTATTGTTGTATTATTGGTTCATGAAGCTTTTTGCCGGCCTTGTGCTGCCGAGCGGGTCGTATGCGCGGCGCTTTGGCAGTTCCTTTATGCTGCTTTTGTTCGGGCGGGACATAAGGCCGTATCTGAGCGCCTCGGGCGCATGATCCTCTCCGTCGGCCGCGTCCTCGCGGTTGTGCGGGCTGTACATGAGCATGGGCAGCGTGCGTATGAGGTTTTCGCAGCAGTCAAACGCCTGCCACATGGGCTTTCCGTCCGCGCCGTCCGCCATGTAGCCCCGCACCCTTTGCCAGCCCGCTATGCGCGCATTGTCCGCGCTTGCCAGCGGCACGCCGCCCCGCGCGAAAAGCTCCGCCAGGCTTTCGCCCTCAAAGCCGTCGCCCTTCAGTATTGCGCCCCGCTTCTGCCACATATCCGGGCTTGCCACGGTGTAGCTTATCTCCTCGTCCCCGCTCAGCTTAATTATGCTTTGCGCCACCTGATCCGCCCGCTGCTGCCGGACGTATAGTTCGCGGTAGGTGTATACGCGCCCGTCGCCGTCCACGGCGTGCCAAAGCACGCAGCATGGGTCGTTATAGCCCCAGTCCATCGAGCGGAACCGCCGCCACCAGCGCGGCAGCTCAAACGGGGCGATAACGTGCCTTTGGCGGGAGAATTCGCGGAAGTATTGCCCCGCCATCGCGTCCCAGTCGCCGTAAAGGTGCGCGCGGCGCATATCCTCCGGCAGGCTTTCAAGCGCGCGCAGGTATTCCGGATTCGCGCTCAAAAGTATTTCGTTATCGTATATGCTTGCGGGTATAAAGGCGTAATCCTCCGCCCGCTCGCCGTCCTCCATGCGCCTGTCTATAAACAGCCGCTTCACCCAGCCGTGCCCAACGTTGCCCGGGTTGCACGTGTAATACATCCTCGGCTTAAAATCCTTTCGCGTGGTGCGGTTGCACGTGGTCAAAAAGCGCATCTGCTCTTCGGTAAAATGCGTGGCCTCCTCCATGCCTATAACGTCGTATTCCTGGCCCTGGTATTGATATACGTCGTTCGCCCCGTCGCAATAGCCAAGCTTCAAGCGGCTGCCGTTTGGGAAGCGGAACACGCGCTCCGTGGCGTTATATGCCGCGGCGTCGCCAAGCTCTTTGAGCAGCGGTATAACGTGGTTCTCTCTCAGCTCCGGCAGCGTGCGCCTGAGCAGCAGGCAATTAAGCCCCTTATAGCCTAAGCACAGCAGCACCAGCTTCCTTCGCATTGCCCAGCTTTTGCCGCCCCCGCGCGCCCCGCCGTATGCCGTATGCGCCGCGGTGGAGGCGAAGAACTCCGCCTGCCGCGGGTTTGGCCTGCCGTATAGCGTCAACTCCATTGCTGCTCCGTTCCGTATGCCGCGCTTGAACCATACAGCCGAAACGCTATCAGCTTTATAAGCCTGCGCCTGTGGCGGGCGATGGTGCTGCGGTCGTAGCCCATGGCCTCCGCAATGTCCGTATCGCTCAGGTTCTGCTCGTAATACTGCTTCAGTATGCCGAAAAACGGATCCGTCTCCAGCGCCCTCAGCGCGCTGTTCATCTTCTTCAGCTCGTATTTATCCGCACTTATGCGCTGGCGCAGCATGTTAAGCTGCACGGCGTGCACCTCCTCGGGGCTGAGCCGCATGCCCGTTTTTATAAGGCTGACCATCGATGCATCGTGCCGCTTCAGCGCCGCAATGCCCTTGTCCCTCAGCTCGCTGTATTCCCACCGCGAATCCTCCAGCCGCCCTTTTACTATGTTCAGCTGCCTTAGCCGCTGCTCCGCGCTGTGCATGGCGGCCTTCTCCGCATCACAGCCCCTGCCCGCTGTCCTCTGCGCGAGCATACCGTTTTCAATGTACCTATCCATCTGTTGTGTCAGCATTATGCCTTCTCCTTTCATCGCTTTCGCGTTCATTAGAACATCCGTTCGTTTTGCTGTACCGGCATAATATCATCCGAACAATAGTTCCGTCAACCACCATTTTTGCCAAAATGCCGAATCGGTACATAAACATGTACCGATTTTTGCAAAATTGCACAATCGGCGTTTTTATTTTCTTAATTTTTCCGCTTTGGGGCATGCTAATTGAAAAAGAAAGGATAAAACGATATGAAGAAAAGAAAGAGCTTACCCCACGCGGCAGCCAAGGCCGTTGCGGCCTTCACCGAAACCGGCGCCGGACCCATCCCGTCGGACGTGCAGGGCAGCTACACCGGCACGGATAACGTGTCTCCGGATGAAAAGCCCGTGCAGGATGCGGATGATTTGTAGGAAGCGGGTAGGATGAGGGGTTGACGTAAACAAGAGTAGCCCCGATACACTCCTTCCGTCGAGCCGAAGGCGAGACTGAGGGGTAAAATGCACACAAAAAAAGAAACCACCCGCTGGGTGATTTCTTTTTCTGTGGTGCAGCAAGGCAATCCAAATCCGAACCGTTTTTGTTGCTGATAGCTTCCTGCAATTCCGCAAAGGTGATGGTTTTCGTGCCCTCCTTGTAGTTGAAGGTGATCACCATTTTATCATCGTACAGGAAAATCGCGTTGATGAAGGCGTCGATGAGCATCTTGCGATGGCTCTGTTGCCGCACGTCCAGCTTGCGGAAGCGGTGGAGCCAGAAGGTCATAAACTCCGCGCTGACCTTGGGCTTTGCCAGCTTTTCGCAGGCAAGCCTGTTCTCAAGCTCGTCGCGGCGGTTTTCCAGCTCCTCCAGCCGCTCCTTTGTGGAGCGCGTCAGGATGCCCTGCTGAATGGCGTTGAGCAGATTGCTGATGGCTGTGTCCGCTTCACGGATCTGCTGCTCATACAGCGGCACGTTCACATTGTCCCTGTCCTGCAAGTCCATCAGCATGGATACGATGGCCTTGATTGCTTTGTCGTCCATGACCATTTTCATGGTTTCACCGACCACCAAATCCTCGATCCATTCTTTCCTGACGGGTCTCTTGTGGCACTCGGTGCGCTTCTTCTTGACCGACACACACTTGTAGTAATGATGCACCTTTCCCGTGCGGCTTGTGCCGCTCTCGCCGCAGAGATATGCCCCGCAGTAGCCGCAGAACAGCTTGGTGGTCAGCAGATAATCGTCCTCGGCCTTGTGACGCGCCGGGGCCTTTTTGTTCTTCGCCAGCTTCTCCTGCACCCGGTCAAAGAGGTCTTGCGGTACGATGGCGGGTATGCCGTCAGGGATTACCACATCACGATAACTGAACTCGCCCATATAGCGGCGGTTGTTCAGCATGTGCTGTATGGAATTGAAGGTCAGCTCGCCTCCTCGCTGGTTGGTAACACCTTTTGCGTTGAGCGCATCCCGCACTTCCTTCATAGTCGCGCCGCCGTCATACCGCTTGAAAGCCTCCAAAACAAATGGTGCTGTCAGCGGATCGATTTGAAAATGCTGCTCGTCATCAATTACATAACCAATAGGCAGACTGCCGCCGTTAAATTTGCATTTCAGAGCATTGTCCGTCATGCCGCGAACGACCTTTTCGGAGAGGTCAGCGGAGTAGTATTCCGCATAGCCTTCGAGGACGGATTCGAGAATGATGCCCTCCGCGCCCTCTGAAATAATCTCGGTGGCGGATACCACCTTCACGCCGTTCTTTTTAAGTGTGGCCTTGTACCGGGCGCTGTCATAGCGGTTTCGCGCGAACCTGTCCAGCTTCCAGACGATCACTATATCAAACAGCCGCTTGCCGCTGTCCTTTATCATGCTCTGGAACTCCGGGCGGTTATCGGTCTTTGCAGAATACGCGCGGTCGATGTAATGCCGCAATACCGTGATTCCGTTTTTCTCGGCAAAGGCGGCACACTCGCGGAGCTGCCCTTCGATGGATTCCTCTCGCTGGCTGTCCGAGGAATAGCGGGCGTAAATCACGGCTTTCATTTACTCGCCTCCTTCCGGCAATTCCTTGATTCGATCCGCTTCCGCAAGAACTTGCATCTGATACTGCGCTATACTTTTTAGCGTTTCAAATCGTTCTTCCTTGTCCATGCCGCCCTTAATCAATTCGGCGTTATGAGTTTCCAGATTGGAAAGCACCGTCAATTCAGCAATGGAAGCATAGTCACGGATATTGCTGCTTTTTGCAAGCTCCGGGTTAGCGTCCCGCCATGCTTTGGCTGTGCATCCGAACAAGGCCACATTGAGCAAATCAGCCTCATCCGCATAGGCAAGCCATTCCGTATTCTTCGTATAATTGCTCTGCGGAAGAACATAGTTTTTTACCGCATCGGTGTGAATGAGATAATTGTTTTTGGAAAGGAAGCGTTTTGCGTTCCACTCCAATTTCAGTCGGTTGTTTTCCTCATCCTTAAGCCGCTGATATTCTTTCAGCAGGTAGAGTTTGAAGATAGGACTGATGGCAGAGCCAAACTCAAAGGCGATATCCTTGTGAGCATATGTGCCGCCGTAGCGTCCAGCTTGTACATACATGCCGATGGCATTCGTTTTTTCGATCCATTCTTTGGCACTGAGGGTAAATGTGTGTAGCCCTGCTTCACTTCTAAAGTGGTCGAATTCGACCACTTTGAAATCCGAGTTATACATGACCTCCCATGTTCCGAGAAATTCAAGTGTTGAGCGGGTGCGCAGCCAGTTTTTAATCACATCGGCGGCGCGTGTCGCATCCGTTCTGGCCTTTGCCATATCGGTAAGACTGATGTAATCCCGCTGGTCAAAGCTCATAATTGTCACAGGAATATTCTGTACTGTAATCAAAGAAGTTCTCTTGCTCATTTATTCGCCTCCCTCGCTCATATCTTGTATAATCCTTGGACACTCCACGGGATAAGAGTCCATTTTCCATTTCCGCGCCATGGCAAGACTGGCTTTTCATTTTCATCTTGATATACACAGCCGAATTCCAACGGCTCAGAAAAATGTTTTCCGTTAACGTCCCAATCTGCCTGCACAAGAATTCGAGACATAGAACAGGCTCTTTCTTCAATCTCTTTTAATTCAAATGAACAGAAGTCTTTCGATGCAAACATTTGTCGGCATTCGCCCGCACGCTTCTTTTCAGACTCCTCATAACTAAACAACCTATTGAGGTAGATAGAAAGTGCACCATAAATCTTTGCTTCCCATGCGTTGAATGCTTTTATCACAGGAATTACATATTGATAATCAGCACAGTCTTCTATTGTCGGGACAAGCGGTATATCTTTACCTACAATCACCTGTCGTGGCTGCCATTTGTTTATTTCTTCTCTTTGCAAAGCGTTTTCTTTGAGCTTTTTCAATGATTCAGATATTGGCGGAGGATTACTTTCCTTTTCAAACTTCGCCCTTCGCTTTTCTTCGCTATCTCGCATGCTCATCCAATCGGCAAGAGCAAACATCAAAGCAACACACTTGCAAGAAACGTATTCATTGCAATAATTCAAGTCTCTTCCGTGAAGGATTCCGTTCCTATATGGCAGCCGGATTTCATCATGGTTTGTTTTATTTCTCCCCTTATTGAAGATACCTTTCATTTTTGTGAGACCATCGCTGCAACCCACTAAACAATCCCACGCTGTTACATCAGTACCCTCTGCAAAGAATCCTTTGCTTTTTGTGTAATCATTCACGGCACCGTCTATGATAATCAGAAATAGGGGAACACTTGCATAGTACCTACCCTCAAAGTGATCATCAAATGCATGCTGTATGAGATCGTATCTCTGCGCAAAGGGTTCTGCTTTGTTTTTAAGCCAGTGTATGATTTCCTTGACATCTCCCTGATAGTATTTCAGCAACACGCTTTCTCCGGCATCTACGCCAGAAGTTTCGTATGCTGTGATTGCCTCTTTTATTAGAGGTAAATTCATAGAGTCATAGGCGCACCAACCTAAGTCTGTAAAATAGCTATTAAACCGGAGGATTGAATTCTCCATTTCTGTAAGTTGTTTATCCATTTCTTTAATCTTCATTCTCTGATCCTTCAGAAGGAGAAAGGAGAAGAGGCTTGCGGCCCGAATATCACTTTTCAGCTTGTTAAGAGAATGTAAGTCTTTATTCATATTATCATTCAAGGCAAGCCATCGGGATGATAGCTATTCCTTACCCTCCATCATTTTCAATAGTGATTCTTTCAGCTTCTCGCTCATCGGAGAATTCGGGTCAAAGCACATTTCAATAAAGCGTTGCATCTCCTTTTTCTCCGGAGTGTACTTTGGCTTAAAGGAATAATTGATCCCCTGCGGATTGTCCGTCCGTGCGAAGATATAATCTAAAGATACATCAAAGAAATCTGCATAACGGCGAAGCAGCGCGACCGGTATTTCGGATTGTCCGTTCTCATAGCGGTTGATGCTGGACTGAGTAGAGCCGATTATCTCGGCAAACTTCGCCTGGGATAATCCGATGCCCTCTCGAAGACCTTTTAGTCGTTTTCCCACATCTTTCATCATATGTCCTCCTATTCAGGTTGTTTTATTATAACTCATAACTCGAATTAAAGCAACCCGTCGGCAAGAAATAGATTGTAAAATATTCCTTTTCTTCTTATATAACGCCGATTCCTTGCCCGGCGCTGGCGAATGGATTTGGAATGGTTTCATTTTCAGAAAAGCGCCGGAACGGTGCGCAGCCGATTTTGCAAAAATCGTTCAAAGGGGCTTGGGGACAAATTTCCCCAACAAGCGAAAAGTGGCTCCAAGCCACCTTGCTTGCCAAGTGTGAAGCCGGCAGGGTTCGCACGGCGGCAAGCAGCAAAGTGGGTACCGCTTTGCCCTGCTTGCCAGTCCGTTTTCCGTTCTGCAAAGACGCCCTGTTTTTAATCGAGGGTGCGTTCATAAAATGCTATTAAAACCTTCGTGCCGTCAGCGTCTCGGATTGAACGCTCAATGCTAATAAAAAAGCAGAGATGGATTTTCGGAAGCGGCTGCCGATACTGAGCCTAAGTATTCAGCAAAGATAGCACCCACAATTCCATAGCTTTTAGCAAAATGGGGACAAGCATTTATAGCCTGTCCCCATTTTCTATGGCTTGAACGAGTCATGTTTTGATTAGTTTCCCCTGCGCTGCTTGGAATCGGAATTTTGAGACGTGTCCGGCACAGTCTCAGACTCCTGACGGGAAAACCGGTCGGTTTTCTTCCCGATAATTTCCCCGGATACTGCGTCGACCTTGTAGGAATACGCACACTTGTCCGTGCAGAACTCCAGAATGTAGCAAGGCTTGCCCTGATTGCGGCTCAGCTCCTCTCGGGTGAACACGATTTTTTGCGCCGTCTCATCCAGCCCCGCGTCCTCTAACGCGATCTGCTTTGCCTTTTCCAAGCCGATAAACTCCGGGGCAGGGGGAGTGATCTTATCGCAGGTCTTATCCATGATCACGCCCAGAACGGCGTCGATTTTGTAAGTCCAGCGAGCAGAGTCGCTTTCAAAGGCGAAGTAATAGTAGGGCGACTTGATGCCGCCGGCAACCAGCGTTTCCTCGGTAAAGATGACTTTTTCGCTGACCCCGGCATCGTCCAGTGCGATTTTCTTCGCGTCCGCCAGAAGAATGAAGTGGTAAGCCTCCATGATGCTGCCGTTCTTGGCGTCCACCTTGTAGGAATACTGCTTCTTCGCGGTGTAGAACTCTAAGATGTAGCAGGGCTTGCCCTGATTGCGGTTCAGCTCCTCTCGGGTGAACACGATTTTTTGCGCGGCCTCATCAAGTCCCGCGTCCTTCAGCGCGATCTGCTTTGCCTCCTCCAGAGAGATGAAGTCCGTTGTCACGATCTCTTTCTGCTGCTTCTCCAACACGATACCCAGCACCGCATCAATGCGGTATGTCCACTGTGTTTTCGTATCGGCAAAGACAAACCGGTAGTAAGGCGTTTTGATGCCGCCGGCAACCAGCTCTTCTGTCGTGAAGACCACCTTCACGTTGACCCCGGCATCGTCCAGTGCGATTTTCTTCGCGTCCGCCAAAAGAATGAAGTGGTAAACCTCCATGATGCTGCCGTTTTTGGCGTCCACCTTGTAGGAATACTGCTTCTTCGCGGTGTAGAACTCTAAGATGTAGCAGGGCTTGCCCTGATTGCGGTTCAGCTCCTCTCTGGTGAACACGATCTTTTGCGTGGCTTCATCAAGCCCCGCGTCCTTCAGGGCGATCTTCTTTGCTTCTTCCAAAGAGATGAAATCCGCAGTGTCGATTTCCGTTGTGGCGGTCTCTTTCTGCTTTTTCTCCAGAACGATGCCCAGCACCGCATCAATGCGATATGTCCATTGCGTTTTTGCATCGGCAAAGACAAGCCGGTAGTAAGGCGTTTTGATGCCGCCGCTCACAAGGGTTTCCTCGGTAAAGCTGACTTTATCCTTGCATCCGGCATCATCCAGGGCGATTTTCTTCGCTTCGGAAAGAGTGATAAATTTCCCGGCGTAAATAATGCTACCGCTCTTTGCGTCGATTTGGTAGAAATATTGATTTGTCCCGGTATAGAACTCCAGCAGGTAGCAGGGCTTGCCCTGATTGCGACTCAGTTCCTCTCGGGTGAACACGATCTTCTGCGTCAGTTCATCCAGTTTGGCGTCCTTCAGCGCAATCTTCTTTGCTTCCTCCAAGGAGATGAACTTAGATACACTGACAGAAGCAATGCCAGAGGCCTCTTGGAATTTAAGAAGCTCGTCCAACGACATGCGGGCAACCTCGTCCGTGGGCAGCCCGGTTTTGTTTGCTGCGGTAAGGATCCAGTCGGCGCGGCCAAGGGAGACATGGAATTCCCCGGCGATCTTTGCTGCTTCGGCGTTTTCCGTCAGTTCGGAGTGAAAAACCAGCGTGCCGACGGCATCGGTCTGCTCCAAGGCCTTCCGGATCTCCGCAGAGAGAGAGGCTTTTAGTTCGGCATTCGCATCAAGACGGGAATCAAAAGAGATCAGAACAGTCGCTTCGCCATTTTCCATATATCCGCAGGCCTCGTAGGCGGCGACCGTGCGCGTTAGAGCGGTCTCGACACTCTGCTTTCCCAGCGCAACATCACTGAGCGCATTTTCCGCATCGTTGTTCAAGCAGCGGACATTCTTAACGCTCCCGCTTTTGGCAATTGTATATTCCACGCTGGGGTTGACATCCATTGTGAAGGTGCCTGCTGTCGCATTGTTTCGGATGGCATGTGTGGCGATGCCAGTACAGAGAACCAGTGCAAGGCAGGCAGCCATTGTTCCAAGCTTGGCCCAACCGGGCTTTCTTTTGGTATTTGCTTCGCTTTCTGCGTCAGCGATAAGCTCGTCATTGATCTTTCCGATCGAACGAAGAAGAACTTCGGTTTTCATAGCATAATTCCCTCCTTTTCAAGAAATCGTCTTAATTCGTTTCTCATACGGAAAAGCAAAGACGTCACCTTGCTCTCGCTCATTCCGTATGCGTCCGCAATATCCCGTATTGCGTAGAGATGATAATATCTGCGGACAAAAATGTTGCGGTTCAGTTTAGGCTTTGCATACAGGAAGCGGTCAATGGCGGCAGCCAACTCATTCTCTTCGATGGTCTGCTCCACAGTCGTTTCCGAAGGAACGCAGGCTTCCAGTTCAGACAGCGCGAGGACTACTTGTCCGTGTCCGCGTTTTTCGGCAGTATACCGCTTATAACGGTTCAGAGCGAGGTTGCGCGTGATTTTCCCTAAGTAGATCGACAAACGGTTCGGACGCTGCGGCGGAATTGAATTCCATGCGCCAAGGTATGTATCGTTGGCACATTCCTCCGCATCCTCTTTGTTACGCAGTATGTTATATGCAATCGTGTGGCAGTAGCTCCCGTACTTTTCTGCGGTGGCGGTAATCGCGCTCTCATTACGCGCCCAGTACAATTCTATGATCTCATGGTCTCTCATTGCGCCCTCCCTTCTCTCTGTGTAAAGGCCTTTCACCTATATAGACAACAAAAATCGCCGTTCATTGCGTGGACAGGAAAATACTTTTTCAAATTTATCATATCATGCGGGAGCGGCGATTTCTACCGGCCTTAGACCAAGAATCACAGCATGGGCATTGAAAAAGCTAATGCAGTCAACACACATCTATCGGGCATCTGGTGTTGTAGGTTATAAAAGGAAGATATACGCAGCTTACGACAAAGGCAGAGCTGAATTGCCAGAGCCGGATTTCGCCAGCCGCTCATTCCGTTTCTATCAGAATCTTGTTAGGGAGCGCTGTCCCCAAACCCTGCTTTACGCAAACTCTCCCGCGCCGCCACCATACGAAGATAGGTAGCAAACAACAGCGTCGGGTACGCCCCAAAACAGGGCGCACCCGGCTACAACTCCGGTTGAAAATCCAATATCTACAATCGCCAGAATATGTAGGGGCGGTCATTGTGTCAAGAGTCACATAGTTTACA
>MSGS01000022.1 GCA_001940855.1 Christensenellaceae bacterium Phil1 | reverse complement strand
GATCAGGAAAAATGCAACGGCTGCGGTGCCTGCGCCGAGGCGTGTCACGAGGGCGCCATCGCCATGGTGGATGGCAAGGCGAAGCTCATGCGGGACGATTACTGCGACGGGTTGGGGGACTGCCTGCCCGCCTGTCCCACGGGGGCCATCACCTTTGTGGAGCGGGAGGCGGCGGCCTATGACGAGCAGGCCGTCATGGAAAATAAGCAGCGGAAAATGCAAAAAGAGGGCATGACCCTGCCCTGCGGCTGCCCCGGCAGCCAGTCCCGGAACATTCAGCGCCAGGACGCGCCCACCGCAGAAACGCCGCAAACCCAGCAGACGAGCCGCCTTTCCCAGTGGCCGGTGCAGATCAAGCTGGTGCCGGTGAACGCGCCCTATTTTGACGGTGCGCGGCTGCTCATCGCCGCCGACTGCACCGCCTACGCCTACGCCGCCTTCCACGAGCGGTTCATCAAGGGACACATCACGCTGGTGGGCTGTCCCAAGCTGGACAGCGTGGACTATTCCGAAAAGCTGACGGAGATCATCCGGGAAAACGACATTAAGAGTGTCACCGTCGTCCGCATGGAGGTACCCTGCTGCGGCGGGCTGGAGCTGGCGGCGAAAAAGGCACTCCAGCAGAGCGGGAAGTTCATCCCGTGGCAGGTGGTCACCGTCACGGTGGACGGCCGGCTGGTGGAGGAGTAAAACACAGGAGAACACGAAAGGAGAAGTATTATGAAATACGTTTGCACCGTTTGCGGCTGGGAGTACGACGAGAGCGCGGGGTATCCCGAGGGCGGCATCGCGCCGGGAACGCCCTGGAGCGAGGTACCGGAGGATTTTGAATGCCCCCTGTGCGGCGTGGGTAAGGACAGCTTCGAAGAGGCGTGAGCTTTCTGCAAAAGGAGTAAGGACTATGAGCTATGAAAACTGGAAGGACAAAATCGGCACATTCGAAGTGATGGACGTGCGGGGCAAAAAGCTGGACTTCTTCCCCGCATTGAAGGCAAAGGCCGCCGCGCTGAAAAATGGCGAAGGACTGCATATCATCCAGACCTTCGAGCCTGTTCCCCTGTACCCGGTGCTGGCCCTTATGGGCTTTGAGCGTCACACGGAGAAGGTGAGCGGCAGTGAATACCACGTCTGGTTTTATCGAGTGAGGAAAGGAGAATAACCGTATGAGCTACGAAAACTGGAAGGACAAAGCGCAGGGGTTTCAGACCATGGATGTGCGCCATATACAGGGCAGCTTTTTTGAAGGGCTGAAGAAACGAGCCGAGGCGTTGGAGGTGGGCGAAGGATTACACATCATCCAGACCTTTGAGCCGCATCCACTGTACGCTGTCATGGAGGGCTTGGGCTACGAACACCACACCGAGCAGCGGAGTGAGGCGGAGTTCCATGTCTGGTTCTGCCGTGTGGAGAAAAAGGAAGGCGACAGCTCCGCTCCCTTCAAGCCGCTGGCTCTTTTGAACTATCCCATGATCGATGAAAAGCTGGGGCAGATCGCCGTGGATTTTTGGGAGACCACATGGCAGAGCGAGAAGCGCGTACTGCCCTACGAAACGCGGCTGCTGCTGTCCCTGACCAACGCAGTGGGTGCAGGCCGGATGCGGCAGGCGGCGCGGGAGCTGGTAAAGGCATATATCCACGGCGTGGAGAGCGCCGCGTTGGACGACGTGTTCGAGCTGCTGGCATGGAATCAGGGCATCGGCTTTTTCAGCAGCGAGATCGGCCCCTCGGCGCTGTTTCAGGCGTACAAGCTCATTAAAAACGGTGAGAAGCAGGGCAAGTCCCGGGAGGATATCTGCAGTGCGCTGCGCGAGAAATTCGGAGAGAAGAACCCGGAGATGCAGGTCTTGCATTAAAAGCAGATAACCTTACAAACGGCTGCGCGGCTTTGGGGTTTGGTTATTTTCGCTGGTGCTTTCTTCTTACTACCCCTGTCTTTTTCTCCAATCGCTTTATTCTCAGCGAATTTAAGATATATTTCCATTAAACCCCCGTTCTTAACAAAGATTTTAACCCATTTTCTTTATTTTTAATAAAAGAACTGTAAGCTGACGAGCATTCTGTGCACCATTGCCCTGCCCCTGGTGGGATGTGCCGTTACGTCCAGCCTGTGGCTCTCCACCGGCTTCGGCTACATCCTTGGGTCGCTGCTGTATCTCGTCCTGTAGCCCGGCCGCAGCAAGAGACAGGACTGCGACAGGGCGGAGTGAGCCCTGATTCCACTGAAGGAGGAAACACGATGTATCGAAGTGTATTGGCACTGCTTTTCGCCGCAGTGCTGCTGCTCAGCGGCTGCGCCGCCGGGCAGCAGACTGTGCCGAAGGAAAAGAGCGGACAGGAAGCAAACATGGACGGAGCGGCTTTCGACCGATCCGATGAGGAGAGTACTTATATGGATACCACAGAAAATGTCATCTATCTGGCGGGCGGCTGCTTCTGGGGAATGGAACAGCTGATGCAGTCCATCCCCGGTGTCATCGATGCCGAGAGCGGCTATGCCAACGGCACCTGCGAGGCGGACGCCGATTACAAGACCGTCTGCAAGGGAGAGACCGGCTTTCGGGAGACCGTGCGGGTGGAATACGACCCCGAGCAGGTGAGCCTCGACGCGCTGCTGCTGGCCTACTTCTATGTCATCGACCCAACGGTTGAAAACAGACAGGGCAACGACATAGGAAGTCAGTACCAAACCGGAGTCTACTACACCAACGATAAGGCGAAGGAGACGGTGGAGCGCATCGCGGAGATCGAGCGGGGACGCATTGAAAAGTTCTTCGTGGAGATCGGCCCACTCAAGAACTACTACCCCGCCGAGGAGTACCACCAGAACTACCTCGAAAAGAATCCGAATGGCTACTGCCACATCCCGCGCGCGGAGATGGAGCTGTTTTCCCGGCTGCGCATCGATCCGGGCGACTATCAGAAGCCCGCGGCGGAGTCCATCCGGGACAAGCTGACGGCGGAGCAGTACCGGGTCACGCAGGAGAGCGGCACGGAGCGCGCCTTCACGGGCGAGTTCTGGGACAAGTTTGAAAAGGGCATCTATGTGGATGTCGTCACCGGCGAGCCGCTCTTTTCCTCCACGGATAAGTACGAGAGCGGCTGCGGCTGGCCGGCTTTCACAAAGCCTATTGAAGAGCCTGCCGTGGTGGAGATAGAGGACAACAGCCACGGTATGCGCCGCACGGAGGTCAGAAGCCGTGCCGGAGATTCACACCTTGGCCATGTGTTTACAGGCGATTCGGAATCTCCCAACGGCGTGCGGTACTGCATCAACAGTGCGGCCCTGCGCTTTGTGCCCTATGAAAAAATGGAGGCCGAGGGTTACGGATATCTTCTGTATCTGTTCGAGGAATGAGTTCAGGTGCATACACATCAAGCGGAAAAGCATGAAGGCTGTTCTTCAAAAGAACAGCCTTCTTTTTCCGGGAAGATAGCGAAAGGGGCGCGGGGCTATTTGCCCGCGCCCCTAAAGGTGAACCTGTTTACTTTTCGATGATTTGCAGCGCTTCTTCCTCACGCCGCCGCCTGATCTGCCATGTGGTCAGCGCAAGGCATCCGGCAAGAGATGTACAGAGGGAGAACCCCCACAAGCCTAACACGCTGCTGTCGCCGGTCTGCGGGACTATGGTCGCGCGCCAGAGCGCATACACGGTCATATCCTTCGTCAGATAAACACCGGAAACCTTGTTCATCAGGCTGCGTTCGGTGTACCAGCCGATAAAGGTATGTCCGCGCCAGGTCGGGACGTACTTTGTCAGGTCAATGTAGGTATTGTACGCTTCCCGCACGCCGGGAATATCACTGCCGCCGCCTGTTTCAAAGCGCAGCGTGTAGTAGGTGACGGGTGGATTGTAGCTGCCGCCACCGCCGCCGGTGTATGTCCAGTGGGCGTAGACGGTGGTATTTGCATGGAATACGGTATCCGTCGTGATCTTTGTGCCGCCGCTCTTTTCGGTGTACCAGCCGTCGAAGCTGTAACTGCCGCTTTGGGAGGCGCTGGGCAGGGAGGTCAGCTTCTGATTGGTGGTGGTCATGCTGCCGACAGAGGGCGTACCGCCGTTGCCGTCAAAGGTGACGATGAACTCGGTGGGTGCAGGAGGTGCGTCCTTCTCAAAGATGGCCTTGACCTCCACGTTGGCGCTCGGCATGGTGAACTTATCGTCCTTGATGGTCACGCCGCCGCTAATGACCTGCCACTCCTTGAAGTGGTAGCCGGTGTTGGGCGTAGCGGTCAGGGTGATCTCTGTGCCGGCCACGGCCTTTGCGTGAGATGCGGACGCCGTGCCGTTGCCGTCATTGGTGACGGTTACGGTGTGCTCGGCGGCGGGGGCGTTGGTTATCGTAATAGACAGCTCCTTCTTATCGTTGCCCACGCTGTTGAGAGCCCGAACGGTAAATGTGGCAGTCTCTTCCGCAGTGGGTGTGCCACTGATCACGCCGGTGGTTTGTTTCAGCGTCAAGCCATCGGGCAGCTCGCCACTGAAAAGCTCCCACAGAATGAAGCCTCCCCCAGTTGCCTGAAGCTGATGGTGGTACGGCGTGCCGACCGTGCCGCCGGGCAGCGTCGTGGTAGTAATCGCCGGCGCATCCTCCGAACATAGGAGCTTCACCCGGATCGCGGCTGTTACCGCAGGCTCCGGCTGCTGATACCTGTGCTCGTCGTTAGCGTCGAATACCAGCGTACCGGGGATGGTCTGCCAAGCCGTGGACTGCGCGTCATAGGACGATTCCTCCCACGAAACCTCCATGCCAACCCTGAGACCGTCGATGGCCTCGACGACCACAATTTCCGGCAGGTTAAGCCCTGCAAAGGTCGTGCCGAGTTTCTTCTCCGTAATGGGATCCGGCTCCTCGCAACGCTTGAAGGTATTTTTGATGACGTCGACCTTGATCGTGGTCTCCGCCGTCCTGTAGCCGTGCTGGTCAGTCGGCGTGAATACCACCGTCACAACGTTCTCGCCCAGCTCGTCAAACCATCCGGGCGTACCCTCCTTGAAGGAGAACGTACCGGGGACGACGGTATCCGTCCCATTGACCCTTGCCACGCCGTCCGCAAGATTGGCGCTTCCCCCGCCTGTGGCTCCCATCTCGAAGATCCGATTGACGAACATGGTATTGTCGGGCAGCGTAAAATCGCCGTTTTTCCACCGGAATACGGGCGGCTGCGTGATCTCCGTCTCCACCGGGTCGGCCTGCAGCGTGACCTTGATCACGCCTCTGAGGTCGGCGCCCTCGGGTACGATGTAATACTTCTCAAATTCGGCGCGGTTGACCTCGCCGTAGATGGTCTGCTCCTCATAAGAATTGGGGTCGTAGTTTGAATCGTCCCACTTGATGATGCCGGGCACATTGCCGTTCAGCCCGCTTCCCTCGTGGTTTGGTTCATCGGCCGCCGCGAAGAAATAGAACGCGTTCGGCAGGCCGAGATCTTCAAAGGCTGTTCCAATCTTTTTATTGTCAATATACGATGTATTGGCTTGCCTGAATTTGCGGGGAATGACGTCCACGTTGACGGTACATTCCGCCGTGCTGAACCTCAGCCGGTCATAGGGGGTGAAGGTGACCTTGAGCGCCAGCAACCCCACCTGAACAAGCCCGCCGCCTCTGTTCCAGTAGCCGTATTTTTCCTGCTCCTCGTTCAGAGTGAACACGCCGGGAACCGTTTCGCCATCTGCCGTGGCCGTTCCGCCGGAAAGATACTCGTCGGAAAAGGCAAGCTGGCAAAAATCGCCGCTGTATATCCGCCTGGAGTAGGTGGGCGGCTCCAGCGTTGGCACCTCCAGCGTTGGCACAATGGGTTCGTCGCCAATGAGCGTGATTCTGGCGATGGCCTTAATGCTTGTCGGCTCCAGCTTATCCGTGTAGCGACTTTGTTCAACATGCAGCTCACCGGTAATGATCTGCTCGCCACGAGCGTTCGGGTCATAGGAAGAGCTGTCCCATGTCACGGGGATGGGAAAGAAGGTTCTGCCGGTGTTGGTCTTTACCGCGACGTCGGGAAGAAGCCGCAGATTCTCAAACGCCGTGCCCAACGGCACGTCGGGGAGGAATTCCTCTTTGACGCTTGTGATCGTGTGCTTGATCCCCGTCACGGTGACGATACATTCCGCCGTGGCGTATGTCTCCGCGTCGTCGGGGATAAAGAGGATCACCATGCGGTTTTCGCCCGGGTATACATTGCCGCCCCATTTGTGCTTGAAGCGGAACGAGCCGGGAACAACGATATCCGTCCCCTGGACCTTTGCTTCGCCGCCTTCGAGATCCCCATCAAGGAACGCGTCGCCGACGTACCCCTCAGAGGGCAGCGTGGGCGGGGTGGTGATGACCGTTTTGATGAGCGGCAAAAGCTCTCCGTAGGCCGTATGACAGGTTTCGCAAATGGCCTTCTCCGTGCCGGTGGCCTTGCCGCCGGAGCAGTTGCCTGTTTCGGTATGGCTGCTGTCCGTGGTGCAGGTGCGCTTATGGGTTCCGTTGTCGTTGGAGGTCCATTCGCCCCAGCTATGATTGTGCACCTCCCATATGGCATAGATGGTTTTGGAGTTAGTCGACCCATTTACCACATTGCAATACCACTTATAGCCTTCCGCACGAAGATATTTCGGATTCCCATACGGGCTATCCGCCCAACCCTTGAAGGTATATCCGTCACGGGTTGGAATTTTGTCCGATATGAGGAACGATACTTGATATTCCGAGCTGATCTTGCTCTCACTTGGCGGCGCGCCGCTGCCGCCGTTAGCATCGTAATGCAGCGTATAGGTGTATTGGGTGGCAGCGGGACGGGCTGCGCCGCCCGCAGCAAAGGCCGCCGTCGGCAGCATGGTCAGCACCATGCAGCATAGAAGCAGGATGCTGAGTATTCGTTTCTTCATTGGCTTTTCTCCTCCTTTTCGTGTCGGGCGGGCTTGTCCGTCCCGTCTTTTCTACGGTTTTCTCTGATTCTGAGCCGGAAGCACAGCGCGGTGATCGCTGCCGCAGCGGCAAAGGAGACGACGGCCACCAGCACATAGCCGCCCGCGTCCTCCCGCAGCAGCATCGCGCCGAACACGCCCCATGCTTCCGGTTGCCCCGGCCCGACGACCGTGCCCGCCGCCTGCATCAGCACCGCGAACAGCAGCATACACGCGGCGCTCAGTCCATATATGCCGCGCCGCTGCCTCCGGCGGGTGTTTTCCCGCACCCGCTGCTTGACGAGTGCGACCCGTCTTGCGGTATCGTACATTTCGTTTGAACCCCCTTTCCGGTTTTCTGGAACTGTGATAAAAACCCTTTCACTTATATAGGTACAAAAAATCGAAAAAACTCTCACCCAAAACGCAAAATTTTTCAAAAAAATTTGAGAGCCGCCAAAAAGCAGCTCTCAAGGGGTGAGTGTTCAGTTATTTCATCTGCGATAAGCGGAAAGCGGACAGCTTTCCCGCCGCCACCAGCAGCACCGGCAGGGCGTAGGCCACATATTGTGCCGCGCCGCCGTGGGCAATCAGCAGATTATAGATGGCGTGGAGGGTGATGGCCGCGCCCAACAGCCCGCAGGTGCCCGCGATCTTCAGCCACGTCCGCTGCCATGTGTATGCAAGTCCGCCGCCCACGATCAGGCCGCACAGCACGTGCATGGCTCCCGTGCCGAAGCCGCGGAAGAAGATGAAGGAGAAGCGGTCCGCGCCGTTCTGGATGAGATAGCAGACGTTTTCAAAGGTGGCAAAGGCAAGGGCAACTGTTATTGCCGCAGCCTTGATTTTATCCCCTTCCGGCTCGAACACCAGAAGATAGAACACCAGCGGCAGCAGCTTCATCATTTCCTCCACCACTGGCGCGATCTCCGCGGTGGCGGCAAGGGCGTCCGCCTGACACACCGCCGCGAGGAAGGTGTTGATATAGGCCGAAAGCAGGCACACCCCCATCCCGGCAATGCAGAACAGGAAGAAGCGGAGCTGCCGCCTGCCCATGCACAGGGCGGCAACCAGCAGGGGAGATACCATGCAGATGAAGATGTTTTCGATGTAGGTCATGCGTCCACCGCCTTTCTCGTGGCGGGCAGCAGCCCTAAAATGGCGAGCGTCAGCAGCATATCGCACCAGAAGGTGGGGCTTGCGGGAGAAGTATCCGGCCAGAAGCAGCCTGCCGTCCAGAGCAGATATTCCGAACCGGCAAAGCACAGCACGCCGATATGGAAGTACCGCATATTCCGCGCCGCGCTCGTCTGCCCATTGGCGTAGACCAGCCCACGAATGGCACAGAAGGAGAGCCATATCATCATGCCGCACCAGATCAGGTTGGAGAGAATATCCCCGAAGATGCAGTAGAACGCCAGCAGCGGCACGCCGAACGCAGGCGCAAGCCATGCCCTGCGGCAGCGGAAGCTGCGCTCGTCCTGACTGGCGAGCGTGGCCTGCAAAATGCGCAGGAAGATGAGGCTGGCCACCCAGCCGAACTCCGACACATAAAAGACCCGCGGCGTGGTGTCGAACAGCAGCAAATACAGCGTCCAGTAGAGCGCGCCGAGGGCAAAGCAGCCGTAGAAGCACAGCAGCAAAAAATACGCCTGCCTGTGGCTTTTGCGGTAGGCGATACCCGAAAGCAGCGCGCCGACGAACGTGGTCAGCAGTTGCAGCAGGTTCTCAATCAGCTCCATGCGCATCCTCACTTTCCTTGTCCTGCGCGTCCTCCCGGCTCATCTGCCGCAGCCGGAAGCACAGAACGGTCACGCACACGCCAAGTAAAAACGCTAAAAGCCCGATAACAATGTATCCCAAGGCAGCGCCACCGTGAAAGATGCTGGCCGCCGTTTCAAAGCCGGAGTAGTCGCCGGTCTGAATTTTCGCGGCAATGCCGGGCATGGCGAGGGACGCACCCACAAGCAGCGCAAGGCACGCCGCCACAGAGGAAGCTATGGTGATCGTATTGCGCCGCCGCCGTTTTTCACGTTGCCTTGCGGCGATGCGCCGCTTCGTCTCCGCGACCCGTTCCTCATGACTCCGCATTTGTGATTCCCTCCCGTTCCAGCAGCCTTCGCAGGCTCTCTTTTCCGCGATACACCATGTTGGTGATCTGTTTTACCGTTTTTTTCGTGACCTCCGCCGCCTGCGCGTAGCTCATATCCTCAAAATAGGTGAGATACAGCACCTCTCGATAGTCCGGGTTCATTTCGCTCATGCAGAAATGCAGGATGCGGTTTCGCTCCTCTGTCCGTATGACCTCCTCCGCCAGCAACCGCCCGTCCGGTTCGCCGGTCAGCGCATCGAGGCTGAACAGGGGCTTTCGTTTGCTCTTATGGCGCAGCGCCATGTGCCGCGCGGCCTTAAAGAGATACGCCTTGAAGCTACTGTCCCGGATGCGGGGCTTTTTCGTGAACAGATAGGCGAAAACATCCAGCATCAGCTCCTCCGCCTCGTGAACGTCGTGCAGATAGCCGTCGATATACAGTGTCAGCGGGTCGCCGTATTTTTTCATCAGGGTCTCCAGCCCCGCGTCATCGCCGCTCAGATATTGGCGGTACAAAGTTTCGTCGCAGGCCATAGCGTTCACTTCCTTTTTGCGGATGCTTCCAATGCAGAGGGATATCCGTCAGGTGCTTGTCCTGCCGGACACAATACATCATATACGAATATCCGAAGAAACACAAGCGAACAAGATAAGAATGATGATGGATATAAAAAGCAGCACACCCGATTGTCTAAAACCGGGTGTGCTGTTCTGCAGCGCAAATGGTTTATTCAAACAGGGCCTCCAAATAACCGCAAAGGGCAGAGGACAGCTCTTTGATGTCGGCGCCGGAGGTATTCATGAGAAGGTCGTAGTTTTCCCGCGCACCCCATTTCTGTTCGCTGAAGAAAGCGTAATACTTTGCGCGGTTGCGGTCAATCTCCGTAATCCGTTTCCGCATCTGTGTTTCTGTCAGGTTCTCGCCCTCCGGACGGCGCTCCATGCAGCGTTTGATCCTGCTCTCCATATCCGCATAGGCAAAAATACGCACAGGCTTCTGCTCCCGGAGAATATAATCCGCGCAGCGCCCGACGATGACGCAGTCGGATTTGAGGGACAACTCACGAAGCAGCTCATGCTGCTTTGTATAGATGGAAAGATCCGGATAGAATGTGGGTTCTGATGTCAGATAAATGCTGTGTCCGGTATGAATGGGGAAATGCATAATTGGGCGCTTTTCCTCAATCCGCCGGATATACTCCTCAGAAAGTGCGGTTCTTTTTGCGATCTCTGTTATGATCTCCTGATCGTAGTAGGCAATCTGCAGCTTTTCCGCAATTCGGTATCCAAGCTCGCGGCCGCCGCTGCCAAATTCACGGCCGATGGTGATAATCCGTTTCATATTGTACTCCTTTCCTGCAAAGTCTTTTGGGTTAGGTTGATAATAACTGCGCATGAGCCGGGGCTGAAATAGTATGAAGCAATGGGTGAATGCAAGCTTTCATAAGACTTCACTCCCTTTTTGAATTATATCATGAGATGCATACTGATAGCAACCTGAACTGCGGATCATGTCAATAGCATGCGCAGCCTGCCCAAGGTGCTTTTTGTTGAGGTGGGGGTCACATTTAATCCTTTTTCCTCTGCTCCAAAAGCCAGGCTGTCATGTCCCGCAAAGTATCCTCCACCGGACGCGGATGATATGCAAAGCATTCCGATGCTGCGGCATGACTGAATTGCCCGTTTGAGGCAAGGACGGCAACGGAATAAGGGGTGAAAAACAGCTGCTTTCGCTCCTTCAGGCTACGGCGTTCATAGTATGGAGCCGCCAGCCTTGCAAGCCCCAACGGAAGGCAGATGGGGCGATACTTCAGCTTTGCATTCTTTCCCACGAGCTGAAGCATCTTGCGAATGGTGACATAGTGGCCGGACAAAATATAGCCTTTGCCGGGCTCTCCACTTTCGGAGCAGTCGAGAATGCCTTTTACCACATCCCGTACATCCACAAAGTCATATCCGCCGCGAACGGCAAAGGGCAGCCTCCCGGCAAGAAAGGATTTTGCCATAGAGGTAAAGCTCCCTCCCTGTATGTCACCCGGCCCGATAATCCCTGATGGGAGAACGATGCTGGCATTCAGCCCGCGCTCCGCCGCATTGAGAACCAACTCCGTTGCAACTGCCTTGCTCTTGGCGTAATCGCCGTCCACAAGCCCCGGAGAGAATTCGCAATCCTCCGTAATGATGCAGCCCTTCGGCTTTTCCGGTATGGCATGGACGGAACTGACATAGACCATTTTGCCCACATCATGCTCCATACATTGCCGGAGAACTCTCCATGTCCCACCTACATTGACCTGATAGAGCCTCGAACCGGGTCTGGACGCGACGGAGACGATACCAGCACAGTGAATCACACAGGTACGGCCGTCGGCATCCGCAAAGAAGTCTGTCAGCGAGTTTTTCACGCACACATCACCGATGACGGCATGGACTTCTTTGGGGAGCAAATTGATATAGGGGTCATCATGCAGCACAAGCGCATGCACCTGCGCTCTGTGGCGTACCAGCTCATCTGCAACAGCTCTGCCGAGGAAGCCGGTAGCGCCTGTAACAAGGTATTTATCATACATTCAAAAAGCCTCCTCTCTCAAATAAGCATACAAGTGTTGATTATCTTTCACAAGTACAGTATACTTGAGGGGAAAGACAGAAACAATCAGCACTTGCCATGCGGCCGAAAGAAAAGCAACACTGTCTGTTGAAGTGTTGATAATCTTTGTAAACTTTTTTGGAGGGGCTCTATATGGAGAAGATGGATGCAAGGAAACGCTATACGCAAATGGTGCTCAAGCAGTCTTTTCTGAAGTTGCTGAAGGAAAAACCTGTAAACAGAATTACGGTGAAGGAGGTGTGTGCACTGGCGCAGCTTAACCGTGCCACCTTCTATGCCCATTACAGCGATTGCTTTGCCCTGATGGAGAGCATTGAGAACGAGCTCATCGATGCATTTGAGAAATCCCTTCGCTATGTCAATTCGTTTGATGTGACGGCGCTGATCGAAGCCATTTACGATATGGTCGATCAGAATCAGGCAGCCTGCCGGGTTTTGGTTCTGGGGAATACAAACTCAACGGTCCTCACGCGGATGATTGCCTTAGCCAAGGAGGACAGCATTGCTTACTGGCGGAAAGAACTGCCCGGAGCCAGTGGCACAGAACTTGAAATGATGTATACCCATCTGTCAAACGGTTTGATGCACGTCGTCGTTGAGGGTTACGACAAGTACAGCAAAGAGGAAATGATCCGTTTTGTCAGCCGGGTAGTAAAAGCCAGTCTTTCGCTGTTTCAATCGCCCCAAAGACCTCTTGCTTAACATAGACCTTATGCTCGAATGGTATAATAATCTTTGCAAAATAGTCGATGGTCAAAGGAAAGGATGGAGCAGATTATGAAATCATTTCGGCAGACAATGCTGGCTATATGTGTTATTCTTATCGCTTCCGCATTCGCGGGCTGCGGTGCGGATACTGATTTGCCGGATAAGCGTCCGGCATTGGAAAAAATTGAATACACGAACCTGAACGACAGTGGATCGAGGGAGCTTTTGCAGGAACTGCTCTCCGATGCAGGCGTGTCAGATGGGCGTATTCAGGGCTTTTTCCGCCGTGTGGACCGCTTTCATGACAGCGTGAAGCAGGAATGGCTTACGGATGGCTTTGAGGAAGCGGAGCTGCTGTATACGAAATATGACCCTTACGCGATGCAGGACGAATGGACGGCGAAAAACGGGACGTTTCCGGGCTATAACTGCCGGATCACCGCCATGAACCTGTTTGGGGACTTCCTCTCCGTGAGCGCGAACTCTCAAATCAATGCCGGTGAAGATGTGCTGTTTGTGGACGAGGAAGCGCTGAAAACAGATCCCGATGCGCTGGGCGGAAGCAGCCTTGCAGATTTCCGCGCACTGTATTCCTCCATGAAGGCGGAGAATACCACGGAGATCAAGCGTCATGTGCAAACCGTACAAGAGGAATGGGCTTCCCGCGGCGTTACCTTTCGGGAGAATGAACGGATCCGCCTCATCACGGTATTCTTCCACGATAAGCCGACCGAGGAGGAATCCCTGCTGTTTGTCGGGCATGTTGGCGTACTTTTGACGGCGGAGGACGGGACGCTGTACTTTGTAGAAAAGGTTGCCTTTCAGGAGCCGTACCGGCTGCTGCGCTTTGCGGACCGAACGGCGCTGAGCGATTACCTTATGGGGAAATATGACACCTCATGGGGACAGGATACGGCGCGCCCGTTTATAATGGAAAACGGCGAGCTCATGGAGAGCTGGCGTCCAAACCCGGATAGAGGAAGCTCCGCGATCGACTAAGGACTGCGCGTTGCTGCCAATATAAGAATTCCCCGGTCGGAGTCGAGGATTTCTTATATTGTCCTCCGCTGAAGCGGTGGAGAAAACCAGATAAAGCGTATCTACGCTGCAAAGTGACTTCAAATCATAGAATGTTAATTTGCGTTGCTTGCCGCAACGGCGATGTTTCTGCTAAACTATGCGTGAAATCTTTAGAGGAGGTGTTTCCGTGCTTCATGAAAATCTTCGGTTGAAGCGAAAGGAGCGGGGTCTTTCGCAGGAGGAATTGGCATCACGCCTTCATGTTGTCAGACAGACCATTTCAAAATGGGAAAAAGGGGTTTCCCAAACTTAAAGATACCACACTAAAACCCACGCTTACATTACTTCCAAACAATATAATTTTGGAGGTAACCTTTATGAAACGCCTAATATCCTGCGAATATAACTTCGATAACTGCTGTGTAGAACTGAAATTCACCGATGGCAGCATGATCGCCATTGATACCATCGCCGTGGAGAACGAGGTTGCCGACAATATGTATCAGCGGTCAGAGCTTGACTATCTGATTTACAATGCTCCTTTTGAATATGCAGACCTTATTTTGAATGGTGATCCCGAAACATATTTGAAAGCAGTAACCGAATACAAACCTTTAGACTAATTATAGGAGTAATGCCGCTTGCACCGACAGTAAAAAGTCAGCGCAAGCGGCATTTTTTACGTTGTATAGTATTGCGCCTGTGCGTTCCATAATTCATGGTACTTGCCGTTCACATCAGAAAGAAGTTCTTCATGTGAACCGTGTTGGACGATTTTTCCATCATCAAATACCACAATCTTATTACAGAAACGGCACGAAGCCAATCTGTGAGAAATATAGACTGTTGTTTTGTCTCCCGAAATCGCATTGAAATTCGAGTACACTTCATATTCAGAAATTGGGTCAAGTGCAGCAGTAGGCTCGTCCAAGAGAATAAACGGTGAGTCTTTATAAAGAGCACGTGCAAGTGCAATTTTCTGTGCTTCTCCACCGGAAATCTCTATGCCGGATTGGTCATAGCCCTTGTATAGATACGTATGAACGCCTTCTGGCATTTCATGAAGCCTATCACCGAAATTTGCTTTCTGTAAACATTCACGTACCTTGTTTTCGCCAAAGGTTTTGCTTGATGCAACAACTTCGCCGATCTTAAAGGAGAATAGGCTGAAATCCTGGAACACAACCGAAAATACTGACATATATTCATCGTAATCATACTTTTGAATGTTTACGCCGTTCAGCAGAATTTCACCCTCTGTCGGGTCATAAAGGCGACAGAGCAGTTTTATAAACGTGGTCTTTCCGGAACCGTTCATGCCGACTATTGCAAGCTTTTCTCCAATCTTGAATTTAAGATTTACATTTCTCAATGCATATGCTTCTGTATTGGGATATTTGAAGCTGACATTTCGGAATTCTACATAGTATTCATTATCATCACGCTTTTCGACCGTCAAGGAACCTTGATACATATTGTTCGGTATATCGAAGTATGAAAAATAGCGCTTAAGATAATGGTTGTTATACAGAGCTTGTTGGGTTGTTGTGACAATATTGATCAAAGTTTCGACAAGCAGCATGATACAAGTCACATACTTCGCAATCGAACCTACCGTGATACCGCCTTTCAGAGCTGCATAGATAAGAACAGCGTAGATCCCAAATTTTAATACAGTATTGAGAATCGTTACAGGAAGTGTCCACGCAGCTTTCTTATATGAGTTTTTTAGTGCACGCTCGTAATAATCCCTTTCAAGTGTTATATAGGAATCTCCGAGAAAATCTCCCATACTGTAAAGACGTATATCTTTTCCGGCTTCATAATGTTCGATATAGTTAAGAAAGTGTTCGGATATGATATTCATATCAACGGATGATGCGTTAAAATCTCGTTCCAAGTTATTTGTTCTTTTTGTTGCATACATTTGGATTAACAGCGTTATAACCAGACCAGCCACAATAGAAAGCTTAAAAACGATTGGTACGGAAGAAACTGCAAAAAATGATACCGTAAGCACTACAGAAGCAATTATTTTTGTGATCTGCGCTGTAAATTGCTCAATGTTATGATATAAGAAGAACAGATTGAACCCCGTTTGACTTTCCCGTCTGACACGATAGCGCAGCTTAGTAACATCCGGGTTTTCAATCGATTCATAAGCCATCTGCATGGCTTTTTCTGAATAAGACCAATCTTCATTTCTCCACATTGCGCTGTATGCAACATTCTTTTCGGAGGCAATGTATGTATTCAAAAGATTAACCGCAAACACAATACCAACCGTCAGAGCGACATAAAGAATAACTGTTTCAATAGAAGATTTGGCTACCAGAGAGTCGATAACTTTAGCGGAGAAATAAATCGGCACATAACCAATGATAGATGAAAGAACCGTGTTTACAATCAACAATACCGTGTATTTCCTATTTGTCGAGAAGGTAAACTTAGCCGCTCGTCTGAAAATCTGGAAATGATCTCTTAGTTTCATTCGCCATCGCCTCCTTCCATATCCTCTTTATACCAACAGCTTTGTATATCAAATAACCCTTTGTACGTTCCGTTGGCACCCATCAACTCTTGATGTGTACCTTCTTCTGTGATGTTACCGTTTTCAAGAAGAATAATTCTGTCACAAAATGATGTGGAAGCAAGTCTATGGGAGATAAACAACGAGGTCTTATTCTTCGCCATAACATTAAATTCGTTGTATATCTTACTTTCAGCAATAGGATCAAGTGCTGCTGTAGGCTCGTCCAAAATCAAAAGAGGGGCATCTTTGTAAAGAGCACGGGCAAGCATAAGTTTTTGTGCTTCACCGCCGGAGAGTTCGGTTCCGTTTTCGTGAACCTTTTTGTTTAGCTTCGTATGGATACCATCGGGGAGCGCATCAATCTTTGCGCCCAACCCGGCTTGACGCATACATGTTTCTGCTTTTTCTAAGTCTGTTTCTGCTGTACTTTTTCCGGAAACCGTTTCAGCAAGTGAGAAAAATGCTGTTCGTATTTCTTGAAAAACAGGAGAGATCAGTTTGTAATAGTCTTCTCGCTTAAAATCAGAAAGAGGAATGCTGTTGAAAAAGATTTCGCCGGATGTAGGTCTGTAGAGACCGCACAGTAGTTTTACAAGAGTGGTTTTACCGGCACCGTTGAGACCAACAAGTGCAAGTTTTTCACCGCTTTTGATTTTAAGTGACAGATCGTGAATGGTATCCTGTTCAGCGCCGTCGTATCGGAAGCTAACATTTTTGAACTCAATTTCCGGCACAGTATTCATATGGTCTGCAGCTTTGGCAATTCCGCTTCCATCATATTCCGGATAATCAACAAAATCTCTGAAATCGCACAGCTTGAGACTTACTGTATTCGCTTTATTCCAGCAAGAGATGATATCGCCCACCCATGAAGCAAACGAAGATATGGCGGCAAAATAGAGAACAAATTCATCAATGCCGATTTTGCCACTGTAGAACATATGGATTAAAAGTGCATATGCTCCGCCGTCACGGATAAGAATGACAACCAAATCGGCAATACGAGAAAGAAAGCTCTTTTTTACAACATTTCTATCCCATTTTGATCGTTGGTCAGATAAATCCCGATAACACTCACGGAGCCAGGATGCCATGCTGTAAATACGGATATCCTTTGCCGCTGCGAAATCGTCGGGGAGTTCTTCGACATGACCGAGTTTCTGATTCAGATCAGTCATCTTGCTTCTATGAGCGTATTCCCATTTGTTATAAGCTTTTACGGAAAGAATATTAACAATAGGTGCAACGGTTAGTATCGGAACCAGCCAAGGACTTGCAAAAGAAATTACGGAACCGAAAAGTATGTAACCCAAAAGATTCTCAAGCATTCCGAAACCGTTGTATACAATATCAGTGAGAGGTTGAACACCATCCCACATCTGCGTGGCATTACTTGCTCTGTTGGCAAGGTCACGAACTTTCTTTTGCTCGTATGTTTGATAGAACATGGAAAGTTGTTTCCTTGTAACAAGAGCGGTCATTTTGTAGCGGTATATGCCGAGCGTCGAATTTCTGATATGCCCCAATGCTTGAACAATAATATTTCCAAGCATAATCAGTAACATAACAATTCCTATCGACAACAAGGAATGAGTGAGCGTTTGACCGTTTGTTATCTCTGATACTACAAGCGACGGCAGGTATATTTCCAGATACCTAAGTCCGATGTTGATAGGTATAAATAAAGCTGTAATAAAGAAAGCCGCCTTACTATATTTTAAGAGCATTTTCAGTGACCATGCAAAGTTTGAAAATACGGAATGTGTTGGCTTTTTCTTTTTCATTATCACATCAACTCCTTTCGCTTACAGTATATCAGAAAAAAGAAAAGGAAAATAAATTCGTGCACTAATTGCTTCTGACAGCGCACGAATTGCAAATCACTCTACAGCAGGCACCAAAAATTCCGAAGTAAAAGCGCCGTCCTCGCTGTTATACTTGACCCAGCCGCCGTGTTCTTCAAGGATTGCTTCAGCACGGCGTAGACCGAAACCGTGAACGCCGTCCTTGTGCGTTGCAAACAAAGAACCCGTCTTTTTCTTCTTTGCTCCTGCAGCATTGAGCATGGAAAAATAAAGCATAGTTCCTTTCATGGAAATAAAGATTCGGATAAATCGTTCTCCCGTTACTGTACGGCAGGCTTCAATAGCATTGTCAAGCAGATTTCCTATGATGATACTCAATTCCAAGTCGGAAATCGTCAGCGCATCCGGCACGTTGGCTTTCACAGTCACAGCAATATTTTCTGCTTTGGCTTGGGCAATCTTTGCGGACAAAATGGCATCGAGTGATACATTGCCCGTTTTCAGCAGAGTGTCCACATTCATCAGTTGATTATCAAGCTGCTCTATGTATACAAGCGCACGATCAACTTCTCCGGCTTCAAGCTGACCTTTCAATGCTTGAAGATGATGGTGGAAATCGTGCTTGTAACCTCTCATTTCCTTGTGGATACTTCGTACCTCGTTTAAGTGTTTTTCTGATTGCTCCGTTTGATATTCAACCAGCTTCAAATACGTTTTCTTTCTCATAGGCTACCTCAGTTATGTTCGATAAATGCTCGGTTGATATTGTCATACTTTCCCCTTGAAAGAGGAAGTTCGGTGTTGCCGATATTAACGGATGTACGGGAAATTCGTGTTATGTATTTAAGTGAAACCAAGTAGGAACGATGAATACGGTAAAAGACATCACTTACCTTGTTTTCAAACACAGAAATATTTTCCTTTATCTTGTACTCGTTATCTTTCGTATGAATGACAATGTAATGCAGAAATGATTCTACATAAAGTATGTCCGATTCATACAGTTTGACGGTCTCGCCCTCGCAGGAGATTACCACGGACGGAGGTTCGACTGAGAGCTTTTCAGCGGCTTTGGTCAGTACTTGTGTAAGCTTCTCCACAGAAATCGGCTTGATCAGATAGTGGAGTGCGTCCACCTCATAGCCTTCACCAACGAATTCAAAATGTGAAGTTATAAAAATGATTTCGGCACGGTTGTTGTCCTTGCGAATACGTTTGGCAAGTTCAATGCCGTTTATGTTTTTCATTTCAACATCGAGCAGAAGAATATCGTACGCTTTATCTTCCTCGTATTCAAACAGAAACGCTTCGGCAGACGCAAACGTGCGTATCTCGCAACCGTGTCCTTCGTGAGCACTCCACGATGCCACAATCGAGGTTATGTATTCAATTTGATTCTGCTCATCATCACAGATTGCAATTCTGTATTTCATGGTCATCACCGCCGTTCTTTAATCGTTTTTTTGCCGGCTATGCCGGAATAAACGGATTTATTTTTTCATTCAATTCGCAGATGAAGAAATAAATCTGTTTTATATTTTCCGAGGAATGGTGTCAAACTGCATTTTTACAGTTTGGGTACCATTTTCGAGGAAAATATGCGGGGTATCCAGAGGGGTGAAATCCCTTGGCTCTGGGTTTCCAATAGGGGCGAGAAGCATCCCTGTTGGCACACGATTTTGCTTGCAAAGTCTAGTGTGTTATACCTTTTGCGACCACTGACGCTGGAAAGGGGCTGTCCCACGGCAGACAGACACTTTTCGGCGGCAGCAGAACAGGCGGATTTTGTGGGCTGTAAGCTACAAAAGACAAGGAATTTGCAATGAGCAAAATCCGACTGTTCGTATGTAGTTGTCATAGAAAATCTTGAAGCTGTGCGGAGAGATTTGCTATGACAACGGGGGCGCAAGAGGTATATAAAACCCGCCGCAGCGATTAGCTCCCGTATCGTATTCGCTCCATTTCCAATTCAAAGGGAATCGTCAATTTCTTCGGAAGTTCGCTCATGGAGAGTTTCAGAATTTGACGGATTGCAATTTTAGCAAACACGTTCGTTCTGCTCATATCGCCGTCTGTCGGTTTTGCAATCTGCGCAGTTCCGGCAGAAAAGTCAAAACGGATTTCTTCCCATTCATCGTCGTCGTTTGCATACCGATGTACCGCTTTGTACTCGTATGCAGCGGCGGCGATTTTTTTGTTTTTGTCGGTCAGCTTCAGTTCCACCACACCGAGAACACCGGCATCCACAAGAAGTCCGGTCAGCTTGTCCACGATCTTTTTGTAGGCTCTCTCTGCGCCGCTGGTGGTGCTGTACTCGTAAGCGGTGGCAAGCTGTTCAAACGAATAGCGCTCGTCCCACGGCATCACCCGTCCGCAGTTCATGCAGATGGCGTTTCTTTTTTCAAGGAAGAACTTTTCCTTTCGGCTGAGCTTGTCAAAGGCAGCTTGCACCGCATCGGCACGAATACCGTTCCAGAGAATGTCCGCATAGTTCCAGCTATCGTCACGGGTAACATTCTCGCCCGTTTTCTCGCTGTCCTCATCCTGCATCGTCGCATAGAACGGAACACGACTGCGGTTTTGTCTTGCAATGGTCAGATACTCGGCGGCAGTTTCTTCGGTGCAGTTTTGCTCGGCGGCGTATTCGGCAATGACTTCCTTTGCGCTCTTGCCGGAATTGTTGTAAAGCCAAGCAATGCCACGAGCGGCTTTGTATTCATCCAGAGATTTGAATGAGCCTGCTTCTTCCTGTCGGCGGCAATCCAGAAGTGCGTTACCTATGAAGTGATGGGCGTATGTCAGAAAGTCTGCTCCTTTGTCGGGATCATAATTCGGCAAGCACTCCAACATGGCAAGAACGCAACTCAGCTTGTAATCCAGAAAACGCAACGGGTCATATCGGTCAATACCCTCGGTCAGCAGAAAGCGGTACACTCGCTTGTTCAGCCTTGGCTCGTAGTGATGCAGGAAGTATGTAAAATAGGTCGGATCATTTTCACGGACAGCGGAAACGATGTAATCGTTGATGTCCTCCACCTTTGGCGGCACAGGGTCAAGACGGAAGATGCGCCCTGCCCGCCGCATGGTCATAGCTCCGTCCGGCACAGCGAATTTTGCTGTGCTGATATATTCATTGGTATTCCAGAATCGGTCTTCGGACATTAGGCGCACCTCCTCTCGGCTCATTCTCTATTAATTAAACGGTAATTACGCATCAAACTTTTTGCTTACAGTATTGTTTTCGTCTGCTATCATATCGCCCAATACAGCAAATGCCTGACTCAGCGGTATTGCTTTAGAAGTCCAATTCTTCAATGCGAACAAGTTAGAACCTTCGTCAAACACATCCAATTCGTCTGTGCCATCAGTAATTTTTTTCAAGTACATCATTTCAATCAAATACAAGGCTCCTAAGATATTTAACACATTTTTTTGCTTGGCTTGCTTCAAACGTTCATATCTGTCGTGCTTAATATCCGTAAAGGCTTCCCACCACTGCAAAGATTTTGCGGGCTGGTTAATATCCCAATTCATAAAAGGCTGTATTTCAATATCATATTCCTGCACATTAATCTTTTGGTTTTTGATGTCTGGTGTATTATTCAAAATATATTGTGCGTAGTCTGCAATGTTTTTTCTGTCCGCAGTATTAAAGCCGCAGAATTCTTTGAATACTGTATCCAATTCTGCACCAATTACTTGGATTAAAAGTGCATATCCGTTAGAAAACGTATTGAAATTATCTTCGTGTAGTTCCGCAAACTCTATTGATTCAATAAAACGCTTTTCAAGCATTAAGTAGTATTTCCAATGATTTTGACTAAGTTCTTTTCTATTCATGTCGTGTCATTTCTTTTATGCCTTAGTTAGTGCTTCTTTCAACAAGGCATCCTGTGACATCTCCGCTTCAAAGCTGCCCTTTGCATATTCGTGGTCGAAAATCGCACGTTCTAATTTGTCTTTTGCCAAACGCTTCATCACAGCGGCAGTCTGCTCGTCCAAAGTGCCACGGTGTAGATACTGCGTGATCGTGTTCATGCGTCGTGTGTAAATCGCCTTGATGGGATGATCGTCCGCAAGCTCTCTTTGCTCTCTGCCTTTCAGATTGCCGATCTGGCGACAGGTGCGCCCACGCTTGTCCCCCGGCGCAAGTCCTCCGCAGTATTTTGTCTGCCTTGCATCGGTGGTCAGAAACCATTTGCCGCAGATGGGGCATAATCTCGGCGCATGACCGACACACAATCCCTCAAACAAATCGGAACGGAACATTCCCACAAAGGAAACGTAGTGCATACGCTTTACAAGCTGTGTTATACCTTTCTCAGGCATGACAGCGGACACATATTGCATCGTGGTATTGGTCAACTGCATCCACGTGGAATTGTCGGGCGACAATGTATCATCTTTGGGAAAATGCTCTGCAAATGCGGCGGCATATCCGTCCGGTGTGCGCTGGCTGTCGTGGAGCGCATGGGCAAAAGCTGTCATGGATTGCTTGTAAATCTGCAACGTGCCGCCGAGCTGAGCCATGACCTGTATCAGCTTCAACACACCAACACCACGACTGTATTTCACGTCAAAGGCGGCAACTGCACCGATTTCCTGTGCCGCCTTAATGTACGCAACGATATTTTCTATGTGTGCTTCATCGAAAAGCCGGTGAATTTCTGTTTCGTCTGTTGCCAAATCCAGAAAAGAGAACGGCTCCGTTTTCTGCAAGAATCGGATGATCTTCAACAGAGCTTCCTCTGCCATGGGGAACACGGACACATCCACGTTGCTCGTACCGAGCATAAGAATTACTTCGGTCAATGGCTGGCAGAGCGTTGTAAGTTTTGCGATCTGTTCATCGGTGATGTTGAGTGCGGCACAGCCAATCATGCCAATAGGAACGGTTTGTTTGCCGTATGTTACCTTGTCCTGCCAAAAATCAAGTGTCAGCAGATTTTGATTAAGGATGCTCATGTGCCTGCCCCCAATCTGTCATGTTTTTCCTTTTCTTCTATTATACCATACATTTGTGGCAAAATATAGAACAACGGCTGATTTTTTCGCCGTATTCATCCAAGGTTTTACGCTGTTTTGTGCTGAAACGCCTTGTCATGTTTTTTGAAATGAGCTTGTCATGCCATTAGCCTGTTTTTTTCGATTTTCCTCATAATATACACGAGGGGATGAAAAACCGTCCCTATCAATAAGAATTATGGAGGAACTGAATGAATGTATTCGGAACAGTAAAGACAAGCATCAACACAAGAGAAGCGGCGGCGAGGTACGGCGTGGAAGTCAACCGTCACGGGAAAGCACTCTGCCCGTTCCACAATGACCGCAATCCGAGCCTGTTTGTGGACAATGACCACTATCATTGTTTCGCTTGTGGCGAGCATGGTGACGTGATCGACTTCACGGCAAAACTCTATGGTCTGACCCTGTACGATGCGGCAAAGAAGCTGGCATACGACTTCGGCATCACACAGGACAAGCCGCCGGACAAGGCTATGCAGGAAAAACTGAACAGGAAAAGCGAAGCACAGCGACTCAGAGAAAATGAGAAGCTGTGCTTTTCTACGCTTATGGAGTATATGAAATTACTTCAAACATGGATGGTAGTGTGTGCGCCGAGAACACCGGAAGATGATGTGGACAGCAGATTTACCGAAGCCTGTCATTGGCTGTCCTATGTAGAGTATCTAGTGGACACGCTTATCGGTGGCGATTCCTATGAGCGTAATGAGGTCATTGAAATGCTGATGACCGATGGCAAGCTGCAAAAACTGCAAGATTATTTGAAAAAGCATAGAAAGGAGAGGTCTTATGAGCAAGAAGAAAGATGATTGCATGGAAGAACAACCGGGGTGGTACAACGGACAGTTTTTGGATGAAGTCGGCTTTTGCTGTGATTTCATCTGCCGTCACCCTATGGTCTGCGTTGGCGGCAAGTTCTTTTCCAAGGAGGGGCGCATCCACGATGAAAACGGCATCAAGAAGCAGATTTATGAAATGCTGCGTCCCTTTTTGAAAGTGGGGTTAGCTAAAAAATGCTCCAATCTGCTTGAAATGCTCCGTATGGAAGCATACAAGGACAATCTACCAGTACACGAGGACAGGCTGCACGTTGCCAACGGCACTCTGTTCGTCAAGGGCGAGTTCACCGAACACAAGGAGTTCTGCCGTAACCGTCTGCCCGTCAAATATAATCCCGATGCTCCGCAGCCTGTGACATGGCTGCATTTTTTATCGGAACTGTTGGATGACGAGGACATTCTGACCTTGCAGGAATATCTCGGCTATTGTCTTATCCCCACCACAAGAGGACAGACCATGATGCTTCTGAAAGGCAACGGCGGTGAGGGCAAAAGCCGCATCGGTGTTGTAATGCAGGCTATGCTCGGTGCCAATCTCAAAAATGGCAGCATTGCCAAGGTGGAGCGAAGTCCTTTCGCTCGTGCCGATCTGGAACATGAGCTTGTCATGGTGGACGATGATATGAAGATGGAAGCCCTCAAATCTACACACCATCTGAAATCCCTTATCACAGCGGAAATGCCGATGGACTTGGAGCGTAAGGGCGAGCAGAGCTACCAAGGGGAAATGTACGTCCGTTTCCTTGCCTTCTCCAACGGCGATCTGGAATCCCTTTATGACCATTCGGACGGGTTTTACCGCAGACAGCTTATTCTTTCGGTAAAGAAGAAATCCCTTGACCGAGAGGATGACCCGTTTCTTGCGGACAAGCTCGTTTCTGAAATCGAGGGCATTTTCCTGTGGTGTCTGGAGGGCTTACGCAGACTGATAGCAAATAACTACCGCTTCTCTGAAAGCAGCCGTACCAAGGACAACCGTGAACAGGCAAGGTGTGATGCGGATAATGTACTGCTGTTCCTGCGCTCGGAGGGATATATCCGTCTGAAAGCGGACAGCACCATTACCTCTGCCGATCTGTACGCCATCTACTGTATCTGGTGCAACGACAACACCTACAAGCCGCTGGCAGCACGAACGGTCAGCATGACCCTAAAGAAACACGCAGACGAGTTCGGTCTGGAACATGACAACCACATCACAAATTCCCTCGGCAAACAGGTCAACGGCTTTTGGGGCATTGAATCGTTGATCTCGCCGGGATTTTGCAACTGAACTCAAATTTATCCACCCATCTATCCCATCCATCCCGAAAAGGCTGTTTCTCGGATAGATGGATGGATAGGATGGATGTTTTCAAGTTCAGCCGTGAAATTACAGCGAAATATCAAGTTCCCAATTTGGGAACTTGCGGTAAGCGTAACACACCGTTTTCAAGGTATTTTTCTGCATCGAAAATCAAGCCTTGTGCAATCTGTGAAGATTTACACCGCTAAAAGTATCAAAATCATCATTTGATGATTTACGGAACAGTAAAGCACATTCACGGAACTGTGGTGCTTCTTCCTATTCGGTCTGTACTCTCACAAAACAGTAAACCCGATAGGGTGCTGTTATGAACAGGACTACGCAGAGCAAAATCTGAGAAGAAAATACCATCTTCAAAATCAACACTTGTCGGTGACAGCAATTCACCGCACAGAAAACTAATATCACGAAATTATGGAGGAATTTTTATATGAAATCGAATCTGAGAAATGAAATCAAGTCGTACATTGTACGTCAGGGTATGACCATGCAGTAGGTCGTTGACATGTTATCGGATGAATACGGATGGAGCGACAGTGTTTCCAATCTATCCAACAAGCTCCAGCGTGAATCGCTCCGCTATACCGAAGCGGTACAGCTTGCCGATGTGCTGGGTTTTGAAATCGTATGGAGAAAGAGGGGTGATCGCTGATGGCAGCACCGCAGTACGCAATTTTACGATTTGCCAAGTACAAGGGACCGGAGATCAGCGGCATTGAAGCGCATAACGAGCGAACCAAGGAGAAATACGCAAGCAATCCCGACATTGACCCGTCCCGTACTCATTTGAACTTCCACCTTATCAAGCCGGAACGCAAATATCGTGCTGAATCCGAAAAGCAGATTGCAGAAGCTGGATGCCGCACACGCTCTGACAGTGTTCGTGTGGTGGAAGCTCTGATTACTGCAACGCCGGAGTTCTTCAAGGGTAAGAAACGGGCTGAAATCCGTGATTTTTTCAATGAAGCGTTGGAGTTCATCAAGCAGAATCAAGCCCCCGAAACCATCATATCCGCTGTGGTGCATCTGGACGAGAAAAATCCCCATATGCACCTTTGTTTTGTCCCTCTGACAGAGGATAAGCGTTTATCTGCCAAAGAGATTTTGGGGAACAAAAAGAAGCTCACACAATGGCAGGATACGCCCCATAATCCGCGCAATAAAACAAACAAAAACGAGGTGCAGTTCAGGCATGTCAACTTTTTCTATTGGTAAAAATTACCAACACCCCAAACGCATGGTAAAGATTGACAAACGAGGGATGGGGTGATAATGTCAAAGAAAAGAATAAACAGGTTCCATGTTCCGCCCGAAGGTGGGCGGCTAAGAGGGAAGCCGGGTGAAAACCCCGCACGGACGCGCCGCTGTAAAGGACGAGTCGGCCGCAAAATGCCACTGAAACGATTTGGGAAGGCGCGGCAGACATATACGGCCTGAGTCAGAAGACCTGCACGGAACAGGCTTCGCCACGCGAACTGGCACAGAGAAGCGCCCGCGGACCCCTGCATGGGAGCGGTGTGTTTTTCATATATAAATTTACTGCCGTATGCATGGAAGGCTGCAAACCATCCGCACGAAATATCGCGCTGCGGGGATGAGGAAGGGGCCCACATGCAGCGGAGCATAACAAGAAATAGCATAAACGATTACAGGCAATATCTGTTGATGGCGGAAAAGGCAAAGGCAACCGTAACTAAATATATAAATGAAGCTGAACGGCTGGCGGAGTATCTGAATGGCAATCCGCTCAACAAACGCGCATTGCTTGAATACCGCGAAACGCTTGCGGAGAATTTCAGCAGCCGTACGGTTAATACAAAGCTTGCGGCGATAAACGGCTACCTTTCCTTCATCGGCGCGGATGAATATAAAGTGCAGCTGTTAAAGGTGCAGCGGAGAGCCTTTATAGACGAAAGCCGGGAACTGAGCGCGGTGGAGTATAAGCGGCTGGTCAACGCGGCGGACGCGGGAGGTAACGAAAGGTTGAGCCTTGTAATGCAAACCATATGCGCAACGGGGATAAGGATAAGCGAACTGAGCTACATAACCACCGACGCCATTGAAAAGCGGCAGACGGAGATACGCCTGAAGGGTAAGAGCCGCACAGTGCTCATTCCCAATAAGCTTTGCAAAAAGCTTGCCGAATACGCAGCGCGGCAGCATATAGACTCCGGCGTAATATTCCGCACAAAGGGCGGCAGACCCATAGACAGGGCAAACGTATGCCACGACATGAAACGGCTCTGCGATGCGGCGCATGTGGAACAGAGCAAGGTGTTTCCGCATAACCTGAGGCACCTTTTTGCCCGCGCGTTTTACTCGGTTGAAAAGAACCTTCCCCATCTTGCCGATGTGCTTGGCCATAGTTCTATAGAGACCACGCGCATATATGTTGCCGCGAGCAGCAGACAATATGAACGTATGCTTGATAAGATGAAGTTGATAACATAAGAATACCACGGAATACTGTTTCCGTGGTAATACAAGTAAAACATTCCTTGTACCTTGTAATTATAGCATCCGGAATAGGTCTAAATCAAGAAAATAATTCGTTTTTTTGTCACAATTACGCAATTATGGCAAGCACTTTCCGTATAGGCGCTTATATGTGCTGCTTTGGTGTATTTCCCCTGCTCACAGCGCGTTATTCAATTTATTTCAATCAATAGAATCGGTTCTTTGCGGCAGCTTATCCATGCCTATACCACAGAAACAGTATTCTGTGGTAAAGAAAATAGAGGAACGTCGTGGCCCCGGACGGAAACCGGGGATGAACAAGGGAATCGGGTGAAAATCCCGAACGGCACCGCCGCTGTAAGCGCCGAGGCTCCATCATGGCAAAGGCCGGTCATTGGGAAACTGAGAAGGCGATGGAGACGCAGGATAATATCCATAAGCGTGAGTCAGAAGACCTACGAGGTTTGTATTCGTGCGTCCGTGCGGTAAAACGGCGCATGAAAATAGTGCTTTGCAAAAATGCGGTTGCGGCAATTTTAGGGGAAGAACCCCGGAATTGCCGCATTTTTTATGCTTAGGAGGGAAACAATGGCACAGGCACAAATCATCACGGATCCTCAAGAAAAGACTCGTCTTGAACTGGAGCAGAAGTTTGCGAAGGAACACAGCAAGGCAAGTGACGAAGAATTGCTCGCGTATTTAAGGCAGCGGGCGCAGGAGCTGGGCAGACTGCCCGAAAAAGCGGAAGTGGAAGGATATCAGCTGCTAAAAAGCCGCTTCGGCCCGTGGCCGAGGGTGCTTGAAAAAGCGGGACTCAAGCCGCCCACGCAGCGCAAAACCATGCGCGAAAAGCGGGAAGCCACCCGCCGCCGCAGGAAGGAGTATAAGAAACAGGAAGAAATGAAAACAAAGGAGCGGAATGAGAATGAAGCTTAAAAGGACTGCAGCGCTGATAGCACTCATCATGGCGGCTCTGCTATGCTGCACGTCGTGCAGCGGAGGCAATAGGGCCGCAGGAACCGAGCCGAACAGCGAAAGGCTCGACCTTGATTATGTAGAAAACGAAAACGCGATGCAGGCCGAACCTGAAGCCACCGAAAGGCCGTGGTATGCATTCTTAACGGACGCATTCAGCTTCGGCACGGCGGACAAAGGCTCGACCAAGGCGGCCGCCCAGCCCACACCCTCGCCCGATAGCGTGAGGGAGCTATACGAGCAGGGTACGGCGCCCACCGAACGGCCGGAGAAAGGGACTTCAACAAGCGCCCCCAACGCGGAAGCTACGCCTTTCGTACCGCCAACGGAAACACAGAAGCCCGGCGCGGATGAAACGAACGCTCCCAAACCGAGCGCAACGCCCGCACCTACTCCCGTACCCACGGCGGAGCCGAAGAAGAACACCGTCACCATCCAGATACGCTGTGATACGGCCGTTAAAAACGGCATGCACCGCGAAGCGAAGTGGGCCGGCATAGTGCCGGCATCAGGCTGCATATTGGATACGACCGAGTTTGAGATAGAGGACGGGGACACGGTGCTGGACGTGTTGAAGATGGCGCGCGATAAGTTCCGATTGCATATGGAATACTCCGGCGGCAGCGGCAGCGGAGCATATGTGGAAGGCATAAACAACCTTTATGAGTTCGACGGCGGGCGCTGGAGCGGATGGATGTACTGCGTTAACGGCTGGTATCCTAACTACGGCTGCGGCGTGTACTACCTTAAGCCGGGCGACAAGATAGAGTGGAACTACACCTGCGACCTTGGTCTTGACCTTGACGGCAGCTGGTGGGACGGTGCGCAGGACTGGAAGGATTCGCATGAATAACAGCATCATATCAACGCATGAACTGAAAAAGTACTATACCGTCGGCGAAAACACGGTAAAGGCGCTTGACGGGGTGAACATAACCATAAACAAGGGCGAGTTCATATGTATAGCCGGACGAAGCGGCAGCGGCAAATCAACTCTCCTCAATATGCTTGCGGGGCTTGAACTGCCCACATCCGGAACCGTGCAGGTGGCGGGTAAGCGGCTCGAGCGCATGAACGAGAAGGAGCGTATACGCTTCCGGCGGGACGATATAGGCTTCGTGTTCCAAAGCTATAACCTCATGCCGCAGTATACGGCGCTTGAAAACGTTGCATTGCCGCTCGCAATACGCGGCGCGCCGCTCAAGCTTAGGAACGAGATTGCGGAGGCCATGCTCGTGCGCGTGGGGCTGAAGGAGCATATACACCATAAGCCGGGCGAGCTTTCCGGCGGTCAGCAGCAGAGGGTGGGCATAGCAAGGGCGGTGATTACCCGCCCGCCGATAGTGCTTGCGGACGAGCCTACAGGCAACCTTGATACGGGCACGAGCGGGGAAACGATGGAGCTTCTTACGGGTCTTTTCCGTGAAAGAGGCACCACGTTCATACTCGTATCCCACGACCCGGGAATGAGAAAATATACGGACCGAACAATAACCTTCAGCGACGGAAGGATAAGCAATACATTAGCGGAGGAATAAAACAAGTGAGCGAAAAGTTGAAGAAGATCACGGCACTTATGCTCGTTGCGGCGCTGGCGTTGGCATTCGCGCTGCCGGCATTTGCGGAAAACGGCAGCGAAACGCCTGCACCGGAAAGCACGCCCGCGCCCGAGGAGACCAAGGAGCCCGAAAGCACGCCCGTGCCCACAATACCGGTAACGGATCAGAAGCCGAACACGGACATAGTGGTGATACCCAGCAACGCTAACGCGCTGGTGCTTATGGACGTGGGCGCGCAAAGCCCCAAAGGAAATCCGGGGGACGTTGTAACGATAGTTCTGCCGGTGGCGGTAAACAGGGAATATCTGCCAAGCGAAAGGTATATGCTCAGGAACATAACCGTATCGCCCAAAATACCCAAAGATGCGTCCGTATCAAACTGGCCGTTCGACCTTATAAACGCAAGCTATACAAGGCACCTTGATGATATGTCGTATAACTCCACGGCCGAGATATATTACGATTTCCGCATAAGCGAGTTTGCCAAAAAAGGCGTATATCCCGTGAACTTCGAAGTAAGCGCGACGGTGTGGAGGTATGACGATGTGAACGGTACCTCAATAACCGAGGACGTGACGTTCAACCTTTGCGTATACGTAACCCTTATGGGCAACGGCAGCGAATCCGGCGTTACCACCAACTTCGGCCCGCTGCAGATAGCCGCAGCCAATCAGTCAGGCGTGTTCGAATCCCCCATATTGAAGCCCAAGCAGAACGTTACGCTGCGCGTGCCCATAGTCAATAAGGGCGGCGAGCTTAAAAACGTTACCATATCCCCCGTGATATCCAATTCCCTTGACGAGTTCCCGTTCATAGCGGAAAACGTGAACTACGGCAGATATTTTGAGAGCTGGGCCACGGGCATGATGGCGTACGTTGAATATAACTTCACCGTTTCGTATTACGCCACCAACGGCAACAAGCCCGTAAAATTCCTTGCGACCTATTACGAAAACGGCGAGCCGCAGCAGTGCACGTTTTCAACGTATGTATACATAACCAACGGCTACGTCGCACCCATAGAGAAGGCAGAGACCGCCATGTCCGTAATGGTATCGGGCTACAAGCTCTTCGTGAACGGCGCTGAGGTATCCGGCCTTATGGCGGGCGACGACGCGACCGTTCGCCTGACCCTTATAAACAACGCAAAGAAAGACACTTCTCTCAAAAACGTTGCCACCCTTTCGCTCGCCAATTCAAACGGGCTTACGCTTACCGTAGGCAGCAGCGATGCGGCGTATGTGAGCGCGATAAAGCCGGGCGAAACAGCAGAGGTTGAATTCAACGTATCCGTAAAGAGGGACGCCGAAGTGGGTTCATCGACCGTAGGCGTGAACCTTACATATGAAAACAGCGATTCCATTGCCGGCAAAGCGACGCAGACAATAATGATACCCATAAGCCAGCCCATGGACATAGCGATAGACGCACCCATAGTATACGGCACGCCCACGCAGGATTCCCCCACGTCCATAAATTTGAACATGGTGAACATGGGCCGCGGCAAGGCGCTTAATGTAAGGATACTCGCCCTTGAGGGCATATCCATGGCGGAAAGCTACTACGGCGGAGATCTTCTCCCCGGCGGCACGCTGAGCGCGGACTTCCAGGTCAACTGCACAAAAATTGGCGAGTTTACGGCAAAGCTGCTTGTTCAGTATGAGGATGCGAATGGTCAGCAATATACTCAGGAAGTGCCCGTAACGCTGAACGTGGGCGAAGCTAAGCCCGCTTCAAGCGACGCGGTGATAATAGGCGGCGATACGGACGTGGATTCCACCAACGTAAGGGGCGGCGGACTGCCCTGGTGGGCATGGCTGCTGATAGTGCTGGCGATCGCAGCGATAGTGATAATAGCGATAGTATCCTCCAAGAACAAGAATAAGAAATTCAAGGATGATTACAGCGATATAAGCGGCGCGAACGGCGGTAAAAAGGCATGACGGTCTTTGATTTATTCCGCTATGGCTGCATAAACCTGTGGCGGCGAAAATCGAGGACGGTACTCACGGCGCTATCTATGACGATAGGCGTAATGTGCATAATAGTGCTGATATCGGTAGGGCTTGGGTATGAAGCATCTTACCGCGAAAGCATAGAGCAGTTGGGCAGCCTTACAAAGATAGACGTAACGCCGGCCGATCAAACGCTGCTTGATAAGACGGCATTGCTCAACGAAAAGGCCGTGAACGCCTTTAAGAACATAGAAGGCGTTGAGGCCGTAACGCCTGTTGTGCAGAAGAGCGCATATATAAAGTGCGGCAACTTCGTGAACATGGTGCGCATATACGGAATAGACGTGAGCACAGCGGCAAGCTTTCAGCTTGAGCCTGAACGCGGCGAAGCCCCGGGGGAGGGGACAAGGCTGCATCCGGACGTGATGTTCACGGATGATGTGGCGGCTACGTTTTCGGATGCTAAGAACGACTGGGCCGCCGCCGTGGATGCGGACGGCAACGCGCTGATAGACCCGCTGGCGGCGAACATAAAGCTGACGTTCGACTATTCAAACCTTTCGGGCGAGCAGAAGGCGGACAGCGACGGCCGCGCGCTCCCCATGGGCAACTTCTACACGCTAAACGTTACCGGAGTATGCTCAACGCTCAACAACACCTATTCGACTTCCGCCTTCATGGATTTCGACAGGCTAAACGAGCTGATAGACGCTAACGCGGACTACCTCGGCGCGAAGAAGGACGAAAAGCAGCTTGCCGAGGAGAAGAAGAACGGGCCAACATACGAGCTTGTATGGATAAAGGTGAAAAACGTTGAGGACGTGCAGAGGATAGCAAAGCTGATACGGAACAGCGGGCTTTCGGTATATTCGCTCAATGACATGCTGGAAACAGTCCGCACTCAGTCTCGCCAGATACAGGGCATGCTGGGCGCAATAGGTGCGGTGGCGATGCTCGTGAGCGCGATATGCGTAGCAAATACGATGATGATGTCCATAACCGAGCGCACGAAGGAGATAGGCATACTGAAGGTCATAGGCACCTCGCTTGGCAGCATCTCTGGCATGTTCCTGATAGAGGCGCTGATATTGGGCATATTGGGCGGCATATTCGGCCTTGGCCTGAGCTACGCGGCGCAGAAGCTTCTGCCCGTACTGTTTGAGAACATGCAGGTGAGGAGCATAATCCCGGCGTGGCTTGCCGTGGCGGGCGTTGCGTTTTCCGGCGTGGTTGCGCTGATAGCGGCCATACTCCCTGCTCGCCGTGCGATGCGCATAAGCCCGAACGCGGCCATACGGACGGAGTGATGCATATGGGAAAGCTTTTACCTATTATATTGGCATTCATGCTTATGCTTACCGGATGCGGGAGGGGAGACGCCGTTGCTTCGGATAAGCCTGCACCGGAGGGGACTCAGACCGCAGCTGATGACAAGCTTGATATAGTGTCATTCGCGCTGGGTGAACACATGGGCACCGTAGATACCGAAACGGAGAATGGCGAAACGCGCTACATTATACGCTTAACGTTGCCATCGGATTTCGATTTCAAGCGGGCTGTGGCCAATATTGAACTTGCCGAAGGTGCAAGCATAGATACGGCCAGCCCATGCATTGTGGATGACATCGGAGGCAGACCCGTGCTGAACCTTACCCTTGAGCCACGTTCGCTCGTTACCCTGAACGGCGGCGCAAGGCAGGAGTATGAATTCAAGATAGAGCTTGAATAATAAAAGCCCGCGCCGACGCGGACTGAACCAAAAGAAAGAAAAGGAACGTGACGATATGAAAGCCAAAGCAAACACAAAGCGGTTGCTGTGCGCCATTTTGGCGGCGCTTATGGCGCTTACGCTGGCGCCGTGCGGCGCGCTTGCCTGGAGCAACGACGACCTTACCTCCACCACATGGCCTTACCTTGTGGGCTGGACGGGCGGCGGCGATGGTTCGTATGGCAAGGTACGGTCCGTGCTCAGCGAAGACGGCACGCTTTACAGCGCCAACCTCTCTTACGGCCCCGGTACTATGGACATAATGCCCATACTGAACGCGCCGGAAGGTGCAAGCTCCGTATTCACCCCGGCCGAGTTCTATTTCAGCCAAGCCGGCAGCCCGACGAAGCCGAGCACCATAACGCCCATGGAAGCCATGCCGGCGGATCATTCCACCCCGGTAAAATACTTCGTGCGGGCGGCGGACGGGCGCGGCTACCCCATGTTCATAATGACGCAAAGCGACCGCGGAGGCAGGAAGAATACCGCCGAAGAGGACGCCGCCATAATTGACTACGTTACCAAGCCGCTTCTTAATATGCTGCGCCAATATCATGCCAAGATGGAGGATTTGTATCAGGCGCGACAAACAAAAACGCTGAAGGTGGGGGATTATCATCCTGCTCTTTCCAACCTGCTGTATTATATCGGCAGGCATATACTGTCAATGCAGTTTGGCAGCCTGATAGACCTGAATACCAGCGTAAATCTTTTTACCGATTTTGACTGCAACGGCGAGAACGCAGAAGCGGAGCTGCGCGCATTGCTTGAAAAATTCAGCGCAATGTCGGGAAGCGCTATCCATTCTTATAGCCTTGATTATTACAAGGCCACGCTTGAGGTAGTAGCCCCGTTTTACCTTGACTTTGTTGAGCAGACCCGCATACAGGATCCCGTAATAGATTCGTTCAGCATAGGGGATTCCAAGGGCGTTATAGACCGCGCAAACCGCACCGTTACAATACGCTTCCCCGAAGGGACTGACCTAAGCGCCCTACCCCAGCCGCAGATAACCGCGGCAAGCGGCCTGCTCGTAAGCCGCACGGCGGGCTCGCTTGAAAACGGCAAGCTGCTTTATACCGTTACCCCGTGGGAAGAATCAACGGGCGTTAAGTACAACGGCGTGCTTGATCCCGATGAATACGGCTTCAGCATGGGCGCTGACCTTTCCGCGCTGTGGACAATAATCGTTGAAACGGGAGAGCCGTATAACAGGGTGGATTCCTTCAGCATAACCACAGCGGACGGGACCACGCGCTATGCCAAGATAGACGAAGATAACAAGACCATATCGCTCAACCTGCCCAAGGGGACGGATCTAAGCTCCCTTACGCCGAACATTGTGCATACCGGCACGCATACCAACATGGACGGCGGAAACATAAACTTCACCGCCCCGCAGCAGCTTATTGTGTACAACAGCGGATATGGCCTGGAGACCGCGTACACCGTTACTGTAACGGCGGAAGAATCCGGCGAAAACCGCATATTGGCATACAGCATAGACGGCGCGGAGGGCACCATAGACGACGCGGCGGGGACCATCGCCATAACAATACCCTACGCCACGGACCTGCCCACGGCGGAAGTTAAGATAGAAATATCCGAATTTGCTCAGCTTACCGAAAGCCCCGCGGCCATTGCCGAAGGCGAAAACAAATACACCGTGCGGGCCGAAAACGGCAGCGAAAAAACATACACCGTTACCGTAACGCGCACGCCCGCCGCGCGGGGTAACAGTATACTTTCGTTCAGCTACGGTTCCGTAAAGGGCGATATAGACGTAATAAACAGCTCCATCACCCTTACCCTGCCCGCGGGCACGTCCACTAAGTTCGCGCCGAGCATAACGCTTTCCGAATTTGCAACGGTGTCCCCCGCGTCTGGCGTGGTGCAGGACTTCTCAAGCCCCGTAAAGTATAAGGTAACGGCGCAAAACGGCGCCACCAATACATATACCGTAACGGTGAACGTATCCTCCACGCCCACGGAAAACGAATATAAGGCCAGGCTGCAGGGCGTTGTTGACAAAATAATCGCCCGGTACCATACCAACGCCGCGGACGACTGGGAATGGATGAACATAGGCTTTTACAGCAACGTTGCCGAAAACACGGCGGACGGCTTCAGCATAGCGTCCATAATAGGGTCGCTCGATACCACCACAAACGTTGCCATGACCAACATAGACCGCAAGATGATGACCCTTACCGCCCGCGGGTTCGATTGCAGCAACCTTGCCCAATACAACGGCGGCCAGCCCTTTACCGACAGCAAGGGCAATGCGGTGGACGACCTTGTTTCGGTGCTGTACAACTACGGCGGCAGCTATACCATAAACGGCCCCGCGTTCGCGCTGATGGCGCTGGACATGGGCAATTACACCATTCCCGAAAACGCCAAATGGACGCGCGCGGCGCTGCTGGAAACGCTGCTGAACCACGTTTACCTTTCCGATGGCTTTGATACGGACATGGTGGCGGCGATAATGTACGCCATTGCGCCCTATCAGGACGATCCTGAATTCGGCGGCCGCGTAACGGCTAAGCTGAACGAGGGCCTTGGCATAATAATCAACAAGATGAACGCCGACGACTATTCGTTCAAGGCATGGGGCGCGGTGAACAGCGAAACGGCCTCCTGGGCGATAATGGCGCTGTGCAGCATGGGCATAGACTGCCATACCGACCCGCGCTTCTCCGATGGTCAGGGCAAGAGCGCCATACAGCACTGGGTGGAAACCTTCGCCAATGAGCAATCCGGCTATTTCCACCATACCACCGGCGTTATCAACAACGCAATGGCGACCTATGAAGGCTGCTATGCCAGCTTGTGGTACCTTGGCTTCCTTGAAAGGGGCGGTCAGGGCCATCCGTACTATTTTTACAGCAACAGGTTCGATTTCTCCCGCAAGCTTTCGTCCGATGCTTCCATCACCGCCTTCTCGATAGAAGGCCAGCAGGGCGAAATTACCGAAGGCGCGGAGAATACCATAACCGTGACCGTGCCGGAGGGTATGCCGCTTGAGAACATAACGCCGGACATCACCATTGCCGAAGGCGCGAAGCTCATGGCTCCCACGCTGCCGGTAACGTTCGTTGCGGGGGTAAAGCAGCCGTTCAGCGTTATGGCTGAAGACGGCGCTACCATAAAGACATACTACGTCACCGTCAACTACGGCGACGTGCAGGCTTCGGGTGCTGAGATAGACATAAGCAGCATTAAGCTGCAAAACAGCGTACTCAGCGAAGAAGCGATACTTTCAAAGACAGTCACCGAAGCTGACGACAGCGCGACGGAGATAACACTCGGCGTGAAGCCCGGCGTTATGACGGACAAGATGTTCATTGCCGCAAGCGTATCGTATGGCGCGACGGTTGATCCGCTGCTGGACGGCAAAACCATGCGCGACCTTTCCGACTGGATGACGTTCACCGTTACCGCTGGCGACGGCGTGACAAAGAAGGTCTACCGCATAAAGGTGGAAGCCAAGGCGCAGGCGGAGATAACCAGTTTCCGCGTGAATGTGAACGGCACTTGGTACGACGGCGTTATAGATAACGTTTACGACACCATAACCGTGACGGACGTGGACGACAGCGCGCTCACCACCACCCGCCTTGAAACGGACATCACCTTCACCGGAAAGACCTGCCAGCCCACATCAGGCGCGGCTGTGGACTTCGGCACGGCGGTAACATACACCCTGTCGGGAGACAATACCCTTGCCGGCCGCACATATACCGTTACCGTGACCAACAAGAGCGGCCAAGCCATCCGCGCGGGCGGCGGCAATGTTACGCCCACTCCGTCCGTAACAACGGCGGAGATAACATCCTTCCGCGTGCTGGGCGTGGACGGCGTTATAGACCAAACCCTTGGCACAATAGTCGTTACCCTGCCCAATGGCACCAACGTTACGGCTGTCGCGCCCGAAGTGACTGTTCCCTACGGCTGCGTGGTAAGCCCCTGCTCGGGCGAGGTTGTAAACCTTACGCTGCCAGTTGTGTATACCGTAACTCTCGGCACGGAGGCAAAGCAATACACCGTCAGCATAGCCTATGAGCGCAGCATATCGCAGCAGCTTTGGGACGAGGTTGCCAAGGACGGCAACAACACCGTGTCCGACCATCAGGTCAGCCGCGACCCGCACCCCCTGCCGGGCGGAAGCTCATCAAGCGGCGGCTGGGCGCCGTTATCGTGACACCGCGTAAAGCGTTTACAGAATAAATAAACATAAAGGAACGGAGGATAACATGAAAATCAAAAAATTACTGGCCGTACTGCTTGCCGCGCTGTTCGTGGCAGGACTGCTGCCATTGGGCGGCATAACCCTGCCCGCCGCCAAGGCAGAAACCACGGTTGACTGGCCGCAGATAACAGAGCTTACTTTCACCAAACTCTGGTGGGCGGATACTTCCGAATTTAATGAAGGCACCACCGGCGAAGCCCTTTCGGGCGCGATAATAACGCAGTATGACGAACTGGTGCAGGTAGCCGCGAATAGCACAAAAATGTACTTTGCCGGCGAGATGCTCATTTATGTGGACGGTCTGCCCATAAATGAGGACATGTTTGACGCATACGCCTCAATAAGGAAAAATTCCACAGCAGGCGAAACATGGGACGTAACCGTGCAATGGAACGGCAGCGAGGGAAGTATGCCCACTATAAAGAACATTCAATTCTGGGGTGATGAAGGCTTTCAAAGCGATAGGGCTGTCTCCGTCAGCCGCGATGGCATAACGTATTACTATAAAGCAAAGCTCGTCAAGTACGATACCGCCACGCTCAGCCTTATTTCCGCCACGCGCACGGGCGAGGACAGCGCAACCATAATGTTTTCCTCCACCGCCGCCGGAACCGCGTATTCCTATGCCGTGGTGGATAAGGGCGCGGCTGCGCCCGCAGCCGGTGATTATTCCGCCCCCGTGGAGGCTGCCTTTGCCGCCAACGCCGCCGTTACGCTCAGCCTTACGGGGCTCACCGCCGGCGAAAAGGACGTTTATATAAAGGCCACCGATGCCAACGGCATTGCCACCAAAACCCTTACCGTATCGCTTGGTAACGCGGCAACATGGCCGCAGCTTGCCGCGCTGAAGCTGGACCCCCTGCCCACCGTAACATGGAACGCAATGCCCGATGGTTACGACGGCAAAATAGTGGGCTACAAAATAGAGCAGCATGAAACCCTTCAGCCCATAAGTCCTAATAATAAAGGACACAAGAAATATACCGATTACGAAGCGGGCGTTATAACCATGTATCTCGATAAGCTGCCCACGGAAAACGAATCGGGAAAAACCGATGCAAATACGGCCATATTTTTCCGGTATAATCTTCCTGCCGGCTGCGCCGAAATAGCATGGAACGGCTGCACACCGCACGCAAAAACGCCGCAAGGGTTTAACATGGGCGTCATACAGTGGAAAAAATGCGGCTGGGAGTCGACTGCGACAGCTTCGCTGTATCTGCGCACAGAGGATAGCGTATACTACTATTATAGGGTGACTGCCGAAGAATACATTGCCCCCAGCGACAACGTTATACTGAAGAACGGCAGCGCGACGCGCACGGCGAAGGAGACCGCAACGGTAAAATTCTTCTCCTCCAAGGCGGGCAAGTTTTACTATATAGTGTCCGATACTCAGCTTGAATCCCCCGCGGACATAACCGCCAACGAAACGGAAATGCTGCAGGGCGTGAATTCCTTTGAAATAAGCGGCCTTGCGGATTCCGCCGCCAAATATGTTTACATAATAGGCAAAAGCGGAAACGCGCAGAGCGAAGTGCTGGAAATAATCGTCCCCGGTATGCTCTATAAGCTTAAGCACGAAGTGCAGGCGCTTGTAGGCTTCATTGTTATAGGCAGGAATGATGTTGTTGAAGGCGGCGATTTCTATACCGAAAAGTTTACCGACGCCAACGGCAACGAAATAACCACCGCCGCCCCGGGCGACATAGTGACCGTTACGTTCGAAGCCAACGGCGGCAGGATACAGAAGCCCATAACCGATACCGTAGGGGATAAGATAGTTGGCATCGATATGGAATATCAGCTGCAAAGCTGGGCGATAGACGGCGTGGACATCACCCCCGCCCCCACCGGAACAACATTCACTTTCACCATGCCCGAAAACGACGTTACCGTTCAGGCCGTTGTGGCTGCGGTCGGCGTGCCGGTGAAAATGAGCACGAATATACAGCTTTCCGATACCGTAATGATGGGGTACTACAATGCCAAGCACGGCAATTGGACAGCCACCACCATGCTGAAGCCCGGCCAGCTTGAATACAGCGGCATATATAAGCTTGGCCTGACCATGCGCATAAGGGAGTATAACAAGCCCGGCTGGACCGTGGGCGACAGCGATATACTGGACAGGATAGAGGTTTATAACAACGGCACGCTCCTTACCCCCACCGATGAAGAGCTTTATACCACCGGCATAACCCTTGCCGAAGGGGATGATTATGAATTCCGCTTTGTGTTCCGCGCAAAGGCGTTTTCACAGATAACCGTTGGCGCAAACGATGCGCAGATGGGCAGCGCAACGCTGAGCGTGAACGGCGGCGCGGCGGCGGAAACCGCAATAGCCTACGAAAACGACACCGTTACCCTTACCGCCACCCCGGGCGAAAGATATATGCTTACCGGCTGGAAGGTGGAAGATTCCGACGGAACTGCCATTGAAATAGAGGCGAGCGAGTTGACTGCCACCTTCACCGTGCCCTCCACCGGCAAGGCGATAACCGCCACCGCCCTTTTCGATATAGACCCCGACAAGGCAAGCGCACAGAACGCGCTGATATCCGCCGCGCTGTATGGCGAGGACGGCGCGCTTATAGCCGCCGCGGACAGGGACGGCACCCGCTTTGAAATAACCCTGCCGGATGGCTACAACGTGGCCGATTTGGCGGAAAAGGCCAAGCTGGTGCTTGACTATTCCCCCTACGCCACCGCCCGCCTGAAGGGCGCTGAAAGCGACTGGCCCGCGGAAGGGCAGGCCTGCGGCATGACTGCGGGAACAGAATATACCTTCGTTATAACCGCGGAAAACAAGCGGGATGCGCAGGAGTATACAATAGTTATAATCGCCCCCAAGAGCGGCGACAATACCATGACCAAGGTTGAGCTGCTTGCCACCGCCGATAAGGCCGTTATAGCCGAAGGCACGTTGGAAGGCGACACCTGGACCATAACCATAACCGATAAGACCGTTGCGGACAACCTTACCATGCAGTATCTCCGCCTGACCTATGATGAGAAGGCGACCGTTGCAATGGCGGGCGGCTACGGCGACGCTACCGGCGATTTCAAATGGCGCAATGGCGACGTGATGTGCGGCATGTCCGTAAATCAGCCCGTCAAGTTCACCGTCACCGCCGAAAACGGCGACACGAAGGAATATACAATCGTTGTCAAGTACGATGCCCCCGCCGCGCCCGAGCTTACCAACGGCTCCGCCGAGCGCACAAGCGACAAGGAAGCTACCGTCAAGTTCACGTCCGGCGAAGCGGGAATGTATTACTACGCCGTAGTAAACAAGGGCGCGACCACCCCCACCGTGGACACCACCAAGAACGGCAAGAACGCCGTTGCCGGTGAAAACGTGATAACGCTCAATAACCTTACCGCAGGCGCAAGGGAGATATACATAATCGTAAAGAACGCAAGCGGCGTTGAAAGCGCTGTGCTGAAGATTGACATTCCCGCATTCGGCGGCGGCACGGAGCAGCCGGGCGAGTTCAAGATATCCATATCCGCGCCCAAGGGCGGCACGTTGACCGCCAGCAAGACCACCGCAAACGCAGGCGATGTTATAACCGTAACCGCCACGCCCGATACAGGCATGCAGATGGTAGCCGGTTCGCTGACATACACGCTTGCCGTAGCCGGCGGAGAGACGAAGGTAATAGACAACTTCACCTTCACCATGCCCGCGGGCGACGTGTCGCTCACCTGCAAATGGGAAACCAAGTCCACTACCGTTGACGGTATAACCGGTTTCAGCATAAACGGCGTATCCGGCAGCATAAATCAGACCAACGGCACAATATCCGTCGTAATGCCCTACGGTACGGATGTATCCAAGCTTGTGCCCGTTATATCCGGCAACAACATTGCCAGCATAACCCCTGGTTCCGGCGTGATGCAGGACTTCTCCAAGCCCGTCACCTACACCGTTACCCTTACCGACGGCACGGTAAAGACCTACACCGCCACCGTGTACGTCCAGTCCGGCACGGCTGCCGACCAAATGTGGGAGAAGCTGACGGACTTCTATAACCAGGTCCCCTGGTGGAAGTACGCCGAGCATCAGCAAAGCTACGGCAAGTACCCCCGTTACTGGTAAGCCGAACAATCTAACCTAAGCTCCCGATAACACCCCCGCCCACCAAGGTTTTAACTGAGGTGAGCGGGGGTGAGGTTTATTACAATACCTCCGGCTACCGGACAGTATCATACAGATGCAAGCCGACAGGACTAGACGGAAGTAAAAAAACAAGAATCCATAGAATCAAACCTTACTGTCGACTAGGAACGGTTGGCTTTGGTCACTTTGCTTTTTTACGCATTACTGACTCTCAGCTGAACGTGTAGTACAACGTGTTTACCTCCGTGTTGTGTTTGTCGGTAGCTGCATTTTACACCCCTGTGTTCACGTTGTATTTATTTTGGGGGCGGTGTTGCACTTCGTATTGTAACATGCCTTCCTATTCATCCTTGTATGTTCTCAAAAATATCCCTCCGCAAATCAAATTTTGCGGAACTAAAAAGCCATTTAAGAAGAAAAAATCAAATTTTGTGCGCTTTGCTCTTTTGAAAAAATGTTCAGAGCCGATCGGTTATCCAGAGAATTGTGCATATTATGATATCCGTTCGCGGACAGCTATAACCGCTCCGTTACCGACAGGAACCGCTCGATCAGTTCCCTCTCTCCGGAGGCGGTTCTGTAAACGGCAAAATTCCGCACGGGCGGAAGGCTTTCGTCGGTTACAATAACCTCCCGAAGCGTGCCGGAGCGCAGCTCGGCCTCGACCATTCCCCTCGGGAGCAGCGCAAACCTGCCGGAGCTTCTGATCAGCGGTATGGCGCAGGAGGCGATATCCACGCTCAGCTGCGCCTGGTGCGGGGGAGGGAACAGGCGCAGCCGCGTGGGCGCGTAAAGAAAATTGGAGTCCACCATATCGAGCGTTTGCAATTCCGCGCCGATTATCCCATGCGGATAGGCGGCGTTGCTGCTTCCTGTGACGAGGATCACCTCCTCCTCGCCCAGAGATTCGCAGGTGTACTCCGGATATTCGATGGGCGAATGGGTAAAGGCAACATCCAATGCGGACTTCAACAGCAAGCCGATCAGCTGTCCGGAATGGGCGAGTCTTACCTTGACGGAGCAGCCGGGATTTTCCCCTGCAAAGCCGTCTATCTGTGCGCCAAGGCGCAGGTCGTAATAGGCGTAGGTACAGCCGATGAAAAGATGCGATGCATATTGGGAACTCCGTTTGAGCCTTTCCGCCGCCTGCTCACGAAGGTTCAGCATCTGCTCGGCATAGGGGCGGAACGCCCTGCCCTCGCCGGTCAGCGCCACGCCGCCGCTGCGGTGAAACAGCGTTTGTCCCAATTCCTTCTCAAGCTCAAATATGCGCTTGCTCACGGCGGATTGGGAGATAATAAGCCGCTGCGCACAGCGGGAGAAATTCTTCGTTTCCGCCAGAGCAAGAAAGGTTTCAAGCTGTTCCGTGTTCATGGACGCCCCCTCCGATTCTTATATGGAATAGAAACGATTCGGATAATTCGTTTTATCTATTGTATCAAACGTGGTAGAATTGTCAACAGAAATACCTGCGGGACGAAGGAGAGGATACCATGCTGCTGAAGCAAAAAAGCTATGACCTGACAGAAGGCCCTGTCCGTAAAATGCTTGTGCTGTTCGTGCTGCCCATCATTGCCGGAAGCCTGTTTCAGCAACTCTATACCACGGCTGACGCTGCAATCGTCGGCCGGTTTGCCGGAAAGCAGGCGCTTGCCGCCATCGACGCGGTATATAACCTCATTCGGCTACCCACGGTGTTTTTTACAGGCCTGGCTTCGGCGGCGACAATACTCATATCGCAGCACTACGGGGCGAAGAAAAGCGAAGCATTGGCTGAAACGGCCCATACGGCGGTGCTGTTCAGCTTCTTTGCGGGGCTGCTGCTGACGCTGCTGGGTGTGCTGCTTGCGCCCGCCTGCATACGGCTGCTGAATGTGCCTGAGGATATCTGCCCCATGACGCTGCGCTATACGCAGATATATTTTTCCGGCATGGCCGCCTCCATGGTTTACAATATCGGTGCGGGGATATTCAGGGCGGTCGGAGATTCTAAAACGCCGTTCGTATTTCTGCTCATAGCCAACGGCGTGAATGTGGCGCTTGATTTTCTGTTCGTGGCGGTATTCAGGTGGGGTGTTGCGGGCGTGGCGCTGACCACGGTTTTTTCTCAGCTTTTGAGCGCCGCGCTCGTGCTGTCCGCCCTCACTCGCACAAACCTCCCCTGCAAAATCAGCCTGAACAGGCTGCGCATCCGCGGACAGAGCCTTGCCCCGATTTTGAAAAAAGGCTTGCCCATCGCGGTGCAGTCTACGCTGTATCCTCTGGCCAATATGCTGGTGCAGTCAAGGATCAATCCCTTCGGCACGGACAGCATCGCGGCCTGGGCCGTATGCGGCAAGCTGGATTTTCTCGTCTGGCTCATTGCGGACGCCTTCTGCGACGCGGCGGCCACGTTTGTTGCGCAGAATTACGGCGCGCGGCGGTACGACCGGGGGCGCAGTGGAGTAAAAACGGCGCTCCTGATGTCAATCGGAGCCATAGGCATCCTGAGCGTCGGGCTGTATCTGTGGAATGTGCCGCTGGCGCATATATTCGTACAGGACGCAGGCGTTATTGCCATCAGCGCCCGTATCATGGCGGTGCTTGCCCCGCTCTATATTCTATACGTCCCGGGCGGCGTGCTGCCCGGAGCCGTCAGGGGCACGGGCGACACCTTCCGTCCCATGCTCATGACGCTGGCAGGCTGCTGCGTCACCCGCGTGATATGGGTATTGCTCATAGCGCCGCTGCGCCCAACGCTCATTATGGTGCTGCTCTGCTACCCCGTATCCTGGGCGATTACCTCGCTGATGTTCATATTGTACCGCGTATTTTATGAAAAAGCGCCGCAGGCTCCTGCGCCTGTAAGCTGCGAAGGGCCTTTGCCGAAAAATGATCCGCAAAATCTCTGTTAAGCCCCATTTACCCTCTTGACAGGGCAAGAACCCTTGATTTATACTAAGCGCGAAGAATAATTCTTATTCTTGTAAGGAGGGGCTGCAATGTCTAAATACGCAGAGGAGATATTGGCCGCCGTCACGGAGCTTCAGCGGCACCCCACGGCGGAGCAGGTGTTCATGGAGATGAAAAAGGAGCATCCCAGCATCGCCATTGGCACCGTGTATAAGCATCTGAACGCCTTGGCGGAGGAGGGTCTGCTGCACCGCATCACGGAGTCTGGTTCGCCGGACCGGTACGACCGGACGGAGCGGCACGATCACTTGATTTGCAGTCGGTGCGGGAAAATCGCGGACGTTCACCTGCCGGATATGCAGAGACGGATCGAGCACGCACTGGGGCGCGATATCCTCTCGTATGATCTTAAAATCAGGTATATCTGTCCCGATTGCAGGGAACAGGAAGAAAACAACGCTGAAGGAGGAGCACGATGAACGCTAACGTATCTAAGCTGCTCAACGAGCAGATCAACAAGGAGTTCTACTCCGCCTATTTATATCTGGATTTTGCAAATTACTACGCCTCCGTGGGCTTAGACGGCTTTGAGAACTGGTACCGGGTACAGGCGCAGGAGGAGCGGGATCACGCCATGCTGTTTTATCAGTATTTGCAGAATAACGGCGAGAGCGTTATCTTTGAGGCCATCGCAAAACCGGAGTGGGAGCGAGGCGACCACATGACGCCGCTGAAAAAGGCGCTGGAGCATGAGAAGTTCGTCACCGCAAGCATAGACGCCATCTACGCCGCCGCATACGAGGCCAAGGACTTCCGCGCCATGCAGATGCTGGACTGGTTCATCAAGGAGCAGGGCGAGGAGGAAAAGAACGCCGCCGACCTCATCACCAAGATGGAGCTGTTTGGCGGAGACAGCAAGGGGCTATATATGCTCAACAGCGAGCTGAAGGCACGGGTCTACACCGCGCCATCGCTGGTGCTGTAAGCCTTGCGCGGCTGCGGGCCTTCGCATCAGACAAAAGGCAGACTGCATACAGGTGGCCTGCCTTTTCTTCCGTCAAGCGGTTAGAGCAGACTAACTGCATATAAAACAGAAAGGAATTCGGAGCTTGAACAAGGAAAAGGAGATCGAAACTGTTACCCTCATGGTGTGCCGGTATTGTCGTGGTGTGCATGGGAGAAGGGGTGGAGCGCTTTGCCCGGCGTGTGCCGCCCTGCTGGAATACGCCAGACAGCGGCGGGACAGATGCCCGCACGGGGACAACAAGCCCTTCTGCTCAAACTGCCCCATCCATTGCTACAAGCCGGAAATGCGCCAACAGATGCGCGCCGTGATGCGCTATGCGGGGCCGCGGATGCTGCTGAGCCACCCCATACTGGTGCTGCGCCATATGGCGGAAACCATGCGTAGGAAAAGGAGAAACGCCCATGCCGGATAAACAGCTTTTGCGCCTATTGGGCGAGGACAAACGATATATCTACCGCGCCGTGGCGTGGATGCTCACAGGCTCTTTGTGCAGTATCGGCTTTACGGCCTGCCTGTGCTATGGGCTTCATCTGCTCCTTATTGATGCGAATGCGTCCCTCTACCTGCTTCCTTTCGGTTTGGGAGCAGTATGCGCGGCGGTGCGCTTTCTTGCCACGATTCGCGCTGCAGCGGTGCGGGACAGGCTGGGGCGCAGCGTGAAGAAAAGCCTGCGGGCACAGCTGTACGCAAAGCTCCTGCGTCTCGGCGTGCGGGAGACGAAAACCGTGAAGCCGGCGGGGCTGACCCAGCTGGCCACGGAGGGCATCGAGCAGCTGGATCTGTACTATTCCTCCTACCTGCCGCAGTTTTTCTACGCCATGCTCTCGCCGCTGCTGCTGTTCGGCATCTGCGTATTCATCAACTGGCGCGTGGCGGCGGTGCTGCTGGCCTGCGTGCCGCTGATCCCGGTGTCCATCGTGGCGGTGTCCCGCTTTGCCAAGCGCATATTCGCCAGATACTGGGGCAAATACACCGCCATGGGCGACGTGTTTTTAGACAGCGTGCAGGGGCTGAAGGAGCTGAAGCTCTTCCGCGCGGACGCAAGGCGGCAGGCGTATATGAACGAGAACGCCGAGGAATTTCGGAAAATCACTATGAAAGTCCTTGTCATGCAGCTGGCCAGCGTGACCATCATGGACCTTGTGGCCTTTGGCGGCGCGGGAGTTGGCGCGGCGCTGGCGGTATCGGGAACGCAGAACGGCGGAGGGGTTGCCGCCGCGCTGTTTCTGGTGCTGGTGGCGGCGGAGTTCTTCCTGCCGCTCCGTGCCTTTGGAAGCGCCTTCCACGTGGCCATGAACGGGGTCAGCGCGGGGCGAATGATGCTGACGCTGCTGGAGGAGCCGGAGCCCGCATGGGGCAAGGTACAGCCCTGCGGCGGGCGGCTGGAGCTGGAGGATGTGCATTTTTCCTATGCGCCGGGGCGGGAGACGCTGCACGGCGTATCGGCCGTGTTTCCTGAGCGGGGCATGACCGCCATCGTGGGGGAAAGCGGCTGCGGCAAGACCACCGTCGCCAAGCTGCTGACCGGGGCGCTGCGCCCCGGTTCCGGCAGGGTGCTTTTAGTCGGCAAGCCGGTCGAAAGCCTCGACAGGCAAGCGTATTACGCTTCCCTCGCCCACGTGAGCTGTGAGACATTTCTCTTTCACGACACCATACGCGCAAACTTCCTTCTGGCAAACCCGCACGCGGCGGAGGAGGAAATGTGGCGGGCGCTTGCCCTTGTGCGGCTGGACGGCCTTGTGCGGGAGCGGGGCGGCCTTGATTTTGTGCTGAACGAGGACGCGGCGGACATCTCCGGCGGGCAGAAGCAGCGCTTGGCGCTGGCCGTCAACCTCACCGCCCCCAAGCGGATCTACATTTTTGACGAGGCCACCGGCAACATCGACGCCGAGAGCGAGGGCATCATCATGGAGGTCATCCGCTCGCTCTGCGCCTTTGCGGGCGTGACGGTCATTACCCACCGTCTGGCCAACGTGGCGGCGGCGGACAGCATCTTGTACATGGAGGACGGCCGTATCTGTGAGCGGGGCGACCACGCCTCACTGATGGCCCGGGGCGGACGCTACGCCGCGCTGTTTTGCGCGCAGCGAGAGCTTGAGCAAGGCTATCTGGAGCTGATAAAGGAGGCGCAGGCATGAAAAAAGAGCTTTCCCGCAGAAGCGGCGTGCAAATCGCGGCGGAGCTGATGAAGCTCTTGGGTGGCAGGCTTTCCGCCGTTATGCTGCTGGCGGTATTGAACGGGAGCCTTGGCTTCCTGTGCGCCATGGGCGTACCCTTTTTCGGTGCTGTTGGTATCACAAAAACGCTGGGCGAGAGCATCCCTCTGTCCTACGGCGCCATTGCGGCCCTCTGCATAGGCTGCGGCGTTCTGCGCGGAGGACTGCGGTATCTGGAGCAGTACGGCAACCACTATATTGCCTTCCGGCTGCTGGCGGTGCTTCGAGACAAAATCTTTACCAAGCTCCGGGCGCTTTGCCCCGCCAAGCTGGAAAACCGGCAAAAGGGCAGCCTTCTCACCATGATCACAGCGGACATCGAAACGCTGGAGGTATTCTATGCCCACACCGTTTCCCCCGTCTGCATCGCCGTGCTTGTGTCATTGGCGGTGATGGTGGTCACCGGCCTTGCTGCAAGCTGGTATCTGTCATTGATTGCGGCGGCGGCCTATCTGTGCATCGGCGTTCTGCTGCCCCGGTTTTTCTCCCGCCGCATGGCTGAGACCGGCATGCGGTACAGGCGGGAGCTTGGAGACTTCGGCGCGTATTTTCTCGACAGCATCAAGGGCATACGGGAGCTGGTCCTCTATAACGCCGGAGAGGCCCGGGCCGCCGAGGTCGATCGCCGCTCCGACGCCATGCTGGGCAGGACGAAGGCTCTCAAGCGGGAAACGGCCCTTTCCGCCGCCGCTACGGAGGTCGCCGTGTCGCTATCGGTGCTGGCAGTGCTGGCCGTGGGGATCTTCCTCGTTCACAGCGGCAGCCTCAGCGCGGGGCGCATGGTGCTGGGCGTGACCGCCGTGTTCGGCAGCTTCGGCCCGGTCATCGCCGTGTCCGCCCTGCCCGCAAACCTCAACCAGACCTTTGCAAGCGGGGAGCGCATCCTCCGTCTGCTGGAGGAGCAGCCGGAGGTGGAGGCCGTGGAGAACGGCACGGAGCTTTCCTACGAGGGCTTGGAGGTACACGATCTATCCTTCGCCTATGGCGGGGAGACGGTGCTCAAGGGCGTTTCCATGACCGCCCGCAAAAACGAGATCGTCGGCATCGTAGGGGAAAGCGGCTGCGGAAAGTCCACGCTGCTGAAGCTGCTGCTGCGGTTCTGGGAGCGCTCCGGCGGCCAAATACGTTATAACGGCACGGACATTGACGAAATCAACACCGAGAGCCTGTACCGAAACGTCACCATGGTCAGCCAAAGCACCTATCTGTTCGACGCTACCATTGCTGAGAACCTGCGCGTCGCAAAGCCCGACGCCACGGACGAGGAGCTGATGGCGGCGCTGCGGATGGCCTCCGCGGAGGAACTGGTGCAGGCGCTGCCCGAGGGGCTGAGTACCCCCGCCGGGCTGCTGGGCGGACGGCTGTCCATGGGCGAGCGGCAGCGCATCGGGCTGGCGCGGGCGTTTCTCTCCGGCTGCCCGCTTATCCTGCTGGACGAGCCAACCAGCAATGTGGACAGCATCAACGAGGGCGTGATCCTGCGGGCGCTTTTCAAGCACAGGCAAGGCAGGACCATCGTTCTGGTGTCCCATCGCGCATCCGCCATGGCGGTGGCGGACCGGGTATACAAAATGGAAAACGGACAAATGAAGGAGCAGGCAATATGAATCACAGATACTTGCAGAAATTTCAGATCAAGGACGTGGTATTCCTCGCTATCATGTCGGCGGTGGCGCTGGCCACCTGCGCGGTGATGCCGCTGGTGATCAGCCTGCAGCCGCTGATCTTCGGCATTTCCCAGCTGGTCACGGCGCTTCAGATCGGCGTGTTTTTCGCCATCGGCCTGTATAAGGTGCGAAAGCCCGGCTCGCTTTTGATCATGGCGCTGATGATGGGGCTTATCCAGCTGATGATGTCGCCGCCCATGTTCCTCTCCAGCGTTTTGAACGGCGTTTTGATCGAGCTTATCGTGCTGCTGCTGTTCAGAGGGTATGAAAAGGATGCTGCCGTATTTGTGGCCGCCATGCTGCACACGCCCCTGTCGCTGCCCTTTAACTACCTCTATAACCGGCTCGTCAAGGGCGCGGACAGCCCACTTGCGGCGGTAGCGGACAGAGCGCCGCTTGCCGCAGTGGGGATGACTCTGGCCGTCGTCGCCGTGTCCGCGCTGGGAGCGCTGATCGGCATCAAGATCGCAAGGGAGCTGAAAAAATCGGGAGTGCTGAAGAAATGAGCGAAAAACTGTATGTGAAGCATCCCCTTTTCCCCATGGCGGGCATTGCCGTGTCCGTATTCACCTTTGCCTTTGGTCTTGCCATGGCGAAAAGCCCGAGCGTGTTTTTCTTTCTTGGCGGGATATGGCTGCTGCTGGCGCTGTTCGGGTATCTCCGTCCCTGCCTTGCGGTGCTGCCCGCCGCGGCGCTTCTGTGCGGCATTTTCTGCGCCCTGACCTACGCCATCTCCCGGGACGCCGCCCAGACCTCTGCCGCCGCCGCACGAATGCTGGCGCTGTGCATCGCGGCCATACCGGGTCTGGGGCTTGCGCCCGTCTGCCTTGTGCGGGGCTTTTCCTGTATGCGCCTGCCTCGGGTGCTGACGCTCGCCATGCTCATCACCTTCACGTTTTTTCCACTGCTGCGGGCGGAGGTGCGGCAGACCCGGGAGGCCATGTGCACGCGGGGTGCGGGCGGGCTGTTAAACCCCGCCATCCTCTACCGGGCCTTTCTGATCCCGCTGATGGTGCGGCTGGTCAACCTGTCGGATACGCTGGCGCTGAGCGTGGAGACCCGGGGCTTTACCACCTATCCCGCGCCGTACACCGTGTACCGGCCCGTGTGTTTGCGGGCCAAGGACGGGGCGTTCGCGGCGCTGAGCGCGCTGTGCGCCATGGGGGCGGTGCTGCTGTGAAAGCCATCGAGTTCAAAAATGTGTCCTTTCGCTATGAGGATATGCCGGAGCTGGTGCTGAAAAGCGCCTCCTTTTCGCTGGAATACGGAAAACTCGCCCTGCTGTACGGCGATTCGGGTCAGGGGAAAAGCACGGTGCTGTCCATCCTGTCGGGCGTTATCCCCAACGTGACCAAGGGGACGCTTTCCGGTGAGATACGCGTCGGCGGCGAGGACGTCTCCGGGCAGAGGATAAGCGACATTTGCCGCAGGGCGGGCGTGGTGCTGCAAAACGCCGACGCGCAGATCATCCACCAGCGGGTGGAGGACGAGCTGGCCTTTGGCTGCGAGAACTTCGCCTTTTCGCCGGAGAAGATCGGCGGCTGCATCGAAAAAGCCTGCGGCCGGATGGCACTGTGCCCCCAATGGGGCACCCGCACCCTCTCCGGCGGGCAGAAGCAGCGGCTGATCACCGCCTCCGCCCTGGCAACCGAGCAAAGAATCTTCCTTTTAGACGAGCCGCTGGCAAACATGGACCGCAAAGGTGCGGCGTTTCTCATGGCGTCGCTGCGGACGCTGGCCGAGTCCGGCTACGCGGTGCTGATCGTGGAGCACCGGCTGGAGCAGGTCCTGCCCTTTGCCCATGAGGTGTGGCGGCTCCGAAACGGAAGCCTTGAGAGGCAGACCGGCCGGGAATCGCTCTGCGCCGCACAGCCGGAGGCGGCAGCGCTTATCCCTACAGAGGCAAGGCGGGAGGAGCCGGTCATGACGCTGCGCGGCGTGGGCTGGCGTGCGGGTGGACGCAGCATTTTAGAAGGCGTCGATCTGACCCTATTCCGGGGCGAGCGGCTTTTGCTCCTTGGCGACAACGGCTGCGGAAAGACCTCCCTGCTGCGGCTGATGGCCCGGCTGGCGCGTCCCTCGGCGGGAGAGATAAGGCAGCTCATCGACCCCGCCCTGGGGCAGCGGCGCGGCAGCCGGGCGTGGTTTCGGCGGGTGGGCGTGGTGTATCAGAACCCCAACTGTCAGCTCTTTATGCCGACGGTTGCGCAGGAGGTGGCCTTTGCCGCCAAAAGCGAGGACTTTGCGCGGGAGATCATGGAGCTGTTCGGCATTGTGCATCTGTCAGAAAGACATCCCCACTCCCTTTCCGAGGGACAGAAGCGCCGGGTGTCCATTGCCGCCGTGGCAGCGTCTCAACCGGAGCTGCTGCTGTTGGACGAGCCTACCGTGGGGCAGGACAGAGAGGGGCTTCGGACGCTGCTCCAGGCGCTGAACCTTCTGCATACGCGCACGGACAGCACCATCGTCACCGTCACCCACGACCGCCGGTGTGCAAGCGCTCTGTGCGACCGAGCCGCATGGCTCAGAGAGGGGCGCATCGAGAAAACCGGTGGCCCGGAGCTGATCGAGGCCGCATGGGGAGATTCAGCGGTGTTGTGAGGTCTTGCGAGAGGCACAAGGTGGCAACATATCTCGACCCGGTCTGAGATCAAAATGCAAATTTCCGTTTGAGGAGGTGTAATGTGGAAAAGAAAGAGTACCGACAGCTTTTGTCTCAAAGGCAATACATCCGGCTTCTTTTGGCGGATACGATCAACCGCTTCGGAGATTCCATAGATGTGATCGCTTACTCGTGGATCATGTATGAGATCACCAGCAGCGCATCGCTGATGGCGCTCGTGGTCGGTCTGAATTTCGTTCCGACCGTCTTTCTCACGCCCTTCGCAGGTGCGTTCGTAGATCGCATAAGCAAAAAAAGGGTCATGGCGCTGGCCGACCTGCTGCGCTTTGTGTTTGTTGCGGCAATTGTAACGCTCTACTCCACAGGCCTTTTAAGCCCGGCACTCATCGTAGTCTTTACTCTGGCCACCTCCACGGTGGAGGCCTTTCGCCTTCCTGCCGGCGGCGCAATCCTGCCGCAATTGCTGGAGAAGGAGTATTATACGTTGGGAAAGGCCGCCAGCTATTCCTCTTCAAGAATATCGGAGCTGGCCGGTTATATGCTTGCGGGAGGCGTGATCGCACTATTAGGCGCTGCCGGCGCTCTGTGGATCGATGCGGCGACATTTCTGATATCATCTGCGATCATATGGTCGATACGGTATCAGGAGAACCTGCAAGGCGCAAAACAGACGGTAAAAGGTGTGATTCAGGATTTTGCGGAGGGCTTTCGCTTTATCCGTGCAAGCAGGACGATCCGGACGGTGAGCCTGATGGGGCTGCTGATCAACTTCGGCATCATGCCGCTGACCGTTTTTCAGACGCCGTATGTATCCGACTATTTGAAAATGGGGCCTGAGACGCTTTCATTTATCAAAATACTGACGTCTGTTGGTATGATAACGGGATCTGCGCTGCTTCCCAAGCTCGGAAAAATCAAAACCCCTGTCATTGCAGTCGCCGCAGGCGTTATTATGGGCGCGGCGCTGATTGAAATGAGCATCGCCCAAAGCCTGTCTACGCCGGTTCTGAAAATGGGGATTCTCACACTCAGTATGCTCTCCATCGGCTTTGGAGGGGGACTTTTGAATGTTGTAATTGGAAGCTCTGTGATGAAAGCCGTTCCAAAGGAGATGATGGGGCGCATCAGTGGATTTCTGACCGCCATGATGCAGGCCTCCATGCCGGTTGCATCCTTTATCTGCTCTGCACTGGCTGTGTATTTCCATATCCCGCATATCCTCGTTTTCTTTGGGAGCCTGACGCTGATCTGCAGCCTGGCGCTCTATTTCAGGAAGAAGCTCGATGCTTTAAGTTGATTTGGAGGGAGGTGATGTGCCTGAAACGAGAACATAAGAATTTCTGGGACAGAAATGCCGGTCGGTACGACCGCTTCATGCGAAAGGATGGGGCGGCATATGAGGAGATGTATACGCTGATCCGGCCGGTCGTGAAAGCCAAAACGGTGCTGGAGCTGGCGACCGGCACGGGGCTGATCGCAAAAAACATCGTGAACGCGGCGGCGCACATCGAGGCGACGGACGCCTCCGCGGAGATGATTCTTGAAGCAAAGCGGGATAACCGATCTGCCAAGCTGCACTTTTCCGTGCAGGATATGTTCCACCTGCCCTATGCGGATAAGTCCTTCGACGTGGTGATCGTGTCCAACGCACTGCATATCGTGCCGCAGCCGGAGAAAGCCCTGCAAGAAATCAAGCGGGTGCTGAAGGACGAAGGCGTGTTGATTGCGCCGACCTTTACCCACGCAGGGAACTCGTTTACCGGCAAGGTCAGGGCATTTTTCATGAAGCTGGCAGGCTTCCCCCTCCACAGCAGATGGACGAGCGAGGAATACCTGCGGTTCCTAAGGCAGAACGGCTGGACGGTGCGGAAAAGCGCTGTGCTGAAAGCCTCGTTCCCGCTGACCTATGCCGAGTGTGTAAAAATGGAGGTGTGATATGTCATTCTTTGAAAA
>MSGS01000021.1:7499-8049 GCA_001940855.1 Christensenellaceae bacterium Phil1 | reverse complement strand
CACCAAATGGGAAAAGAAAGACCCGGAAAACGGACGGTATATGTGGGACTTCTCCGTTATCAAAGACCTTTTGATGAATCCCGTCTACACCGGGGCGATTGCTTCCCAGAAAAAAGACTACCGCTTCAAAATCGGTACGATTGGGGAAAAGAAGCCGGAGGACTGGATTGTGGTGGAGGGACAGCATGAACCGCTGATTGACCGCATGAGCTTTGATATTGTGCAGAACAAGCTGAAATCCCGCCAGCGTCCGGGGCAGACCAATGAAATCAGCCTGTTTGCCGGACTGATAAAATGTGGCGAGTGTGGGAAGTCGCTGACGGTACGCTACACAAACGCAAAACATCCCCAGCGGATTTACTCCTGCAAGACCTACAATGCCTTTGGAAAGAACCACTGCACCCAGCACCGGATTGATTATGACACCCTTTACAGTCATGTGCTGCGGAAAATCCGGGAATGTGCCAGAGCTGCCCTGATGGACGGGCAAGCGGTTGCCGACCGCCTGACCAATACCTGTGAAGCCGAGCAGCGGGAACAGCGGGAAGCA
>MSGS01000021.1:0-7300 GCA_001940855.1 Christensenellaceae bacterium Phil1 | reverse complement strand
CACAGAGCTGGACGCAGCCACCCTCAACCGCTTAATCAAAGAAATCGTCGTGCATGAGCGCATTGACGAAGATAAAACAAGACACATTTCTATCGAAATTCATTTTAATCTCAAACCCATCCCGGAGGTGGAACAGGTCACTGCCTGACCTGTCCCGCTGGGACGGTTCTCTTAAAAACACCATATAGATTTTTTGTACGCCGCCGCCCGCCATCGAGCAGAGTTTTACACCTAATTGGGGATAAAACAGCTCATGGCGGGCGGCGGTGTCGCCCTGGTCGGTCTCCTGCTGGTTCCGCTGCTCACCGGACTTTTCGGCTAAGCACCGGCGGAACCGTATGGGTAGCTGATATTGCCCATACATCCCTGTTCAAAAGCGAAGGAGCAGCCCTCCATAACAGGGCTGCTCCCTTGCTTTGAATGTTCAGCATATAAAAGACTTTTCTCATTTCAGGAGGATACACAGATGCCCCGACGATACAGTTACCCCGAAAACCTGCTCTCTGCCCTGCACCTCAACGAAGAAACGCAGCGTCAAATCCGCTATGACGAGCTGACAGACGACCAGCGAAAAGGGCTGGAATACACTTTGACCGCACTCACGGAACGTGAACAGATCGTACTCCGACACCGTTTCTGCGACGGCCTGAGCTGCAAGACGATTGCCCTGCGCTATAACCTCTCTGAAAACCGCGCAAGAGGCATTGTTCGGGATGCACTGCGCTGGCTCAGGAAAAACACTGCGTGGCTGTACTACATCACAGATGGCTATGACGCGCGAACCGCATATTTGCAGAAGCAGCTCCAGACGGAGGAACGGATGTATTGTGAACGCTGCGGGATGACCTCCCCAATGCATTTGTATTATCAGGGATTGGATGCCCTGCATCTGCCGGTCAAGCTCCACAATCCGCTTTGCCGGAACAATGTGAAAACCATCCGCGAACTGCTCATCTTCCTGTGCTCATCCGCGCATATCCGGAACTTCGGTGCACTGTCGAAAGCTGCCGCCTGGGAGCATCTTTTGCATGAGAATCTACTGCCCGCAGGCAGGACGCAGCCATGCTGCAACGCGGAGACTCCGCGCCTCGATCTGGAAGTGCAGGTGTTCCAAGCACTTAACGCACATAGCTGATTGCAGGCGGCACCGACCGCCTGATACATAGCCGGAAGTCCGGCTATTCTGTGTTCCGCTTTCTTTTTCAGGTGCACATGAAAAAGAAAACGAGCGCGGTTATTCTATACGGCTTTCGCCGGTATGCGTAAGCCAACGGAAGGAGGGAAAATCGATTGGACTTAATATGGCAGAAATTCACCGATTGGCTCAAGGAAATCCTGATCGGCGGTATCACGGATGCGCTGTCTGGCCTCTTTGATACCGTGAACACAAGAGTCGGAGAGATCGCCGGTCAGGTCGGCGCAACGCCGCAGGGCTGGAACGGCGGAATCTACAACATGATCCGCAGCCTTTCAGACAATGTTATCCTGCCCATCGCCGGTGTGATCCTCGCCATCGTAATGACCATGGAGTTGATCCAGATCATTACGGACAAGAACAACATGCACGGAGAGGTCGATACCTGGTTTATCTTCAAATGGGTGTTCAAGACAGCCTGTGCGGTGCTCATTGTCAGCAACACATGGAATATCGTCATGGGTGTGTTTGATGTGGCACAAAGCGTGGTCAACAACGCTTCCGGCATTGTGGTCGGCAATGTCAGTCTCGATCTGGCAAGCAGCCTTGCGGACTTGGAAGCGCGGCTCAATGAAATGGAGGTCTGGTCTCTGCTTGGCCTTTGGCTACAAGCCACCGTCGTAAAGCTCACCATGAACGCTCTGAACATCTGCATCTTCATCATCGTGTATGGGCGCATGATAGAAATCTATCTTGTGACCTCCATTGCCCCAATCCCCATGGCAACGGCAATGAACCGGGAATGGGGGCAAATGGGGCAGAACTATCTGCGGAGCCTGTTTGCCCTCGGCTTTCAAGGGTTTCTCATTATCATCTGTGTCGCCATTTACGCCGTGCTGGTACAGAACATGATCGTGGATATGAATATCTCCACAGCAATCTGGAGCTGTATGGGCTATACGGTGCTTTTGTGCTTCACGCTTTTCAAGACCGGCTCCCTTGCCAAGAGTCTGTTCAACAGCCACTGACGGAGGTGATTGCAAGTGGCCTATGTACCTGTTCCCAAGGACTTGAACGCCGTAAAGACCAAAGTCCTCTTCAATTTGACCAAACGGCAGCTCGTCTGCTTTGGCAGCGGCGCAGCGGTGGGTGTGCCGCTGTTCTTCCTGCTCCGGCAAAGCCTTTCCAACAGCGCGGCGGCGATCTGCATGATCGTAGTCATGCTGCCATTCTTCCTTTTTGCCATGTATGAGAAAAACGGCTTGCCGCTGGAGAAAATCATCAAAAATATCATTCAGGTCTGTTTCATTCGCCCCAAGGTGCGGCCCTATGAAACGGACAATTTTTATGCCGTGCTGCAACGGCAGGACATTCTGGATAAGGAGGTTTACCGCATTGTCTCAGGAAAAAACAAAGTTAAGCCGCGCCGACAGAAAGCAGATTGAAGCTGCTATCGCCAAGGCGAAAAATACTGATAGAAAGCATAAGTCGGCGCAGGATTCCATTCCCTTTCAGCGGATGTTCCCGGACGGTATTTGCCGGGTCACAGACAACTATTACAGCAAAACGGTGCAGTTTCAGGACATCAATTATCAGCTCAACCAGAACGAGGACAAGACCGCCATCTTTGACGCATGGTGCGACTTTCTCAATTATTTTGACAGCTCCATCCATTTTCAGCTCTCCTTTGTAAATCTTGCCGCCAACAAGGACAGCTACGCGCAGACCATCGCTATCCCACCGAGAGAGGATGCGTTCAACCAGCTCCGAGCGGAGTACACAAAAATGCTGCAAATGCAGCTTGCACGCGGCAATAACGGTCTGGTCAAGACAAAATTTATTACCTTCGGCGTTGAGGCAGACAATCTGAAAACCGCAAAACCCCGGCTGGAGCGCATTGAAATCGACATCCTCAACAACTTCAAGCGCTTGGGCGTGCAGGCAGAACCGCTGAATGGGCACGACCGGCTCAAGCTGATGCATGACGTTCTTCACATGGACGAGCAGGAGCCGTTCCGGTTCTCATGGGACTGGCTTGCTCCCTCCGGCCTTTCCGTAAAGGACTTCATTGCGCCCAACTCCTTTGAGTTTAGAACCGGCAGCAGCTTTGCTGTTGGAAAGAAATACGGCCGCGCATCGTTCCTACAGATTCTGGCCCCGGAACTGAATGACCGTATGCTGGCGGATTTTCTGGACATGGAAAGCTCCGTGATCGTGTCCATGCATATTCAGTCCGTGGATCAGGTGAAAGCCATCAAGACCATCAAGCGCAAGATTACCGACCTTGATAAGATGAAAATCGAAGAGCAGAAGAAGGCCATCCGCGCCGGGTACGACATGGATATCATTCCGTCAGACCTTGCCACCTACGGCAGCGAGGCAAAAAAGCTCTTGCAGGAGCTTCAGAGCCGGAACGAGCGTATGTTTCTTCTGACCTTCATCATTTTGAACACAGCCGGCTCCATGCAGCAGCTCAAAAACAATGTGTTTCAGGCCAATTCCATTGCGCAGAAGTACAACTGCCAGTTGACAACATTGGACTTCCGGCAGGAAGAAGGGCTGATGAGCAGTCTCCCGCTGGGGCTGAACGAGATCACCATCCAGCGTGGGCTTACGACCTCAAGCGTTGCCATTTTCGTACCGTTTACCACACAGGAGCTGTTCCAAACGGGAAAAGAGGCTCTGTATTGTGGGATCAATGCCCTGAGCAACAATCTCATCATGGTGGACAGGAAGCTCTTAAAGAATCCGAACGGCCTGATTTTGGGCACGCCCGGTTCCGGCAAGAGCTTCAGCGCCAAGCGTGAGATCGCAAACGTCTTTCTGGTGACGGACGACGATATCATCATCTGCGATCCGGAGGCGGAATACGGCCCACTGGTGGAGCACCTGCACGGGCAGGTTATTAAAATCTCGCCTACCTCTACGGACTATATCAATCCCATGGACTTGAACCTCAACTATTCGGACGATGAAAATCCACTGTCGCTGAAATCCGATTTCATTCTCAGCTTGTGTGAGCTAATTGTGGGCGGCAAGGACGGCCTTATGCCGGTAGAAAAGACCATCATCGACCGCTGTGTGCGGCTGGTCTATCGGAACTATCTCAATGACCCGCGCCCGGAGAACATGCCCATCCTCGGTGATCTCTATGAGGAGTTGCGGAAACAGGATGAGAAGGAAGCGCAATACATCGCAACGGCGCTGGAAATCTACGTCACCGGCTCCCTCAATGTTTTTAACCACCAGACCAATGTAGATGTTCACAGCCGCGTCGTGGCGTATGACATCAAGGAATTGGGCAAGCAGCTCAAGAAAATCGGCATGTTGATCGTCCAGGATCAGGTATGGAACAGAGTGACGGTCAACCGCGAGGCGCACAAATCCACACGCTACTACATCGACGAGATGCACCTTTTGCTCAAAGAGGAGCAGACGGCAAGCTATACCATTGAGATTTGGAAGAGATTTAGGAAATGGGGCGGGATGCCGACTGGAGTCACCCAAAACGTCAAAGATCTGCTCTCTTCCAGAGAAGTGGAGAATATCTTCGAAAACTCGGATTATATCTATATGCTCAATCAGGCCAGCGGAGACCGGCAGATTCTTGCAAAGCAGCTCAATATCTCCCCGCACCAGCTCTCGTATGTCACCCACTCCGGTGAAGGCGAGGGTCTTTTGTTTTACGGGAATATCATCCTGCCCTTTGTAGATCGCTTTCCAAAGGACACGGAGCTGTATCGGGTACTCACGACAAAGCCGCAGGAAGTATCTTCCTGACCGCAGCAAGGAGGACAACGGAAATATGGACAGCAAACTGATGACTTTTGAAAACGCGGCCTTTGGCAAAATCCGAACGATTACCATCGACGGCGAACCGTGGTTTGTGGCAGTCGATGTGTGCCGGGCGTTGGAGATTGGGAATCCCACCGATGCTATGCGTCGTCTGGATGCAGACGAGCGCACCCTCGTTTCAATCGAGGGTGCCAGCAACGGGCTTCCGGTAAACGCTGTGAACGAACCCGGCCTCTATACCTTGATTCTCGGTTCCCGCAAGCCGGAGGCAAAGGCGTTCAAGCGCTGGATCACCCACGAGGTCATTCCGGCCATCCGCAAGTACGGCGGGTATATGACGAAATCCCTGTTGGAGCAGGTATTGGAGAATCCCAACCTGATCTATGAGTTTGCACGCCGGATGCTGGCCGAACAGCAGAAAAATGAGCGGCTGCGGCAGGAGCTTGACCGCGCCAAGCCCAAGGCGGATTACTACGATGCGTTCATCCACCCGGAAAGCTGCACCAATATCCGCGCCACGGCAAAGGAGTTGAAGGTGCCGGAAAAGATGTTCACCGCTTTTCTTATCCGCAAGCGCTACCTTTACCGCGCCCCTTCCGGCGGACTCATGCCCTATGCCAAAGCAGCGGATGACGGCCTGTTTTTCGTAAAAGATTACATTGCCGTCAACGGGCATCAGGGGGTGTACACGCTGGTGACGCCCAAGGGCAAGGCGCTGTTTCTTTCCATGCTGGGTGAGATCGCATAAAAGAATCCAATTTCCATGAGAGTGAGGTGATGTTTTATGGCAAAACGCGCACCAAGGCTGCAATTCACCGAGGAAGAGCGTGCTTCCCCGGAGCTTGCGCCTGCCATTCAAAAAGCAGACAAGAAGATCAAAAAGCTGGAAAAGGCTGAGGCAAAGATTCCAAAGAAAGAGGTAAAACAGCGTGTTGTGGATTCCGATGGGAAGATCACGACACGCCTTTCTTTTGAGGAAAAGAAGCCGCCCTCCAAGCTCAGCCACGCGGCGAAGGTTTCCGGCGACGCCGTGCTGCACGGTGTTCACCGAGAAGTGCGGCAGAGCAATGACGGCGACAACGCCGGTGTGGACGCCGCCAATACGCTGACGGAAGATGCCGAGAGCGCATATCAAGTGGGGCGTAACATCCACCGCGCCCATGAACTCAAGCCCTACCGTAAGGCACACCGGGCAGAGAAAAAAGCGGACAAGGCCAACGTTAAGGCGCTGAATCAGGAGTTTGCCCAGCAAAACGAGGGCTTTTCCTCCAATCCGTATTCCCGTTGGCAGCAAAAACGTGCAATCAAGCGGGAGTATGCCGCTGCAAAGTATGGACGCGGCACAGTGAATACAGTCAAGGCATCGGAGGTTACGAAAAAAGCGGCAGAGAAAAGTGCAGAGGCCGGAAAGAAAGTCGGAGAGTTTGTTGCCAAGCACAAGAAAGGATTCCTTATTGTCGGCCTGATTGCAGCGGTTTTCCTGTTGTTCACCAACCTGTTTTCCTCCTGTTCCCTGATGTTCCAGGGCGCAAGCTCTTCCATTGCCGCTTCCACCTATCCGTCTCTGGACGAGGACATGCTGGCGGCTGAGGCGCAATATTGCGCTATGGAGGCAGAATTACAGGCGAGGCTGGACAACTACGAAGCCGAGCATGATTACGATGAATACCACTATGAACTGGACGATATCGAACACGACCCGTATGTTCTGATTTCTGCAATCACCGCGCTAATGGGCAGAGAATGGACGATCAGCGAGGTCGGCGGGATTCTGGATATGCTCTTTGAAAAACAGTACATCCTTACGGAGACCGTGGAGACGGAAACCAGATATCGCATGGAGATCAGAACCGGCAGCTACACCTACTATGACTATGAGCTGGAGGATTGGGTCACGGAGGAATACGAATACGAGGTGGAGGTGCCGTACACCTATTACATCTGCACCGTGAAGCTGGAAAACTTCAACCTCAGTCATGTCCCGGTCTATATCATGTCGCAGGAGCAGCTTTCCCTCTATGCCATGTACATGGGTACGCTGGGCAACCGCCCTGACCTGTTCGGCAGCTCTTCCTATGTTGGCAGGTATTACGGCAGCGAGTACCCAACGTATGAGATTCCGCCGGAAGCATTGGAAGACGAGCAGTTTGCTGCCATCATCAAGGAAGCGGAAAAGTATCTTGGTTTCCCATACGTCTGGGGCGGCAGTTCACCGTCCACGTCCTTTGACTGTTCCGGCTTCGTTTCATACGTCTACAACAACTGCGACCTCGGCTGGAATTTTGGACGTTTGGGCGCGGAAGGACTGCGGCAGACATGCGCCTATGTTTCCCCGGCAAATGCAAGGCCCGGAGACCTGATCTTTTTCCA
>MSGS01000020.1 GCA_001940855.1 Christensenellaceae bacterium Phil1 | reverse complement strand
TTACGCCGTATCTCCAAGGCTGTGCCGATTTCGGCGTCCGTGACTGCGCCGACGCCGAGGACTTCAACAATCTGCTGAAACGGCTCGGTGAGGACGCTGTGGACAGCGCATGGCTGCCGGAGGATGAAGGTCTTGAAATGAAATTATAAAAGCAGGAGAAAAAGAGATGTCAAGCTATGTAGAAAACATTGTCGCTTTAATCGGTGATGAGCAGGAAATAAGGAAAATGCTTGAAACGATAAAAAGTGACGAATATGGGTTGGGAACGATTGACTTCAATAAAATTATTCCCATGCCGGAAAATCTGAATATTGAAGCCGGCAGCAGAACCGGCAGAGGACTAAAAATATATCAGGATTTTATCGATATATATAAGTTCGGAAAGAAAGCAAAGGAAGCCAAGCAAATGCTTGAAAATATTTCGGCTGAAAGCGAAGCGGCTTTTTTGAAGGCAAGGTCTGACTGTCATAACGATGTTGATCCGAAGGATTGGGAGCTTGGTAAAGCCGCATGGCATAATCTGCGGCAGTACGGTGTGTCCACATGGTATGATTGGCGGCTGCAGAATTGGGGGACAAACAAAAACGCTTGCGGGTATGAGGAAAACATCGATTACAGTGCAAATGAAAAGCTGCAGTTTCAAACAGCCTGGTTTGCTCCGCACCCGATTATCAAAAGACTGTCCGAATTGTTCCCGGCTGTCATGCTTGAACACCGATGGGCTGAAGATAATATCGGTGAAAGCTGCGGCTGTCACATCTATCTTGACGGAGAAATCATTGACGAATGTCTGCCGGAGGATGAAGAACAAACGATGGGAGGTATGTAACCGTGAGCGTAAAACAAATCGAAGCCGCCGAGCTTCGCCAATATGAGGATAAGCAAGGGCTTATTCTGCAAGGCTGCGGCGGTGATCTGAAAGAATGGATAGACGGCATCAATAACACCTTCAAGGATAAGGGTATCCTGTTGGACGGCACGGCCTTCCAAGCGGAAAACTGCTGTGTGTTCACCCATAACGGCCAAACCAATCTGCTGTACCCTTTTACAAATGATGTCAAAATCGACTTGGGAAAGCTCGCCGTTTGGAGATTGCAAACAAGCGCCGTTTACGGCGGCACTTGGCTTCACGATTATGTGGAACACGAACTCGGCGGCTTTCACCCTGCAGAGCAGCCGAGAGAAAAGCCCGACTGTCCTCTGATCGGCGCTGACGGCAACATCTTCAATCTCATGGGAATCGCCGCAAGAACGCTCCGCAGAAACGGCATGGCTGACGAAGCCAGGGAAATGACTGACCGCATCTACGCATCCGGCAGCTATGACAAAGCCCTGTGCATCATCGGAGATTATGTCAATATCACCTCTGTGGATGACGATGAGGGCGAGGACATGGATGACTGCCAGGACTACGATGAGGACGAAGGTCTCTTCATGAACTGAGAAAGGACGGAAAACACATGACCGAATTTGTATGGCTGCTTGTCGGCCTGCTCCTCGGCGGCTGTATTGCCATCGGCATCCTCTGCTGTATGCAGATAAACCGCATCGGCCGCTACGAACAGGAAATCCGCAGGCTCAAAAACGAACTCCGGCAAAAGGAAAAAACGGCCTGCCAAGACTAAATCCAAGACGGTATCAATCGCCCGTAAGTGACGAGAGATACCGTCTTTTTTTGCTTTATGGGCGATGGATACCTTGCGAAAGTGAGGTGATCCCCATTAAAACCCCTGTATCGAGGGTTGGCAACAAAAGCGCCATCCTTCACATCCTATACGCTCTGTTTCCGCTGAAATACGGCAGATTTGTCGATGTGTTCGGCGGCAGCGGCAGCGTACTGCTCGGCAAGCCGGAGGCGACCGCCTTTGAGGTGTACAACGACTTCGACCACAACCTCGTCAATCTGTTTCACTGCATGAAGGAACGGACAATGGCGTTCATCCGTGAGCTTGGCTTCTGCAACCTCAACTCCCGTGAGGACTTCATCGCCATCAAGAAATTTTTTGAGCATGAGATATTTACGGACGAGTATCTGAGCGAGGAACTGAAGCTGACCGCAATCCTCCTGCCGCCGCCCGAAGCCGGTGAACTGATCGAAATGCGCAGACGGATAACCGAAGATTACGATGTCCGCCGCGCCGCCATGTATCTGAAGCTCCTGCGAAACAGCTATTCAAGCGGCTGTAAATCCTTTGCCTCACAGCCCTTTGACATCCGAAGGCTCTTCGGACTCATTCGGGAATTGGAGGACAGGATGGCAAGCGTGGTGGTGGAGAATCAGGACTTCGAGGCGCTCATTAAGCACTATGACCGCCTCGACACCTTCTTCTATGCCGATCCGCCGTACTTCTCCACCGAAGATATGTATGCGGTGGACTTCGGACAAAGCGACCATGTCCGCCTGCGGGATACGCTCAAGGGTATCAGGGGCAGATTTCTGCTGTCCTACAACGACTGCCCCGAAATCCGGGAACTCTATGACGGTTTCTCTATTTTCGACTTCAGCCGCCCTCATTCGATGGCGCAGCGGTACGAAGCCGGAAAGGAGTTCCGGGAACTGCTCATCGGCAACTATGACCTCTACGAGCGAGAACGGGAAAGACCGAAGCAGCTCACGCTGTTCAATGTGTACGGCGATGAGGACTACGACTACGAAAAAATCTTAAAGGAGTGTATTATATCATGCAAAACAAGAAAATGAAAACCGAAATCGTCCTGCTTGCCGTCCCTGCCGAACTGCTCTTTGAGGCAGGCGTCTTTGAGGGCGACCCCATGCAGATGTACGCCGAGGACGGCAGGCTCGTCATCGAGAACCTTGACGATATGAGCGATGTGGTGTGTGACGGCGACTGCGAGAGCTGCCCACTCAGCGAAATCGACTGCGATGGCGACTGCGAAAACTGCCCCTGCTGTAAAGACTGTGACGAAAGCGAGGCGGACTAATATGGCGAAGCTGTTCCGAGTCCTCGGCAAGCGAGGACGCATCACCATCCCCTATGAGATCAGGCAGCGCGTAGGCTTTTCATATAACGATGTGCTGTCCTTCACCGAATCGGGTGACGGAAGAACGGTCACCGTCAAGCGCGAGAAAATCTGCGACAACTGCAAATCCGTCTCGACCGTACCGCATGAGGATGACGAGGTCACCCTGTTCGACTTCCTCAACGGCCTCTCCACGGCACAGCAGCGAGCCGCCCTCGTTCACCTGTCGGTGAAATGGGCTGAAAACCAGGACAAAGGCGGTGGCCTCCATGCGTGAGCATATCGACCTGTACCTGTATTCAAGAGAGGAAGCCGTCCGCATGAGCGAACTAAAGGATTGGCGCGAAAGCTACCGTGCCAACTGCGACTGCGCAAGAGCCATCGAGCGAGCCATCCGGGATAACTACTCGGACAGTATTCTGCACGACTGTATGCAGCCGTTGATTGAGGAATACGGCTTTAACCGTATCAATTGGGTGCTTGCCAACACCGTACAGCAAAAGCACGGTGACGGCAGGTTCTCGGTGGATAACCGCCAATGGGCAAACAGCTTCTATATTCCGAGGGATGAGAACAATTGGCAGTTCGTGGTGGAATCCCATCCGGGACTCGTGGATCTTGCCGTCAGCCAAACGAGAAAGGCGTGGCAAGCCCTCGGCCTCTTCGACAACAGCCATTGTCTGTCCGAAAGGAACGGCGAATTGGACTATGCCGGTAAGGTGGTGGTCATTGATCCCAGCATTTTCAAGGACAGATATAAAACGCCGGACGATCAGTTGTTCCTTGCGCAAAGCGGCTTCGGCTGCGCTCCCCATGCCCGTGGCCGAAAGGTGTTCGGCACATTTCTCAAGGACGGCGAGGAAACCCACTATCAGCGCTCCGACATCATCGGCATACTCAAGGATGAACACCTGCCCGATTGGGCAAGAGAAAAGCTCACCGAGCTGACGCCGCCCGATGGCAGTGAATCCCAAGGCATGACGATGGGAGGCATATAAAGGCTTTACCCGAAAGCGAGGCGATGGCAGATATGATTGCCCCGAAAGAAAATAACCGAAAAATATGAAACGGAGGTATGCCCTATGACAGCAAAGAACACGCAGAAGAAATCTGCGGCAAAATCCGAAATCCCGTCCGTCACGGCGAGAATCGACCGCATGGTGGATTATGAAGGCAGTAAAATCAAAGCCTTTGCCAGCGTCACCATCGGCGGCGCTTTTGCCGTCCACGGCTTCAAGGTTTATGAGTCGGAGGACGGCAAGCTGTCCGTCCTGTGTCCGGCGACCAAGAGTCAAAAGGACGGCAAATACTACGAGGACGCCCATCCCATCTCGGCCGATGCAAGAACAGCCCT
>MSGS01000019.1 GCA_001940855.1 Christensenellaceae bacterium Phil1 | reverse complement strand
GTTCGATGTGGTGCTGATATGGAAACTCGACCGTTTTTCCCGTGACCGCTATGACAGCGCCCACTACAAGCGGATTCTGAAAAAGAACGGCGTGAAGGTCGTATCCGTCAAGGAGAATATCTCCGACGGGCCGGAGGGTATCATCCTTGAATCCATGCTGGAGGGCTACGCCGAATATTACTCCGCTGAGCTGTCCGAGAAGATACAGCGCGGACAGAAAGAGAACGCGCTTAAATGCAAAAACAACGGCGGAAATACGCCGCTGGGGTATGTGGTAGGCACAGACGGTGTGCTTGCCGTCGATCCTCTGACCGCCCCGCTGGTAACGGAGATCTTCATCCTCTATGACAGCGGCGAGAGCATCAGCGAGATCACGGCTTCGCTGAACGGACGTGGGCTGAAAACGAAAAAGGGCAAGGCGTTCAAAATCGGCGGGGTCAGTCTGATCCTCAAAAACAGGAAGTACATCGGAGAGTACCAGTATGGGAGCGTGATCATCCCCAAAGGAATCCCTGCAATCATTGACGATGACTTGTTTGACCGGGTGCAGCGGCGTATGGCGTTCAACAAAAAAGCCCCCGCCAAAGCCAAAGCGACGGAAGAATATCTGCTGACAACGAAGCTGTTCTGCGGAACTTGCGAACGGCTGATGGCCGGGGAAAGCGGCACCAGCAGCACAAAGGGCGTCAAACATTATTACTACAAATGCGGCGGTGCGAAGCGAAAGCTGGGCTGCAAGCGAAAATCTGTCAGAAAGCATTGGATCGAACGGGCGGCAGTCCTTGTGACGGTGCAGCGCGTATTGCGGGATGAGGAAATCAGCCGCATTGCGGAAGCAATCGTAGCCTTGCAGGAAAAGGAAGATACCTCGCTCCCCGCCATGCGCCAGCAGTTGACTGAATGTGAAAAAGCCATTGACAATATGCTCAACGCCATTCAGATGGGCGTGCTCACCGCCTCCACAAAGGAGCGGCTGGAGAAGCTGGAAATGCAGCGGGAAGATTTGAAGCTGTCCATATTGCAGGCGCAGATGGCAAGGCCGCGCTACACAAAAGAGCAGGTAGTCAGTTGGATCAGCCGCTTCAAGTATGGCAACGTAGACGACCCGCAGTATCAGAAGCAGATCATCGACACGTTCATCAATTCCATCTATGTGTTTGACGATAAGCTGGTCTTTACCTACAACTTCAAGGACGGAACTGAAACGATCACACTTGCGGAAATTCAGGCGGCCTTCGGTTCGGATTTAACTCAAGTCGCTCCACCACCAAACAGCACGAAGGTTTTGCATCAAAGCCATCGTGCTGTTTTATTTGAAATAAATATAATAATATGGTAAAGTCAATTCGATAAATCGGTGTGTTCAAGAACGGTGCGGACATGTTAGCGGAAAACTTTGAAAAAGTTAAATGTGATTTCGGTAAACAGACCGACTGATATTGTGCAAAATCAGGAACTCGGTTTCTATAACAGCGTTAGGAGGGAAGAAAATGTACTATCATGCATCGCCGGTCAAGGGGCTTACTCAACTGAGGCCGCAGGTTTCCAATCATGGCATCCCGCTGGTTTATTTTTTCGGTGAAAAGGGAAAATGTGTTGGTCTATTTAAGCAATTCAATTGAAAAGTATTGCAAGGAAACGGGCTTTTCGTATAACGGGAAATATCAAAAGTGGGGGCCGTACGGCTTTGATAAAGACGGGCGGCAGCGCTTGAAAGAATATTATCCAAATGCGCTGATAAGCACATATAAAGGCGTATCGGGCTATATTTATTCCGCCAAGACGATTACTGATTCAGGCTTTGCTCTGAATATTCCCGACGCCGCCGCAAGCAGCGCGGCAGTGGACGTATCTGGCGTGGAATTCATTCCAGACGCATATGAAGCCATTTTGCAGGCCGAGCGGGAAGGGCTTATCGCTATACGCAGATATGAAGAAATGACGGACAAAACCAGAGAATGGAACAGAAGAACCATTCCCGAGGAATATGAGAATGCATCGGATCATCCTGAATACAGGCATTTCTTAAAGGGGAACTTTCCCGAAATGCTTAACGGCAGATGACCATGCATTCACGCGCCTTTGAGCATGTATCAGGCATTTGCCGCAGAGGGCAGGCCGTGAAAACTTCTACCGGTGTTCGATAGCTGCATTGTTGCGTGATGGTATAAGCATCGCTATAATAAAAAGTGCAAGGAGGGATAACATGGATGAATGACTATGAATTCGGTAATTACATTTATAGACTTCGGTCAATGTCGAAAATGTCGCAGTCGGAGTTGGCTTCGAAAATCGGTGTAACAAATAAGGCGGTTTCAAAATGGGAAGTAGGCGTGGCAAAGCCCAGCACGGAAACAATAAGAAAATTAGCTGCGCTGTTTCATGCCAGCATTGATAAAATGCTTAATTTCAGGGAGAAAGAAAGAAACACCGACATAATAAAAATCGTTATCACGGGCGGCCCATGCGCCGGAAAATCCACAGCGATGAGCTGGATACAAAACATATTTACGCAAATGGGATATGCTGTTTTGTTCGTTCCGGAAACTGCGACAGAGCTGATCACGGGCGGCGTTGCGCCGTGGACATGCGGTTCGAACGGTGAATATCAAAAGTGCCAGATGATGCTTCAGCTTGATAAGGAAAAAGTGTTTGTGCAGGCTGCTGAAACCATGAATGATAAGGTGCTTATCGTGTGCGACCGCGGAGCGCTTGATAACAAGGCTTATATGAATGATTTGGAATTCGCGGAGGTGCTTGATTTTTTAGGGACTGACGAGATTGCGCTGCGGGATAATTACGATGCGGTATTTCATCTTGTAACCGCTGCAAAAGGAGCTGCGGAGTATTATACGACGGCAAACGATTCGGCAAGGACTGAAACGATAGATGAGGCAGCTGCCATTGACGATAAGCTGATTTCAGCATGGACGGGACATCCTCATCTCCGCGTAATAGACAATACTTCGGATTTTGAGATGAAGATGAAGCGGCTGATAGCCGAAATATCCTCTTTCCTCGGGGAGCCGGAGTCTTATGAGATCGAGCGTAAATATTTGATCGAATACCCGGATATAAAGTGGCTTGAATCGCTGTGGAATTGCCGAAAAATCGAAATCATCCAAACCTATCTCAACTCCGATAACGGCGAGGAAACCAGAGTGCGGCAGAGGGGAGTCGACGGCAACTATGTATATTACCTGACCACAAAGAAAAATGCCGGGGGCATAAAGCGCATTGAAACGGAAAGAAGGCTGTCCGAAAAAGAATACCTTCGCCTTTTAATGAATGCCGATCCGACAAGAAGGCCTATCAGGAAGGACAGATACTGTCTTATGTATGAAAATCAGTATTTTGAAATAGATATATATCCGTTCTGGAACGACAAGGCGATCGTTGAAATAGAAATAAGAGAAGAAGACCAGAAAATCGCTTTCCCAAAGGGGTTTAAAATTATAAGGGAAGTTACCGATGACGAAGCATATAAGAACGCCGCGTTGGCAAAAATATGATAAAGGAGAACTGCTATGGATGCGTATGAACTGGTTGAAAACTGGAATCTTTTTGTAACCACGCACAACTCATGTCAAAACGGGCATATACATCAAAACACCCCGGGAAAGCCCGAATTATCTAAGGTTTTGCCACGATAAGGCGGGACGGGGAAACGCACGACTCATGTCAACGGCGCTTGAAAAAAGCGCCTTATTTTTATGTTATAGGCCATGCTGAACGGAATCGCCTAACGCCGTTATGTTGGCGCGTTAGGTAGCGTAAAAACGTAGGCAAACAGGGCGTTATGCCGCGTTATGTCGGCCGCTGAAAATGGGCAAAATCCTTATACATTTAACTTTGAAAACAAGGGGACTAATAACATGGCAATAACATTGCAAAAGCCAAGAAAAGTGCCTAACTGTCTCGATTCTCTACAAAGAGGAGTTAATAACATTTTTGAGGCATTTTAGGCATTTTGATGCATAAATATGCAATATATACAACTTTTATGCAATTGCGCTCTATTTCACTTTACGACCGATATAAGCCGTCCGAGGACACGGATGGAAGCATCCGGCGGGTAATTCTGAACAGGGCTATCGGGATTGCACGGCACAAGACGGAAGCCGTCCTCGTCCATGAAGAACCGTTTTATGGTGCTGCTGTCCCCTACGGCCACGAGCGCTATCTGGCCGTTCTCAACGCAATTCTGCGGGCGTATAATGCATTTATTGCCGTCCGAAATACCGACGCCTATCATGCTGTCGCCGGCGGCTATCACGGCAAAATCGCCGGGCTGAATGCGTGTCTCACCGTTTATATACACCGGATCCTCCGGAACCTCTATCATCTCGATCGGAAGTCCGGCAGCCGAACGGCCTACAACGGGTATCATAAGTCGCTGTAAAGGTTTTACAGCTTTTCAGGATTCTTATTCACATCAGAAACAGTCATTGAAGAAGCTAATTCTTCATTATAAATGCCGGCTATGGACAGCAGCTGCTCTACTCTGCCGAATGTATTGTAATCAAGACTGTCGATCCAATGCTTCAGGTTGTCTTTTCGGGCAATTAGGTCATAGTATGCCGACACCTTCTTGCCCTTTGGAAGGGCGAGGGAATCCAATTCCTTCTTATTAAGAACAGTAGATACTTGGGAACTGTAATCAGGATTATACCCGAAAGACACCCCGAAAAATGATTCTAATTTCGAAAGGATTCTGAATGTTGGATGGCTAATACCGTTTTCATACCGATAAATAGACTGTTCGGCTACTCCAATAGCATCACCTAATTGCTTTTGCGTTAAGCCACGCTTCAAGCGCAAAGCACGAATTGACTCACCGATAGTCATAGGAAATCCCGCCTTTTACCTTATTTCAAATGTAATAATATCATATCTGAATTCAAAAGCATACAGAAAAAGATGACAAAACAAATAAAAACACTTGCAATAAACAAAAATGAGTGCTAACATGATGATATAAACAAAAAATGATGGTAGACGGAGGCGTAATATGTATCTAATAGCAAATGGAAGAGCTATACGCGAACGACGCAAGGCGGCAGGACTGTCTCAAATGGAGTTGTCTAAGCTCGCTGGCTTTGGAGAAGGCAATACAGCCATTTGCCGGATTGAAAGATCAAAACATAAAGTACATCCTTTTCGTGCCAAGGCCGTAGCCGATGTGCTTGGGTGCAGCGTGGATGAGCTGTTTGAAAAGGCCGAGAAGAAGATTTCGTGAGGTTCAAGATGTTCTAATGGAGGAACAAAACGTTCCATGGTCTCCATTACAACACATGGCCCAAGCAGAACCAATATCAAATAAGGAAGATGAAAGATGAACCAACAGATGAAAGTATTCAACCATGAGCAGTTCGGTAATGTGCGCATTATCGAGGAGGACGGCAAGGTATTATTCTGTGCGGTTGATATTGCACGGGCGTTAGGTTATAGCAATACTCGTGACGCAACCGGCAGACATTGCAAGGGGGTCGTAAAACGCGACGGGGTCTCCATGACCACAAATCAGCATGGAACGTCCACTAAACAGGTTAATCTAATGTCATTTATCCCGGAAGGCGACGTATACCGCCTCATCACGCACAGCAAGCTGCCTTCGGCAGAACGTTTTGAACGTTGGGTGTTCGATGAAGTGCTGCCCAGCATACACCGCACAGGCGGCTACGGTCAGCAGCTCAACATGGAACTGGTAGCGCAGATAATTACAATGACCGTACAAGCCACGGTGAAGGAGCTGCTGCCGCTCATAATGCAGGAGAAAAGGCCGGAACCCGAGCGCAGGGAAGTACAGGTAGCAGTAAACAACCGACGCCCTCCGGTGCGCGGAGTGAGCCAGTTCAAGATAGTATCCAGCGGCTTCGCGGAAGTGGTCATAGAGCTTTCACGGCAGCACAAGACCAACCGCGAAATACGCGACTATCTGTTTGAGCAGGGCTTGGAGATATCCGAAATGAGCATAAGCCGCTTCCGCAGGAAATGCGCGCTTGAGCCCACCGTGCTGACAATAGCCGTCTAAGGAGGAACAAACATGGAATATATAGGACTTGGATTTTGCCTTATGCTCATAGGCGTAGCGATAGGAGCCATTGCCGGAGTTGTGGCGGAGGAAATACTGGACGAGCGTTGGCGCCGTAAGGCGCAAAGGCGAAGGCCGCAGCGCAAAACGCTGTATATAGAGAACCTGAAAGAGAACGAAGCAAACTGAGCGGATAGCCGAAACCGCCGCAAGGCGGTCTATGGGAACCGACCACCCCATACTGATGATGGCAGGTCAAACGGAGGAAGGGGCATGAAACGGTACGGATTAGTCACAACGGCCGAAGCAGCAAAGCTTACGAATCAGGCGTTAATGACAGTCCATCGCAAAATAAAAAGCGGTGAATACAGCGCCGTAGCTGTTGACATGCCCTGCGGCCGCGGCGGAAAGCAATACATGGTGGATATAACAGATCTGCCCAAGAGCGCACAGATGCGCTATATAGCCCAAATGGAGGGCGGGAATATCGGAGAGGCTGACATAGTGAGCTATCAACAGCGATACGGCGACAAAGGCGTGAATGAGGTACTCATGCGCCGCAACGCCGTGCTTGAATGCAGAGTAATTGAAAAGGACGGCAACGGCAACATAACCGCGCGGAAGAATGAGGTTGCTGCGCGGCTTGGCGTAACGCTGAGGACGATATACCGCTGGCGCGACGCATACGAAGCAAGGGGCCTTGCCGGACTTATGGATAAAATAGAACAGTCCAACAAAGGCAAGCCGAAGAATATGTGCCTGTTTGCGCAGGACGTTATAAAGGCGAACCTGTACTCCGCTGCGAAGCATACGAATCGCAGCGCATATGAGAAATTAAAGAAGCTGAATACGGAACTTGGCTGTAAGGCCTGCGAACGCTGCCCGCATTGCGAGGGCAGCATTGTCCGCCGCGAAATGGCCCTGCAGGGAGCCGCGCAGGAATACGAGCTGTGCGACCAAGCCGGAGGCGGGCTTGTCATACCGGGCAGCGTAAGCGCCTTAAACAGATATGTGCAGACTATTCCGGCGGATGAGCTTGCATATGCGCGATATGGCCACAGATATTGGGAAGCAAAATACATGCCCAAGGCACAGCGCACAAAGCCGGAGAAGATAAACGAATGCTGGTTTGGCGACCATCATATGTTCGACCTGTTCGTTATAGACGATGATGGGCGCATCGTACGCCCGTGGATGACGGCATGGAGCGATGCAACAAGCGGCGCGTTTGTGGGCTGGTGCATTACAACGAATCCCAACAGCACAACCATTGCGGAAACATTCGTCCGCGCCGTGGCCAAGTCTAAACAAAGTCCGTTCTACGGTGTGCCCTCTACGATATATATTGACAACGGTAAAGACTACCGCAGCAAACGGTTTGAAGGCGACAGGGAAACCGAACACGTTATAGGCCGTTTGAATGAGAAGATGGTAAATACGTCGCTCTTGCAGGCGCTCGGCGTGGCGGTTATACATGCACAGCCGTATAAAGCGTGGTCAAAGATAATTGAAAGGCTTTTCGGCATTATAGAAGATCGCTACATACGCGATCTGCCCGGCTGGTGCGGCAATTCACCGTCGCAGCGTCCGCAAGACCTGACACGTGCATACCTTGAAAAGCAAGCTGAGCGCGGCAGGCTGCTTACGATAGCTCAATTTGAACGCATAATGCGTGAGCAGATAATTCCCGCCTATCATAACGAGGCGTTTGACAAGGAACAGTCACCGCTTGAAATATACGAGAGCGGCGAAAAGGCGCGTAGCGACCAGCCTGATTGGGATGTGCTTGCCATGATACGCACTGAACAGACGGTGCGTAAAGTCAGCTATATGGGCATAAAGCTGCGTAACCAATGGTATTGGGACGATACGCTGCGGCATATGGTCGGGCAGGATGTAACCGTGCGATATAGCAAGGATGATGACCTGAGTATATCGGTAATTGCCGATAATAAGTTCATATGCGAAGCGGCGCTCAAGGATAAACTCAAGCTTATCGGCGAAAACGAGGACAAGCTTGCCGCACACATGCAGCTACAGCATCTATCTGTACAGGAGGTACGCAGCGGAATATCCAATGCAAAGCGCGCCGTGCAGATAGGCCTGCGCAATGTCTACTATGAGCCAATAGACATTATGGCCGCAGGAACGGGCAATATAACCACTCTTGAGTACCGCAGGGCAGCTAAGGCCAAGGCGGCAAGGCGAGCTGAGCTTGCCGAAGAGGTAAGGCGCAACAAGGCGAGCGAGGATACGGCGAATGATACAGTGCGCGATATGTTCATGGCTATGGGCAGAGCGCACGGTAACAAATAAACCATAACTCATGTCAAAAAGGAGGACACGGAACATGGAAACAGCAAGGACATTGGACACGCAGCGTGATACGGACGCACTGCGCACAGCGCTCAGAGCGCTGCAGGAGGACGGCATAACCTTTGCCGAAATAAGCAAGGCAACGGAGGTGCATAGGACGGCTATAAGCCAGCTGGTAAATCAAGGCGTAATGCCGAGTATGAAGCATGTGGCCGCATTGTGGGCGTTTATAGACCGCCAACGTGCCGAGATGGAATATGTGCGCACAAATACTCCGGCCACATACAAGCAAGAGCTTGAAATATGGGAAACGGAAGAATATGTGCTTGCTAAGGGCTGGTGCGACTATATCTACCAAAAGCGAAAGATGGGGGTACTGATTGGCGCTCCCGGTACGGGCAAGACCACCGTATTGAAGCAGTTTGTCGCAGAGCATCCCGGAAGCATATACATTGAAGCAATGCCAAACATGCGTACGAACGACCTGCTGAACACTATCGCAAGGCGTGCCGGAATAAGTCTGAAGGGCAACGGCTGCCAGCGCATGGAGGGACTCATAGATGCGCTTGCCGTGCGCAACGATGTTGCTATACTCGTTGACGAGGCAGAGTATTTGAAGAAATGGGATGTAGATAAGTTTGAATACCTGCGAAAAATATGGGATAACACGGGCACCCCAATCATTATGGCTGGCACTCCCGAGCTTGAGACTACCATTAAAAAAGGCACAGGGAAGGATAACCTTGCACAGCTATATCGCAGAAAATACGAGTTGCAGCTCAAGGGCATTTCCGCGAAAACGGCTCTCCAACACCTGTGTCAATACCATATTACCACAGATGCGGCAAAAATGCTCGCAGAAATTGGAGCAGATGTGCAGCACGGAGGACTTGGCAACCTTACGGAACTGCTCGATCTATGCCTTGAAGCGGCTGCCGGAGGCGAAATAAGTGCCGATATGGTAAATGCAGCAAAGAAATATAAACTTATGTATTGACAAGGAGGTAACTATGGCAAGAATAAAACCCAAGGACAAGCTGCCACAGCTTCAAAGCTGGGACGATGTAGACCTTGCATTATGCGAGATCGCGGAGCATATGCGGGTGACGGAATCTATACAGCATAAAATGCAGCAGGTAATTGATGACGCAAAACTGCAGGCTAAAGATGCCTGCGACCCGCATGCGGCTGCAATAGACGCCCTGAGCCGGCAGATAAAAGAATATGCCGAGCGCAACAGGGACAGCCTAAAGAAAAAGACAAAGCCTCTTGTTTTCGGCAATATAGGCTGGCGTAAGAGTACCAAGCTTACCCTCCCGCGAGATCCCGGAAAAGTGGCCGACATAGTTCGGCTGCTACGCGCGCTGGGCTGGAATGATTGCATTAAAGTAGAACCGCCAAAGGTTAACCGTGAAGCGCTGCGTACGCATCCCATAGAGGATATAATCAAAGTGGGCGTAGATGTATCGGTAACGGACGAATTCTGGCTGGAAGTAAAAAAGGACGCCATACCGGCGGAACCGGAGGTACAAGATGGGCGCATATGAATATACACCCGCCCCTATTACTCCGGCTCAAAAGCGGTGCATATATACGCTGGCCCGAAGGGAATTGAATATCTCTGATGAAGATATACATGCGATGACCTTTTATTTGGGCGGCGTAGAACACGTAAGCGAACTCACGGCCAAACAGGCCAAAAGCATGATTGACATGCTGAAGGATATGGCCGGGCAGGATACGAATGTTACGCGGCGAGGGAAACCTACGCCGCGGCAAATCGAACTGATAAACAGTATATCCTGTGAAATGGGTTGGAACGATGATAGGCTGCGCGCATTTATAGAAAAGCGTTTCAGGATATCACATGTAAAGTTTTTAGACGATAAGACCGCCGTAAAGGTTATAGAGGCACTAAAGGCTATAAAGGCAGGAAATCGCGGAGAAAGGAGACATACGGGCGATGATCGAAATACCTCAATGGTTACGTGACACAGATCCAGCATTATTGCCGGAACAACACCGGAAGATTGCAGAGCTGATAGGATATGATAAGATGCTTAACCTTGTATCGACATACAGCGGCGATTACCTATATATCCCCAAGCTTGACGCGATCATACGCGCAGTGCGCAACAAGAGCCTCATTGAGGACCATCGCAAAGGGACTGCGCCGCTGGAATTGGCACACAAGTACGATTTATCCGTGGTGCAGGTATATGAGATAATAAAGCGGGCGCAAGCGGACAGAAACGATGAACAGATCACGTTTTTTGAAGGAAAATGATTAAGTAATTAAGTTAGCGCAATTACATACCTAAGCATATGCAGCAAATGCGATAATACCGATACGGGAATTCCCGTATCGGTATTTTGCCAACCGGAGGTTGTTATGAGCGAGGTATGGATAACGTGGATAATTCAAGGCGTAACAGGCCTTGCTTTAGGCGTTATAGCGTGGTACATGAAACGTGACCGGGAAGAGATAGATAAGAAGGTCGGTAAGCAGGAAGAGCGTATAGACCGGCTTGAAAAGGAAATGCGGGGGCTTCCGTTTACTTATACCACGCGGGATGACTTCATTCGGACAACCACGCAAATCGACCAAAAGCTGGATAAAATACTTGACCGCATAGCTGATATGCAGAAGGAGGGCTAAATAAATGGCGAGTATAGAAGTAATTAAAAATCGTGAGATACGCGGCTGTATCCTGCGCGCACTGGCTAAAACGCAGTTCAGGGCCATAAGCGACCACTCGCTTGCCTTGGCCCTTGTGAGCGTTACAACGGACATATATCCGCATCTATGCTATTTGGCCGATAAGGGATACATAAGCGTAGTTGATGTGCGCGGCGATGACATACCCGGCGTAGAGTCGTTGGTAAACCTGACCGCCAAAGGTGTAGATCTTATCGAAGGCAGCATCCCGGGTGACGTTGGTATCGTACTGTAAGGTGCATAATGGGTAAGCAGCGCGAACGCAACCGCATAAAATCGCGGGTAGACGAGCTGCCGCAGGATGCGCGCGAAATGCTTGACAGAATGTTGGGCGATGTGACCAACACATATGCCGAAATATCTGAAGCCATGGGTTCGCGTGGCTGGGATATCAGCAAATCGAGCATCGGGCGGTATGCGATGCGACAAAACGCAGTTGCCCGCCGTCTAAAGGAATCGCGCGAGCAAATGGTGGCACTTATAAACGAAGTTAAGGACAACAACGATGTTGAAGCATCCGAACTTGCTTCATCGCTCTTGATAGACGGCCTTACAAGGCGAATAGCAACGGCCGAAGATGACTTTGAGAACATGCCGCTTGAGAAGGCCGGACGGCTGCTTGTGCAAATACAGCGCTCGGCAATATATAAGGAGCGCATGAGATCCACGCGGGCGCGTGCCTGCAAGGATGTTGAAATAAACATCATGGCGCGTATGCGACGTCAAATACACGATGATCCCGAATTGCTGTCGCGTATTGCCGATCTTGTCCGTGCCGCTGCCGAAGAGGAGGCGAAACGCGATGAGGATGGATAATTGGTATGTGCTGCATGTGCGTACCGGGCAGGAAATGGGCGTAGCGGAAGCCGTGCGGAAACTGCCGGGTGCAGCGGCGCTTGTCCCTTCCGTAATACTAACCGAACGTAGAGACGGCAAACGGGAAGAATGCAGCCGGTTACTTTATCCGGGGTATGTATTTGCACAGACCGAGCGACTGAATGCTCAAAGATACTATGACTTCAAACGCATCGACGGCGTACTTCGTCTTCTTGGTCTTGATGATGGAGATATACCAAGGTGCGTACCGGAAAGCGAAATGCAAACGGTAATGAATATAACCGGCGATACCCAGACGGTAGGAATATCCCACGGTATCAAGGATGCAGGCGGCAGGATAAAGATTATAGACGGGCCCTTGAAAAGCCTTCAGGGTCATATCACCAGGATAGATACAAGGCAGCAGCGCGCAACGGTGCGCCTAAGCCTGATGGGGCACTCGCAGATAGTAAGTGTCGCTCTCATCACAAGCAGTCCGACAGAGCCGGAGGCTGAGTAATCGCCCCGTCAAACATCGAACGAACATATTGATGTTTCCCGCTACCACCGTACTGTTTCTCCGTCGGTGAATGGCGAAGCATAGTCCTCCCGAAAATTGGGCTACACGCCGTTTTATGGCGCGTGTAGCCCAATTATACTATCAAATACACCATAACGCCAAATAACGGCACTACAACGCATTTTAACGCTATATGCGGAGGTGAGACCATGGCTGTACAAGACCTTGAATATTTACTTGCCCCAGATGGGGTAACGGATGAACGCTTCTTACGCGCCAGAAGCAGCTTCTGGGAATACTGCAAACTGCGCAATCCGAAGTTCTTCCGCAGCGAGAGGAAGTACTTAGAAGAGCTTGCAAACTGCTTGCAGAACTTATATGAAGGTAAACTGATCAATCCCACCACCGGTGAACCATACAAGAAAATGATGATGAACCTGCCGCCGCGGCATGGCAAATCGTATACACTTACGCTTTACTGTCAATGGTTGCTCGGCAAATCAAATACGAACCGGATCATCAGTGTCAGCTATAACGAAACCCTTGCCGGGCGTTTTGCCCGTAATGTGCGCGACGATATTGATGCCACCAAGCTTGATCCCAAGCTGGTTGTGTTTTCGGATGTATTCCCGACAACGCGCATAAAGCAGGGAGATGCAAGCACGCAATTATGGTCGCTTGAAGGGCAGTTCTTTAACTATCTTGCTACCGGTTTCGGCGGCACTATAACCGGCGTAGGTTGTAGTATAGGCGTCATAGACGATCCCATAAAGAATGACAAGGAAGCGTTTAATGACCGCGTACTCGATGAACAGTGGGCATGGTATTGTGACACATTCCTATCGCGTATTGAAGAAGGCGGTTTGCAAATTGTAAATATGACAAGATGGTCAACAAAAGACCTTTGCGGCAGATTACTGCAAAATGACGCAGGTGATTGGTACATATTCTGCCGTCCGGCTTACGATGAAGTATCCGGCAAAATGCTGTGCGAAGAACTGCTGTCAAAGAAGAATTACTTCAAAAGGCGCACACTTACATCGGATGCTATCGCCGATGCAAACTACCAGCAAAAGCCCGTGGACGTGAAAGGCAAGCTGTACAGTACGTTTGCAACATATAAAGAACTGCCTCGAAAAGCAGACGGAACGCCGGGATTTGAAAAAATCATATCATATACCGATACTGCCGATACGGGCAGCGATAAGCTTTGCAGTATAGCAGCCGGACAGCTTGCCGGACAGGGATATGTGCTTGATGTTGTATACACCGACGAACCTATGGAAACAACAGAGCCGCTTGTTGCAGCGCAGCTGCATGATTATCATGTAGATATTGCCAAGATAGAGAGCAACAATGGCGGACGGGGGTTCGCGCGATCTGTGGAGCGCTTACTATGGGAACAGTATGCCGACCGGACGGTTGCAATAGAGTGGTTTCACCAAAGCGAAAATAAACAGGCGCGCATACTGTCAGGAGCAAGCTATGTAATGCGTAATCTGTACTACCCGGAAAATTGGGATAGACGCTGGCCTGAATATTATCGTGATATGAACACATATCAGCGCAGCGGTAAAAACGCACATGACGATGCGCCGGATGCTACTACAGGCATTGCTGAAATGCTGCAAGGCGACGGGCAGGGCGAATTTATAGTTTATTGAAAAAATCAAGAAAAGAGGTACAACACAGCAACGTATATAAACAGCGTTACGCAGGGTGATTGCCTGCGGGTTTTGCCAATGATTAAAAACGAAAGCGTAGACTTAGTATTAACAGACCCGCCGTATGGTATTAGGTATCGCCCGCAAACAGATAAAACAATAAAAAAACGACGCAGAACATTGCATAAAAGCGCGTAAGCGCATAAATGCACTAAAGGAGGAACCGAATGGGAATACGTTGGGAGGCAGTAAAGGCGCTCATCACGCGTAAAGCCGACTCCGGTATGATGGATTTTATGCAGTCAGGACGTAGCAAGCCTCCGGACAGAAATACCGAAGAATGGCTGCAATCATATTTGAATAACCCTCGCCTTGCGCCGGTGCGAAAAATAGCCACCGACCTATCGAGTATACAAGGAAAGCTATACCGCGGTGCAGGTGAAAAGCGAAAAGAGGTGCAACAGCACCCCTTTTTAGATTTCTGGGATTGCCCTAACCCGCTGCCGGAGCTGACAGCCGCTAATATATGGCGACTCTTGGAAATATGGTATCAGCTTAAAGGCATGGCTCTGTGCGTTATCGAGCGCGACCACCGCGGAATGCCGACCGAATTATGGCCTGTACCGCCGCATTGGATAATGGACATTCCACATAGAGGACATACATATTACACTATAAAAAACCCGGACGGCAAACCCGCAAACGTGCCGCTGACAGACGCTTTTGTACTTAAAGACCTAAACCCGCTGAACCCTTATACGAGCGGAGCGGGCCAAGCAGAAGCTGTTGCAGATGAAGTTGAAGCTTATGAGTATGCTACAAAGTATTCAAAAATGCTGTTCTTTAACGACGCCCGCCCGGACTATCTGATCGCGGCCCCGGGTGTAACCGAGGAGCAGATAAAACGATTCATAGCCTCCCTTGAGGCAAGGCACAGAGGACCATGGAATGCTCACCGGCCCGGTATAATACCGCGAGAAGTAAACATGTTCCGGATGTCTGATAGCCCGCGCGAGATGGACTTTATTGCATCGCGCAAAGACCTACGCGACACGATCAACAGCCACTGGGGAGTTCCGCCGGAGATGCTGGGCATAGTTGAGAACAGTAACCGTGCTACTGCTGCCGCCGCCAAATCCATATACGCCGAAAATGTGCTTACGCCACAGCTTATGCTTAGGCAAAACGCGATAAACGTTCAGCTCTTGCCCCAATTCGAACACGGCCTTGAATGGGAGTATGACGATATCATACCGCAGGATGAGGAGTATCAGCTGCGAGTAGCGAACGAAGGATTAAGCCGCGGCGCAATAATGGTAAACGAATGGCGCACTAAAATGGGACTTGACTCCGTAGAAGGCGGAGATGTGTTCCTAATGCCCATAGGGTGCATGGTTGTGCAAAAGGGTGATTTTTTGTCAACAGACATGCGCGGGGATGGTGCAAACATAAACCCTACTGACCCGGCGGGTGCAAATATAACGCCTGCCGGGGTGAAAGCAAGACGTGTGCCGCCCGATCGCAACCGCGTGCGCCATGCAATGGATAAAACACGCAGAGAGCAGGAGCGAAGCGCCGGACCAATAATATACCGCGCACTGAAGAAGCAGCTTTATGGAATCATAAAGCAGCTGGGCGCTGACTCCAAAGCGGAAGATGACGGCTGGACTAAACTGCTTACGGTTGATATGTCCGGTGATATGCGTAATGTTGCGGATAGAGTTGAAAGCATACTGCTGCAAGCCGTGGACTGGCCATACAGCGAGAGCGAGCTGCTATCTAACGTTAGAACGGTGTGGCAAACGGCATACGGATCCGGCGCCGAGTTTGCGTCCAATGTGTACAACATAAGCATAAGGCAACCATCGCTCACACATCAGCTATTGGTAAGCGGTGCGCAGCGGATAAAAGGCATAACCGATACAACAAGAGAAATGCTTTCAAAGACCATTGCCGAAGGCATAATTGCCGGTGATGGGCGGCAACAGTTAATAGATAGAGTTCGTGCGGTTATGCCGGGCGCATCACAGGGACGCGCGAGCGTTATTGCCGCGAACGAAGTCCATACAAGCCTGATGTCGGGTAACTTCAACGCAATACGCGATGCTGGGTTTACAACAAAGACGTGGTTGACCGCTGGTGACAATGACGTACGTGAAAGCCATAGGCAGCTAAACGGAGTTACCATAGGTATAAATGAGCGCTTTGCGAATGGCCTGTTGTATCCCGGCGACCCTAATGGGCGGCCGGCTGATATAATTGGTTGTCGATGCGATCTTATAGCAGGCGAGGAAATACAAACCACTCCTATACAAGAATACTCAGAGCATGATATACTGCGCTCGGGTGACGATGACTATATTGATGAGCAGCTACCCGAAGTTGAGAGGCTGCCGGATATTAAACAGCCATTACCGGATGAGTCTGCTGGAGCATTGGCAATGTATGAACGCGAAATCGTGGAGAATGATTTTGAAACCGCTATCGTTATGACACGTAGCGGGAAGAGTTATCGCATACGGGGCCAGCGCAGTAGCGTCGATATAAGCGCGTTGCCTGAAGAAGAACTTTATGGAGCGGTTATGACGCATAACCATCCGGCCGGCGTGACAAAATATAGCTTTAGTGCGGAGGATATCAGTAATGCGCTGGAGCATAGATTTGCCGTGCTAAGAGGCGTTGATGATGAGTATGAGTACGAGATTCGGACGCTCCCCAACACTATTGTTAAAGATGCTGATACCGTGCGATACGAGTTTAAGAACAAGTATATGCGTGAAGCGCTCAACGAAGCGTGGAGCCGGAGGCTCAACATGGATACGGACGGATACCATTACGCGTGCCAACGTATGTCTGAAGACTATGGATTCTATTATGTTAGGAGGAAACGAAAGTGAGCTATGTAAGCGAAGCGCAACAGCTGCAGGCTGAAACCGAGATGAAATTAGACGCTCTTTACGAAAAATATTCGGGCTACATTCCAAAGGGATTGGATGACGAACCTTGGTCAGCTGAAGAGCGAGAGATCATACGTGCTTTTTCGGCGGCAGTAAAGGCGCTGCGACTTAAATATCCGGACTGGGAAGAAGCAGTTGAAGAATACAAGCGGCAGAAAGATGAGCAAGGACACGGATAAAGGCATTTGCTAATTAAGCATCCTGAAACAGGGTGCTTTTTAATTACAAAAAATCAAAGAAGGGTGGAATGGAATTGACTGAATTGAAGCATAAATCGCTGCAATTCGAGCTTAGCGGAGTCGACGAGGAACAGGGCATATTCGAAGGCTATGCATCTGTGTTCGGCGTACTCGACAGTGACGGCGATATAGTAGATCGCGGTGCATTTACCAAGACCATAGCGGAAGGCATGGCAAAAGACGGCGCTACGATACTTGCGCTGCACAACGACCGTTTGCTTCCGGTGGGCAAGACCTTGGAATTGCGCGAAGATGACATTGGGCTATACATAAAGGGCTATATAAGCCCTACAAGCATGGGCAAAGATGTGCGCATTTTGGTTCGGGATCGCGTACTCAAGGAATTGTCCATCGGCTATATGGTAAAGCGGTATACGGTTCGGGCGGATGCACGGCACCTGGAAGAAATCGAATTGTTGGAGATAAGCGTTGTTACGTGGGCTGCAAACAGCTCAGCAAAAATAAGCGGCTATAAAGGCGGCGTTGCGACCGGAAGCAGCATAAGCGAACTGCTCGCTGAGGGCCGTGAACTTATTGCCCGCCTGCAAGAGCTTGGAGTTGACACCCCTGATGACGGGGCTGAACTTATAGAAATAAACGATTGATGGAGGTAAAAAAATGGCGTTTACGAAAGAGGAACTTACTACGATCATAGCAGACGAAGTAAAAGCTGCTGTGACAGCAGCTATGAGCGGAGCGAAAGCGGAACCCGGTGACGCTGCAAACCGTGAGGAAAAAGCCATGCTGCATGATGACAAGACTGTCGAGCGCAAATATGCAGGTATATATATGCTGGCAGATAATAGCGCGGGCGGAGAAGAAAAGTCTAAACTGGCTAAGGGCATAGGCTGGGTGCGCGCTATGAAGAGCGTTGCGCAGTCGGGCGGCGACCCTGATAAGGCCCTGTATGTTGCGCAGAAAATGTACTCGGACGACGCAGCACTCCACCGCGAAATGAAGGCAATGAGCATAACCGCACCGTCCGAAGGCGGATACCTTGTGCCTGAAGTATATGCACAGGAGGTAATTGAACTGCTGCGCCCGTTGACTATAATAGGTGCGCTCCATGCAAGGCGCGTATCTATGCCCAATGGCAATATGACCATACCCAAGCTGCGCGGCGGCGCTAAGGCACATTACATCGGTGAGAAGCGCAAAGGTAAGGCAAGCGGCGCAACCGTGGGCACCGTAAAGCTCAGCGCCAAGAAGCTTATAACCAAGGTTGTTATCACGAATGACCTGCTTAGAAGCAACGCATACGGCGCAGATCAGATGATATTGGACGATGCGCTTGCTGCCATGGCAGAACGTCAGAATGCCGCGCTTCTTAACGGCAAAGGTACAGAATATGAACCGAAGGGAATACTTAACATAGAGGACGTGCAGAGGTGGAGCGTGGGTGCTATGCCCGGCAATGATGTAACCGGCAGCATGCTGGCACGCCTGCTGCAGAAAAACGTTCGGGATAACGGCAGCCTTGGCTTCGTACTGAACGGTTATCTCTGGGAGGCACTGTACAACACTGTAAACAGCAGCGGCAACTATGTTTATAGAGCTTCCATGGATGAGGGCAAGCTTGGAAAGTATCCATACTTCGTGTCTGATGCAATCGGAACAGGTAAAGATGCCAATGAGAAGACAAGTATGATTCTTGGCCGCTGGTCGGATTTCATTATAGGCGATCAGCTGGGAATGGAAACAAGACTGTTTGACCAAGGCACTGTTGAAGACGAAGATGGGACTATATCCGCCGTCGATGATGACTGCTCGATTCTCAGGATAATTTCAACGCATGATTTTGGCGTGCGCCATGAAGAATCCTTTGTAGTGGCGAAGGATATATACACTAAATCAAGCACCTGATTTATAGGAGGACAAACCAATGAAGCGAAATCTGTATGAAAGCATCAAAATAAAGCAGAGTGCAAGCGGCGCTGCGGTTGATAGAGACGGTTGTTTATCCGCGGTATTTGCCGCAGACGTCAGCGCAATAAGCGGATCGCCCACGTCGAGCGGTGTAAGTATTGCTGTCACCCATTGCGATACCGAATCCGGTACATATACCGCCGTTGATGATGAACGGCTGTTTGTTGGATGCAAGGCTGAGCAGGCTGTGGCCGTGGGCAAGCAAACTATATGGAATATAGACCTGTTGGCGTGTAAGAGGTACATAAAAGTAACCGCTACCCCTAAATTTACGGGCGGCACAACCCCGGCTGCTACGGCTGCATATACGCTGGTGCTGGGTGATAATTGCGGGCAATGATAGAGCTTGCAAGCAATGCGCTGACTATACCCGAACGGGTAATGCTTTTAACCGATATACCGTATGAGCAGTACGATGCCATTGTCATGCTTATAAATCAGGCGTCTGCATCCATTGAAACAGAAATGCGGCGCAGGCTTGGGAAGCAGTCATATTCGGAGCGCGTTAAGCCTACGGGGAGCCAAGAGCTGATTCTGTCTCAATGGCCTATACTTGAAGTCAGGCGCGTAGAGATCGGCGGACGTGAATTGCCGCCTGCCGCCTATAGCATAGAAGACGGCGGAGTGCTGTATAAGGATGATGGCTGGCCATGGCGTGGTTATCCGTACGGTTTGGCATATGATCCTGTCATGACGAGCAAAAATGTGCTTATCGAGTATACGGCCGGCTATATACTGCCAAAGGACGCCACGGAATCCGAGCCTGCCACGCTCCCGGCTGACATTGAAGGCCTTTGCATGGAGATGGTAAGTACGGCCTATAGCAAGGCACGGTCCGGGGGCGGCGCGGGGCTTAGGGCGTTTTCAATTTCGGATGTACATTGGGAATGGGCCGCCGAAACACCGGCATCATGGACAGCGGTGATAGAAAGATATAGGCGGGTGATATAGTGGTAAAGGTAGTTGTAAAAGACAATATTACCGAATGGCGTGACCGTGTGCGTGCCGAATTAAACAAGCTTGCCATGCTGCAAATCCGTGTTGGCATACTCGGCAGCGCGGACGGCGAGCTGCTGCGCATAGCTTATGTACACGAGTTTGGCGCGACAATAACGCCTCGCACGGCGCGCAATCTTGCGATACCGTTAAGCCCGTCCGCCCGAAATAAATCCCCACGAGACTACGATGATGCATGGGTGCTGGATAATGGCGAGAACCGCTTTCTTGTGCGCAACAAACGCAGCCGTGACGGCGGGGATAACTTAGAGTTCCTATACTTACTTGTTCCCAAGGTTACAATACCCGAACGCTCGTTTATACGAGCCGGATATGACGCCGGCAAGAACAAAATTCTGGCGGCATGCGAATGGGCCGCGCGTGCGATTGTCTTTGACGGCATAAGCGCTGAAATTGCAGCAGAACGTATCGGCGTAGCCGGAGTTGGCATTATAAAGCGATATATGCGCAGCGGCGCTATACTCCCCAAAAGCAGCTTAACTCTCGCGTCTGCACCAAACAAGACCAAGCCGCTAATACGTTCCGGACGGCTGGCAAATGCAATAACGTATGAGGTGATAAAGGCATGAGATTACCGGCTTTTGTAATGAAAACATGCAACGAGCTTCGGCATGACAAAGGCTCTATCGACTACACTAATGGTGGTCAATATACGCCCGGAGCAATAGAATCGATCCCATTCGGCGGTGCTGTATTGCCGCTTACCGACGAGGATCTTCGCTACGCGCCACAGGGCACATATGCAGCAGATGCGCGCAAGCTATATACTGATGGATATTTCCTTGAAATTGGCGCTCAGGTCGATGTGGACGGTATAGTGTACACCGTAACCGGATCGCGCGATTACGGTCACATAGGAACATTGAAACGCTATATAATCGAGCGGAAAGGAACAACGGTATGACGGCTAAGGAAGTCCGAAATATCATTTCACGCAGGCTGCACGGGTTTATCGGGCAGCCTGTGATTTTACACGAGCAGGACGTTGGAGAGCCGGCGCCGCCGTTGCTGTATTACCGGTTTATAAGCCCGCTGATACCGCTCGGCGGAGCAAGCATATGGCACGAGGGCGGCAAGCAATACCGCCGAGAGCCTACTGAAACCACCATGAGCATTACGGCTGTAAGCTATGACCGCAACAGCTCCAATGGCTATATACACGGCGATGATGAGGCTCTTGAACTCGCCGAACGCGCTATAAGCTGGATGCTGCATATAGGACGGCATGACTTGCTGCTTGAGGGTATAACCGTTGTGGAAATAAGCAATGTGCAATGCCGCAGCAATCTTATGATAAATGAGGTTGCGCGACAGTATGGGTTTGATGTGCGTCTGCGCTTTGAGCGAACAACCACCATTGACATGCAGGATATAAAGGACGGAAACATTAAGGAAAATTAGGAGGAAATATATGGTACAAGATATTGTAGTGCATATTAGCCTTGATACAAAAGCGACTCCGCGTGAGTCGCTTATACCGCTGATATTGTCACTTGAGGGCGCTAAGAGCTATAAGGAGTATGCAACGCTCGACGCATTACTTGCGGACTATGCAGAGACAACCGCTGCCGGTAAAGCGGCTAAAGCATTGTATGCCAATGCGGAAGAAAGAGGCAATGCGCCGGAAACCGTGGCGGTGTTGGGGCTTGCTTCATCGTCCACAGCCGAAAACATTACTGATGCATTGGATACCTTGCGCGACAGCCACGATGATTGGTATTATCTGCTGCCCGCCGCGGCCACGGATGCACAGATAATCGCTTTGGCTGCGTGGGCCGCCGGAACCGTGCTGTCGCTGCAGACGCTTGCGACGGGGCAAAAAGAAGCAGAGAAGCTGCTTGTAGCACAATCGGCAACCAAAAGCATCGCCATAACAAGTGCGCAGTCTGTAATATGCTATAACGCAGATGCAGCGAACAGTTATATGCATGCTGCTTGGGTAGGCCGCATGATCGGATACTACCCCGAAGCGGTCACATGGAAGTGGAAGGCACTTGTTGGGATACCTACAGCCGATGTAGATGCCGCTGCGTTGGGTGCGTTGTTAACGAATCATGTCAATACCTATGTCAATAACCATAAACGCGAATATATGCGCGATGGCGTTTGCGCCGATGGCGAATACATAGATGTTGTCATAGGCCGCTGGCAGATAAAACAGGCAATGCGTGCTGCCATAACAAAGTTGATGGTTGAAACTGACGAAGTACCGTATAACGATACAGGCTTTGCCATGATAGGCGCAGCCATAATAGGCGCACTGAATGGCGCCGCCGCTAACGGTATTATACGGACGATAGATAATAGACCTCAGTATAAAGTGGTCATACCGCGATATTCGGATGCCAGCGAGAAGCAGATGGAACAGCGCATAATGCCGGATATAACGTGGCATGCAACACTTAGGGGCGGCGTACACGGCATAAAGGCAACAGGTACGCTTAGTATAAAGCTTGCTTCCGAGGAGGAGTAATATGGAAATATATAGCTTTGATAATGTGACGATGCTCGTTAACGAGAGGCCTATAACCGGCTATGCCGAAGGCAGCACTATAAAGATCGAGGACAACGAAGACTCCATACTGCCCAAAGTTGGGCTTGACGGTGCTGTTTCCTATGCAAACAACTCAAACCGTTCGGCAAAGATAACGTTTTCACTTGCACAGGACTCGGCCTCGCTACCACGGCTTAGGCAGTTGCTGCAATCACGCACAACTTTTGCCGTAGTGGTTCGTGACGCAACCCCCGGATCGGGGTTTATGCTGCAGGCCGAGAACTGCGCGATACTCAAAATGCCGCCCATAGAGCGCGGCAAAGAAATAAGCAGCGGAGAAGTAATTATATATGTCCCGCGCGCTGACTTGCAGTGATGCGACATAACCGCATTGGCAATAAGTCATATGACCCATGTAGGAATATAAGTGAAAGGTGGTACAGACACATGTATCGTAAAGAAAATATAACCGTTAACGGACAGGAATTTGAATTGCAGTCAGTTTCGCCGCGCTGGTATTTTGAGGTTAATCAGCGGTGCGGAATGTCGGGCGACAATAAAGACATATTACGCTATATGGATACGCTTTTCAAAAACGTTGTGACCTGTCCTGTAGAAGTTATGCGCAAAGGCTTTGATTATTTTGAAGAGCGTGAAGACATCGAAACCGCGGAACTGCTGGTGAGGGAGATAGAACGATTTCTTCGCCCGGGAAAGCAGCATAGCACAAACGCGGGCGCAGCAGCGGGCGCAGCTGAATAAGGCATTTTGGTTTTTGATATTTGATTCGGGCGGCATCTCTTTTACGGAATTATCGCAAATGGATGCCGCCACTTTTTATGAATGTCTTGCTGCGAAGGAACTATATGTGACAGCCATAAAAGATAAAACATGAGAGGAGGCGGTTATATGGCCGACCAGAGGGGCTTAACGTTTGGTGTTCAATGGGACATAGATACCGCCCCCTTGGACGATGTTGAAGAGAAACAGCAACAGTTAAAAGAAGACACCAAAGAAACGGCTGAAGGCTTTGAGCAGATCGGGACGAGTATACAGGGGATAGGAAGCCGTGCCATCGGTGCATTTGCAAATATGTCCGGCGCGGGCAAAAGCATGGGTACTGCAGTACGCAGCGTTATGGTTGACAGCATAAGCCGCGGCGATAAGTTGTCAAAAGTTATCAAAACCGGCATAGGAGCAGCTTTTAAGGATGTAAAGACGAAAGCAAAGGGCTTCGGCATGGATGCCAAAACCGTATTCAAGGATATATCAAATGCGGTAAAGCATCCTGTGCAGACTATAAAGGAATCGCTGGGCACAGCGCTCAAAGATGCGCAGAATGACACGGAGGAACTCGGCCGGCAAGCGCAAAAGGCAGGCAATGATCTTGATGATCTCGGCAATCGCGGCGGAGCAGCTGCGGATACGTTGGGAAGTAAATTCGCCGCGGCAATAAAAACCATTGCCGGGCTTGCGATAATAAAAAAGGGCATAGATCTGCTGAAGGATTTCGTTGGCGGCGCAATAGACGCCGCAGCAAATGCCGAAGAAACGCAGAGTAAATTGGATACTGTATTCGGCTCTGCGGCGGCGGGGGCCGAAACATGGACAGACAGCTTCAACTCGGCAGCGAAGCGATCCAAACAAGAAATCAAGGGTTTTATGGCAGACGCGCAGGCTATGATGAAGGGCCTCGGAATGGCGGAAGATGCCGGAGGCGAAATGTCAAAGTCAATAACATCGCTTGCGTATGACCTTGGAAGTTTTCACAATATTTCGGATGAAGCTGCTTTTGCAAAAATCCGTTCGGGTCTTATGGGAGAATCCGAAGGCTTAAAGTCGCTTGGCATAGTAATGAACGAGGCCGCTATACAGCAATCTATGCTGTCGATGGGCTATCAGGGTGACGCATCGGCGTTGCGCAAACGGTTCAGTGAATTAGATGAAGCAACCAAGGCACAAATCCGTTTCAATGTGATAGTTGCCCAATCCGGAGATGCACTGACTGATGTAACGCGCACGTCCGGCAGCTACACAAACGGGCTAAAGGGTGTAAAAGGTATGTGGCAGGATTTTATTGCCACTGCCGGCGCCAAGTTTACTCCCGTTCTGACAACATTGTTTAATACCATATTATCGAATTGGCCTGTAATAGAGCCAATGCTCATGCAGTTTGTAGATGTGCTTGCGAACGGCTTCACAGAGGGCGTTCCGGTGCTTATGCAGTTGGGCATGACCTTGCTGCCGATATTGATACAGATGCTTAGCACCTTGTTTACGGTAATACAGCCTTTGATACCCATTATATCGAATGCGGCACAGACCGTATTACCGCCGCTTATTGGCATTATATCATTGCTGGCACAAACGTTGTTGCCACCTATAGTGCAGATATTGAACATAATATGCACTGCTATATTGCCGCCTGTAATGCCTATATTGTCAGTCATAGCTCAGGCAATTTTACCGCCGGTCGCGCAGCTGCTATCGCTGATAGCACCACTGTTGCAGGCTATCGCGCCCATACTCAATGTCACGGGGCAGATACTCAGCACCATAGCCAATGTAATAGGCACTATAATCGGCTGGATAGCGAACGCGGGAAGTGCGGTAATAAACTGGATCACGGGTCTGTCCGGCGGGGCTGCGGATGCAGCTGCAGCTACAAACGATATCGCCGATAACATTGGCGCCATTGCCGATACATCAGGCTTTGAAGTTCCCGCCATGGACATACCGAGCGTCGATATCCCCACCGTTGAAATGCCTGAAGTTGATCTGCCTACCGGCGCAGCTCAGGCCGGCATGGAGAATATCAAACATACCGCGAGTGATGCATATGCGGATATCGCGGACAGAAATGCGGAAATGTGGGACAGCATGGGCGGTGCGGCGGAAGCCGGCGCCAACGTTATTGTGCTGCAGTTCCGCCGCATAAAGGAAGCGGCCGAAGAAATAGGCACCGTATCAATACAGGCCAATGTGACGGGTATTGGTACGAAAGTGCCGCACAACGCACGGGGTACGGACAACCATCCCGGCGGCTGGACATATATAAATGATGGGCCGAACGGCGGAGAACTGGCATATCTGCCGGGAGGCAGTGCAATTGTGCCTGCCGATAAAACTGACCGCATCATTTCGCGTGGCGGAAGCAGTAAAGTATTACACTTCGCGCCAAGCGTAAACATAACGGTATCGGGTAGTGCATCCGCAGCGGATAAAGATGATTTGGAGCAGCGGGTGCGCCGCGTAATACGCGATGAATACGAGCGGTTGCGCGCCGAAGAAGCCGAACAAGAAGCTATACAGGAGGGAATTGCTTAATGAGTTATTATCTCATGGGAGATAGCGGAACCGTAGTGTTCCGGCCCTATACCGGTGTAGTGGAGTCCGAAGATGCCTCTTATAGCAATAAAGTCACAAGCAACCCGATAGAGGGCGGCAGTACTATAGATGACCATGCGGTAGCGGAACCCGTTAAGGTATCGATATCCGGCATGGTCACATCACACTCCGCTGCCGCCCGCGCAACGCTTATAGCGATGTGTCGGAACCGCGATTTGATAGCTTACAAAGGTGAAAATCAGTACGACAACATGCTCATAACGTCATTGTCTATAGGGCAAAGCAAGACCGCCGGTACGGGCTTTACTTTTAAGCTTACATTGCAATATATGCGCCTTAGCGCATCGGCATTTGCCCCGATATCTGCATTTGCAATGTCATCGGAAGCGCGTACGGCAACCCCATCGGGCAAAAAGCAGAAAGGTACAAGACAAGAGCAAAACGTAGGGCTTGTAACTCCGTCAAGTGCATATGCCGACTATGTTTCAAGCTTTAATGATCCCCAGCCAAAGAATAGCGGCATGGCTGCGGCGCGATCCAATCCATCTTACAGGGGGTATTGATGATATGAAGCTTATGGCAGATGCTGTTGCCTTGAAATATATACCCGTGACTGCCGGGATGGTACCGTGTACGTTAGATATTAAGCTTGACGATAAGACCTATAGAATGGCATTCAAGTATAACGAGGAAGGCGCGTTTTTTAGCGTAGACCTATCAGTGCCGGTGCCGAACAATGTGCTGCTGTGCTATGGCGAGATCATAAGATACGGTAAGCCGTTATTTGAACAGTTTGCCGATGAACGTTATCCGCTGCCGCTTATAATACCTGCCGCTGCGGAAGGCGACCGCATAGAGACGATAGATTATGACAATTTCGGGCGAACTGTAAAGCTGTGGCTTATCGAAAGGAGTGAATGAATGCGTTTTTGGAAGCGTAGAGCGTCTTTACAGGTTGGGACAAGCAGATATCAGCTTGATGATCTTAAATTCAGCTTCGAAGTTACGTCAGAAGACGATGCCGGAATACCCATATGCAAGCTTGAAATATATAACCTTGCGCCAAGTACCAGGGCGGCTATATCAAAAGGCACGCCGATAATTGTAAACGCCGGATATCAGGACGATATCGGATCTGTTTTTGTCGGCAGTGTTGCATCATTTAGTCATGATATCGGTAAACTTGATGCTGTCACGAAGATAACCGCAGCGGACAGCTTGCAGCAATGGCTTGGTTCAAACGTAAACAAAAGTTACAAAGGCCCGATTACTGCAAAAAACGTGGTGGCAGACCTGCTCGCACTATTCGGCGTAGAGGTAGGGCTTTGCATGCTTGCCGAAGATCCTATATACAAACGCGGGAAGGTATGTACCGGCAGGCTTAAAGATGTACTCACCAAGATTGTTTGTACGGATTGCAAGTCACGATTATTACTGCGTACAGGGCAGATCGTAATAGCCCCTCCGGAGGTCGGCATAACCACAGGATACCTGCTAACACCACAAACCGGATTGCTTAAATCGTCATCTAAGTCCGAAAGTCAAACTGTAAATACGGCAGCCAAACCCGCTAAAAAGACAAGAGCGCAGCAAGCTGAAGCCGATGGCAATGAAAAGCGCGAGTGCCTTCTGAATTATCATATCGGCGTTGGCGATATCGTCTTGATACAGGATTCAACTGCATCAGGAAGCTACATGGTCAAGAAGATAACCCATAAAGGCGATGGAAGCGGCGATTGGAAAACGATAATGGAGGTGGTGCCGTCATGAGCATTAGGGATAACAGATCCGCGCGGGAAGAAAAACTCTCGGGCGGGCTACGGGTTGCAGAGTTAGTGAAAGTAGTGCGCTTTAATGCGGAATCCATGACTGTCGATGCACAACCGCTCGTGAAGGTGAGCATAGACGGAACCATGGCTAACCAGCCTCAGCTTACAGGCGTTCCTGTGGCCGGTTTATGCATGGGCGATTTTGCCGTCCGCCCATGGTACAAGAAGGGCGATATTGGCTTGGTCATTATCTGCGATAAGGATATAGATGCGGCATTGGAAGGCAAAATTACAGAGCCTGCCACAAGTAGAAATCACGACATGACGGACGCTGTATTTGTAGGCGGTATAGCCAAAGGCGGCAAAGCGCCGTCCGGACTTCCCAATAATGCACTTGTACTGTCTGCGGGCAGTACATATATAGCTGTAAAGCCTGATGGCATAGAAGTAAGCGGCAAGCTGATGCTGAATGGTGTGAATATAAGCGAGCATACGCACAGCATACCTACGGGCGGCGATACGGGAGGTCCGCAATGAACTTATATGTGGATGAGAATACGAGAGACATTGCTTTCGAAGCAGATGGCAGCATAGCAACAATAACAGGCGCTGCTGATATAGCACAGGCGGTACGATGTACACTGCAGGCATGGCTCGGAGAATGGGAACTTGATGTAAGCCACGGAACAGACTATGAAATGGCGTTTTCCGATACCGCTGTAAGCGATGCCGAAATAAAGGAAATAATCAGTGCGGCAATTTATCAGGAACCGCAAGTTAAGAAAATTGAAATGCTGGAAATTGAGCGCGTAGGGCGTGTTATACATGTGTGTTTTGCGGCTCGACTTAAAAGCGGAGAGATGATATCCGGGGAGGTTGATAATAATGGATGACTGGGGTATTTCAGCGGCGGGTTTTAGGAGACCGGGTTATACCGAACTGCTTGATGCATATGAGCAGCAGGCAAAAGCGAAGTTTGGCAACGATATAAACCTATCCGTGCGAAGCATACTCGGGCTTATGCTGAGAATATACGCGTGGTTTTCATCGTTGATGTGGCAGCTTGCCGAGGATGTCTATAACGCAGGATATGTCGATACAGCAACAGGCATATCTCTTGCGCGCATAGGTGCGATAATCGGCATCAGACCGTATATAGCGGCAAAGGCTACGGGAGAGCTAACATTCACGGGCGAGGCGGGCGCTATTATCCCTGCGGGAATGATAGCAGCCGCAACCAATAGGGCGCAGTTTGTCACGCTGTCTGAGGCTAAAATCGGAAACGATGGCACTGCTACGGTATCCGCCAGGGCTTACGATGTAGGGCCGGACGGCAATGCGGCTGCGGCGACCATTACCACGATAGTAACACCCATAGCCGATATAGATACTGTTACCAACGCGGCGGCATTTGAGGGCGGGCGCAACCGTGAGACGGAAGCGGAGTTCCGCGCGCGGTACTACCGAAGCGTAAAACGTGTAAGCGGCGCCAATACCGATGCCATACGCGAAGAAATACTGACTGTGCCGGGCGTACAGCACGCAATCGTATACGAGAACTGCACCGATAGTGCTAATACGGCAGGGTTGCCTGCACACAGCATAGAAGCCGTTGTGTTAGGCGGGCAGGATATGGCGATAGCATGGGCTATATGGGCGCGCAAAGCTGCCGGAATACAAACATACGGCAGTAGTAATGCCACGGTCATAGATGCATCGGGAAATAATCAAACGGTCAATTTTTCGCGCCCGAATCAAGTTGCCATATATGTTAGAATTGCCGACTTACAGATCAAACCGGGCTATACTGCTGCCGACGTGCAAAATCGTATAAAGGCTGCGCTTATATCGTATATTGGTGCGCTTGGCGTGGGCGGCGGCGTGTACTATACGCGATTGATCGAACAAGTCAATAAGGTGGAAGGCGTGACAGACTATAGGCTTACCGTCAGCAACAACGGCACGGCATATGGGATAGCTAATATCGGCGTATCCTCAAGGCAGACAGCCTATATAGACGGGGATAAGGTGGTATTCTCATGACGCTGCAGGAACGGATGCTTGACATGCTCACAAGTGCTTATAACAGGAATCCCGATGGGAACATAGGTAAACTGATGGGGATATTTGCGAATGGGCTTGAGCGTGTGGACAGTACATTGCGCAATATACGCGACTGGCGAAACCTTGAAACCGCGAAGGGGAGAGTGCTTGACCGTATAGGCACAAATTACGGCGTGGCACGGGCAGGGCTTGACGATGAAACCTATAGGCTGATGATAGTAACAAAAATGCTTGCAACATACTCAGGCGGCGATCCTGATACTCTGATACATGCCGCCGCCGCATTGCTTGGTATAGACAGTACAGCCGTAGAACTGGTCGAAGGGGTAGCAGCCGTAAGCCTCGTCGTAGATGAGCCGGAAGTTCCAACTGCCTTTTTTGACAGGCAAGACGCAATATGCGACATGCTGAAGCAGACCGCGGCAGCCGGCATAGCGTTAACGCTTGAGCTGCGGCGACCCATTTACCAACGATTGGCTATAGGCATGATATTACAAGATATAGAAACATTAACTATAAGGCAGGTGAACTGACGTGAGCTTTTCGGGCGGATTATATCTTACCAATTCCGGGCGGCTTGCGCTATCAAAAGTACAGGCGGATAGCACTAAAACGCTGCATTTCACCAAATTTGCATTTGGCGATGGAGCATTGAACGGAGGGTTAGAGATCGAAAGAACGTCTCTGGTCAACCGGAAAGACACTTCGAATATAACGCGATTGCGCGTAAATGGTGACAACACATGTACCGTGGGCACTAAGCGCCTCGGAAATGCCGTTGGCGGTTACTACTTGCGCGAGATAGGCCTTTACGCCAAAGATCCGGACAATGGCAACAACGAGATATTATACGGCTATGCGAATGCAGGAGACGATGCGCAATATATACCGGCTTCGGGCGGTGCTGAAATCGTTGAGAAAACTATAAACATAATTATATCAATAAGTAATGGCACAAGCGTAACGGCTACACTATCCACCGGCGTATACGTTACACCGGAAGAGTTTGAAGCCCATGTAAACGACAAAAACAACCCACATGGGGTGACGGCGGCACAAATAAGTGCGGCCGAAGCCAACCACACCCACGGCGCAATTACCAACGATGGCAAGATAGGCACAGACGCAAACAAGGCCGTATTCACCGGCGAGGACGGCGCGCTTAAAGCCGGTACGCTGCCGATAGCCGCCGGCGGCACGGGCGCCGTTACGGCAGACGCGGCGCGGGAAAACCTCGGCGCACAGAAAAAGAGACTCACGTTTGTCAACACGAATGTAGCCGCCTCGGCATGGGCGGCAGATGAAACATATACGGACTATCCGTATCGCGCTGCCATTCCGCTCACAGGCGTTACGGCTGCGAGCTTTGCCGAAGTTGTGCTGTCACCTGCCGACGCGGTATCCGGCGTATATGCGCCTGTGTGCCAAACATATGCAGGCGGTATATACCTGTATGCCAATACTGTACCCAGTGCAGCTATGACCATACCGGCCATAGTAATATGGGGGTGACGGCATGATAGGCAGAGTAAACACGGGCGGCGGCAAGCTGAGATCTGTCATAGGCAGATTTACATCCGATAAGTCCGCAGCACAGTCAACATTCAGCGTGACCGGACTAAAGTTCAAACCTAAGGTTATATTTGTCAGATTGCTTAGCAGCAGCAACCAAGCCGTGCACGGCGAAGACTACGGTTCGTGCTTTGGCACGATAGATGCCGCACAAATGATAGATATAGACGCAGGCGTTGCAGTGTATATGAGCAAACGTACAGACTTAAACGACTATTACGGATGGAATGATATGGCACTATCGGGCATCACGTTTGCCGACGGGACGCTGACGGTGAAGGCAGGAGGAGCGTATAGCACCATTTGCTCTGGTTTTCAGAAACACTGGACAATAGGCACATATGAATACCGTATATACGGCGTATAAGGAGCAATAAAGATGTACATAAGACGAGTGTTTTACGACCCCGCCACAGGGGCCGCTCTTTATATCTATACCCAGCAGGGCGATTTTGAGTATACCCGGCCGGAGGTAATGGCCGCGCTTATAGGCTATTCGGACGCGGCGTGCATGGAGTGGACAACGCCCGATTTCGCTATTGAAGCCGCTTTTGCGGAGACGGATGCAGACGGAAAAGCGCGCCGTGTGAACGTGAGCGTAGACGTCTCAGGCGACAAGCCGCAGCTGGTTTTTGAATATGAAGCGATAGAGGAAGCAAGCGGTGATGACCCATATGAGATAATCGATATACTGACTAAGGAGGCTGCGGCAGATGGCTAACATAGAGCTGCGAGTGCGTGGGCAAAGGCTGCTTGTAAATCGCGGCTATGTTGTTGCCGGAACGGTACGCTATCTGACAATAAAGGCAGCGCTCAGTGAGGACTGGCAGGGCCGCGAAGTGTGGGCGTATCTTGAATTTGGGGATAAGAAATACAAGACGCAGCTGAATGGCAACGGTGAATCTATAGCACGAGCAGGCCTTAATCTGAGCGCAGGCGAGTGGTCTATATACCTTATGGGCTACGGCAAGGACGCGGACGGCAACGAGACTTGCATCACAAGCGACCGCGTGACGATTAACGTGCATCCGACCGGCGCTTCAGGCGGCGAGCAGCTTCCGGCAGACGAAGAGGGCGCGGGATCGCTGAATGCTATAGAAATGTATATATGCGACTTTGCAAGCGCAGAAGACTGCATCATAACGACAGGAGGCCACTATGGCACAAAACGCGCAATCGTATCAAGGTGATAAAGTGCCTGAGTTTCGGATTGCCACAAAGGCAATGGAAATGCTGGATTATACGCTGAGAATAACCGAAAACAAGGACATATATCCTAACTGGACAAGGGGCAACCTTGTGCGGTATATACGCGATACGGCGGCGGATATATTGCGGCATATAGTCACGGCTAATGACATAAGCCGCGGCGGCGCCACGCCATACACGGTAAGGATGGAAGCCCAAGAACAGGCTATACGGGATTGCTCATACTTGCTTGCCCTGATAGATGTATCCGAACGCACGGGGCGCATAAACGCGCAGCGGGCGCAATATTGGGGCAAGAAGGTGCGCGATGTCAAGTACATGTGCATGGCATGGCGCAAAAGGGAGCAATCCGTTTAGCAGTGTGCAGCCTGATATAGCGGTGAACGTTTGGACGCGGTGGCCTGCCTCGGCGTCGGCTGTGGTGTACGTCAACTCCAACGGCAACGTCAACACGAACTCGCCCGCCAACAATAACTACGCCCGCCCCGATCTGTGGAGAACGCGAGACTGCGAAGCGACCCGCATGGTGCACCACACAAAGGAGGCTGCATACTATCTTTGCCGTTGTCGGTAAAGATAAATACATAATGTTGGCCGTGCCGTCCTGCGGGACGGTGCGGAATAAACGGCATTCCTATATGAACTATGAAATACTGTATACGCCCGATGTGCTGCATCGGGCTTTTAACCGTGCAATGCGCGGGCACCGTAACGATGCGGAACATGCCGCGGCGGAAGCGCATAAGATTGAAACTATAGAATACCTTGCCCGGCAGCTTCGGCGCGAAACCTACGAACCGCGTCCTTTGCGGCAGTTTTGGGTGACTGAGCCGAAGCGCAGGCAGATACAAGCGCCCTGCGTGATGGATAAAATCGTACAGAACGCGCTTGTGGATGGGCTGCTGTATGATTGGCTGACAAAGCCTTTTATCCGGGATTGCTACTCAAGCGTTAAGGGGCGCGGGACAAGTGACGGACTCGCCCGGCTGAAGCTTTTCATGGGTGAGTATTATCGCTGCCACGGCGCTGAAGGTTGGGTGCTGAAATGCGACATACACCACTATTTTGACAGCATAGACCAATCTGACGTGCTGCGGCGCGCCGAGCGGTACGTGCCGGACGCGCGTGTTATGGCGCTGCTTGCCAAGTATGTACGGCTTACATCGCACGGATTACCTCTTGGGCTGCGTACATCGCAGCCTTTGGCAAACCTTGAATTATGTGAAATCGACCACCGCATAAAAGAGGTTTACCGCTGCCGGTATTACGGCAGATATATGGATGACTTCTATATCATTCATAGTGACAAAGCTTTTCTGAAAGAGCTGCGGCGGGAGATTGAGGCAGGCCTCGCCGCAATAGGGCTGCGGCTTAACGACAAGACGCAAATATTCCCGCTTGCGCACGGGATAGAGTTCCTTGGGTTCCGCACTTACATGACGGATACCGGCAAGGTGGTGCGCGTACTACGGCAGACGGCCAAGACCGCGCTGAAGCGCGGCATAAAGCGATATGAAGCCATGTACAGGGCAGGCGCTGCGCATGAAGAAATACAGCAAAGCTACCGATCGCGCCGTGCACACCTGATGCAGGGAAATTGTCGCGGTCTTATACTGCGCTGCGACACGAAAATGAAAGATATATTTAAGGAGGAGAGTATGAACGAATGAGCCAACCAATTACCAATTTACCAGTAGGAACACTTGTGAATTTGATAGAAACAAACGGCGAGATTACCACGGGCAAGCCGTGGCGCATCATTGCCACGGTGGATAAGAACCCGTATAAAAACGGCGTATTTATGCTGCGCGACAAGGCAACGGGCACTGGCGCAAATGAATCCGCTTTTAAGTGGAACAACGCTGCAAACGAGGTGAATTATGAGAACTCGCAATGTGACATAAAGCACGAAACAGAGCTTTATGGGCGTTTTGACGAGGCTACAAAGGCGCTTATAATGCCCACGGCCATAAAGGTATACGACAATGACGCGGGCGAAGTGGTGAGCATAAACCGCCATGTGTTTGCGCTGTCCGCACGCGAATATGGTGTGGACTCATACACTACGGACACAACAGAGAACCCCGGCTATTTTACGGATAACGCTTCGCGCAA
>MSGS01000018.1:977-3274 GCA_001940855.1 Christensenellaceae bacterium Phil1 | reverse complement strand
AACTGTTTCATGCCCTGCGACTTCGCGCCGGGGTTATCGTTGCCGTACCCCTCCATGAGGTTAATGCCGCCCCAAATGCCAAGTCCTGCGCCAAGCGCGATTACCAAAGTCTGCAATACGTCAACTGCGCTGTTGAAAAAATCCATATAAACCTCGCTTTCTGCCGCTAAAACGGCTCAAAAAATGTTGTTGGAAATAAAAATGCCGCCGTTTTTATTCGGCGGCTGCGTCCTCGTCGGACAAATCTATTTCGTATATGTCAAAGGGTTCGTCGGGCTTTACGATTGCCGGACGGGTGGACATATACCGTTCAACGTCAAAAGCGTTTTTCTTGTCGAAGTCGGAAAGGTATTTGTAGTTCGGGTGCTGCGTTATATCGTACTTATCGCTGAAAAAGGGGCGCACGCCGCGCAACTGCAAAATACATTTTCCTCCGTCCATAACTGCGATTTCGTCCTGTGTCATCAACTCCTTTCCCAATTTCTGATAATTGAGGCCATGAGAAACCTGCGTGCCGCGATTTTCGGAAGTGTTGAAACTGTCGATTGTTTCACGTCCCAAGTTCTCCGAAATATCCTTTGCATTTTTCCCGCGCCCTCCCAAAAACAAGGTGCTGTCGGCATTGTCAAGTATGATTTCTGCCGCGTCCTTGTAAATGGCTTTTAGCTGGCTCTGCGATTGCAGAATGATAGAAGCCGAGATTTCCCGGCTGCGGATTGTGGCAATCAATTTTTCAAACTGCGGGATTTGTCCAATGTTTGCAAACTCGTCTAACAGGCAGCGAACATGAACCGGCAGCTTGCCGCCGTATTCGTCGTCGGCCTTGTCGCACAAGAGATTAAATAACTGCGATTGCAGCATAGCGATAACAAAATTAAACGTGCTGTCCGTATCGCTCATAATCAAAAACAAAGCTGTTTTTCTGTCGCCTAACGTGTCAAGTTCTAATTCGTCGTAGGACATAAGATCGCGCAATTCCTTTATATCAAAAGGAGCGAGCCTCGCACCGCAAGAAATGAGGATTGATTTTGCGGTTTTGCCCGCCGCCAATTTATATTTTCGGTACTGCTTCACCGCGAAATGGTCGGGGTCGCGTTCTTCCAAGTCGGCAAACAGCAAATCGACGGGGCTTTGATATTCCTCGTCGTCCTCGCGGGCTTCGCTGGCGTTGATAAGTTCCAACAGGGTAATAAAGTTCATTTCCTCGGCGGGGGCTTCGTACCAGATGTAGCCCACCAACGCGCAATACAAAAGCCGTTCTGCCTTTACCCAAAAATCCTCCGCGCTTTTTTCTCCCTCACCTTTGGTATTCGCTATCAACGTATTTACCAGCTTCAAAATATCTTTCTCGCTGCGGATATACACAAAGGGGTTGTAGTGCATAGATTTTTTGAAGTTAATCGTATTCAGTACCTTAATGCGGTAGCCCGCCCGTTGCAGCAGCTTCCCGCACTCAATCAAAACCGTACCTTTCGGGTCGGTTAAGACGTAAGAGGAATGAAGCTGCATTAGATTAGGTTTGACAAAAAATCTTGTTTTTCCGCTGCCGCTGCCGCCGATCACGACGACGTTCTTATTTCTCGCGTACTTCGGCTGCTTCGGGCGGCTGTTCATGGTAAGCCGTTCCGTCTGCGTCAAAATGATGTTGTTTTGGAAATCCGGGTCTATGTAGGGCTTTATATCTTCGGCGTTTCCCCATCGGGCAGAGCCGTACTCCGCGCCCTTGCGGTATTTCTTCGCGTTTTTCCCTTTGACATAGACTATCAAGCGGATAATCACCGCACCGACAATGCCGACAAGCAAATCCAACGGGTAAACGCTCGGCAAGGCGTTTTCAAAGGCTGCGGAAAATCCTTGTGTGATATTCAGTATCTTTGCAGAAATATCCGCGCCGGGGGCAAGCCGCACCGCCTGTCCGACTTTATCAAAGAGATAGACAAAGAACACATAGGGGATATTCGGAAGTATCAGCTTTTTGTAGTTGATCTGCTTCATATCTCGCGCCCCCTGTCCATTTTCTTTACCTTGTCGCGGGCGGCGTTAAGCTGCTTCGCCTTGTCCTTTGCAGCGGCAAGGGCTTTGCGGATAGAGGGCTTTTTCTCCCGGTTCAGCTTCTTTGCGGAAAACTCTTGAAACGCTGCGGTCATAACGTCCGCGTCCCGGCCTTTGAAAAACACAAGGTAACGGGTCTGCTCGCCCTTAACCTTTTTTAGCGAAAAATCTATGTTGTATTTCTTCGCCGTACTCTCAAAGGCTTTAATATTGCTGTCGGTGATCTCGATGTTGGAAACACCCGC
>MSGS01000018.1:0-851 GCA_001940855.1 Christensenellaceae bacterium Phil1 | reverse complement strand
ATAGGGCAATCGTTTTTTGGGTTACTTCCTCCTGCAAGGTATCAACTCCTTTCCCGGTAAACTGCGGCTATGCTCATTTGCTGCCGTAAAAGTCGTGATTGACAAGGGCGGTATAGTAGCTGTCAATGGTACTCGGTGCGTTGAACAGCACCGCTTTTAGATACTGCTTGATGTTGCGGATTTTGGTTGTGTTCTCCCTCATGCAGTCCAAAACAAACTCAATATGGCTGCTATTCAGCTTCATAAACTTTGATTTGACAAGTTCGGCGGGGTAGTCGTCCCCGGCGATACGGATTGTCTTTCGGGCTGTGCAGACGGTTTCCAGCATGATTTCTACAATCTCGTCCAAACGGTCTTTATCCATTTTGGGGTCTTGAATGAGAATGTCATAGTCGATGTTGTCTTTGATGATTTCCCGATAAATCTCTATTGCGCTGTTTGTTTTCGCTTCCGTTCTTTTCCTTTCCGGCGGCGTAGCCGCTTCGTCCTGCTCATAAGGCAAGGGATTTAGGGAATGGAAAGGAATGGAATGGGTACTTGATAAATCAGTAATTGATTGTTCTTTACTTGATATATCTTTATTTAATTGCGTTGNNGGATTTTCCAACGTAGGTTTTTCCAACGTAGGTTTTTCCAACGTTGGATTATCCAATGTTGGATTTTCCAATGTAGGTAAATCCGATGTAGGCGGCTGTTCGCTGCTGGTAGCTGCTTCCGGCTCTTTGGGCTGCGGCTGCTCGTATATGACATAATCCGCACCGCGCAAACGTCCTTTCTCGTCGCGTTCCCGGCTGCGGACGATATATCCGGCTTTTTCAAGTTCTTTGACCGCTTCGCGGATTGCGTCGATC
>MSGS01000017.1 GCA_001940855.1 Christensenellaceae bacterium Phil1 | reverse complement strand
CGAGTAACGCCGGATATGACCGAAAAGCTCCTCGCCGGTGAGATGCCGACCGTTCAGATCGGCGGCGTGCATTACGCCGACTATGAACTGCTCGACCAACCCATCACAGGCCGGCAGACGGATCTGTTCGATAATAACCTCATCCGCATGAAAACCGAGGAAGCCCCGGAGCCTGTGGAAGCTCCGGCCATGACGATGTGACGGAGGTGAAACACAATGGCAAAAACGGTACTGCGAATAGAAATAGCCCGTGAAAACCTCGACTCAAACGGCTATTTTTACAGCTATCTTAATTTACCTGCGGAGGATTATGAAATCCGTGACGCCCTGCAAAAAGCAAGGCTCATCGGCGCAGGCGATGTCTATCATGATATTACCATCATGAGCAATTCCTACTTTGAACCGCTGTCCCATGTCCGCCTGGACAGCCCCACCGTTGAGGAACTGAACTTCCTCTCCAAACGGCTGGCGGCAATGGACGGCGTGACAAGCCGTATTTATGAGGCTGTGGTAAGCTCGGTCATCAAAGAGGATGAGCCGGTCAGCATGAAAGACCTCATCAACTGCACCTACGGGTTGGATGAGGTTATGGTGGCCGCCAATGTGACAGACGATGAAAAGCTCGGCGCATTCATTATCGAAAATGAACTGCTTGAAGCCGTCAATGCCGTGCCGGAGGAAGCTCTGCCCCTGCTCGACCGTGCCAAGATCGGTGAAATGTACCGCAAGACCTCCGGCACGGTATATACGGCAGGTCTTTGCGTATTCGTTGGAGATAGCGATTATGATATGCCCGAAGTGTATGACGGAAAGCAGCTCCCCGAAAGCGACAACTCCGCATGGTTTGCCTTCCGTCTGCGTGTAGCGGAAGCCCCGAAAGGTGACGAACCCACCGACAGCAATGCCGAGTGGATCAGCCTGCCGATGGATAAGAGCGAGGCTGACCGCATCGCAGCCCTTCACGGCGAGAGCCGGATTGAGGACTGCGTGTGCTATGGCTTTGAATCCTCTGTGCCGCAAATCACGGCAGACAACCTCATGGATTTGGGCGATTTTAACGGCTTTAACCGCCTTGCGGCTATGATGGCAGAGATGTCCCCCACCGACCAAATCAAGTTTAAGGCGGTGCTGGCGGCTGATCCGAAAAGCTGCCATCTGAATATACAGGGACTGCTTGATGTGGCAGAGCATTTGCACCTCTACGAAATGGATACGGCGGCAGCCAATGACGATGAGTTCTTCAAACGCTATCTTGCCCACCATTTGGACAGCCGCATCGACAGCGAGTGGCTGGACGCTCTGCTCGTCCGAGCCGAGGGCGGCCGTCTGCTTGACCGGCTCGGTGCGGCGGTTACCGACTACGGTGCAATCTCTGCCCGTGGACGGTCGCTGTATGAGATTGTCCCGTATAACAAATTGGAGGCGAAAGAGTTGACAACACAAGCTCTGACAGACGAGAAATTGGATGTGATTGAGGTGCTTGACCGTGTCGCCCTGTTCTCAAACGGCAGAATATTGCCGGAGGAAGTGCCGGAAGGACTCTACGCCTACGATTTGAGGATGGACGATGACGATCAATTCTTTCGGGCGATAGAAAAGAAAGTGGCTGTTAACCACGGCGGCACAATACTGCTGAAAGAACCGCTTGTCTT
>MSGS01000016.1 GCA_001940855.1 Christensenellaceae bacterium Phil1 | reverse complement strand
AATCCCTCCTTCTCCGCCAAAATAGCGCTGCACCATCAGGTGCGGCGCTATTTTAGTTTGGATAAGAGAAGGAGGGGTTTGAAGGGAACGGCCGAGCAAAGCGAGGCAAAAAACCATCCGGTGAATGGTTTTTTAGTTCCCCGGGCTGGCGGCGGCACTGGCCCAGTGCCGCCGGACAAATCCCTCCTTCTCCGCCAAAATAGCGCTGCACCGTCAGGTGCGGCGCTATTTTAGTTATAACACATTTTTTATTGCCTTGCGTTTTCTTAAACGATATAATGAATATGGAATAAAGTATTTGCTCATCACCTATAATGCCCTTTGCGGCGAAAGGAGACGCTTATATGGATTTGGACGTAAAATTGTTTGAACAGACAATAAATGAAATATTGCCTAATACCGGGGTGCATGTCCGTGACGTTAACCTGCCGAAGGAACTGGCGGAAAAGTATGTTCCTTATACTATCATTAAGGAAATAGGCTTTACCGATGCGTCAAAACGGGTAATGGGCATGAAAACCAGCCATAGGTTTGCTATCCTTTCAAACCATATGGAGGAGCTATCCAATGGGATTATGGTCGCGCAGAGCAATTCGCACTTCGTTGTTCTTGACAATTATGAATACCACGGGAAAACGCTCATTACGCTTCTGCATCTGCCAAACGATAAGCGCTGGAAGCTGTTTCAAAACGTTAGACTGGACATCTATGACGATATTATAAAGGAGACCCGCGAAAGATTCGAAAACAAGTGCGAGCAGGCCGTGATACCCGAACTTGCAACGGAGGAATGGCTCAAACGCTGTTCGCATCCGCTCGGCATGGATATGCAGGGCAATATGTTCGATTTGGAGGTTGATCTTTCAACATTGTGCAGCAACATCCGCGGCGAATCCTTCAGAAAGTTTTATCACAAAATAGTGTTCATAAAAGCCTCGCCCATATTGCGCATAAGCCTGCGTGAACGCATGGACTGCTGTGAATACGATAATGGCTGCCTTGCCTACGGCTACATAAACGAAAGAGAGGGCCTGTCATTCAGGATACTTTGTTCGGCAGATGTGCGCTTCAATAAACTCACGCGGCGCAGCTTCGACCCTATGAGAACCCTGACCCTGCGCAGAAAGGCCGCCGATGATTATAGATTCCTCGGCTTGGATTACTGTGATGTCGATACCTCTGACTTTGCCGATTATATTGCCGCCATGGACGAGCGCTATAAATGCGCCCACGAACAGACTGAGAAGATGAGGGAGTTCAAGTTCCTTGACAGCGTAAGGCATCCTGAGTATCCGGACATAGTATTGGTTATGCTTTTTAAGGAGGGTATGCAGGCGGAAAAGGTATGGGTGCATTGTATGGCGTTCAGCGAGAACGAGCTTTTCGGCAAGCTGCTCACCGAACCCAAACAGAATTTCGGCATCCACCCGGGCAACATTATCGGCTTTACACCCGTGCCGCAGAAGGATGGAATAGTGTGCATTTCCGTGGGGCGTGCGGTGTAAGCCCCTTACCTCACCTTCATCATCCTCGCAAACTTACTCACCACAATCACCGCGACTATTATCGCAATAACTGCGAAGGCCGCAAGCGCGCTTATCCACCATTGGCTCATGGCGCGCTTCTGCTCCTCCTCGGCCTGCTTTTCGGCGTCGGTCTTTTCTCCGGCGATCACCGGCTGCTTTATCTCGGTGGAAAGCTGCTGTTCGGCGGTGTGAACTTCGCCCGCGTCGTCCATGTATGTAACGGTGTATACGGCGCTTGTTTTGCCGTAGCTTTCGGTATAGCCCTCCGTCATGGATAGCATACCTGCGAATACCTTCATCTCCCCGTAGCCCGCCTGCCCGGGCTGAATGTCCCCCAAGAACACGCTGGAGGTGGGGAAAAGCCCCGCGCCGGTCAGGTTCACGGTGACGTTCCTGAGCGGGCTTTTGCCTATGTTGAACACGTTGGCGGGCAGGGATATCGTTTCGCCCGCGGTGATCTCCTTCGGTAGGGATACGGGGTCGCAGCTCATCTTCGCGGGCTGGGTAACGTGGACGAGGAACGTCCGCGTGTTGGTGTACACCCCGCCGTAAAGGTCAACGTAGTCCAGCGTAACGTAAAAGGGCTGCTCGCCCGCAAGCACGTCTCCCGTGGTGCGGAGGGCGAATGAAACTGTCGCGCTTTCACCGCTTGCAATGTTCTCCAAGTGCATCGCGCTGTTCGTGTCCGCAGGTATTATCCCCGCCGCCTCGCTCCCGTAGGACAGCCGCACGGAGCGGGCGCGTATCGCGCCAATGTTGTCTATCGTGACCGTAGCCGTGAACCCGTCGCCGCCTGTGACGGTGTTTGGATTTATCTCGCAGGCGGATATGAACAGCTCCGGCTTTTCAACCTCCTGCTTCGGCACGTCGTTCGGGTCGGGTGGATTCTTGCCGTCTGATATGGTTACGTACAGCGTGAAGCTTTGCTGCTTCTGCTGGCCCAGCACGTCAAGGTAGTCCGCCTTCAGCGTGACGGGGTAGGAGCCGTTTATCCGCCCTTTTACAAGTGGTATTTCAAACATGAACACATACCGCCCCCAGCCGGCAGCGGTCTGGGAATAGTTGCCGAATACGAAGGGGCTGTCCGCCGTCGCGCCGAGGTCGGCCGTTACCGTCACCTTGCCGTCATAGGTTTCGCCGATAAGCGGGAATATAATGTAGCAGCAGCCGTTCACTATGCGGGGCACATAGCCCTGCTGGTATGTTTTATCCATGCCGTCGTACAGGTTCCAACTGTCTATTATCAGCTTGTCAGCCACCGGGGTGGGCTCCGGCGTG
>MSGS01000015.1 GCA_001940855.1 Christensenellaceae bacterium Phil1 | reverse complement strand
CAATACGCCCACATATTGCCGCCAAGGACGCCCTGACCGGTGGACATATATACGTCGGCGGAGATGAAGCGGCAGACTTCGGGGTCGTAGTAGCGGGTGGTGAGATAGTAGAGGCCGGTTTCGGTATCGTAGTAGTAACCGCGATAACGGAACGGGTTGTCTGCGCCAAGTGTAGTTGCCAAGGTGCCGGTGGTGGATATCAGCTTGCCCCACGCATCGTAGATATATTCTACCACACGCACGCCGCTTTCGTCCATAAGGCCCACTATATCATTTTGGCCGTTTCTCAGGTAATAGTACTCCGTGCCGTTGTAGTTTACGGATACTGCCTGACCGTTGGCATCGTAGCTGAACAGCAGCGATTTTTCTGGCGCTACCTGCGCCATGAGCAGACTGCCGTTGTAGCTGAACGATGTGGTTACTCCGTTTATTGTCTTGCCCGAGCGTATGCCCTGTTCGTCATAGGTGTAGCTTGCGGTCAAACCGTCGCCGGATAAGCTCTCCAGCCGCTTGCCCTGCCATGCCATGGTGTAGCCGCGGTAGCTTACGGGGTTGCCTATCTCGTCGTAAGATATGGTCTCTCCGTTGTAGCTTACCAGCTTGTCCTTCCACTCGCTGTCGTATTCATAGGCGAATGTGGCTGTGGGCGTGCCGAGAGTACCCGTGGTGTAGGCGTATTCTTTGCGCTCAAGAATGTTGCCTGCATTGTCGTAGGTGTAGGTCGTGGTCTTGTTCGTGAAGCCGTCGTTTACCCGCGTGAGCTGATTAAGCGCATCATATGTGTAGGCTGCGCTCTTAGCGCCCTGGGATATAGCGGTCACGTTGCCGTTGTTGTCGTAGGTATAGGTATATGCCGCGTCGCTGCCGTTCCTGTAGCTTTGCAGCATGGTGGTCTTTGACCCATTGGCCCCGGCAAGATAGCCGAAGGATACCGTGTAAGGCGTTGCGAAGCCATATACGCGCGATGACCGCGTGCCGGTAGCATTGTAGCTGTCGGTTATGGTCTTTCCGTTTACCTTTACGGTAACGGGGCGATTGTCCTTGTCGTAAGTGTATTCCGTTACCCAGCTGCTGCCGCCCGCAGACTGGTGCAGCTTGGTCAGGTTGTCGTTCAGGTCGTATTCATACAGATACTCGCTGCCGTCGCTTGACGCGGAACGTATCAGCCTGCCGCTCAGGTCGTAGTAGTACGATGTCGTTATGTCCCTGAGGTTGTCTACCATCCGCTGCAGGTTGCCGTCGCCGTCATATGAGTAGCTGTACATCTTGGTGGAACCAAAGCGCACTTCGGTTATTCTGTCAAGCACATCATATTCGTAGTGTATGTTCAGCCCGTTCCCGTATTGCGCGCTCGTCAGCAGGCCGCGGCTGTTGTCGTATGTGTTCTGCGAAAGCACATCGGAGTTTACCTTGGTCGCCAGCGTGTGTCCAAACAGGTCATATGTCATGCCGTAGCTGAAGCCGTTGTGGGATATGCCTATCAGTTCATCGTCATCATATGTGTAGCCGACCTGCGCGTTACCCTGCGTAAGGCCGGAAAGCCTGTTCATGGAGTCGTAGCTGTATGCAGCCACGTTGCCGTTGGCGTCGGTCACGCTTGTGCGCAGACCCTTATCGGTATTGTAGCCGTAGCTTACCGATTTGCCTCGTGCATCGGTCACAGAGGATACAAAGCTGCCTACGCTTGTGTAGGTTGCGGATGTTTGTATGTATTCCGAATCGCTGCCCGTGCGCGAGGTGAGGGCATTACCCTTGCTGTCGTAAGTGAAGGTGTACTTCATGCCGGATTCGCTTACGGCGGACAGCAGGTTGTGCTTGGAATCGTAGGTATAGTTAAATTTGTTGCCCTTGGCGTCGGTAGCCTTTATCAGGTCATTGGAACCGTTGTATTCAAAAGAGCTGTTCTTTTCGGCAAGCCCTTTTACGCTTACAACATTGCCATCGTCATCATATGTGTAGCTTTGGCAGAACTCTTCCTTAAATACCTGCATGCCGTCAAAGTAGGCGTCGTTGCAGTTGTAGTTATATTCAAAGCTGAACACTATGGCCGTGTAGTTAAACGGCGCTACTGCCGCACCACAGATATACTGCCATTCGCTGTTGTCCGGGTTAAAGCTTACCTCATAATACTTTGTTTCGCTTGCCCCTACAAAGCCCAGCCTCAGTTTGCGTTGGCCGTAGTTGACTTCGCTGCTTGTGCCTGCATTCTTCGTGAATGCGGGTACGGTATTCATCTGCGCCCATCCGCCGAAGGTATAGCAGTCGCCCGTTGCACCTGATATGGGCAGCGTTTGAGATACCACCTTGTCCGCAGTGGTACTTCCGGTTATTTTGTATGCCGCGCTGCTCAGAGAATCCGGATGAAGTGAACCGGACACGCTTACTATCGCGTCATTTGAGTCAAGTCCGCTCCCGCGGCTCCATATTGTGTTAGAGTTAAAGTCCGAATTTTCAAGCAGGTTATACCTATTCATTGCATCCGCCTGTTCAAGCATTACGCAATCGGCATATACGCTGCCGGAAACGTCGCCGGGAAGCTTGAGCTGTACATTTACCGAAGAGCCGGCATCTGTTGGAACGGTGAAAGTAAGGCTTTCGCGCTGCCATGAAGAAGATGCGCCTATTACGCCTAAGCTCTCTATGGTTGTCGTGCCGTATGATACGGCAAGGCGAGCGCCGTCGCTTCCCTTAAAGTATGTAGATAGCGTATATGTTTTGCCCGCCTGAAGCGTAAGCTGCTGCGCTGCATATGCTCCTGCACCGCTCAGCTTTATGCTCCTGCTGCCCATGAATTTATCCGCCGTGCTGTAGGATGCGCCCGATCCAAGCGACCACGCACCGGTATTCTCCATGTTGTGATTCGAAAGCAGGTTTATGCTTGTCTTTTGCAGCTTGGATACGGTTTTAAGCTGGGTAACAGTTCTATCCTGACTATTGAAAGAGCAGTATTGTGCGCTGCCGTCAACATCGCGTATTGCAACGGTCTGACCGGCGTTGTTGAACTGGTATATGCTCTTTCTACCCTGGTTGTCGGTAAATGTTGTGCTGTTCCAGCCATAGGCTATATTCAGGCTTCCTCCGGCAACAGAGTTAGCATATTCCTGTATACTGACTACGCGATGAGGAGCGGCTTCTGTATATGTGTAGCAAACGTAATAGCCATCATGGTTCAGCGCGGAAAGAAGATTACCCGTTGAATCATATGCATATTGGCTAATCTTGTTGTCGGCGTATGTTATGGCAGTAAGACGCCCCAAAGTATCATATGAATAGCTTACGTCAAGCCCATCCGGAGAATCTATAAACGAGAGCCTGCCGTTAGAATAGCTCAATGATGTGGTACGGTTAGCGCCGTCAACTATGCTTGTTATCCTTCCGGCAGAGTTATATGCAATGCTCATCGAATTGCCGTTGTTATCAATAATCTGATATAAACGACCGGATGCATCAAATACAAGCTGATTGCCGATTTTATCCTTTATCGTCTTTACGGAACCGCTTACGGTTAAGGTTGAATCTTTATCCAGCTCATTTTCGTAGAGGGAGCTATTTGAAGTTGAACGCCTGTAGTAATGCGCGGTTCCGTCGGCATCTATGTATTTGTAATAGTTAGTGCCGCCTATTGTGACGTTTTCTACAGTTTGAGCGTAGTTGAGCCGCCAACCATATCCGTAACCGATATCGCTGCTCTTATCGTGCGTATTAAATACATGCTGGATGGATATCGGCATTATACCGCTTGCAATGCTCACATCGTCATGAGTGAACACGAGGTTGCCGTTGTAGTCGTTTACCGAAGCAGTTCCGGCACGGCCTACGCTTTGGCTATGATATGTCCAGGTGCCTTCAATACCCGTGGAGTTTACATATATGATAGATGCGAACGGGTGTGAACTGTAATAGTACTGTGCATCTACGGAGTGGTACTCCATATATCCCCAGGATTCGTCATATGCTTTGATTAAGAAGCCGTAATTGGGCGTGCCTGAATACCATTGCTTCACAAGTCCTGTAACATCCCAAGTATTATACGAGCCGGGAAGCACAGAATACGATATGCTTTCGACCTTGCTTGTGTCGTAAGCGGACCGATTATTCCATGTTATTGTTGAACTTGTCCAGTCCTCGGTAACTCTATGTACATCAAGCCGCAAATCGTTCGATGAATTTGAGTTTTTACGCGATATGTTCAGTAGTGCTTTAACTACCATATCGCCTGCTCCAAGCTGGGGCAGATTAGGGAACTTTATATATACCCTGTTTATACCGCTTGACGATCCGTTGCCTATCTTCAGCTTTGACGATGTATAGCTGTTTTGCTTGGGGTCAAGAGAACTTACGAACGTATCATGAACCTGGGACGAATCCATGGATGTTTGAACGTCCGGGTCTATAGTTATGGGGAATACTCGCTCTGCGGACAACAACCACTCCTGAGAGGGTATCATGGTGTATGCAAAGCTTATTATGCCGTTGTCGCTGACAAGTCCGCTTATGCGATCTATAGCTTCGCCTGCATTTATGCGTTCCTGTAGCTCCTCAAGCTCATATATCAGCTCATCCGATAAACCTGTTTCAGGCAAATCGGCCTCATCGATGTTCTGTGCCGGTTCTGCTTCATCGCCTTCGGTGATTTCTTCGGTCGGCAATACAGGCTCGGCTTCAGGAGCATCTTCATTGCCTGA
>MSGS01000014.1 GCA_001940855.1 Christensenellaceae bacterium Phil1 | reverse complement strand
ATTATACAAATTAAGGCTCATGCAAAAAAATGCCGATAATAGAACCAGCATAAGAATATACGAGATGGTGCGAATAGGCTTGCGAAAAAGCTGACGCAGGTGCATGGATAGCATAAAATACTCCCCCCCCATATATAATGAGCCTGAAAGGTCAACAGCGTTCCGGTTGGGAACGGGCAACAATTAAATCTACGGTCTAAATGTCAACTTGGTTACTTGGATTCTTCGATAAGCTTATGGTAACACATTGCAATATATGTGTCAACGTTTTCCCAATGAAGGGATAATACAATTTCGCGTATGTATTTACGGTATAAAAAAGCCTCCCTTTCGGGAGGCCATATTGCATTTTACAATTATGTGTTTATGCGTTTTGTTCCTGTTTGCCGAGTATGTCCATGAACTCCTCGCCGGTGATGGTTTCCTTTTCGAGGAGGTAGGCGGCAAGGGCGTCCATCGCGGCGCGGTTTTCCTTTATTATGGCTTCGGCCTTCTTGTAGGCGTCGCCTATCATGGCAACCACGTCGCGGTCTATCTTGGCCGCGGTCTCGGCGGAGCAGGCAAGGCTCGTATCGCCGCCAAGGTATTGATTGTTCACGTTTTCGAGCGCCACCATGCCGAAATCGTCGCTCATGCCGTAGCGGGTTATCATGGCGCGGGCAAGCCTGGTGGCCTGCTCAATGTCGTTGGATGCGCCGGTGGTGATGGAGCCGAATATAACGGCCTCCGCGGCACGGCCGCCGGTGAGCGTGGCGATCTTGTTGAATGCCTCTTCCTTGGTCATCAGCAGCTTTTCGCCTTCCTCAACCTGCATGGTGTAACCGAGCGCACCGCTGGTGCGGGGCACTATGGTTATCTTATGTACGGGGGCGGAGTTGCTCTGCTTTGCCGCCACAAGCGCGTGGCCTATTTCATGGTATGCCACTATGCGCTTTTCTTCGGGCGATACAACCGCGCCCTTGCGCTGGTAGCCGGCAATAACAACCTCAACGCTTTCCTCAAGGTCCTCCTGAATAACCGTGTCGCGCCCAAGCTTTACCGCGCGCAGAGCCGCTTCGTTTATAATGTTGGCAAGCTCCGCGCCGCTTGCGCCGCTGGTTGCGCGGGCAATCACCTCAAAGTTGATATCGCCGGACATCTTAACGTCGCGCGCATGAACCTTCAGTATGGCTATGCGGCCGTTTAGGTCGGGCAGCTCAACGGGAATACGCCTGTCGAAACGGCCCGGACGCAGCAGCGCGGGGTCAAGCGTATCGGGCCTGTTGGTCGCGGCGAGTATAACAACGCCCTTTTGCGGGTCGAAACCGTCCATCTCGGTAAGGAGCTGATTGAGCGTCTGCTCGCGCTCGTCGTTGGAGCTGAAGCCGGAATCGCGCTTTTTACCGATGGTGTCTATTTCGTCTATGAAAACTATGCAGGGCGCCTTTTCATCGGCCTGCTTGAAAAGGTCGCGCACCTTAGCCGCGCCCATGCCCACGAACATCTCAACGAATTCGGAGCCGGAAATGGAGAAGAAGGGCACCTTTGCTTCGCCCGCAACGGCCCTGGCCAGCAGCGTTTTACCCGTGCCCGGAGGGCCAACGAGCAGCGCGCCCTTGGGCAGCTTTGCGCCTATTTCGGCGTACTTTGCAGGCTCATGCAGAAAGTTGACTATTTCCTGCAACGCTTCTTTTGCCTCGTCCTCGCCCGCAACGTCGGCAAAGGTTTTGCCGGTCTGTGCCTCAACATATATCTTGGCATTGGCCTTGCCGAAGCTCATCGCGTTGCCAATTGCGCCGCCGCTCGTCATGCGGCCCATTATCAGCTTGCCTATAAAGCTGAATATGAGTATGGGCAGCACCCATGATATGAGTATTGTAAGCAGGGGTGAAGCCTGCGTGGGTATGGAGGAAGCGAACTTGACGTTTGCGCTTTCAAGCCTTGTAAGCAGCGTATCGTCCGGCCAAATGCCGGTTTGATAATAGCGCAGGCGGCCGTCCTTGCCGTTATGCGCGGTGAAGGTTATGGTTTTTGCGTTGTCGTCCCGTGCAACCTCCTCAACCTCGCCCGCATCAACCATTGCAAGAAAGTCGTTGTAGCCTACCTCCTCAACCTGGTTTTCGAACATGAGTGGGAAAACGAAGATGTTCAGCAGCAGCAGCACTACCAATGCGACTGTGCAGTAATATATAAGCGGTTTCTTTGGGGGCTCGTGTTCTTTTACGCTCACGTTGATGCTCCTTTCAAATTTATAATAGCTTCATTATGAGCATTATAACCGTTTTCCATTTCAAAAAAAAGACGGCACATGGATATAAATGTGAAATTTGCGTTTATTATTGATTGTATCCACAAATCCATGTATAAATATGTACTTTTTCGCCACAAATGCCCAGAATTATTTGACATTAGCCTGCGCGTGGCGTAAAATTATTCTATGCGGGATTATACGCATAACCCCATAACTATGGGCGGCGTTCGCGCGGCCTAAATCATAAACTTACACGGAGGATTCTATGAAAAACAAGATCATCACTGCGCAGCAGGCTGTCGATCTCATTCCTGATGGCGCTACCATCATGATGGGCGGCTTCGTTGGCTGCGGCAGCGCGCTCTCCATCATCGATGCCCTGTCCAAGAGCAACAAGGGTCACTTCCATACCATTCACAACGATTCGTCCAAGCTGAACGGTCCCGATGGCGACGAGTATTACAGCTGGGCAAAAATGATACATAACGGCCAGATAGAAGGCTATATCGGCAGCCACCTTGGCACCAACCCTGAAGCGGTTGAAAAGTGGGCCAACGGCGAACTGAAGGTTGACCTGGTTCCCCAGGGCAGCCTGGCAGAGATGATCCGTGCCGGCGGCGCAGGCCTTGGCGGCGTTATCACCCCCACCGGCGTAGGCACCCTGGTAGAGGACAGCCCGCTGGTACGCGGCAAGGTAAATTACGATGGCAAGGATTACCTGGTAATGAAGCCCCTGCGCGCGGACGTTGCGCTGATAGGCGCATACAAAGCGGACAAGGCCGGCAACGTATGGTACAAGGGCAGCGCGCAGAACTTCAACCGCGTTATGGCTACCGCGGCGGATCTGGTAATTGTTGAAGCCGAGGAAATAGTCGAGGTAGGCGAAATAGAGCCCGAAAACGTTATGACCCCCGGCATACTGGTTAACTACATAGTTCTCAGGGAGGGCAAATAAAATGGAAAAAAGCTTGATTAAACCCTTTATAGCAAAGCGCGTCGCGCAGGAATTCACTGACGGCATGGTCGTTAACCTTGGCATAGGCCTGCCCGTTCTTTGCACCAACTATCTGCCCGAGGGCATTCATGTCACCGTTCACAGCGAGCTTGGCATAGTCGGTCAGGGTCCCGCGCCCGATGCCGAGCATGCCGATCCTATGCACATTGTTGACGCGGGCGGCAGCCCCTCCTCCGTGGTACTCGGCGGCGCGTTCACCGATTCTTCCGATTCCTTTGCCCTTATCCGCGGCGGCCATGTGGACGCGGTGGTTCTGGGCGGCCTTGAGGTTGACGAAGAAGGCAGCCTTGCCAACTGGATAATTCCCGGCAAGAAGATGCCCGGCATGGGCGGCGCAATGGACCTGCTCGTAGGCGCAAAGAAGGTTATAGTGGCCATGGAGCATACCGCCAAGGGCAACCCCAAAATACTGAAGAAGTGCCGCCTGCCCTACACCGCGGTTCACTGCGTAAACATGATAGTTACCGAAATGGGCGTTATGAACGTTACCGATAAGGGCCTTGAGCTTATAGAATACAATCCCGAGTTCACGCTGGAACAGATAATAGCTGCCACGGAAGCCGATCTTATCATCGGGCCCGAGCTCAAGAAGATGGACATGACCGGTTTTGAAGCGTAAGCTTTTATAAAACCGCTCGAAATAACAAAAATATAAAGGAGAAAATACAATGGCTAAGGAAATCGTATTGGCAGGCGCCTGCCGTACCGCTATAGGCAAGTTTGGCGGAAGTTTGGCTAACATCCCCGCTGTGGAGCTGGGTGCTCTGGTTATAAAGGAAGCCGTTCGCCGCGCGGGCATTAAGCCCGAGGACGTGGACGAAGTGCTGATGGGTAACGTGCTGCAGGCCGGTCTTGGCCAGAGCCCCGCCCGTCAGGCCGCCATAAAGGCCGGTCTGCCCGAGAGCGTGCCCGCGCTGACCGTCAACAACGTTTGCGGCAGCGGTCTCAAGTGCGTCAACCTCGCTGCGGACATGATCGCCGCCGGCGATGCGGACGTTATGGTAGTAGGCGGTATGGAGAACATGAGCCTTGCGCCCTATGCTCTGCCCAATGCCCGCTTCGGTTACAGGATGAACGACGGCAAGGTTGTTGACGTTATGGTCAACGACGGCCTGTGGGATGCCTTCAACAATTACCACATGGGCATCACCGCCGAGAACGTGGCCGAGCGCTTCGGCGTGACCCGCGAAATGCAGGATGAGTTCTCCGCCAACAGCCAGCATAAGTACGGCGTAGCCGCCGCCGCCGGCAAGTTCGACGAGGAAATCGTTCCCGTAATGGTAAAGGTCAAGAAGGAAATGGTAGAGTTCAAGGTAGACGAGCAGCCCCGTCCGGACAGCACTGCCGAAAAGCTTGCCAACCTTAAGCCCGCCTTCAAGCGCGACGGCGGCACCGTAACCGCGGGCAACGCCTCCGGCATTAACGACGGCGCGGCCGCGCTGGTCATAATGAGCGCGGAAAAGGCCAAGGAGCTTGGCGTAAAGCCCCTTGCCAAGATAGTTACCGGCGCGAGCGCGGGCGTAGACCCCAGCATAATGGGTATCGGCCCCGTGTACGCCACCCGCAAGGCCCTGAAGAAGGCCAATCTGGAGCTGAAGGACATAGACCTTATCGAGGCCAACGAAGCCTTCGCCGCGCAGAGCGTTGCCGTTGCCAACGAGCTTGGCTTCGATATGGATAAGGTAAACGTAAACGGCGGCGCCGTAGCGCTGGGCCATCCCATAGGCGCATCCGGCTGCCGTATACTCGTGACCCTGCTTTACGAGATGAAGCGCCGCAATGCCAAGTACGGCCTTGCCACGCTGTGCGTAGGCGGCGGCATGGGCGTTGCCACCATAGTGGAAGGCATGTAATTCAAAAATCACATACGGCTTAAATAAAGCATAAAAGGGCGGGCGCAGACCTGCCCTTTTTGCATACTTGAAGCAAAGCGCCGCATGTGGTAAAATCCCTGTGATATTTTTGCTTATACGGAGAAAAAACGCATGGAAAGCACATTGACGCGGCGCGGCCTTAACGGCAACCAATTAAAGCTTATAGCCATAACCGCAATGACGATAGACCACCTTGCATGGACGCTTTGGCCAGGGTATTCGCATAACCCCGCCGCAATAGCCTGCCACATAATGGGGCGGCTGACCGCGCCCATAATGTGGTTCTTCATAGTGGAAGGCTATCATTATACGCATGATGTGAATAAATATACACTGAGGCTGTTCATACTGGCGCTTGTTTCGCATTTTGCATACAATTTCTGCTTCGGCATATCGTTTGTTCCGCTGAAGGATAGCGTATTCAATCAAACAAGTGTTGCGTGGTCGCTGGCGTGGGGCCTGGTGCTGCTTAGAATAAACGATTCAAAGCACCTGCCGCATTGGCTGAAGGCCGTTATAGTTTTTGTAGTATGCGCAATAACATTCCCGTCGGACTGGAGCTGCGTAGCCGCCGTTGCAATTCTTTTCATGGGTAACGCGCGCGGCAATTTTAAGCAGCAGATGATTTGGATGATGATATGGAGCGCCACTTACGCCGTGGTGTATTTCATATTCCTTGATAAAATATACGGCGTTATTCAGCTTTTTACCTGCCTTACGATACCGCTGCTGCGGCTTTATAACGGCGAACGCGGCAAGTGGAAGGGCATGGGCAAGCTTTTTTATGTTTATTATCCGGCGCACCTTTTTATAATGGGCATTTTGCGCGTGCTGCTTTGGGGATGACGCGCGGCAGCATAAATGGTATAATATAGCCAAAATAATTAGGAGGGAACCAAAGAATGGAAAAACCGGTATTGGTCATAATGGCGGCGGGAATGAGCAGCCGCTACGGCAGCCTTAAACAAATAGACCCCGTGGACGAAGAAGGGCATATAATAATCGACTTTTCCGTGTTCGATGCTCACCGCGCCGGCTTTGACGAGGTGATATTCCTTATTAAGAAAAACATAAGCGGCGCGTTCCACGCAGCCATTGGCGACAGGGTATCCAAATATCTTAAAGTGAGCTATGCTTATCAGGAGCTCGATATGCTGCCGGAAGGCATAACCCTGCCCGAAGGCCGTGAAAAGCCGCTCGGTACCACCCATGCCGTGCTTTGCGCGCGTCCCGCCGTGGGCACAAGGCCGTTTGCCGTTATAAATGCGGACGATTATTATGGGCCGGAAGCGTTTGAGCATCTTTATAAATTCCTCACAAGCGAGCATGGCGCAAACGAGCACCTTGCCGTGGGCTATCCCGTGGAAAACACCCTGCCCGAAAACGGCGAGGTCACGCGCGGCGTATGCCAGGTGAACGGCGAAGGCTACCTTACCTCGATAGTCGAGCGTATGCGCATTGCCCGCGCGGATTGCGGCGCAGTAGCCACGGAGGACGACGGCACCACCATAGCCATACCCAAGGGAACCACCGTATCCATGAACTGCTGGGGATTTTCAAACAGCATATTTGATATTCTGGACGATAATTTCCGCGCCAACATAGCCGCCGGCCTTGAAAAGAACCCCATGAAGTACGAGGATCTGCTGCCCGTTGCCGTTTGCAGCGCAATACAGGCGGGCAAGGTGCGGGTGCATGTTGAACCCACGCACGACGCTTGGTTCGGTGTAACGCATAAGGATGACAAGCCCGTTGTTATGCAGAAGCTCAAAGAACTGAAGCAGAAGGGTGTGTATACCGAAAAGCTTTGGAACTGATTCACGCCTGACGGCCAAACGCCCTAAACTCAACACATATAACGCTAACAACGCTTCGGACGGGGAAATAACCGCCGAAGCGTTTTCTGTTTTTGGGGGAACGGAAAAGCCGCAGCCGCGCCTGCCTGCCTATATATTACTCCGCGCGGACTGCATCTTGCCCGCCAAAATATGCCATTTACCGATGAACTCAGGACAAAACGAAGCATTTCTTTTATAATATGCTTACAAGGGCAAAGGAAACGAGGTGATACCCATGAAGGTGGAAATAAAGGTGCTGCCGGAATTAAAGGAGCCGTATGCCGTGATATACGCAGGCGATATAACGCCCGAAATACGCCGCGCGGCGGCATTGCTGGAAAAGGAAGCGCCAAATGTAATCCCCGTAAGGGAAAACGACAGCATAATAGTGCTTCGCCCCGATGAAATATACATGGTTCGGGCGGAAAACGAAAGGACGGCCGTATATACCAAGGCAAAGCGGTATGACGGCGGCAAGCGGCTTTACGAATTTGAAGAAATACTCGGTAAAGGGTTTATGCGGATATCCAAAGGGGCGCTTGCGAACCTAAGCTGCATTGACCATGTTGAACCGACATTGGGCGGGCTTATGCTCCTTGTTCTTAAAAACGGCTGCAAGGAGTGCATCTCGCGTAAGTATCTGCCCGCTTTCAAAAAATACCTTGGACTGTAAGGAGGCATATATGGTGAAGAAATTACTTAAAAAGATTCACTCGGGCGTTGGCATGGGCTGCTTCGTTTTTGTTGCAATGCTTTTCATCGCCCCTGCTTTTGCGGGCGGCGCAAACGCTTTCTTTGCGGCAAGAACGGGCGAGGAATGGCAGCTTAGCGCGCTCTGCTTTATCGTAATATCATTGGGCTTCAATGTTCCTTCCCTGATTTACGAAAACGAGCGGCTTGCCCTGTGGCTTAGGACGCTGATACACATGGTTATAGGTACGGCGGTCTATCTGCTTACGGCGTATTTTGCAGGCTGGATGGAATCCGACATAGGAAGTGTAGCGCAGGGGCTTTTGATTGCGTTGGGCTCCGCCGCCGTAATATGGCTTTGCATTTTTCTGTATATCAAGGCGCAGGTAAGGGAGATGAACCGAAAAATAAAGGAAAAGCAGCAAAACGGATAGGCGCTCCGCAAAGTAACGTTCGCCAAAGGCGCAGTCGGCAATATATCGGCTGCGCTTTTCTCGCTCCATACGGCGCCGTTCACGGAAAATTTACATGCTCCCGATTAAACGGGTATTGAAGCGCCCGCCGCAAGCATTGTATAATTATTAGGGCAGATATATTGCATATGCCAAGTCTATTTCAACGCTTATCAGGAGGTGTTTATGATGAAACGAATGTTGATACTTATTCTGCCGCTCGTTGCGGCGCTTATGTTCGGATGCCAAAATACCCCCTTTTCTTTGGACGAAGGGCGGTATATACCCGAACAATCCGAAAAGGACGGTATGGCCGTTCCCTATCTTATTATTGGGGAAGATAATCGAATTGAGGTCATTCAGGATATACTCGTATCGTATCAACCGTCCGGCACAATGACGCTAAACCGAAACGAAGTGATACTGGAAACGGAATTTGCGGACAGCACATGCAAATGGACGTTTGAATTGATTGATAACAACAAGCTGAAATTCGTGTCCGCCAAGTCCTCCGTTCCATATAAGGGGGAGCTTTGGGAGGACGGCATGGTGTTTGTGCTTGCAAAATAAGGCGCATGAAGGCCGCCCCTTGGAATTTTTCATTATGACCTCCCCGCATATGCAGGGAGGCCGTTTTGGTCATAGTAGTTTAGTTTTACTTAGCCGATGAACCTACCGCATTCTCAACAAAGCCCGTAAACAGCTCCCAGAGCGAATCCACGCTTTTGTCTATGTCGTCATCCATTCCGTTCCAAAAGAACTTGAGGAAGAAGCCGAGGAACGCATAGCGGCACATGCCGCTATCTCGTGCAGCCGTTCATCATTAACCGCTGTGTATATCGCGCCATGGCGGCAGGCCCCTTTCATAATTGCTTTATGCCTTATTCTATCATACCGCGCCGCGCCGTTTCAACCGCCAAACCGCGGCCCGGCGAACAGAAAAGTTTCCTTCGCCTGGCGCGAAAGGCTGCGGCTTATGGGTATATGCGCGCCGCTTTTCAGTATAAATTCGCCCGGCAGCATTGCCGCAAGGCTGGCCGTGTTTACATAATAGCTGTTGTGGCAGCGGCAGTAGCATGTTTCGTCAAGCCCCGCCACAAGCTCCTTCGGCGCGGCGCTTGTCCAGTATTCGCCGTCCGCCGTTACAACCTTTGTGCGCCGCAGCACGCGCTCCAAATACTGCACCCTGTCCCACGGTATGCGCTGCGCGTTTGCGCCGTTTGTTATTACGATATAGTTCGCCTTGGCGCCTTCGCGGCGGCGCACGGCCTTTTCAAGCGCGCCTTTAAGATAGGTTTCGCTTTGCGATTTCAGCACGAAGAAAACATGCTCCGCGTCATATACCTTTGAGGCGTATTCTATATGCCCGCTCAGGAATATAATCTGGCATTCGGGCGCAAGCTCGTTTATGCGCTTTGCAAGCTCTATCCCGTCCATGGATTCCATCTGAATATCCAGCACCGCAATGTCAACGGCGTAGTTATCCTCCGTTATGGCGTATATCAAATTATCCGCGCTTGTGAAAAGGCTAAGCTTCGCCGCGGCAAACCCGTCAAGGGCGCTTATCTGCGCCGCAGTATGGCGGCCGTGCAGCGCATCGTCATCGCAAATGGCTATGTTCAGCATTCTGCTCCCTCCGTATGCGGCTCGCTTTGCGCTTCCGCGGGTACCTGCATTGTGAGCGCCGCGCTGAATACGCCGTCCTTTGCGCCGGTTATGAACGTGCCGTTGTACTGACGGGCAATGTTGTTTATTATGCCCGTGCCAAGCCCGCGCTCAAGGCCGTGTATCCGCGCCTTTTTGCGCGTATCGGCCGCGGCGACGGAGTTTTCCATTCTTATTGTGCAGCAGCCGTTTTCCTCCCGCGCCCATATGCGTATGAACGGCTCCGCGCCTTTCACCGCGCGGCAGGCTTCTTCAGCATTGTTCAGCATGTTGCCAAGGGCGATTATCATATCGGCATTTGCAATGCGGGATTCGTACGGCAGCGCAATATCGGTTTCTATTCTTATGCCGCTGTCCTTCAGCTTTTCAAGGCGGGACGCCATAAATGCGTCAACTATTCTGTTTTCGCATTGGCCGAGCGTGGATGAAAAAGTATGCCGCGGTATTATCTCCGCTGCGTATTTTGCGGCCTGCTCAGTATCGCCGCTTGAAAGCAGCGCCTGAATGGTATACATATGGTTGGCAATGTCGTGCCGCAGGGAGCGCGCCGTTTCGTATTGATCGACCAGCGCGGCATAGTGCGTTCTTTCGTTCTCTATCTGCTCGCTCAGCATTTCGTTGCTCAGCTTAAGCTCCGCCCGCTGGGACATTCCGCGCACCGCAAGGTAAAGCGAAACGTCGCTGGCAATGCAGAAAAGTATCGTGCCTATGCGGGCAATATATGCGCTGTCCGCATCCGGCGGATCGAGTATCCACATGCTCATTACCACCTGCGCGATGGGGAATATGGCAAATAAAATAAGTTCGCGCCAGGTAAGCCTGTCCGAAGAGCGGTTTATTACCAGCGTTGAAAGGAACAGCAGCGTTGCGAACATTATTATGTATATTGCATACCATGTTAAAAGGTTAAGAGGAGAGCTGTAAACTTCGGCGGAGCTTGTGTAATGCACGTTGAATATAAGCTGCGCCATAACTTCGCAGATGGCTTCATGCATGAACACAAGGCTCACGCTTAAAACAACCTTCATACGCTTATCCGTAAACAGGAACAATCCCCAGCAGGTGTCCCACACTATGCCTATGCTCATTTTTATAAGCGGCGGCGTGTTCGCGGGCAAAAGCAGCATGCCGTATAGGCTGGCGTAAAACACAACGAACAGCGTTATGACTGCCGTAAGCGCAAAGCTGAACCGCGGCTTTAATACGGACAGCACGAATGCCGCCATCAAAAAGCCTATTATTGCGTTGCCTACCATTGAAATCGCAAAATTGCCCATATTGACCCCCGATCAAGACTGTAAATACGGAATATTTGTCGATTCAATGGTATTATGCGGAGCAGGCTCTTGTCAAGCAAATGCAAAAAATTACATAAAAACAGCACTTTATTACACGGTTCAGCATACTGCACCGCATTTGGCGTATCATATGCATCAGCGCATGTCACCACCATGCGTTACAGTGCGGGAGGGGTAAATCCCACTACGGGGCCTTTTCAAAAAGGCCGGAAAAGGCAGCGCGGAGGGGGTATTGCGCTGCCTTTTTTATGCATTGGATTCTGTTTAATCCGTTTATTATCTCAGCTTAACGTATTCCTTGCTGATGAAGCCGTAATCATCGCCGCACCTTGCAAGGCACCAGCCGCCGTTTATCATGTATACCATTGCGGCGTCGCCCTTGTTAAGCCGGCGTATTATGGCGTAAGTCGTGTCCGGCCCGGTACGGAAGTTCACATTGGACTTTATCGTGGCGGATATAAGGGTTATTGCGGTATCGCCCTTATATATGCCAACCGTGCCTTGGGACAGCACGTTGACGTATGCCTTTACGCAGAAGCCCGTGCGCCCATCGTAAAGCACATAGTACCAGTCTCCCATTTCCGCCAATATGTTCAGCTTTGTTCCTGCGGCAAGCGTGCCGAGCACGCCCGTGCCGGACGTTGATGCGCCGGTGCGCATGTTCACCTTGGCGTTGGTTTTGCCGGTTGCAAGCTCCACCTTTGTGCTGCCCTTACCGTCGCCTTCCGGCTTTACGCCAGGGGGTTCGGGAGCTTCCGGCGTTTCGGGCTGAGACGGCGCGGCGTCGGCCGTTTTCTTAACGTATTTTGCGTAAAGATAGCCGCGCTTGCCGCCGCATTCGGCCTCGTACCAGCCGTTTGAAAGGGAGTAAAGCGTAACCTCGGTGCCGCGCTTCAGCTTGGTCAAAATCTTTGACGATGTGCTTGCCTTTTCGCGCATGTTCACCGTGCCCGTGGTAACGCCAGTGCCTATTGCGGAGGGGGCATCCGGTTCGGTATCCTTGCCTTCGTCCGTATCGGCACCGTTTTCGGGCAGGGCCGTTATTACGCGCACATATTTTGCGCTGACGTAGCCCTCGCCCGCGGCGCAGCTTATTTTATACCAGCCGTTTGAAAGGGCTATAAGCTCAAGCTTGGTGCCTTTTTTCAGCACCGCAAGCTTTTTCGTGCTCGTGCCTTCCCCTGCGCGAAGGTTCACGCTGCCCGTTGTTTCGCCCTCGCCATGCTTAGGCACGCTTGGCGTTTCGTTTGAATCAATAACGGCGGTACCGGTCTTTTTAACATAGTCGCAGTGGATATAGCCTTCGTTGTCTGCGGCCACAACGCGCGTCCATTTGCCCTCTGTCCCAAGTATTATTATAAGCGTGTTTTTATCAAGCTTTTTTATGGAAGCATAGGACGTGTCCGGCCCCGTGCGCAGGTTCACGCCGCTGCCCGTAACCGTGCCAATGTCCACCGTGCCGCTTATGCCCGGCGTATCGGAAGGCTCAGCCGTGGGTGTGGCCGATGGAGAATCGTTGGGCGTGGGCGTTGGTTCGTTCTTTGCGGCGGTAAATTTGACATAATCGCCTATAACGAAACCCGCTATGCCCTTGCCGTCAATTTCGGCATAGTACCAGCCGTAGTCGTAATCATAAACGGTCAGCTTGGTGCCCTTTGGCATCAGCATCAGGGATTCATACTTTGTGCCTGCACCGCGGCGAATATTCACGCGCGCCGTGGTAACGCCCGTGCCAATGCTTATCATGCCCACGGTGCCGCCGCTATCGGGCGTTGGGGTGGGATTTGCGGTCTGCTCCGGCGTGGGGGTAGGGTCGGGCTCGCCGGGCTTTGCAGGGGCGGCGGGAATTGTTATGCTGTAATTTGCAAGCGTCGCGCCGGGGTAATAGAAAGCAAGTATGCTGCGGTAATTTTCGCCCTGGCTTGCGCGCTGCTGCGCCCCGCGCTGGCTAAGGCCGACGCCGTGACCCCAGCGCACATGATATATGGTGTAAGTGCTGCCGTCGGATGAATATTCGCCCCAATAGCTGCGTAGTTTGCTGTTTGTGCATACGCGGTAAAGCAAAAGCTCGCTCACGTTGAACCGAAGCGTTATGTTCTGCTCCACTTCGCCTGCGAATATGCCGTCCACAACTATTGTCATGGTGGTCATGCTGCGCTGCTCGCCGCGGCCCTTGGGGTCGCTCAGCTCAACGCTGCGTATCATGTTCAGCCCCTGCGCCTGTATGCCGCGGTACTGCGTAAGCTTGGCTATGAGCATATCGTAAAGCTGCTGCGATATTTGCCCGGGGCTGTTTATGGGGATTGTAACGGTTTCCTTAAGGCTTAGTGAATTGGCGGTATCGTAATGGTCAAGCGCCACGGCAAAGCCCGCGTTGCTTATTCTTTTGCCGGGCCAGGCGGTGCCTGGGACGGTGGTTNNNNTTTCCCCGCCGTTTGAGGCGCTGTAATACGCGGTCAGTATTCTGCCGTTCACGGTAAGCACTTCGGATATGGTTGAATCCACGGCCTCGATAACGTTTGTATAGCTTGAATTATAGCCCTTATACACCTGATCGGCCGAGGTATCGCCTATATGATAGCTTGCGTTGGGCTTTTCCGCAATTATTGAAAGCACATAGGATTTGGCGGCTATAGCCTGCGCCTTCAAGGCATCTAACGGGTAAAGATTGTTCATTTCGTACGCCACAACGCCGTAAAGATAATGCGCAACGGGAACCTCGTTCACAAGCTGAATATATCCGCTTGAAAGGGCGCGGGCGTAAAGATGGCCAAGGTAGCGGCGCGAATTGAACGAAAGATAGCCCGCGGATGGCTGCATGTCCGTGCGCATAAGGGATATTGTATCGCCCGAATAAAGCTCTCCGTATGTTGAATGGACGGCTGAAATGGTGCCGTTGAAATTGGAACGCAATGTAAGCGTGCCGCTTGGCAGCAGAAGGCCGCATTCCTTTATGAAATATTCGCCCTTTACGCTTACGGCGATAGCCGTTGCGTTATTGGTAGATAGTTTAACGCGCACGGTTTGGGACGCCGGTTCCGCCGCCAAATTGGGCGCGGGCAGCGCCGAAAATATGAACGCGAATATGCACAGCGCAAGCGCCGCCTTTTTAATACCCTTACTCAATACTGTTAAACCCCTTATTTCGCCAAAAACCGGCGATTTTTATTATTCTATCATGCATGCGCGCGTTGCGCACGCGGTTATTTTTTCCAGCTGTCTATAAGCAGCGTGAGCCACGGCTTAAGCTTTGGCTGCTTGGGCGCGCCTATCTTTTCAACATCGCGCCCCATTCTTATGAAGCGGAACATTCTGTCCGCCGCGCTGTCGAACTTCCTAACGGTTTCTTCCGGAGTATCAGCGGCGGAAGAGCCTATCGTCATTATGCCGGCGTTGGTTATTGAATACAGCTCCGCCGCGCCGTCGCCGATTTGGTTCACCACCATTGCAACGGGGATTTTCAGCGCGGCGCACCGCTTAACTATGCAATACATCGGCCTGCCCGGCTGCATGGCCGCCGTATCGAGCGCGGAGCAGCCCGTTGCCACGAGCGCGGTGTTTCGCGCAAGCTTATTGAAATTGATCGCCTCAAGCAGGTCGTCATAATCGCGGCTGTAACGTCCGCCGCTCAGCGCGCAGACTATGCCCGCAAAGCCGAGCGAGGTGTCAATCTCCCGCCCGAATGCGGCGCTAAGCGCGGCGTTTAGCCTGTCCATGCCCGCTATCGCGTCCGCGGGTGAGGAAGCATCCATGCAAAGAAGCTTCACTTCGCCCATGCGCGGATGGATATAGTCCGCCTCCGCCCGCTCAATAAGCGGCAGCGCATCGCGTGAAGCGTCAAGCTCGGCGCCGTCCTTATCGAAGAAGCGCACGCCAAGCGCCCGGGCAAAGCCCATGCCGCCATCGCCCATTTGGGCATCGTGCACGCCTATTATTATGCTTTTCAGCCCCTCGTCAAGGGCGCGGCGCAGCATCTCGCCAACAGCTATTGATGATATCCCGCCCGCGCTGAAGCCCTGCGCCGTTTCTATAACGGCGGTTCTGCCGCTGACAACGCCGTAATATGCGTCCCGCCTGCCGTCCAGCATGCAGGAGGTTACGGTTATTTTCCTTGCCGCGCCGCCTGTTGCGGTAACTATGCTTGCGCTGAAGCCTTCTCCGCCGTCATTTATTGGGAAGGGGGCAAGCTTAACGCCCTGAAAATGCCTGCGCGCGGCAACGGTCATGCGCTTTATTGCATCGGTGCTTGTCAGGCGCTCGTAATCCGCCGGGGCGAGCATTACCCTTATGCCCTTGCCGACGGGCTTGCGGCGACCGCGCTTTTTCGGCACGCTCAGCCCGTCCAGCGTTCCGTCCCCGCCCTCTATGCGGCCGTTGGGGCGTACCTGACCGAAGTAGTCCAGCCCTTCCACCTTATAAAGGCGGTTGTTTTCAACAAAGGGACGGTTATGCACCATGTACATATCAAGCGCCGCATCGTCCGCAATGGCATGATAAACCTTGCGCATCTGCTTCAGCTTGCCGCCCATGAGCACAACAAGGTAAACGTCGCTCTCCTCGCCTTCGGCATTGGCGGGACTGAATGGGTCCGCCCCGCCGTATAAAGTGAGATCCTCCAGTTCGCTCAGCGTGAGCACGGAGAATATGCCTTCGAATATTTTTCTTGCGAATTCCTTATGCGGCTGCTCCGCCATGGCGGCGAAGCGTATGCCCAATGCAAAGCGCGTTATCTTCATAATGCTGCGGCTCCTACAATTTTTGTAAATATATTATAACGTGCGGCGCGCATATGGTCAAATTAAGAAAAATGAGTTATTATATATGGGTAAAATGAATACGAAAACGGAGAATATCAATGATAACTCTTGAGCAGGTAAAGGCAGACCCGGCCATTAAGACTTATATCCGCATGGCTGACGCGGCGCTTGGCGAGCTTGGGTTCACGGAGCACAGCTTTGCCCACGTCGGCAAAACGGCGGACGTGGCCGCATATATACTTTCAACCTTAGGCTACGACAAGCGGGAGATAGAGCTTGCGCAGATAGCCGCCTACATGCACGACATAGGCAACGTTATAAACCGCATTGACCACGCGCAGAGCGGCGCGGTAATGGCGTTCAGGATACTTGACCGCCTCGGCGCGGACGCGGAGGACATAGCGAAAATAGTTGCCGCCATAGGCAACCACGACGAAGGCACGGGGGTACCGGTGAGCGCGATTTCAGCCGCGCTTATAATAGCGGACAAGACGGACGTGCGCTACACCCGCGTGCGCAAGGCGGAGTTTGCCGCGTTTGACATTCACGACCGGGTGAATTTTGCCGTGCGCGAAGCAAGCACCACAATAGACGACGCGCACGAAAACGTTACCCTTACAATGACAATAGATACGCAGTATTGCTCCGTTATGGATTATTTTGAAATTTTCCTCAAGCGTATGCTGCTCTGCCGCAAGGCCGCAGAAAAGCTGGGGCTTAAATTCCGCCTGACGATAAACGGGCAGACGCTGCTGTAAACAAAACGACTTAGTGGAGGATACGCCATGCAACGGTGCATGTACGTTCTGTTTTCCCGGCAGAACACCAAAATAGGCTGCTTTATCCGCGTGTTCCTGCGCAACAGCCGCTATTCCCACGTTGCGCTTTCGCTGGATGAAAAGCTTTATACGGTATACTCCTTTTCACGCAAAAGGCACGATTCGCCCTTTTCGGGCGGCTTTATGCGCGAATATCCCGTGCATTACATTATAAACGCCATGGATGTGCCTATAAAGCTTTGCCGCGTGGACATGACGGAGGAAGAATACGCCGCCGCCCGCGCAAGGCTTAACGACAGCATAGAAAGAAGCGAGCGCCTTATATACAATCTTTTTGACGCCATGGCGCTGCCGTTCGGCAAGCGATACAGGCTGAAGGACGCATACACCTGCGTAAGCTTTGCTTCATATGTTTTGGGCATGGATGACGTGAAGGACATAGGCGACCTTGAAAACAGGCTTAGCCGAAACACGGTGTTCGATGGCGGGCTCAACGAGCTTATAGCCAAGCACGGCCTTACCCCGCCCGAGGGCGACCGCTACTACGAACGCCGCGGCCTTATTGCCGCCGCGCGCGACCTTTGCACGCTGGTAAAAAGGCTGATGCTTAGAAGAAAGTGCGCGTAAGCAGCAGATTTACAGTTGCTAAATGCGTTCTGTTACGGAAAAGAGGGAGAATTTTACCCGATTTCGCAATAGAACGCTTTTTATTTATGATACGGCTCGTTATTGTTTATTTTGAACGCGCGGTATATTTGCTCCGCGAGCATAACACGGAAGAGCTGATGCGGGAATGTCATATCGCTGAATGAAAGCAGCATGTCTGCGCGGCGCTTAACGCTTGGGTGCAGGCCGAAGGAGCCGCCTATTATGAACACTATGCGGCTTTTGCCCGCAAGCATTGCCGTGCGGATGTGCGCGGCGAAGGCTTCGCTTGTTAACTTTTTGCCCTCTATGCACAGGGCTATGATGTGATCGCGCTCATCGGTTTTGCCAAGCAGCCTTTCGCCCTCGTTTGCAAGTACCTGCTCCTTTTCGGCCTGACTCAGTCCCTCCGGCGCCTTTTCTTCCGCAACTTCTATTATTTCCGTCGTGGCATAGCGGCCCATGCGCTTCACAAGCTCCGCTATTGCGTCGCGGTAAAACGCTTCCTTTATTTTGCCCACGCAAAGTATGCGTATAGTCATGTGCGCTCCTTATATTTCATACATTTTGCCTATCTCGCCGCGGTGCGCCACATCCAGCGCAAAATCGCCGTCCGGTATATCCGCCCGCCTAAGCCCCTGGCGCACGGTTTCAAGCGCAAGGGCTTCCATGTTGTTCTCCCCACTAAGGTGCCCCAATATGGCGCGGTGTACGCCGGTTTGGTAAAGCTTTATAAGCGCGGACGCGCAGTCGTCGTTTGAAAGATGACCGTGGTCGCTCAGTATGCGGCGCTTGAGCGGATACGGATACGGGCCGACCTTGAGCATGTCAACATCGTGATTGGCTTCCAGCAGCACAAGGTCGCTCCCCGCGGCGCAGGAAAGCAGCCGCTCGTCAAAGCGGCCTATGTCCGTCATTACGGACACATGCTTGCCGCCGCAGCCCAGCGTGAAGCCCACGCTTTCCGCCGCGTCGTGCGGGGTTGGGAACGTGAGCACGTTAAGCTGCTTTATAAAAAAATCGCATCCTGTAACGAACACGCGGGCCATGCCGTCGCCCAATTTGCCTATTATGGACGCCATGGCGCGGAATGTGCCTTCGTTTGCGTAAACGGGAATATGGTAACGTCTGCTGAGTATGCCCACGCCCTTTGTATGGTCGCTGTGGTCATGGGTAACGAGTATGGCATCTATCGTATCGAGCGGAACGCCTATCTCCGCCATGGCCCTGGCCGCGGTGCTGCCCGCAAAGCCGCAGTCTATCAATATGCGCGCGCCGCCGCCTTCGGCAAAGAGCATATTGCCGGAGGAGCCGCTGTAAACCGGGCAGAAACGGAACGCGCTTTCGATATTTTCGCTCATAATTCAAACACTATCCCTAATACCGCCGCAAACGCGATAAAGTAAAGCGGATGCAGCTTTTTGAGCGGCTTTATATTGGTCAATACCATCATGAGCACGAAAACCGCCGCCGCACCGATATTGAATACCGCCGCTATTCCGCCCGAAGCAAATGCGGAAAAATTGAACAGCACTATGGACACAATTCCCCATGCCGCTGCGGCTATAAGCCCGGTTGCCGCCGGTCTCAGCCCGCCGAAGGCGAAGGAAACATATTTGCTTTGGCTGAAGCGGCGGAGCATTTTTGATATTATCAAAATTATGATGTAGCTGGGCAAAACCTCCGAAAAGCTTGCGATTATCGCCCCCGGCACGCCCGCGGCGTTGTAGCCCGCATACGTTGCGCAGTTTATGCCAAGCGGCCCCGGCGTTGATTCGGATACGGCTATCATGTTGGCAAGCTGCTCCTGCGTGAGCCACGGGAAGCGTTCCGCCATGCTGCTCAAAAAAGGCAACGTTGCCATGCCGCCGCCTATTGCGAAAAGGCCGGTTTTGAAAAATTCCCAGAACAGCGTAAAATAAATGCTCATTGCTTTCCTCCCCGTTCCGTAAACATTCCGGCGAATATGCCCAATATTGCCGCGCCAAGCACAGGAAACACGGGCGAAATATCGATAACCACCGTAAGCACGAACGCCGCCGCCGCAAGCGCAAGGCCGAACCAATCGCGCACGTTGCTTTTGCACAGGCGAACCACGGCATTGACCATCAGCGCGCAGACCGCCGCGCGTATGCCCGCAAACGCATGGATAACATACGGATTATCGGCAAAGCCGTTGAGCACGGCGGCAATTATCAATATTATAACTATGCTGGGGGATATAACGCCAAGCGTTGCCACAGCCGCGCCCAATGCGCCGCGCTGCTTGCTGCCCACAAACGTTGCCGTATTTACGGCAATTATGCCGGGCGTGCATTGGCCGATTGCAAAATAATCCGTAAGCTCATCGTTGTTTACCCAGCCGAAGCGCTGCACGCATTCGCGTTCCAGCATCGGCAGCATTGCCACGCCCCCGCCGAACGTGAGCATTCCCACCCGCGCAAACGCAAGAAACAAATCTATAAGCCGCGTTGACGGCTTATTCGCTTTCTCCATCTTTCTTTTTACTCTGCGGCGCACCGCGCCGCCCCTTTCATATTCTTTGTTACGCCTTATATTCTATACTTTGCCGCTTTTCACGTCAATACGGTCGGTATTGACACGCGCTGTAATGGGTATTATCATTATATATAGGGGTGAGGGATTCGCTCCGTATTTTTTATAGAGGTGACAGAATGAAGATAAGAAAGCATGTTATGCTTGTGATGGCTGTGCTTATGTGCGCGCTGATGCTGTGCTCCTGCAGGCTTGCTGCTGACGAACCCGCAGCTCCCGCCGAACCTACGGCAGAGCCTGCCGCAGAACCCGCAGAGAGCGCCGAACCCATGGCAGAGGGCGAAAAGGGGCAGATAACGCATTATGCGGAAATAGACATTGCCGATCACGGCGTTATAACCGTTGCGCTGTACGGCAACGACGCGCCTATATCCGTTGCCAATTTTGTAAAGCTGGCAAACGAGGGCTTCTATAACGGCCTTACTTTTCACCGCATAATAAGCGGCTTTATGATGCAGGGCGGCGACCCCAACGGCAACGGCACGGGCGGCAGCGGGGAAAACATAAAGGGCGAATTCAGCGCAAACGGCGTTGACAATGCGCTTTCGCATACGCGCGGGGCAATAAGCATGGCGCGCTCCATGAATTACGACAGCGCAAGCTCACAGTTTTTCATAATGCATCAGGATTATACGTCGCTTGACGGGCAATACGCCGTGTTCGGCTATGTAACGGACGGTATGGACATTGTGGACGGCATTTGCGAATCCGCTAAGCCTACCGACAACAACGGTACCATTCCCGCCGCGGAGCAGCCCGTTATAAACAGCATTACAATAAAAGAAGCGTAATAAAAAAAGCCCACGCGGACAGCATCCCACGGGCTTTACTTTTGCAAAAATAAGCGGGTTATTTATTGAACGCATTAAAGAAAAGGCGCACATGCTTATCAAGCTTCTGTAGGCACTCATCCTCGCGCTCGGGCTGGCGGTCGCAAACGCCCATAAGCGTCATTATAGGGGAAACATACATCAGCACCAGCACATACGGATCATATTGCTTGATTTGCCCCTTCTCCATAAGGTGCGCAAACAATCCGGCGTGATAATTGGCCAGCCTGTCCACATAGCGCTCATTATACATTTTGGAAAGCTCCGCACTCCTGAATTGCTCAATGGTGAGCAGCTTTCTCAGCCTGCTCACGGTTTTATCGTGCAGCGAATACAGAAAAATTTCCCGCACCTTTTGGCAGAGCACATCTTCGCTTATGCCTAAAAACTCGCCCGTGTCCGCATCGGCATCGTCAACATGCACGCTCTGCATGGCCGTAAAATCCTCATACCGTGCGGCGGCATCGCTGACAATTTCGTCAAAAATGGCGCGCTTGCTGACAAAATGATTATAAAGCGACGGCGCCTTTATACCGACCGCGCCCGCAATTTGCTCCACGCTCACCGCGTCGTATCCATGCGCCGCAAAAAGCTCCAGCGCCGCGTCCATTATCCGTCGCTTCGTATCGTCCCGCCTCATGCCGAGTCACCCCTCAAAATTACTGCTGTCAATTTAACTATTATAGCCTGACAGCATGGCGGGTGTCAAACGCCATGCGCATTCAGAAAAAGAATTACTCTCCCGCCCGTGGCAGCAGCTCTCTTGGTCCTTTGCCAAGATAGCGCGCCACGAACACGAGCGTTCCGGCGATGAACAGCCCCAGCGCGGCAAGGCAGGTGAGCAGGCTCACCCTTACGTCTGCGCCGAGCGCAAATTCAACTTCAACTTGCGTGCTTTCGGCTAAGTATGCGCTGAAGGCTAAGAACTCCTCAGGAGTTTGGTTGGCGTTGGCCATTATGCTTTCACCTACGCCGGCGGTAAGGACATGGCCTATTGCCGCGCCAATAAGCGCACCGGTCACGGCAATAATAAGCGCACTCAGCATCACCGCGACAAATGCTCTTGCCTTGCTGCACCCAAGCAGGCGCATGGTGCCTATACCCTGCTTTTGCGACTGCGCATAGAAGAACGCCAGCAACAATGCGGCTATGACAAGCAATGATGATGAGAGTATCAGCAGCAGCTCCGCCGTGCCGGAGAGGGCTTCAAGGCTGGGCTGTATTCTCGAATAGCCTTGGTCGTAGAAGGTAAACCTTGCTTCATAGTCTCCCTGCTTTGCGCCCGTTATGCCAAGCTCGTTCATGCGCTCTATGAACGGCTCAATCTTGCCATTCTCCAGCCATATCGTCAGCAACGCGCCTGTAACGGGTCTATCCTCCTCGGCAGGGGCATTGGTGAGTGACTTTTCGGGTATGTAGATTGTGTTCCAGGGGACACTTATTGCGGCTTCGGATATGGTCGAGCTGCCTGTCATGGGACGCACGTCGTATATGCCGACAACCTCATATTCGCCGCTGTCGAAGAAGTTGTCGGGGTCGGTGTAGGTGTAGCGGGGCTGAAGCGTTGATGCAGCTAAAGTGGCATTAGTAAAATAGTCGTATGTGTAGAAATCAAAATCTATTTTTGAACCGATCTTCCAACCCTGTGCTTTTGAAAATTCTCGGCTTATCATGCAAACCTTTGCACCGGATGCATATTCCTCGGCTGAAATGGCACGACCGTCCTTAATATACATTCTGCCAAGATTAAATGCCGGTATGCCGCCGATATCATTCGTTGTCATAACGGCAAAAGAACGCATGTTTATATAGTATGCTCTGCCGATTTGATTAAACTTTTCTAAATCATCAGGATTTTCTTTTACATATTTGTACTTTTGTATCCAATAAGGATGGTTCTCTGTGAGCAAATAAGCTATACCTTCTATTCCGTCTATGCCTTTTTTGCTATAAACATAGTCTCTTTTGCAAAACAACTCGTCACGCCAAAAGTTTATTGATGATACTCGGTATAGGCCATCTAAAATGTTTCCCTTTTCTGTATCATTAACATATCCCAGTATTACGCAAGCAATGTATTCTGTATCCGGTTCAAAATACAGTTCATAATTTGTATCAGGACTATATCCAAGCCGTTCCAGATTTTTTGCATAATGCGCCGCAATCGTATCATCAGAAATCCTGAATGGCATCATCATGTGTATGCTTCCGCTGCCATTGTCGCCGGAACGATAATAGACAGCATCCACGGCTGAATCAATTACATCAAGCGTAAAAGACTTGGGAGCAGCGGAACCTGTTTCCAAATAAAAACAACCGTCCTTTACGCGATACTCGTTCGCAGGATTATAGCTTCCGTCCTCATCTATTATTATATTTTCACTGCTTTTTAACTGAAAACGTATAATATCTCCGTTAAATATAGGAATGTTGTCATCTTTACTCAACGCTATGTTATCTTCACTGAATGCACCATACCTCGCTCTTAACTCATATTTTTTTACGTTTGGCGCAGTAACTATCGGTTCCAAATCATAACCATATACAGTTAATGACTGATTGCCTACATAATTATCCAGCGAAGTCCCTTGCAGCAGATTTCCATACATATCTACATCCGCACATAACTCCATCACTGCAATGGTAGTATATGTGTCGTTGGCAAGTTGAAGGTTATATTGGCTGTCTTTGTATAAATTCAAGCTTGCGCAAAAGAAGGCAGTAAGCAGAATAAGCACAGCTAAATACAACGCTGTGCGGGCAGGTTTGCGGATTAGTTGGCGCAGGTGCATGGATAGCATAATAGCTTCCTCCATAATATAAAGTTGGCGGCGCAGAATATCTGCACCGCCATGGCAGACTACTTAGTCTGCATCACTCCACGGGCCAACCACTGAACATGTTTCGGTGCTGGAGACAAGCTCCCAGTACTCCGAAGTCATGCTGCAATTTGTGCAGCTGTAGTGATGCACATCATATTCTAATTCTATGCTGTGCGTAGCACCTGCATAACCGTGCGAACAGGAGGTAGTTCTGTAAACGTACTCGGTTGTTACGTTATCGATTTCTTCACCAATGCCACAGTCTGGGCAAGTAGGTGCGTTCACCGCCGCAATAGCGATAGCAGCAAAGAGGGAAAGTACCATTATGGCACTAAGGATGAGCGATAGATGTTTTTTCATGGTTTTATCTCCTTTCGGGGTCATAGTGGTTAATGTTGCAGCATCTCCGTATAGGAGTAAAACATTAACGGCGCAATGGAATCAGCCTCCTTGGTGTTGGTCGATCCTGCGGTTCATATCGTTCCTGTTAGGAACGGGCAACGGGGTTACGGTTGGTCTTAAAGTCAATTTGGTTACGGTGGTTCTTTGTTGGGTTTATGGTAACATATTGCGATATATTGTGTCAATAATTTCCTGACGAATTTTAGATTATATATTATGCCTGAACTGCCTGATTTTTCTTAGTAAATTATGATATGCTGATTAAGATGTGTATTATTCAATTCAAGAGATAATATAATTTGACGTGCATATTTATGGCATAAATCAGGCCTCCCTTTCGGGAGGCCATGCTCTGCTTTATCACTCCACCGTTACGCTCTTGGCAAGGTTGCGGGGCTTATCTATGTCGCAGCCCTTCATAAGTGCGGTGTAGTAGGCGAAAAGCTGCATCGGCACTACGCTGGCGCAGGGGCAGGCAATGTCCGCGCAGTCCGGCAATATTATTTCGTGATCCGCGCCGGTGGTGCCGCGGCGGTGCTCGCCCTTTGCTATGGCTATAACGCTTGCGCCGCGTGCCTTGACCTCGCGAATGTTGCTGACCATCTTTTCCCAAAGGGGATCGTATGTGCATATGGCGATAACGCTCGTGCCGGGGACTATAAGTGAAATCGTGCCGTGCTTCAGCTCCCCGCCGGCATAGGCCTCCGAATGGATATAGGATATCTCCTTCAGCTTGAGCGAACCTTCAAGCGCCAGCGCGTAGTCTATGTTGCGGCCAAGGAAGAATATGTCCCGCTGCATATAGCAATCCGCCGAAAGGTGATGTATCTCCGTTTCATCCGCAAGAATTTTGTTTATAACGTCCGGCAGGGCCTCCATGCCGGCTATCAGCTCCGCTTCCTCCCGCGCGGTAACGTGGCCGCGCACGCGGCCGAAGTAAACGGCAATAAGCTGCATCAGCGCAAGCTGGGTATTGTATGCCTTTGTCGTGGCCACGGCTATCTCCGGCCCGGCCCAGGTATAGAGCACATCCTCGCTTTCGCAGGCTATGCTGGAGCCGACAACATTGACTATGCTCAGCGTGTGCGCGCCGCGTATTTTGGCTTCGCGCAGAGCGAAAAGCGTATCAAGCGTTTCGCCGCTTTGGCTGATTATTATTACCAAGGTGTTGGCGTTTACCATGGGGTCGTTGTAGCGGAATTCGCTTGCAAGGTCGCACGATACGGGAATTTTTGCGTAACGCTCTATGGCGTAGCGCGCAACCATGCCAACGTGATAGGCCGAGCCGCAGGCAACGATATATACCCGCTCAAGGCTGCGTATAACGTCCGCGTCTATTTTGTTCAGGCCAAGCTCTATCCGCCCGTTCTTTATGCGCGGCGCAACGGTGCGGCGTATGGCGTCCGGCTGCTCCATTATTTCCTTGAGCATAAAATGGTCGTAGCCGTTCTTTTCCGCGCTTTCCACGTCCCATGTTATGTTTATGGGTTCATGCTCAACCCGTTCGCCAAAGCTATTGTATATGGCAACGCCCTCGCGGCGCACAACAGCCAGCTCCCTTTCGCCCAGGCGTATTATGCGGCGCGTATGCTTCAAAAGCGCCGGCACATCGGACGCAATGAAGTTTTCCCCTTCGCCAAGGCCAAGTATCAGCGGGCTGTCCTTGCGCAGGGCAATAAACTCATCCTCCCTGTCCGCAAATACTATTGCCATTGCATAGGAACCCACGAACTGTGCTTCCGCAAGGCGCACGGCCTCCATAGGGTCGCCATCGTAATAATAATCGATAAGCTGAACGGCGACCTCGCTGTCCGTCTCGGAAGTGAAGGTATAGCCTTTACCAATCAAAAACGCCTTTAACTCGGCGTAATTTTCTATTATGCCGTTGTGCACCAGCGCCACGCGCCCGCTCATTGAAACATGCGGATGCGCGTTTATTTGGTTCGGCTCGCCGTGCGTGGCCCAGCGCGTGTGGCCTATGCCCACGCGGCCCTGTATCGCTTCGCCGCCGTTTGTTATTTCGTAAAGCGCGCTCAGCCGCCCGCGCTCCTTTGCAACGGTTATGCTTTCATCGTCCCCAACTATTGCCAAGCCCGCGCTGTCGTATCCGCGGTATTCAAGCTTTTTCAGCCCGTCCAGCAGCAGCGGCGCGGCCTGTTTATCGCCGATATAGCCTACTATTCCGCACATTTTTATATTCCCCTCCAAATTGCCGCTTTTACGCTAAACCGCCCGCAAAGTATATTTTTTACATGATGCCTTCGGACAAAACCCGCGCAAAAGGCGCATAATTATATATATATTTTAGCATATGCGCAACAGCGTATCAATACCATTGCCGATAACGGTTGCCATTTATCACCCCGAAAGGTTATAATTATATGAAGCAATATGCCGCGAACGGAGGGAAACGCTTATGCCGCACACAAAGGCAGCCTTGGCAAACAAATTTGACGAATGGGAAAGCTATCTCGGCGCGCTCAAGCTGCCCGCTTGGGACGAACTGCCAACGCTTGAGCTGTATATGGATCAGGTTGTGATAGTGCTAAACGACTATCTTGGCATGTATGCCGCAGGGGAGGACAAAACCGTTACGCAGGCAATGATAAATAATTACGTTAAGCAAAAGCTTATACCCCCGCCGGTGAAGAAGAAATATTCCCGCGTACACTTGGCGCTGCTCATGATAATATGCACGCTGAAGCAAACGCTTAACATTTCGGTTGTTAAGGAAATGCTGCCGGCTTGGGACGGAGATGCCGTAAGGCGGTTTTACGACCGGTTTATAACCGTGCAGAAGGGCTTCGGGGCATATTTCGTGAATCAGGTGCGCGCAGCAGCGGAGCCTATATTCGCGGGCGGGGACGAAGCGGACGCGGAAGTGACGGATTTTATAATAAGTGCGGCGGTGGCGTCCTGCTACGCAAAGCTGCTTACCGAAAAAATGATAATATATAAAAATGAGTAAACAAAAAATAACGGAAATAATATTAAAACCGAATCAAACGGTTCGGCTTTGATCGTGCGCGGTAATCGGGTGTAAAATATGGATTTTTTAATATGATTGTGTTTTGTCAATGCATATGTTATACTATCCTTACCTGACACAAAGGGGCGCGCCCCCGACTGAAAGGGTGAGGCCTTTGTATAGAACCATACTGCGGCTGCACCCCGTCGGGTGCGGCTTATTTTTATAAAAAACGGAGGTAACGCCATGCAGACGCGGGTAGCCGTGATGGCAATAATAGTTGAAAAAGGGGGCGCGGTGGAGCGGCTCAACGCCGTGCTGCACGAATACGGCGAGCATATAATAGGCCGCATGGGCATACCGTACCGCAAAAAGGGCATAAACATAGTGTCCATAGCGCTTGACGCGCCGCAGGATACCATTTCCGCGCTTGCAGGCAAGCTTGGCAATATTGAAGGATTGAGCGTAAAAACTGCATATTCAAACGTGGTGGCCGATGAGTGAGCTTATTTCGCTGATAGACAAGCTGAATATACACCACTCTCTTTCGCTTGAAGAATACGAACGGCTTATAGCCGGGCGCAATGATGAGGCCGCGGCATACGCCCGCACGCTTGCGGACAGGGCGCGCAGGGAATTTTACGGCAACAGCGTATTCGTGCGCGGGCTTATAGAAATAGGCAACGTTTGCAGGAACGATTGCCTGTATTGCGGCATACGCCGCTCCAACGCCGCATGCTCGCGCTATGTGCTGACGCGGGAGCAGATAATGGATTGCTGCGCGGAAGGCTACGCGCTCGGCTTCCGCACGTTCGTTATGCAGGGCGGTGAAAACGTTAAAAGCGCGGACGAGATATGCCAAACCGTGAAGGCCATACGCAAAGAATATCCGGACTGCGCAATAACTCTGTCCCTTGGCGAATACAGCCGCGCGGATTATGCACGCATGCGCGAAGCGGGCGCGGACAGATATCTTCTTAGGCACGAAACGGCGGACAAGGCACATTATGAAAAGCTGCATCCATCCGGAATGTCGTTCGATAACCGCATGCGCTGCCTGCGCGATCTGAAGGAGCTTGGTTTTCAGGTGGGCTGCGGCTTTATGGTAGGTTCGCCCTTCCAAACGGCGCATACCCTGGCGGAGGATCTTAAATTTATAGAAACCTTTTCGCCGGACATGTGCGGCATAGGCCCGTTTATACCGCACCATGAAACCCCGCTTGGCAATTACCCCGCCGGCAGCGCGGAGGAGACGATATACCTTTTGTCCATTATCCGTCTTATAAAGCCGAACATACTGCTGCCGGCAACAACGGCGCTCGGCACCGTAAGCCCCACCGGGCGGGAGGACGGCATACTGGCGGGCGCGAACGTGGTGATGCCCAATCTTTCGCCCGTAAGCGTGCGCAAAAAGTACGAGCTTTATGAAAACAAGATCTGCACGGGCGATGAATCGGCGCAATGCAAGGCCTGCCTTGCTGCGCGGATGCAATCAATAGGCTTCAACGTGGTCACGGACCGCGGGGATATAAAAAAGATCTGAATACAAAGAATATTCTGAGTACAAGAAAGGAAAGACTTATGGCAATCTACGATCCCAAATCCATGAAGGCGGAGGAATTTATAAACGACGCCGAAATACGCGAAACAATAGCGTACGCAAACGCCAACAAGAACAACATAGAACTTATTGACGCGCTGCTTGAAAAGGCGAGGCCCAAGAAGAACGGCTCCGGCGTTACCTGCGCGGGACTTACCCACAGGGAAGCGAGCGTGCTGCTTGCGTGCGACATCCCCGAAAAAATAGAGGAAATGTATAAGCTGGCAAACGAAATAAAGCTTGCATTCTACGGCAACAGAATAGTCATGTTCGCGCCGCTGTATCTTTCCAATTACTGCGTGAACGGCTGCGTGTACTGCCCGTATCACATGAAGAACAAGCACATTGCCCGCAAAAAGCTCACTCAGGAGGAAATAAGGAACGAGGTAATAGCGTTGCAGGACATGGGCCATAAGCGCCTTGCCATAGAAGCGGGCGAGGACCCCGTGAACAACCCAATAGAGTATATACTGGACTGCATAAAGACCATATACTCCGTGCATCACAAAAACGGGGATATTCGCCGCGTTAACGTGAATATCGCCGCGACCACGGTTGAAAACTATCGCAAGCTGAAGGATGCGGGTATAGGCACATATATACTTTTCCAGGAAACGTACAACAAGCCCAGCTATCTTGAGCTGCACCCCACCGGCCCCAAGCATGATTACGATTACCATACCGAGGCTATGGATAGGGCCATGGAAGGCGGCATAGACGACGTTGGCCTTGGCGTACTGTTCGGCCTTGAAGGCTATCAGTATGAATTTGCGGGGCTGCTTATGCATGCGGAGCACCTTGAGGCCGTTCACGGCGTTGGCCCGCACACCATAAGCGTGCCGCGCGTTAAGCATGCGGACGACATCGATCCGGACGTGTTCGACAACAGCCTGAGCGACGATATGTTTGCCAAAATAATCGCCTGCATACGCATAGCCGTGCCCTACACCGGCATGATAATTTCCACCCGCGAAAGCGAAGCCGTGCGCGGCAAGGTGCTTGATTACGGCATATCACAAATTTCCGGCGCGAGCCGCACGTCCGTCGGCGGCTATACCGAGGAGGAGCGCCCGCACGATTCCGAACAGTTTGACGTATCCGACCAAAGGACGCTGGACGAGGTTGTGCGCTGGCTGATGGAGCTTGACCATATACCCTCCTTCTGCACCGCGTGCTACCGCGAGGGGCGTACGGGGGATAGGTTCATGTCCCTTTGCAAAAACGGGCAGATACTTAACTGCTGCCACCCCAACGCCCTTATGACGCTGACCGAATACCTTGTTGACTACGCAAGCGAGGAGACAAAGAAGGTGGGCTATGCGCTTATAGAGCGCGAGCTGAAAAAGATACCCAACGAGAACGTTAAGCGCATCGCCACCGAGCATATCGAGGAAATAAAGTCCTCCAACAGGCGCGATTTCCGCTTCTGAGCCGATAAATAAGGAGCATTTGCCATGGGACTGAACGACAAGGTATCCGCCGAAAGGGCGCACATAGGCTTTTTCGGCCTTAGAAATGCGGGCAAATCCAGCGTTGTGAACGCCGTAACGGGGCAGAAGCTTTCGCTGGTGTCCGATATAAAGGGAACCACCACCGACCCCGTGCAGAAGGCGATGGAGATACTGCCGCTTGGCCCCGTGGTGATAATAGACACGCCGGGGCTGGACGATGAAGGCGAACTCGGCGCGATGCGCGTGCAGCGGGCGCGGCAGGCGCTCAACCGCGCGGACATAGCGGTGCTGGTGGTTGATGCAACGCTTGGGCTGGGCGCAGCGGACAGGGAGCTTACAGCCCTGTTCCGTGCAAAGGAGATACCCTATATAATTGCGTACAACAAGAGCGACCTGCTTGAAACGATCCCTGAAGCGAGCGAAAACGAGCTTTATATAAGCGCCGTTACCGGCAGCGGCATACACGAGCTAAAGGAGCGGCTCGGCCGCATGATGAGCGGCGCGGAAAACGCGCGGCAGCTTATAGGCGACCTTATAAAGCCCAATGATATTATAATACTTGTAACGCCTATTGATGAATCCGCGCCCAAGGGCAGGCTTATATTGCCGCAGCAGCAAACCATACGCGACATTTTGGATAACCGCGCGATAACCGTTGTGGTACGGCCAAGCGAGCTTAAAGCCGCGCTTGATGCTTTGCCTAAGCCCCGCCTGGTCGTTACCGATTCGCAGGCGTTCAGGGCCGTGGACGCGATTGTACCCCAGGATATTCAGCTTACGTCGTTTTCAATACTTTTTGCCCGCTATAAGGGCGAGCTTGAGGCCGTTGCAGCGGGCGCGGAGGCGATAGCGCGGCTGAAGGACGGGGACACCGTGCTTATAAGCGAAGGCTGCACGCACCACAGGCAGTGCAACGATATAGGCTCCGTAAAGCTGCCCGGCTGGATAGGCAATTACACGGGCAAAAAGCTGAACTATGAATTTACATCCGGTGGGGAATTCCCCGAAAGCCTTGATAAATATGCGCTTATAGTGCACTGCGGCGGCTGCATGCTTACCGCGCGGGAGATGAAATACCGCCTGCGCCATGCGCGCGACTGCGGCGTACCCATTACCAACTACGGCATTGCGATAGCCAAGATGCACGGCATACTTGACCGCTCGCTTGAACCATTCAATTAAACAACGGAGGGTATAAACATGAAGAGTGCGGAATTTTTCCACGAGTGCGGTCGGCGCGGGATGCCGTATACGGCTGATGAAGTAAGAATATTTGCCGTTGCAAGCGGGGTGCCGTTTATAATCGTTCATATCGGCGGCAACCTTTTTAATGCCGGATTCAGACTTGACAGTAAGCCATCTTCAGAGGAGAAGAAGGCTGTAAAAAGCGCGCTGAGTGCAGCGGGACTGAAATGCCATATATCAGGCATTTTCATGAATGTGAGAGTAAAGGTTGCCAAAGGTTCTGATGCCGCTACAGCCGTTGATACCGTGCTTGCAGGTGCAAATAAAGCCATAGAAATCGGTCGTAACAACGGAATTTACTTTAGCGACATATGCCCATATTGCGGACATGGAAACACAGACGCTGTTATGTGCTATGAAAAGTCAACCGATAGGTTCCAGCTGAGCTACCGTGCGGTGCATACGGAATGTGTAAATTCCTTGCGCAATGCTGCAAACGAGGCTAAGGTGAACGACGAAGGCAACTACTTCACCGGTATAATCGGCGCAATTATAGGAATGATACTGGGCGTTGTGCTGAACGTAGCCGTTATATTCGGCACGGAAAGGATATACGCCATGCTGTGCGCACTTATACCGCTGGGCGCGTTTTTCGGCTATAAGCTGCTAAAGGGCCGCATGAATTCGTTCGCCATAGTTATAAGCATAATATGCTCGGCGCTGGGCGCGGTGGCGCTCACGTTCGGTGTGGACATTGCTGACAGCATGATAAATTACGATTTCACGTTTGAAGAAGCCATTCTGCTGATACAGTATGGCATGGCGGAGATGCCCGAATATGCGGACGCTATCCGCTCAAGCCTGCTGCAGGATTTGCTGTTCGTGGGGCTTGGCGTGCTGTGCTGCATAGGCGTGCTCAGGAAGAACACAAATTCCGGCAAGGCGGCATACGCGGGCAACCTTTACGCCACGCTGCGCATGAAGGACGGCTCCCTGCCCGCACCGGCAGTCAATACCGTTGACGATACGGCAAGCCACGGCGCATAAAGCGCTAATATAAACTGTAAAGAGACGGCAACGTCTCTTTTTTCTTGTGAAAATATAAATTTATGGAAGAGATGTATAATCATGTGTTATACTCTATGCGGTGCTATATGACCGCGACGGCTGATGAACCGCGCGGCCGTTTGCAACACGCCTGCCGTTCACGGGTAAGGGGCGGCGGGACGCATTTTCGGAGGAAAAAATGGGAGACCCCCATACCCGCGGCATAGCCGCATTCCTGGCGCGCAAAGGCGTTGTGTTCAGCGCAAAAAGATACCTTGTAGATGCAATGGGATCTATGGCCATGGGCCTTTTCGCGTCGCTGCTTATAGGCACTATCCTTTCTACCCTTGCGGACAAGCTGAGCCTTGATTGGCTGAAAGAAATTGCTTCGTTCGCATCCGCCGCAACGGGCAGCGCAATGGCCGTTGCAATAGGGCTTGCGCTTCAGTCGCCGCCGCTGGTGCTTTTCAGCCTGTGCGCTGTGGGATACGGGGCGAACAGCCTCGGCGGGCCGCTCGGCACGCTAATCTGCACCGCAGTCGCCGCGGAGCTTGGTAAAATAGTTTCAAAAGAAACAAAGGTTGATATTCTTGTTACGCCAACGGTCACAATTGTGAGCGGGCTGCTCCTTGCGCGGCTTGCGGGGCCTGGCGTATCCGCCGTCATGACGGGCTTTGGCGATCTTATAATGCGCGCAACCGAAATGCACCCGTTCTTCATGGGCATTTTGGTATCGGTATTGGTGGGCGTTGCGCTCACGCTGCCCATAAGCAGCGCCGCAATATGCGCCTCTTTCGGTACGGCGGGGCTTATAGGCCTTGCCGGCGGCGCAGCCACGGCCGGCTGCTGCGCGCAGATGGTTGGCTTTGCAGTGATGAGCTTTAAGGAAAACCGCTATGGCGGCCTTGTGGCGCAGGGGCTTGGCACAAGCATGCTGCAAATGGGCAACATAGTGAAAAATCCGCGCATATGGCTGCCGCCCACGATAGTTTCCGCAATAACCGGCCCCATAGCTTCATGCGTTTTCAAAATGGAAAACGGCGTGGGCGTAGCAAGCGGCATGGGTACATGCGGCCTTGTGGGCCCGATAGGCGTTATGGCAAGCGATGGCTTCGGCTCCGCCAAAAGCTGGATAGGCATGCTGCTCGTCTGCTTCATACTGCCCGCCGTGCTCACTCCGCTCGTCGCCTACCCCATGCGCAAACTCGGATGGATAAAGGACGGCGATCTGAAACTGGAGCTGTGAGGGAGGATACTCCCTCCGTCTGCTCGTTGCACTCGCATCCACCTCCCTCGACAGGGAGCCTTTTGGGTGCGTTTTACAAACTCTTACATTAAGCCTGCCCTGAAAGGGGAGGTGGGTTTCGCGTAGCGAAAGCCGGAGGGGTTATAAAGCGGCTCATTGCTCTTTGCTTATCTCAACCCCTCAGTCTCACTT
>MSGS01000013.1 GCA_001940855.1 Christensenellaceae bacterium Phil1 | reverse complement strand
GCTCCCGCGGGCGAAAACGTATACGCATGCTTTGCCGGGGAAATAGGCGGGGATGATTTTTTATATACGCGCGATGCATACTGCCGCTGCTATGACGAAATGATGCTTGCCGCGGACGCAGAACTCAGCGAACAATACGGCGGAGACTTTGCGACAGAGCCTGCCATAACGGAGCAGGATGCCGTGAAACTGGCGGAACAAAGCCTGACGGCGCTCGGCATAGAAGGCATGAAGCCGCTTACATGCAGCAGAATGTGCGTTTACGGCAGTGTGGGCGATATTGTTGGCCGCGGCTGGGCGGTAACGTTCACGCGGAACTGCGGCGGGCTTACCGTGCCATATGACATTGGCGGCAGCAGCGGCAACGTGAACGATGTCCCCGCGCTCAGCGCTCCGTGGGGGCAGGAGGTGCTGACGGTCGGCATTGACTCCGCCGGAATATGCTATTTCACGCTGAAAGGCGCATGTACCGTTACAAAGAAACTTTATGCCAACGTGCCGCTGCTTGGCTATGACGAGTTGCTCGACCGCATAGAGAACCAGCTTTTCTATCATCATGCTTTTTCGGCGGACGGCGTAAAGAACCCATGCATCACCGTGAAGGAGATACGCCTGTGCGCCGCGCTTGTAAACGTTGCGGACAGGCCGAACACAGGCCGCTATATACCCGCCTTCGAGGTCGCTTACAGCTATCAGTTTACATACGGCGACAGCGATGACGTAGTAAAGCAAGACTTGTCCATGTACTTCAACGCAATTGACGGCAGCTATATAGAGCCGCGTGTAAATGCGGATACCCTTAACAGCATTCTTTCGCAGTCGGTGCAATAATCCTCTGTTTCTTATACTACCGAGCACCGGAAGGGACTTTTGCCTCATGAAGCACTATTTGACCTCTCCCCTATCGCAGGCCGTCATCTCCCGCGCCTTTATCATCAGCGCGGCAGGCACCGCCCTCATACTCCTCCTTTCCTCCGTTCAGGGCATACTGGCGGGGTTCCGCGCGGAGGAGCTGCTTTCCCCCGGCTTCCACAGCGACCTTATCATGGGCGCGCTGTCATCCGAGGCCATGGCGCTGGCCCTGCCCATACTCGCCGCGCTGCCGTATACCGCGTCCTTCATTGACGACGTGAAGAGCGGCTTCATAAAGGAATACCTGCCCCGCACCACCGTGCCGCGGTATATCGCGGGGAAAGCCGCGGCGTGCGCCGTTTCCGGCGGGCTGACGCTCGCCCTTGGTATATTCATAGCCTACGGCTTCGCCGCGCTCATGTTCCTGCCCATGGAAGCCTACCCCAAGGCGGGCGAAAGCGTGCCGAATTACTTTGGCAATCTAATTGAGACTGCGCTCATGTTCTTCGCATCGGGCGCGTTCTGGTCGCTCACGGGCATGACATTTGCCGCGCTTACCAACAGCAAATACATGGCATACGCCTCGCCCTTCGTGCTGTTCTATCTGCTCATAATACTGTATGAACGGTACTTCGATAAGATCTTCGTGCTGTACCCCCGGGAATGGCTCAACCCATCCTCAAGGTGGGTGTTCGGCAAAATAGGCGTGGCGGTGCTGCTGACGGAGTTCAGCCTGCTCATGGCCCTTGCCTTTGCATACGCCGCGAAAAGGAGGCTTGAACGAATATGAAGCCGAAACAGATTTTTGCCGTAACCCGGTACAACTTCCGCCGGTGGCACAAAAACCCAAGAATAGTAATCACCTTCTGCCTCGCCTTCGTGCTGTGCTTCCTGCTGTCCGACAAGGCCGTGAAGTTCGCTAAAGAGTACGATACCACCATGCAGCTTGTTGAAGCCTTCGTGTGGACGTTTGGGGACAGCAACTCAATATTGCTCTCCTCTTTGCTCCTCCTTCTGCTCTTTGCGGATATGCCCTTTATATCAAGCGCCACGCCCTTTTACCTCATGCGCATAGACCGTAAGACATGGCTCGCGGGGCAGGCGGCGTATATAGCCTTGGCCACGCTTATATACCTTGCGTTCATACTGATCTCCACCTCCCTGGTCTGTATGCGGCAGAGCTTTGTGGGGGATATGTGGAGCGAGACCGCCGCAATCCTCGGCTACTCCGGCGCGGGGCAAAAGGTGGCCCTGCCCGCGCTTGTGAAAACGCTGGAGATGAGCCGCCCGTATGAGTGCATGGCGACCATATTCCTGCTGATGCTGCTTTACACCCTGCTCATGGTGTTCGTCATGCTCCTGTTCAATTTAAGGCGCGGTCAGCTTGCGGGTATAGCCGCCGTGTTCGCGTTCAGCCTGTTCGGCTTTTTACTCAACCCCCAGACCATAAAGGCTATATTCAAACTGCCGGATGCGCTCATGTACAAGGCTAACGTTGCGGTGGGGTGGCTTTCGCCGCTGAATCAGGCAACGTATCATATGCACAACTTCGGCTACGACCTGCTGCCAAGGCTCTGGCAGACGTATCTTATATTCGCAATGCTCATCGCCCTGTGCTTTTTCCTT
>MSGS01000012.1 GCA_001940855.1 Christensenellaceae bacterium Phil1 | reverse complement strand
GCTCCCGCGGGCGAAAACGTATACTCATACTTTGCCGGGGAAATAGGCGGGGATGATTTTTTATATACGCGCGATGCATACTGCCGCTGCTATGACGAAATGATGCTTGCCGCGGACGCAGAACTCAGCGAACAATACGGCGGTGACTTTGCGACAGAGCCTGCCATAACGGAGCAGCATGCCGTGAAACTGGCGGAGCAAAGCCTGACGGCGCTCGGCATAGAGGGCATGAAGCCGCTTACATGCAGCAGAATGTGCGTTTACGGCAGCGTGGGCGATATTGTTGGCCGCGGCTGGGCGGTAACGTTCACGCGGAACTGCGGCGGGCTTACCGTGCCGTATGACATTGGCGGCAGCAGCGGCAACGTGAACGATGTCCCCGCGCTCAGCGCTCCGTGGGGGCAGGAGGTGCTGACGGTCGGCATTGACTCCGCCGGAATATGCTATTTCACGCTGAAAGGCGCATGTACTGTTACAAAGAAGCTTTATGCCAACGTGCCGCTGCTTGGCTATGACGAGTTGCTCGACCGCATAGAGAACCAGCTTTTCTATCATCATGCTTTTTCGGCGGACGGCGTAAAGAACCCATGCATCACCGTGAAGGAGATACGCCTATGCGCCGCGCTTGTAAACGTTGCGGACAGGCCGAACACAGGCCGCTTTATACCCGCCTTCGAGGTCGCTTACAGCTATCAGTTTACATACGGCGACAGCGATGACGTAGTAAAGCAGGACTTGTCCATGTACTTCAACGCAATCGACGGCAGTTATATAGAGCCGCGTGTAAATGCGGATACCCTTAACAGCATTCTTTCGCAGTCGGTACAATAATCCTCTGTTTCTTATACTACCGAGCACCGGAAGGGACTTTTGCCTCATGAAGCATTATTTGACCTCTCCCCTATCGCAGGCCATATTCAGCCGTGGGTTTATCATCAGCGCAGTCGGAACCGCCCTCATACTCCTTCTTTCCTCCGTTCAGGGCATACTGGCGGGGTTCCGCTCGGCGGAGCTGCTTTCCCCAGGCTTCCACAGCGACCTTATCATGGGTGCGCTGTCATCGGAGGCCATGGCGCTGGCCCTGCCCATACTCGCCGCGCTGCCGTATACCGCATCCTTCATTGACGATGTTAAAAGCGGCTTCATAAAGGAATACCTGCCCCGCACCACCGTGCCGCGGTATATCGCGGGGAAGGCCGTGGGCTGCGCCGTTTCCGGCGGGCTGGCGCTGACGCTGGGGATATTCATAGCCTACGGCTTCGCCGCGCTCATGTTCCTGCCCATGGAAGCATTTCCAAAGCCCGGTGAAACCGTGCCGGACTACTTCGGCAACCTGCTGCAAACCGTGCTCATGTTCTTCGCATCGGGGGCCTTCTGGTCGCTGACGGGCATGACCTTCGCCGCGCTTACCGACAGCAAATACATGGCCTACGCCTCGCCCTTCGTGCTGTTCTATCTGCTCATAATCCTGTATGAGCGGTACTTCGATAAGCTCTTCGTGCTGTACCCCCGGGAATGGCTCAGCCCGTCCTCAAGGTGGGTGTTCGGCAGAATAGGCGTGGCTGTGCTGCTCATAGAGTTCAGCCTGCTGATGGCCCTTGCCTTTGCATACGCCGCGAAAAGGAGGCTTGAACGAATATGAAGCCGAAGCAGATCGTCGCCGTGACCCAGTATAACTTCCGCCGGTGGCACAAAAACCCAAGAATAGTAATCACCTTCTGCCTCGCCTTCGTGCTTTGCTTCCTGCTGTCCGACAAGGCCGTGAAGTTCGCCAAGGAATACGATACCACAATGCAGCTTGTCGAAGCCTTCGTATGGACATTCGGGGACAGCAACTCAATACTGCTCTCCTCTTTGCTTCTCCTGCTGCTCTTTGCAGACATGCCTTTCATATCAAGCGCCACGCCCTTTTACCTCATGCGCATAGACCGCAAGACCTGGCTCATGGGGCAGGCGGCGTATATCGCCTTGGCAACGCTTATCTACCTTGCGTTTATACTGATCTCCACCTCCCTGGTCTGTATGCGGCAGAGCTTTGTGGGGGATATGTGGAGCGAGACCGCCGCAATCCTCGGCTACTCCGGCGCGGGGCAAAAGGTGGCCCTGCCCGCGCTTGTGAAAACGCTGGAGATGAGCCGCCCGTATGAGTGCATGGCGACCATATTCCTGCTGATGCTGCTTTACACCCTGCTGATGGTGTTCGTCATGCTGCTGTTTAACCTTAAAAAAGGTCAGCTTGCGGGGATAGCCGCCGTGTTCACATTCAGCCTGTTTGGCTTTTTACTCAACCCGCAGACCATCAAGGCTATATTCAAACTGCCGGATGCGCTCATGTACAAGGCTAACGTTGCGGTGGGCTGGCTTTCGCCGCTGAATCAGGCCACATATCACATGCACAACTTCGGCTACGATCTTTTGCCAAGGCTTTGGCAGACGTATCTTATATTCGCAATACTCATCGCCCTGTGCTTTTTCCTT
>MSGS01000011.1 GCA_001940855.1 Christensenellaceae bacterium Phil1 | reverse complement strand
CGAAGCACCGGTAAATCGCATATTTACAAGGAAATCTCCCCGAACAGCATTCTTGTGTCCGGTGGTCAGACTACGGTTGCGAACCTTTTCTACAACATGGGACGCAAAACCGTTGGTCTCGTTGGCCTTTGGGACTGCGTTGCCTTTGACGAGGTTGCCGGTATCAACTTCAAGGACAAAGACGGCATCCAGATCATGAAGGACTACATGGCATCCGGCTCTTTCGCCCGTGGCAAGGAAGAAAAAGCTGCTTCTGCATCAATGGTCTTTGTTGGTAATATCAATCAGAGTGTAGATGTCCTTCTCAAGACATCCAGCCTCTTTGATCCATTCCCCCCTGAAATGGGTACTGACGCTGCATTCCTTGACCGTATGCACTGCTATATTCCCGGATGGGAAATCCCGAAGTTCAGACCTGATCATTTTACAAATGACTACGGATTTATCACCGACTACCTTGCAGAGTTCATCCGCGAACTTCGCAAGGAGCAATTTGGCGATGCGCTGGACAAGTATTTCCGTCTTGGCAGCAATCTCAATCAGAGAGACACGATTGCCGTCAGAAAGATGGTTGGTGGCTTCATAAAACTGCTTTATCCTGATGGAGAATACACGAAGGAGCAGCTTGAAGAAATCCTCAAGCTCTCTCTTGAAATGCGCCGCAGAGTAAAAGAACAGCTCAAGAAACTGGGCGGTATGGAGTTCTATGATGTCAACTTCTCCTACATAGACATTGAAACCTTTGATGAGCGTTTTGTGTCTGTACCGGAGCAAGGCGGTGGCAAGCTCATCCCCGAAGGTATGAGCAATCCCGGTCAGGTATATACCATATCTCAGGGCAAGTCCGGTATGATCGGTGTCTTCCGGCTTGAGTCTCAAATGCTTCCCGGCAATGGTAAGTTTGAGCGAACCGGTCTCGGCTCAGATACAAAGTGCAAAGAGGCTACAAATACCGCTTTCAATTACTTGAAGGCAAACTCCAATCGCATCAGCGGAACGATCAGCACCACGACGAAGGACTACATCATCAACTATCAGGACTTGCAAGGCATCGGTATGACCAGCAAACTTGCTCTTCCAACTTTGATTGCTCTTGCGTCCATTGCACTTAACAAACCGGCGATGAGTAGTCTTGCCGTTTTAGGAGAAATAAGCATTGCCGGTACAATGATCAAGATGGATGAGCTTGCAAATGCGCTTCAAGTATGCCTTGACAGCGGCGCGAAGAAAGTTCTGCTGCCCATCACATCGGCTGCTGATCTTGCTCTTGTTCCGGCTGAGTTGATCGGATGCTTTAATCTGATTTTCTATCAGAGCGCGGAGGATGCTGTCTATAAGGCACTTGGCGTCGAATAAATCAAATCAAACTATTGGGAAAGGAGGCTTCCATCGTGGCAAAGCGAAGAAAAAAGTCCAATAAGCGTGAACGCATTCCCGTTATTGACTTCCTGCTTGATATGGCTCAAGCAGCTACTCTGGACTATATTGCCTACAAGCGGAGACAGAAGCGCGGCAATAAACGCACAAAGATAGATCCGTATGAGGCAACCGGAATGGCTATGGGTATGGGCTTGATAGATGACACCGAAGACCTGATTCGCTTCGGTGGTATGCTCGGTGCGATGGGAGCTTTTGATCCCGATGAGCCAGACGAAGTATATCAAAGCAGTTATGCCGGATCGCATGACAGCAATCCTTTCTATGCGCCCAAAAACAACAAGTACGCATGGAGGCTGAATTGCGAAGATGGCTCAGAATATGGTATATCGCCGGAGGACTACGAGACACGCGATGAATACCATGAGGCTCTTCATCGTGAGAAGTACGCATGGCGTGACTACTGCGATGACGGGAGTGCTTATGGAGTCGATCCCGAAGACTATGAAACAGAAGAAGAATATGAAGACGCTCTTGAATGCACAAGGACAGTCACCGGTGATATGGTCTTTACAGAAGAAGTGAGCATAAGCGCAGATATGCCTCCTGCTGTTGAAGAGTGCGACGAGGAAGAGGATGAAGAGGATGAAGAGGATTTATCCGTTGCGCATTTTTCCGAGACCGCAGCTCAATCAATAGCCATTCAGACCTCACCGGTGGATATGTTTGAAGATGATGACTTTCATGTCTTTATCTACTGTAAAGTCGAAACAGAACAATTGAATGGTTTGGTATTGTCCGGCAAGGTGCTTTTGGTAGAACGCCACATGAGATTTTCAGTGCCTAAGCCGGTCAGTGAGACATATCTGATTATCGAATAAAACATTGAAAGAGGGTGCAACATGGACTGGGAAACATATTACGAAAAGTTCTACGACTGGGCTACGAGTACGCAGATCAGCAGGATGTCATCCCTGACTTCTTATGGCGCATCCTCAGAGGTTGCCGAAGTTGCTCAGGAGTACATGGATGAAAAGGCGGCATCGCGGTTCATCAAAAAAGCTGTTGCGTATGGAGTTCAGTTTACACCGGAAGAGATTTATGATCTCTCCGGTTGCTGCAACAC
>MSGS01000010.1 GCA_001940855.1 Christensenellaceae bacterium Phil1 | reverse complement strand
CCGCTCCGCGTTTGGATATCCACCTGATACCCCGCCAGTGCAAAAGCGGTGATCTCTCCGTATGGGATTGGGAGCTGGTCGAACATAGCGGTAATCAGCAGTGCGTCTTTTTCCAATGTGAGTTTCGCTTGCTCTGAGAACAGCGGACACTTCACAAGGCCAGTGAATACTCTCCGTTTCTCGGAGCCGGCGGTTTTGCCCGCGGGTGTTACGCCCATTATGTTATCAGCCATCGCATCACCTCCTTGATGGGTGCCGTCTGCGCTTCTTTCCCTGTGGGAGCTATATTCCTCTGGGACGTTATACCGAACGCCCCGCCTTACCGCCCGTTACTCTGGCCGCCCAGTTTCTCCACCATACGCACTGCAATGAGCAGGGCCTGCTCCCGCGTGGCCTGTGCGTAGCCCTGGGCCTGCTGCTCCGTGGTTACGGCCTTGGGCGCGAACTTGTTATTGCCCACACCGGCGATGATGCCGTTGGCCGCCATAAAATACACACTGTCCTTGGCCCAGTTGGAGATGTCCGCATCGTCGGCAAAGGGGGCAGGCTTCGTGTACTCCAGCGGCGGGTTGTTCTCCGGCCAGCCGGGGATGGTAACCCGCTGAAAAACGCGGGTGAGCATTGTGGCCGCCTGTTCCCGGTTGAGCAGGGCGTCCGGGGCGAAAGTGGTGGCGCTGGTGCCAGCCACCACTCCCAGATTATAGGCTTTCAGCACCTCTACATCCTTGCTGTCGGTGAAGGGGGTGGCGATAGCGGGAATGGCCGGGGTGCCGGAGAGGACTTCATAGGTCTTGACCGCCACCGCCGCAAACTCGGCACGGGTGATGGGGCTGGTCAAGTCCTGCCCCTCCAGACAATCGGGTATAAGGCCCAGCTCCTCGGCCTTGGCCAGCCCCTCATTTGCCCACTCGGAACCTTGGGCGGGAACCTTGGCATTGAGGCCGGCCACGGCGTCGATGTCCGCGCCGGGCCAGCCGCCAGAGCTGCCGTCCCGGTCGGTGACCCGAACATATTTGAAAGACGCGCCCTCCGGCACCTTCCCGTTCAGATCCACGCCGGACAGTGACCCGTCCGCGTCGCCCACTGGATACCAATTTTTCAAATCGCTGCTCACCTCAACTGTGGTGGCCTCCACTTGAGGACCGATCTCGAAAATATAGATGTCGTTCCCCTCGCCGTCCACGATAGCGATGTCAAATTCAAGGGTAATGGAACCCCCTGCGCCCAGGCAGAGATAGTTTGTGTCCGCCGCATCGTCATAATCTGGCGCGCCCAGGACATCGTTGGGGTCCATGGCCCGCTCGTCGCTGGTCCAGGGATCGCCTGGCTTGAACTCCACCACCTTGGTGGCGCATGATTTCGCGCCGCCGGGGATGGTGATCTGATTTCCGCGGGTGTCCGTATACACCACATCGTCCTGCGCCGCCAATGCAGTCATGGGGAACAGGGACAGGCACATGACGAGTGCCAGCAAAATGGAAAGTGTACGCTTCTTCATGGTCATCTCCTCCTTAATTTTCATATACTTCAATGGATATAGCGCAAGCGCGAGGTGTGGGATACTTTTCAAGACATTCCCGGCTTTGTTTATCATCGCGTCACCTCCCCGTTACCAGGTCGATTGTCCGGCTTCCTCCGCCGTTTCCCCGGCGTTAACATATGCCCTCCACTGACCGTCCTCTCCAATTTGAACGTGCAGCATCCTTTTTGTGTAGAGATCGGTGATGTCCACATAGATCGGCTGGGAAAGCTCAGGCAGCACGCCGTCCATCTCGTTTTCCACAGTGGGATAGTAGATGATATATTCCATGGGGATCTCGCCCATGGCGGTCATGGCTTTCTCAAAAGTACCCCAGCCCCGGCCGCCGCCAGCCTCCCAGACGCCCTCCTGGAACAGCAGGGTATTGCTGTCCATCTGGTCAAAGGCGATAAAGCGTCCGTCCTCGCTGTTCCAATAGCCGGTCAGCTCGCTCCACTCGTTGCGTACCTCATCAAAGGACGCATACTGGATATCGTGAACACTGTCGTAGGCGTCATCGTAGCTATGCCCGCCCCAGGCGTATTGCCGGGTCATGCCATCGGCGTCGTTCAGGCGGATGCTTTCGTCGATACCCTCCCGGCCCACGTCCAGTTCAAAGCTCCAGACCATCTCCCTGGTTTCCTGCTCGTCGGCGGCGTTGCCGTCCTCCACGGGGGGATAGGTGACGGTGACGGTGTATTCCCGGTCGGAATGGGCCACAAGCCCTGTCACCAGCCCGTTCCCGCGCCGGAACAGCGCCTCGGACTCCCAGATGCCGCCAAAAAAGGCTGGCTCGCCATCCTCGTATGTAAAATAGGCGAAGCGTTCATCCGCCGCCGTCCAGCAGCCCCGCAGCGTTTCCCATAGAGCCTGGATCTCGGCCTGCCGGTCGCGGATGGCCGGCGCCTCTTGGGGAAGCTCCGGCTTGAGCGGCCGCTCCGGGCCGGATGCCTCCGAGCCTGACTGTGCCGGTTCCGTGGAGGCCGCCTCCACGGGCGGGGCCTCCGATTGCTGTTGCCCTTCCGCCTGCGCCGGACTCTCCACGGGCGGGCTGCCCCCGGAGGGAACAGAGCCGTCCTCGCCACCTGGCACCGGTTCATTACAGGCGGCCAGGGAGAGGAGCAGGGCGCAGGCCAGGGCAAGGGGCAAGATTCGTTTCATCTCCTTAGCCCTCCTTTCATGGGACTGGCAGTGAACGGTGATCCCGTCAACTGCCGTCCCGTCTTTAATCGCCCGGCTTCGCCGTAATCGTGAGAAGCCCTCTCATATAGTTCAGCTCAAGCTGGGTCCCGTTCTCATGAGTGGATTGGAAAGTGTAACCGCCATCCTGGTCGGCTTTTTCGCCGCTCCACCCCGCATCTTTGACGGTGTTCAGGTACTCATCCGCCTGTTCGTCTGTGATCTCCATGACCTTGGCGATATACTGGCTCTCGCCCGGCATCAGGATACTTCCATTCAGTACGCCCGCCGTGGGTTTCGGAACAGCTTCTGTCAGCGAACATTCCTTCCACTGAAACTGGCTTTCGTCAAGGCCGCTTTCATCGTTGCCGGAGGTATCGTTTTCCTCGGTCTGTCCGGCATCAGGAGCCGATGTGTCATCCATCGCTGGCTGCGTGGCCTCCGACGCGCCGCCCTCGGAAATGGCGGGGGTATCCGCGCTGCCGGACGACTTGGGATCGTCCTTGCCGCCACAGGCGGCCAGGGAAAGTAGCAGTATGGCCGCCAGAAAAATGGCTATCATCTTTTTCATTATGCATCCCTCCTGTCTGTGTGCAGGCTGCTTCCCGGTGATACCTCCTGCCCCGGCGCGTTTTTCATGTGGGGCCAGGGATTTTTCTTCCCAAAGGAGCCCGTCTGCCATTTGCTACTTTGTTGTTTCCCTCATGACCTCAAGCATAATTTCGTCCCCGCTGCCGAAGTAAATACTCACCATATACATCCCGTCGTTGTAGGAGTAGTTCCACACAAAGGAATCGCTGTGCTTGGTTTCGCTCAGGGCGGCAAACTCCTCGCCCTTTTCCTGCGCTCCGGTTGCGGGGTCCGCCAATTTGGATTGATAGATGCCGTCGTCGGAAACGCGCATACAGGCGTCCCACACCTGCTGGGCAAAGGCGTCGATCTGCTCCGTGGAAAAGCCGCCCTCCGCCGCAAATTCGCCTTGTTCAAAGGTACTGTACCCCTCCGGCGCCTGGAGGCCGGCAAGCCCATAAAAATTCGCGTACTTTTTTGCCCATTCGCCAAC
>MSGS01000009.1 GCA_001940855.1 Christensenellaceae bacterium Phil1 | reverse complement strand
ACGAACGAATGTGAGTAAGGCGACATTGTTCCAACCTGGGCTCAATTTAGTCGGATTGTCTGAGGGGGAACAGTAAAACAGCTTTGCTGCTTTCTGTTATTCCCCTTTCGTCATGGCTTACGCCACGACACTTTCCCCGCACGCGGGGACAGCTTTTGGTTAGCGGTAGCACGTCAGCCTCATTCTTCGACGCAGAAATTCATCGCCGAAGCTGCGTCGGAGAAAAAAGCCAGACATTTAGCCTGTTTCGACGATAGTGACGCAAGTGACGCAGATGTGCGTATGGGTTGAGGCAGCTTAACCATCCGCGCGGCCCGCATTTCCCCATTGCCCATTGCGGCGCAATAGTGTATCATTTTATATATTATTTGGCCCATGCGGAGGTTGACCCATATGAACAGCGCACAAATCAAGGCAATGATAGAGGATGAGTTTGAAGAACTGGTAAAAATCAGGCGCGATCTGCACATGCATCCGGAGCTTTCCGAGCATGAGGAGCGCACCGAAAAGGCGATATGCGCCCAGCTTGATAAGCTTGGCATAGCATACGAAGCCGGCGTTGCCGGGCACGGCATAATTGCAACCGTTGGCCCCAAGGACGCAAAATACGGCATAGCCATACGCGCGGACATTGACGCGCTGCCCATAACCGAATGCACGGGCCTGCCGTATGCATCGGTGAACAAGGGCGTTATGCACGCCTGCGGGCATGACATACACACGACCGTTCTGCTCGGCACGGCAAGGATATTCAAGGCCATGGAGAATGAACTGAAGGGCGCGGTGAAGCTTTTCTTCCAGCCTGCGGAGGAGACCGTTGGCGGGGCGGAGCGCATGATTGCGCACGACGGGCTGAACAGCCCCAAAATAACCCGCGTAATGGGTATGCACGTTGACCCGACCGTACCAACGGGCTGCATACACCTTGCAAAAAGCCGCATGAATGCATCCACCACGGAGCTTATCATAAACGTAAACGGCGTTGCGTGCCACGGCGCGCATCCCGACCAGGGCATCGATGCAATAGTGGTAGCGTCGCACATTGTGCTGGCGCTGCAAACCATATCCAGCCGCTTCGCTGCGCCAACCACGCCCGTTATAGTGACCATAGGCACAATACACGGCGGCAGCAAGGAAAACGTGTGCGCGGGGCAGGTGAAGCTTGCTGGCACCATACGCGCGCTGGACTTTGAAACAAGGGACTTTATAAAGGCGCACGTTAAAACCATTGCCGAGAACACGGCGGCTGCCTTCGGCGCAAGCGCGGAGGTAATAATGAACGACGGGTATCCGCCCCTTGTGAACGACGTTGAAACGTCGCTTGCCATTGCGGACGTGGCTGAAAAGGAAATAGGCCGCGGCAGCGTAATATTCATGGACGACCCAAGCCTTGGCGCGGATGACTTTGCGTACTTCACGTCCAAGGTACCCGGCGTGTACTTCAACATCGGCACATATAAAGAAGGCCAAGCCCTGCCGCAGGCGCTGCATAACGAAAACTTCGCCCCGGATGAGGAATGCATAAAGTACGGAGTGCTTATGAATGTTTTAGGTGCGCTTAGGCTGCTGGATGAGGACGAAGCGAAGGCGTAAGGAGGGAATATAATGATACTTAGGGATACGGTAGTAGAGGTCGATTTGCGCGCGATAGGCGCGAATATGGACGCCATATGCCAAATGGTTGGGCCGGAGGTTGCGGTCATGCCCGTGGTTAAGGCCAATGCATACGGGCTGGGCGCGGTAGGCGTTGCGCCAACGCTTATGGAGCACGGGGCAAGGTATCTTGCCGTTGCCACGCTGAGCGAGGCCATGGAGCTGCGCGAGGCATACGCGGATTATCCGCTGTTCATACTCGGCCATACGCCGGACAGGCTCCTTGGCATAGTTGCCGAAAACAACATAACGCAGACCATATTTTCAAAGCATCAGGCGGAGATACTGGGCAAGGCCGCGCTGGCATTGGGCAAAAGGGCAAAGGTCCACCTGAAGGTGGATACCGGCTTCCATCGCCTTGGCATAGACGATGTTGACGAACTCTACGCCATATGCAATACCGAAGGCATAGAGGTGGAGGGCATATTCTCCCACCTTGCGCTGGTCAATGCGGAGGAGGACGAAAAGCAGTTCACAAAGCTTATGGGCGTTATAGCCGCGCTTGAAAAGCGGGGCGTAAGCTTTAAGTATAAGCACATTACGGACAGCATAAGCGCCGTTGATTACCCCGAATACAGGCTCAATATGGTGCGCCCGGGCGCGCTTGTATACGGCCTTAGGGGCTTCCATAAGGGCTATGTTGAGGTCACGCAGGCCATGGCCTTCAAAACGCGCATATCGCAGCTGCACCGCATAAAGGCGGGCGAGGGCGTTGGGTATGATTATCTGTGGCGCGCCGCGCGGGATTCCGTTATAGCAACGCTGCCCTTCGGCTATGCCGATGGCTACCCCCGCAACATGCGCGACAAGGGCTACGTTACCATACGCGGCATGAAATGCCCGCTGGTGGGCGTATTATGCATGGACCAATGCATGGCGGACGTTACGGACGTTGCAAACGTTGCCGAAGGGGACGAGGCCGTGATTTACGGCAGCGGCAGGGATAACACAATGGATATTCCCGAAGCCGCAGCCCTTGCCGGAACCAACAAGAACGAGATTATCGCCCGCATACTGGCCCGCCCGCCAAGGGTATATATAAAGTAAAACAAACAAGGCGCAGAGCAACAAACTCTGCGCCGCATTTTTAATATCCGTTTTGCACGGCATAAAAAAAGAGGAATGATGCCGCTCATTCCTCCTGATGCAGGTTTACTCGCTCAGTATCGCGTCCGATGCTTCCTCGCGGAACTGGGTGGTGTACAGGTCGTAATAATAGCCGTGCTTGGCTATCAGCTCGCTGTGCGTACCCTGCTCGGTTATTTCGCCGCCGCGTATTACCAGTATCCTGTCCGCGTTGCGGATGGTGGAAAGCCTGTGCGCAACGATGAAGCTTGTGCGGTTATCGAGCACGGTGGTTATGGCGTCCTGAATAAGCTGCTCGGTTTCGGTATCTATGCTGCTTGTGGCCTCGTCCAGCACGAATATGCGCGGGTCTGCCAGTATTACGCGGGCAAAGGAGATAAGCTGCTTTTCGCCCGTGGAGAGCCTTACGCCGCCTTCGCCAACCTCTGTATCGTAGCCCTTATCCTGCCGCAGTATAAATTCCTCCGCATGCACCATGCGCGCCGCCGCGCGAACCTCCTCATCGGTGGCGTCCTTGCGGCCGTAGCGTATGTTGTCCGCTATTGTGCCGCTGAAAAGGTGCGGCGTTTGCAGCACGTAGCCCAGGCTTGATTGCAGCCAAAGCTGACTGCGCTCGCGGTAGTCACGCCCGTCTATAAGCACGCGGCCCTCGGTGGGTTCATAGAAGCGGCAAACAAGGTTGACTATGGTGCTCTTGCCTGCGCCGGTCTCGCCAACCAAGGCTATCGTCTCGCCCGCCTTAACGTGCAGATTGAAGTCCTTCAGCACCTTTTCGCCTTCCTTATAGGCAAAGCTTACGTGCTCGAAATCGACATCGCCCTTTATGGGCTCCCAGTTTTCGCGCTTGGGGTTGAAGCTGTCGCCGTATTTGGCGACTACCTCGGGGGAATCCACTATTTCGCACGGAGTATCGATGAGCGATACCACGCGCTCCGCGCTTGCCTGCGCGCTCTGCATTTCCGCCAAAATGCCCGCAAGCTGCTGAATGGGTTCAAAGAAGTTGGTGGCATACGATATAAACGCGGAAAGCGTGCCGAACGTGATTATCCCGCCCATAACGTCTATGCCGCCGCGGTGCAGCGCTATCGCCGTGCCTATTGAGCCTAAGAACATGACTATTGGCATGAACAGCGCGCTGAGCAGGGCGGAACGGATTGAGTCGCGCTTCATTTCGGAAGAAAGCTGCTTGAATTCCGAATAATTCGCATCCTCGCGCACAAGGGTCTTTGTGGTCATTGCGCCCATTATGCCTTCGTTAAATGCGCCGGTTATGCGGGAATTGGTCTTTCTTACCCTGCGCTGATACTTCAGTATCTTTTTCTGGAAGAATACGGATATAACCGCCAGCGGGGGAATGACTATCATTATAAGCAGCGCCAGCTTCCAGTTCATTGCGAACATGGCTATTACAACGCCTATAACGTATGTGGATGCCCACAGAAGGTCAACGAAGCTCCATGCCATCATTTCGGAAAGGCTGCCAACGTCGCTTATCATCCTTGCCATAAGGTAGCCCACGGCCGTGCGGTCATAGAAGGAGAAGGAAAGCTCCTGAAGCTTTTGGAACGCTTCCCTTCGCATATCGTAGGATACGCTCATTTCAAGCTTGCCCGCCTTCACTATGAAGGAATATACGCCGAGTGCCTGAAGGGCGATAAATGCTATGTAAAGCGCTATGAACCAGCCTATGCCCGCGGTGGTGCCCTTTTCAACAAAGTTATCTATGGCGTATTGGCTCATCAGCGGATAAAGAATGTCTATCACCGCTATGCCCACGTTGCAGAGCATAAGCGCTATCGCCGTTTTCTTATAGCGGAAAACATAGGAGAGAAGGCGTTTCCATATCGAAAAATCAACCTTTACGTCCTTTTCGTAATCCTGCTCCTGCATTGCGGTATTACTCATTGCTGCCGCCTCCTTCCTGCTTCAATTCTTCTTCAAGCGCGTTCTGTATGCGCGCTATGCGCCGGTAAAGGCCGGGCTTGGCTATAAGCTCTTCGTGCGTGCCCTGCTCAACCAGCTTGCCGTGCTCCAGCACCAGTATTTTGTCCGCTTCGCAAAGGGTAGTTATGCGGTGGGATATTATGAAGGTGGTGGTGCTTTCGCGGCGGTGCTTCAGCGCGGCGCGTATGGATGCGTCCGTTTCCGTATCAACTGCACTCATTGAATCGTCAAATATCAATATGGGCGCGTTCTGCATAAGCATTCGGGCTATTGCCACGCGCTGCTTCTGCCCGCCGGAAAGGGTAACGCCGCGTTCGCCGACCACTGTGTCGTATCCGTTTTCAAAGCCCTCTATAACGTCGTGCACGCAGGCTATGCGCGCCGCTTCGTGCACCTGCTCCTCGCTCATGCGCGGGTCTATCATGCGTATGTTTTCCATTATGGTGCGGGAATAGAGGAACGGCTCCTGCAGCACTATGCCTATGTTTTTCCTCAAATGGCCGTGCTCAATGTCGTTTATGTTCACGCCGTCTATGTCTATTTCGCCCGCGGTGCAGGTGTAAAGCCGCTGCAAAAGCTGCACAAGGCTTGTTTTGCCGCTGCCGGTGGAGCCGAGTATGGCTATTGTTTCGCCGGGGTTGGCTGTGAATGAAATGTCGCTTAGAACATCGTCAAACCTATCGTAGCCGAAGCATACATGCTTGAATTCAACCTTGCCGTGTATTTCGCTCTTCAGCGCCGCGCCGGGCTCCTCCTCTGCCGGGGCGGAAAGTATTTCGTCTATCCTGCCCAATGATACGCTTGCCTTGCCAAGGTCCGCCAGTATCCTGCCAAGCTGCCTCACAGGCCAAGTGAGCATGCCTGTATATGTGGTGAATATGAGCATGTTGCCAAGGGTTATTTCGCCCTTAACGGCCATTATTATGCCCGCCATAAGGGAGATAGCTATCTGAAGGTATCCCATGGCGTCGCTGCCGCCCCAATACACGGCAAGCATTTTGGAAAGATGGAACGTTTTGTCCCTGAAGTCGCGGCTGCAACGGTCGAACTTCTCTATTTCGTCCTTCTGCTGGCCGAATGCGCGCACAACGCGAACACCCGTCAGGTTTTCCTGCAATGTTGCCGAAAGCACGCCTTCTGCTTCGTCGCTCAATGTGAACTGCTTTTTAACTCCCTTGAAGTAAACGAAGCTTACGCCGAAAAGCACGGGCAGCAGCGCCATTGAAATAAGGCTCATCTTAACATTGATGGAAAACATTATGCCGGCTGCGATAACCACCATAACTATGGTCCTTAGCATTTCAAGAAGCTGCATGGATATGAAGCGGCGCACGGTTGAAACGTCCGACGTGCAGCGCTGCACCAGATCGCCCGTTGAAACATGCTTATGGTAATCATACGGCACGGCCTGAAGATGCTCATAGAGGGCGTTTCGTGTGGTCATGGCCACGGTTTCCGATGCATTGGCTATGCAGCTGCGGCGGAAATACGTTGCAACGCCGTTGAGTATCGTGAAGAATATAAGGGCCAATGCGCAAATGTAAAGATGGCTGCGCAAAAAGTCCCGCCCGCCCCATGAATCGATAATATCCATTATAAATGCGGGCAGATTGCTCGGCTTGTCGCCGAGTACATAGTCAATAGTAAAGCTTGTTACGATAGGCACAATGTATGCCGCGGCTATTGCCAATATAAGGCAAAGCCCGCCCAGCGCCAGATACCCTATGCTCCCGCGCGTGAGGCGTTTCAGCAGCGCAAAATTGAGCCTATGGTTCTTTTGTGTTGTTGATGCTTCCAAAGCGTGATCCCTCCAATCCTGAATTTGAACTTGCCCGCGGCAACAAAAAGGCCGCAGACTGCATTTGTCCACGGCCGTGATATCACATGGCGCCGATTAAGCCCCGTTTAGGGCTGAATACAGCTATACGGCCGCGAGGACATAACTTTCCCCTTTAATGCGGGAACCAATGCAGCAAAGAATACGGTGTTGTACATATTTACCTCGCGACTCCTTTCATAACGTATCCGCCAAATCATTTAACTCAGCGAACCAACGCCATTGTACCACCATATCTAAAACTTGGCAACATATAATTAACACTTATTTAATAATATTAGCGATTTTGAAAATGGCCCGCCTTATGCTATAATAAGAAAAATTAACGGCGAATGAGGAGAATTGCCATGCCGCTTATTGAAAGTACACGCAACGAAACAGTGAAACGCGCGCGCCAGCTTGCCACAAGGAAGGGCAGGCTGGAGCAGGGCCTGCATTTTATTGAAGGGGATAGGCTTGTGCGCGAGGCCGTGATATCGGGCGCGGAAATACACGAAGCCTTTATTGAAGAAGGGCACGAGCTTATGGCAGCCGTGCTTGAAGGGGCGGGCGCAAGGGTATATACATTAAAGCGCAGCGTTATGGAAACGCTTACCCTTACGGAAACGCCGCAATGGGTCTGCGCAACGGTTAAAACGCCGTGCGTGCCCGTGCCGGAATTTTATCCGGAGGGGCTTATTGTTGCGCTGGACGCGGTGCAGGACCCGGGAAACCTTGGCACCATACTCAGAACGGCGGACGCCATGGGCGCGGTAGGGCTGCTGCTTGGCGGCGGCTGCGCCGATCCGTATGCGCCAAAGCCGCTGCGCGCGGCGATGGGGTCGATATACCATATGCCCGTATGGCAGGGCGATCTGCCAACGGAGATAGAAAAGCTTAAGCGGCAGGATTATACGCTTGTGTGCGGCCACCTGAAGGGCGAAGGCACGCTGCCCGCGGCAACGGAGCGGATGTGCCTTGTTATAGGCAACGAGGGCAACGGAGTGAGCGACAATGTTGCGGACATGTGCCACAAGTACCGCTTGCCCATGTACGGCTTTGCGGAATCGCTCAACGCGGCGGTGGCGGCGGGAATACTGATATACGAACTGGCGCGCGGCATGCACGCTGAGTAAAGGGGGAGCAGCCATGAAGAAAGCACTTGCACTTGTATTGACTATAACAATGCTGTTCGCCTTCTGCACGGGCATGGCGGAGGGCTGGACGGCCATAGAGCCGAATACCGGCGGCGAAAGCACCCAAGCCGAGGGCGGCACGGGCGGGGACTACGTAAACGGCAATGAGGAGCCGGAGTATATACCGTGCAGCAGCTTTGAAGATCCCGATGACAGCTATGAATCCGAAATCCCCGAGGATATGCGCCATATATACCTTGATGAAAGCAGGCTGCCCGGCGGCATTGCACCGTATGCGGTCAGGGGAGTTGATACATACGACGTGCGCAAGGTGCGCGTGCTTATAAGCCAAAGGAACCATTCGGAATCAACCGTAAGGATATACGGCAGCTATGCCGTGCATGACGCGGCGGGCAACGCGCTATTTATTGCGCAGGATGAAGCGGCGTATACCGTAAAGGCCGAAAATTCGGCCGTAAGCCTTTATTCCGCGTTCGGAACGCTCCTTTACAGCGGCGCCTCGGTAAGCTTTAAGGAGTTTGAAAGCGGCCATGCGAACAACTGCGTTAAGGTTGACAGCGTATCAATGGGCAATAGCGATACGGACAGAACCTATCGCGGCGACTTGAACATATATTACTTTGATAAAACCGGAAGCTACAGCAAGCGTTGGGCAGGGCTGTATCTTGTGAACAACGTATATATGGAGGATTATATACAGGGCGTTGTTGCTGCCGAAATGGGCAAGGAGAATAAGCAAAACCAAGCGAAGGGCTGGCCGGTTGAAGCCCAAAAAGCACAGGCGGTTGCCGCAAGAACGTTTGCAATGAATAAAACGGGGTCAAGCCTTGTGTTTGATGTATACGATACCAGCAAATCACAGGCGTATTTCGGCATAACCGATTGGTGCAAAGCAGCGGTGCAGGCCACGGCAGGGAATATACTGTACTACGAAGGTAAGGTGCTGCGCGTGCATTACACCGGAACCAACGGCGGCGATACGGAGGTGACGGCGAATTACTGGGGAGAAGGCGAAACGGGCTGCGGCAAAGAAAGCGTCCGTGAAGATGTGTACGACCTTATGGTATCGGGCAAGGATTATGTTGAATATGCAGAAATACCCGTAAACTACAATGCTTCGAACAAATACGTTAAGTCGCTTGTTGACAACGTGCTTATTCCTAATCTTACGGCAAGCGGATACGCGGTATCGAGCGCGGCATATCAAAGCCTAAGCATATCCGTGCCGAAATGCACAATAGCGTCATGCACGCACCATAACCGCTCAAGCATGACGGCTGACCAAGTTTGCAATCACTTTTGTTCGATTGATATAGTATTCTATGGCGTTACTATAAACGGAACGCAGCAGATAGGGACTGTGAGCACAAATGTTGGCGAGAAGGACTTTTATGTTAATCCGGCAAACGGAAGGCCGCTTGGCTTCTTTGTAACAGGAGGGCTTAAGTGCTACTGGCTTAAGGAGAATGTAACGAACGGCATTGTAACATCCTATACCATACGCCACGCAAGGAACGCAAGCGGAACGGGGCTGAGTCAATACGGCGCAAAATACAGGGCCTTGGAGGGGCATAAATACGATGCTATTTTGGATTTCTATTTCCCCCAAAGCTCCATAGCTCCCCTTGCTTCGGACATATCCCGCCCCGCGATACAGGCGAAGCCTTCGGTCAAATACGATGCGCGGGTGCTGGGCAGTACGGCGCGGGTATTCGCAAAGAAGAACGCCGCTGCGGACGCGATAGCCACCATACAGGCGGGCAATACGGTATTTGTGGACGATATAAGCGGCAAATGGGCGCATGTGAGCTGCGGCAGCGTATCGGGCTACATTGCGGCAAGCACGCTTGAAAGAACGGCTGTGCAGGTTACCACGGCGAATATAAGCAAAAATATTTCCGTTTGGCCGGAGCCGGACAGTATGACGACGGCACTATGCACCGTTGAGAAGGGCACTGTGCTTGAATTGATAGAGGCCAATGCGCAGCCGGGCTGGCACAAGGTAAATACCGCAAGCGGCGCAGGCTATATCCCCGCGCGGTATTCCACGCTGATATTCCAGGGCAGCGGGGAGCAGTTTGACGAGCCTACGGGGCTTGAGGATTCGCTGAGCTATTACGGCGCGGCGATTAAGCTGAGCGGCGATTACGGCATAAGGGTGCGCTTCGGCATTGATATTGCCGCGCACGACGGCGGAACCATTGCCGGATATACCATAAAGGAATACGGCGTTATAGCGGACGGCGAAAAGCAGAGAGCATATTATACCGAAAACGGAGCTAAGTACGATAAGGTATCCGCCGTTGCGGACGGAATGGCGCTGTTTGCGGCGAATATCGATAACATATCCGCGCTGAAGGCGGAGCACAGCTTCGTGCCGTATATCATAGCGGAAAACGCCAATGGCGAAATCACGCATTACGGGGACGAGGTTAAGCTGAGCGTATATTCGGTTGCGCTGAAGCTTGCGGATGAGTACGCGGCGGACAGCGCACAAGGGCAATACATTGCCGCGCTTATTGCCAAGGCAGACGCGGAATAAAAGGGAAGTGACGCGATGACAATGATGAGAACAAGGCGCGCATTCAAGCGCACGATAGGCATACTGGCGGTGCTGCTTATACTCAGCGCGGCGCTGAACATAGCGCTGATAATTATGCTGAGCAAAGCTAACGGCGGCTCAAACGCGGCCGAGCCCACGCCAACGCCGGAGATTAGCGACACGGCGGAGCCGGAACAGCCCGCGGCTGAACCCACGGCAGAACCGACCGTTGAGCCTACGCCTACGCCTACGGCGCAGCCCACGCAAACGGCAAAGCCCACGGCCACACCAACAGCGGAGCCAACCGCAACGGCAAAGCCCACGGTCAAGCCTACGGCGACGGCAACGGTGAAACCTACGGCAACGGCTAAGCCCACGGCAACGGTAAAGCCTACGGCGAAACCAACCAAACGGCCTAACCGCGCAACGCCAACGCCAGTGCCGACGGAAACCTCGCCATGGATATACCCAACCCCCATGCAGACGGCTGAGCCGACCGATACTCCCGCCGCAACGGCAACGGCTGCGCCAACGCCCACGCCCGATGCTACGGGCGGCATGTTCGGCGGAGGTGAATAAGCATGTATAAGCACAGCACGGTTGTAAACAACACGCTGTATGTGGACGGCATAGACAGGCTCGATCTTTCGCGCAGCTGCGCATGCGGGCAAAGCTTCCGCTGGCATGAGGATAACGGCGGCTTTATCGCGCCCGCGTTGGGCAGGGTTGTCCACGCAAGGCAGGCGGGGGACACGCTGAGCATATATCCCTGCGCGGAAGGGGAAGCAGCGGACTGGATACATTATTTTGATTTGGAACGCGACTACGCCGCCATAGAGGAACGGCTTAGCCATGATGAGCAGCTTAAAATGTGCATACCCTGCGCAACGGGCATAAGGGTGTTCAATCAGGATGCGTTCGAGGCGCTTATAACATTCATAATCTCGGCAAACAACAACATTGGCCGCATTGCGGGAATAGTGGAGCGGCTGTGCGCGCTCTGCGGGGAAAGGGCGGAGCTTGACGGCAAGGAGTACTTCCTTTTCCCAAAGCCCGATGCCATTGCCGCGCGGGAGGAAAGCGAACTTTTAGCCATTGGCGCAGGGTACCGCGCGCCGTATATAATAAAGAGCGCAAGGCGCATTGCGGAAGGATACGGGCTTGAAAAGCTGCGCGATATGCCGCTTGATGCGGCGCGGAAGGAACTGCTCACGTTTTACGGCGTTGGGCCGAAGGTTGCGGACTGCGTGCTGCTGTTCGGCCTTGGGCATACGGACGCATTCCCCGTTGACGTATGGATAGGCCGCGCGCTGAGCGAGATTTATTTCGGCGGGGAAAAGGCACGGCGGCAGGAAACGGAGCGGGCGATACGCGCGCTGGGTAGCGAAAGCGGCATTGTGCAGCAGTATATTTTCCATTATGCGCGGCAAAACGCCATAGGAAAGAAGCAGAATGCCAAAAAGATAGGCAAAAAGGGAGAAACTGTTGTTGACACGGGCGCGGCCCTATGCTAAAATACGCAGGTGAGCCGCTCTGCGACGGCCTTTTTGAAGCGCGTGAACAGCGCCGCCGTGTCGCGGGCGAGATTGGGGAATAGGAGGTGCAGCAAATGTACGCTATTATCCGTACCGGAGGCAAGCAGTACAAGGTTGAAGCGGGCGATGAGATTCTGGTCGAAAAGCTCGATCTGGAAGCCGGTGCTGAGGTTTGCTTCGAGGTTCTGATGCTTTGCGACGGCGAAAACGTAACCATAGGCAAGCCCGTGGTTGAAGGCGTTTGCGCCAAGGCGGAAGTCATGGAACAGACCAAGGGCGATAAGGTTGTGGTGTTCAAGTACAAGGCCAAGAAGAACATCCGCAAGAAGCAGGGTCATCGTCAGCCGTATACCAAGGTTAAGATCAACACCATAGGTTAACAAAAGACATGACAAGAATTACTCTGTTCCGCAGCCGGTCCCACGCAATAGGCTTTGAAGCCGAGGGGCACACGGGTTACGCCGAAGAAGGCAGCGACATTGTGTGCGCGGCGATAAGCGCGCTTACGCAGGGGGCGGTAATAGGGCTGAAAGAGGTCATAGGCCTTGAGATTGCGCTTGATATTTCAGACGGGTATATGTATTGTATGCTTCCGAAGAAAATATCGGCCGCTCAGCAGCACGACGCGGAGCTGATACTTAACACGATGGCGGCGAGCATAGCCTCGCTTGCCGAAACAAACGGTGATTACATCAAATTGACTGATAGGGAGGTGTAACACGATGATGATCAATCTGCAGCTTTTTGCTCATAAGAAGGGCGTTGGCAGTACCCGTAACGGACGCGACAGCGAATCCAAGCGTCTTGGGCCCAAGAGGGCTGACGGGCAGTTCGTTCTGGCCGGTAACATTCTGGTCAGGCAGAGGGGCACCCACTTCCATCCCGGCAACAACGTTGGCATAGGCAAGGACGATACCCTTTTTGCCAAGGTTGATGGCGTTGTCCGCTTCGAGACCAAGCATCTTGGCCGCAAGCAGGTCAGCGTTTACGCGGTCGAGGAAGCCGCCGCTAACTGATTCATAGCATCGTAACCAACAGCCGGTCCTTCTCAAATGAGCAAGGGCTGGCTTTTTTTATGCTTGTTTATAGCTGTTTATATGGTATAATCCAAATTGTATTTTTTGAAAGGAGAGTTGACGCCTATGCAGAAAAAGGTGAACGGCAATACCGAAGGAATACGCGACGCGGTATTGGAGCGCATAGCCGCCATTTATGATATGACGCAGGGGCAATACGAGTTTGCCTCGCACGAGCTGATAGCCGAGCTTTGCGCGCTTACGGGCGCGATACGCCGCGAAATAAGCGTTTATATAAGCCGCAGCGGCAGCATAGAGGACGTGTCCGTAGGGGACGGGTCTAAGGTGAGCATGCCCTCCGTGCGCCTTGTACGCAACGAGGACAGGCTTTGCGGCGTAAGATGCCTGCACACACACCCCGGCGGGGACGGCAGGCTGAGCGGAGTGGACATAGGGACGCTTAGGAGCATGCGGCTGGACTGCATGGCGGCGGTGGGCGTTAAGGAGGACGGCACGGCCACCTCGCTTTACGCGGGCTACATTGGCGAAGCCGTGGGCGAGGAGCGGGAGGCGCTCGTATACGGCCCGCTGAGGCCATATAAACTGCCGCAGAGGCAGCTTATAGAGGAAATATATGTATCCGACGACAGGCTGAAAAGCAGCACCAAGGACACCAAGGACGATATCCCCGAAAGGACGGTGCTGGTGGGCCTTGAAAACGACGAAGGGTACGACACGATAGAGGAGCTGGCGGAGCTTGCAAAAACGGCGGGGGCGAACGTGGTCGCGCGCAGCATACAGAAGCGGCGCACGCCGGACAACGCAACGTATATAGGCAGCGGCAAGGTGGACGAGCTGAGCCTATTATGCAGCGAAACGGAAGCGGAGCTGGTTATATTCGACGACGAGCTGACGGGAAGCCAGCTGAGGAACCTTGAAACGCGGCTGGGCGTTAAGGTAATAGACCGCACGGCGCTTATACTGGACATATTTGCGCAGCGGGCAGTAAGCCGCGAGGGCGCATTGCAGGTTGAGCTTGCGCAGATGAAATATAACCTTACCCGCCTTACGGGGCAGGGCACGGCGCTTAGCAGGCTGGGCGGCGGCATAGGCACGCGCGGCCCGGGCGAAAAGAAGCTGGAAATAGACAGGCGGCGCATACGCAGGCGCATATTCGAGCTGGGGGAGGAGCTGAAGGAGGTTGAAAAGCAGCGCTCTCTCAGGCGGGAACGGCGGGAGAAGAACGCAACGCCGCTGGTGGCGCTGGTTGGATACACAAACGCGGGCAAGAGCACGTTCCTAAACGCCGTATCAAACGCGGGAGTGCTGGCGGAGGATAAGCTTTTTGCAACGCTTGACCCTGTTGTTAGGCAGATAACGCTGCCAAACGGGCTTGACATATTGCTTTCCGACACGGTGGGCTTCATAAACAAGCTGCCGCATGACCTGATAGAGGCGTTCAAATCCACGCTTGAGGAGGTTTCAAACGCGGACCTTATACTGCACGTTGTGGACATTTCGTGCGACCATTACGATGCGCAGATGCGCGTTGTGGAGGACGTTATAGCAAGCCTTGGCGCAGGGGACACGCCGCGCATAAACGTATACAACAAGATAGACCGCATTGACAGCCGCCCGCGCGGCACGGAGGACGACGCATTCGTTTCCGCCGCAACGGGGGAGGGGATGGAGAGCCTGCTTGAGCGGGTGGAAAAGCTGCTGAGCGCATCGCACAGCACAATAGAGCTGACCATTCCTTATGACAAATACGAGGCCGTTGCGCTGCTGCACAGCGAGGCGCGGATACTGAGCGAGGAGCATACCGAAACCGGCACGAAGATTTGCGCTGCTTGCGAGGACGGCACACTGAGGAAGCTTAAAAAGCTTGTCGGGGAGAACATTTAATATGAAGAACAAGAATACGCTGGGAATGCTGCTGGTGTTCATAGCGGCGGTGCTGTGGAGCACCAATTCAATACTGGTGAAGAATATTGAGCTGCCAAGCATGCTTATAGGCGCTATGCGCGCGCTGATAGCGGGCATTGTGCTTGCGCCGTTCATACGGCCCAAGAAGCTTAAATTCAGCCCCAAAATGCTGCTTATGGCGGTAGCATTCACGCTGAACAGCGTTGGCGTGGTTACGGCAATAAAGCTTACCAGCGCGGCAATAGCCGTGGGTATGCAGTTCACCTCGCCCATATGGCTGTATATATATTCCCGCATAAAGGGTTATCCGTTCATAAAGCGGCGGGTGATACCGCTGGCGGTGCTTACGGCGGGGGTTGTTATATCCATGTTTTCAAAGGCGGAGGGCGTAACGCTTATAGGCAACCTTATCGCCCTCACTACCGGCCTTTCCTTCGCCGTGGTCACGCAGCTTGGCAAGGACCTTGGCGGGGACAATCCCGTTGGCATAACCGCCATAAACAATCTTTTCATGGCGGCGGTCATACTGCCGCTGTTCTGCCGCGACTCCGTTGCGCAGCTTTTCACAATGGATACAGTCGGCTGGGTAACGCTTTTAGCCCTTGGCATAGTGCAGTTCGGCGGCGGCTATGTGTTCTATACCCTTGGCCTGAGGTACACAACCGCTGCCCGCGCCAGCATGATAAGCCCCATGGAGATGGTTTTAAGCCCCGTTTGGGTGGCTATATTCATGCACGAACTGCCGGACGCTGTTGGCCTTATAGGCTTCCTTGTGATAATAGCGGGCATTGCGCTGGAGGTGATATTCACCGCGCAATACGAAAGAGCGGCAAACGTTAAAGCACTATAACGGCCTTACGCACTCTGCGTCACTTGCGTCACTATCGTCGAAACAGGCTAAATGTCTGGCTTTTTTCTCCGACGCAGCTTCGACGATGAATTTCTGCGTCGAAGAACGAGGGTTGCGCAAGCAGTGAAATTGCGCTTAGGCGTTGTAGGGGCCGTCATTGGCGGCCCGCCCGTGGCTTCGCTTTTTATCTCAACCCCTCAGTCAAACCTTCGGTTTGCCAGCTCCCCGTGAAGGGGAGCCTTTTGGTGCGCTTTATAAGCTTACATATTAAGCCTGCCCTGAAAGGGGAGGTGGCAATGAGCGTCAGCGAATTGACGGAGGGGTTATAAAGCAGCTTACAGCTCTTTGTTTATTACAACCCCTCAGTCTCACTTTGTTCGACAGCTCCCCGTAAAGGGGAGCCTTATGCCGCAGGCATCATATGAGACCTGGAAGGCCGAATCACCTGTTACAGCTCTGCTGTCTTATGTACAGTAGTGACTAAAAATTAACAAAGAGGGGTATATAGAAGTAGTAAGTAGTGAAGGCGGTAGCTTTCACCCGAGCGTGTGAACACGCCTTAAAGCTGTCCCCGTTTACGGGGAAAGTGGCATGGCGTAGCCATGACGAAAGGGGAACGGCTCGAAGCTGCCAAGCTGTTTTACTGTTCCCCCTCAGACAATCCGCCTTACGGCGTATTGCCAGCTCCCCCGCAAGCGGTGGCGCCTTATAGTGCGCTTTACAAGCTTACATATTAAGCCTGCCCTGAAAGGGGAGGTGGCGAACGTAGTGAGCCGGAGGGGTTATAAAGCAGCTTATAGCTCTTGTTTATCACAACCCCTCAGTCAAACCTTCGGTTTGCCAGCTCCCCGTAAAGGGGAGCCTTATGAAGAACGGATTTCACTGCTTGCGCAAGCCCCGTTCTTCGACGCAGAAATTCATCGTCGAAGCTGCGTCGGAGAAAAAAGCCAGACATTTAGCCTGTTTCGACGATAGTGACGCAAGTGACGCAGAGTGCGTAAAGGCCGTTAGAATACATTTACACGAACCTTTCGTCCGTGACCGTATGCCCTGCGAGGCGGGTGCGGCGCATGTCTATTATGCGCTGATTGTCGCTGCCGCGGAACATCAGCTTCAGGTTCTTGCGCTCCTCTATAAATTCGCCGTCAACCAGCGTGTCTATAAGGCCGAGCAGCTCGTCCGTTGCATCGCAGCGGTAGGGGGAGGGGGAAAGCAGATCCCGCTCCAGCGTGCAGCCCGTGTAGCACCATATGTCCTTTGAGGGGAAGCGTTCCTTAACGCGGCGCACGAAGGGAAGCAGCGCCGCCTGGTTCTGCGGCTCCATAGGCTCCCCGCCCAGCAGCGTAAGCCCGTTTATATAGGAAGGAGCGAGCGCTTCCATAAGCTCCCGCTCAGTATCCGCATCAAACGGTTTGCCGTTTGTAAAGCTCCATGTTTCCTTGTTGAAACAGTTTTTGCAATGCCTGTTGCAGCCGGATACGAACAGCGTTACCCTAACGCCCAGCCCGTTTGCAATGTCGGTCTTTTTAATCTCGCTGTAATACATTATAAGTGCAGCACCCTGTCCTTAATCTCCTGCGTGCGGCCCTGGTTCCAGAACTGCGTACCGATGTAGCCGCAGGTGCGGCGGGCAACGTTCATGGTGTCCTGGTCCTGATTGCCGCATTGCGGGCAGGTCCATACCAGCTTGCCGTCCTGCTCCTTTATGGTTATTTCGCCGTCCCAGCCGCATTTCTGGCAATAATCGCTCTTTGTATTAAGCTCGGCGTAAATAATATTGTCGTAAATAAAGCGCATCACCTGCAAAACGGCCTCAATATTGTTCTGCATGTCCGGCACCTCAACGTAGCTTATGGCCCCGCCGGGGGAAAGATGCTGGAACTGCGCCTCAAAGCCCAGCTTCGTGAAGGCGTCTATCTTCTCGGTAACGTGAACGTGATAGGAATTGGTGATGTAGCCCTTGTCCGTCACGCCGGGGATTATGCCGAAACGCTTCTGTAAGCATTTGGCGAATTTATACGTTGTGGATTCAAGCGGGGTGCCGTAAAGGGAATAGTCTATGTTCTCCGCTTCCTTCCATTGTTTGCACTTGTCGTTCATTTTCTGCATTATCTGCAGGGCGAACGGGGTGGCCGTGGGGTCCGTATGGCTGCGGCCTGTCATGAACTTTACGCATTCGTAAAGCCCCGCGTAGCCAAGCGATATTGTGGAATACCCATCGTAAAGCAGCTTGTCTATAGGCTCTCCCTTCTTCAGCCGCGCGCATGCGCCGTATTGCCAAAGTATGGGCGCGGCATCGCTCAGCGTGCCTTTAAGACGGTTGTGCCTGTATTGCAATGCCCTGTGGCAAAGCTCCAGCCGATCTTCGAATATCTGCCAGAATTTTTCCACGTTTCCGCCGGAGGAAAGCGCCACGTCCGGCAGGTTTATGGTAACAACGCCCTGGTTGAAGCGGCCGTAGTATTTATGCTTGCCGGGTTCGTAATTGAGCGCGTTTGCAATGTTGCCCACGCCCGCGTCGGTGAACCTATCCGGCGTAAGGAAGCTGCGGCAGCCCATGCAGGTGTAAACGTCACCCTTAAGCTCGCGCATTTTCTTTGCGGAAATATAGTCCGGCACCATGCGCCTTGCGGTGCACTTTGCAGCCAGCTCCGTAAGGTAATAATACGGCGAATCGGGGTAAATATTGTCCTCGTCCAGCGTGTATATAAGCTTTGGGAACGCGGGCGTTACCCAAACGCCCTTTTCGTTCTTAACGCCCTGATAGCGCTGCAAAAGCGTTTCTTCAATAACCATGGCAAGGTCTTTCTTTTCCTGCTCGTTCTTAGCCTCGCCCAGATACATGGATACCGTTACGAACGGCGCTTGACCGTTTGTGGTCAAAAGCGTTACCACCTGATATTGTATAGTCTGCACGCCGCGGCGTATTTCCTCACGCAGGCGCTTTTCAACTATTGAGGAAAGCTTCGCTTCGTCCCGCTCAACGCCAAGCTCGGCCATTTCCGCTTCCACCTGAGCGCGTATCTTTTTGCGCGATACGTCAACAAACGGCGCAAGATGGGCAAGCGATATGCTCTGCCCGCCGTATTGGTTGGAGGCAACCTGCGCAATTATCTGCGTTGCAATGTTGCACGCGGTGGAAAAGCTATGCGGCCGCTCTATAAGGGTGCCGGTTATAACGGTGCCGTTCTGCAGCATGTCCTCAAGGTTCACCAGGTCGCAGTTATGCATATGCTGGGCAAAATAGTCCGTATCGTGGAAATGGATAACGCCTTCGTTGTGCGCTTCAACTATTTCCTTTGGCAGCAGTATGCGGTTGGTAATATCGCGCGAAACCTCGCCCGCCATATAGTCGCGCTGGGTGGAATTGACAACGGGGTTCTTGTTGGAGTTTTCCTGCTTTGCTTCCTCGTTATTGCATTCAATAAGGCTCAATATCTTATCGTCCGTGGTGTTGGACTGGCGGACGAGCGTGCGCGTATAGCGATAGGTAATGTAATTCTTGGCCACCTCAAACGCGCCGTGCGCCATAATCTGCTTTTCCACCATGTCCTGAACCTCTTCAACGCTGGGCGAACGGCCGAGCCTTTCGCAGCTTAATACAACGCTTTCGGCTATGCGCTGTATCTGCACCGGCGTCATGCGGATGCTTTCGTCAACGGTTGCGTTGGCCTTGCCTATGGCAACGATTATCTTTGAAATGTCAAACGCGGCCTCCGAGCCGTTCCTCTTGATTATCTTCATAACAGAAAAGCACCCCTCCGAAAAATATGAAACTGAGCTGTATAAAGCAAACATGACCGCCCCGAAAGGCAGGGCTGCTTTATGCATCCCGCTGACTTATTATATCCCCTGCGGCACAATTTGTCTATATGTTGTTATGATAAAATATTCCAATACACGATATATTGTGTAGTTCGATGAATTTAAGCAGACACATATGGTATGCCTAACAATAAATCCCCAAGTTTCGGGCAATGCCATAAAGCGGTTGAGAATGGACAGCTGGTGTGGTATGATTTATCATAGAACAGTTATAGATATGAGGTAGCTAAGCCATGTTTGACGCGCACATACATTCTTCCATGTCGTTCGATTCGTCCGTCCCGCGGGAGGACGTTGTTGCAGAGGCTGTAAAGCGGGGCTTTTACGGGCTGTGCTTTACCGATCATTACGATGTTGTGGATAGCTATGGCAAGTTTGTTTCCGATTACGATTGGGAAGGCACGCGCATGGCGCAGCAGCGCGCCCTTGCCTGCGCCGGAGGACGCATAATAGTAAATAACGGCATAGAGCTTGGCAACGCGCCATATGGCTTCGCTGCGGCCGAAAGCGTGCTTAATGCGGAGCCGGAGGTGGACTTTGTGCTCGGCTCCATACATAACGCAAGCGAAAAGCTTGACTATAAGGATTACTATTTTGTTGATTATACCGATACGGACATATGCTATAAATATCTTGACGATTATTTTATTCAGCTTGAAAAGCTGGTGGAGTGGGGCAATTTCGATTCGCTTGCCCATGTGCCCTATCCGCTAAGATACATGATGCAGCGCGACGGCATGGACGTTGACATGGCGCGCTATCAATCAAGCATAGATTCAATGCTGCGTACGCTTATAAGGCGCGGGCAGGCGATAGAGATAAACGCCGGCAAAAAGCCATATATAATGCCGGAATATGCTTACCTTCTCGATCGCTACCGCGCGCTCGGCGGCAGGCTTATAACCGTTGGTACCGATGCGCACAGCATACCTCAGTTCGGCATGGGCCTGAAGGAAGCGTATATGCTGGCGCTTGAAAAGGGCTTTGAAAGCGTTGCCGTATTCAAGCGCCGTAAATGCGAGCTTGTGAGCATCAGGAAGCTGCTTGCACTTGAATGATTCTGCCGCCAAGGCTTTCATACACCCTGTGGGATATTGAAAGCACCGTGCGCCCTGCCGATGCGCGCCTGAGCGCATCCAGCACCCTTGCTTCCGTCTCCGCAATATCCGCGGCATCCCTGCCGCCTATCGTTATCACGCCGGAATTTGGCTTATACAGCCCCAGCAGCAGCTTGAATATGGTGCTCTTGCCCGCGCCCGTGCGGCCAACGAGCGTCACCTGCTCGCCCTGCTTCACCGTGAAAGATATATCGTTCAATACTATCCGCTCATCATAACCGAATACAACGTGCGAAAGCACAACATCCCCTTCGGGTGCTTTGCCGCCCAATATGTCCGAAAGGGTCTGCGCAAGCTTACCTTCAAACCACGGCATCGCCACAAGGCCAATGTTGTACACAAGTCCGGAAAGCACAATGAACGCAAGCGGCAGCCGTTCCATGCGAAAATATGCCTGTATTTCTGTTGATGACGCCTATTTGGAAGGCGTTGTCGAAAGGCTTACATCCATTGACTTCTATTGGCATACACTTTCCGTCAAAGGCAAAGGGCTTGCATACTGTGGTGTTACACTTGTTCCACCTTGTTCGCTAAAGGCATTTATTGATGTCATTGCAGATAATTCTGAACTATCCGAACTAAAAAAGCTGTTAGAAAAGGCATTAAGCAATAACAAGTGGGTAATTCATTACGGACTCTGATAGAGACAACTTCCAGTTTGTCGAACTGATAAAAACCCTTTAGGAACTAAAGGGCGCACTTCTATACTCTCCTAACGGGAGTATCGTGCGTCCTGCGGAGCTTCATGCTCCGTCAGCAGGAGGATACTGCATGACCGAGAATGATGCGTCACTTCGTTCCGTCAATGTGGCTACACCCCCCTTGCGCTGCTAAAGCGGCTATCCCCTGTGGACTTGCCGCCGGCAAGTTTGAAGATTAGACATAAACAAATCCTCCGCATGGTCTAAGCCATACGGAGGATTAACTGTTTTACGGACACCCGTCTATGCACGGGCCTGACTTTATAATGCGTTATAGCTTCACTCAGCCCGGAATATTATGGGCTTGCCGCCGCAATGCAGCATGCCGCCGCTTACGGTAACGGTAGAGGAGTCTATCAGGTTTTCGTATTCGCCGTCCGGCACGGCTATGCTTACGTCCGCCCCTTTAGCCTTCAGCGAGAATATGCCCACGAACCGCTTGCCTTGGCTTCCGCGCTGCATAACGGCAATGTCGTTTGTATCATCCGCCGCTGCGGTAAACCAGTCCGCTTCGCCGAAGCGCTGCTTTATGCCGCAAAGCGTGCGCATAAGGCCGCTTATGTCGCGCCCGGTATTGCGGTCCATCTTATCTATGTCAAAAAGGCTGGGCAGATGGTCGTTTTCAAACTCCTGACCGGCGTATATGAGAGTTGTGCCCTTTATGAAATAGAGCATGGCGGTGTAATTGATAAGCGCGCGTTCATCGCGCACGAAGGAGCATATGCGCGGCTGGTCGTGGTTTTCAAGGAAGCGCAGCTTATTGTAGTTGGCCGGGTAGCAGCCCTCCTGAAAGTTGAGCATGTCCGTATAATGGCTCAGGGCAGCCTCATTGCGCAGATATTTATCAAAAACCTCGCGCACATCGTATTCGTATTCCATGTCGAACGCGGAATAAGCGTCGTAATCAAGCGCTGAATATATGCCCTGCCTGCGGGCCAGGCAGCCGTAGCTTAAATGCACCGTCTCCGCAAGCCATATGCAGTCCGGATTGACCTTAGCCACGGCGTTGCGTGCCTGCCGCCAGAACTCCACCGGCACGAATGACGCCACGTCGCAGCGGAAGCCGTCCACAATCTTTGCCCACATAACGAGCGTATCCGTAAGGTATTGCCAAAGGGCGCGGTTATTGTAATCCAAATCTATAACGTCCGCCCAGTCGCCCATCTTGTTGCCGGGCTTGCCGGCGGCATTATAGTAAAAGAACTCCGGATGCTCATTATAAAGCACGGAATCGGGCGAGGTATGGTTATATACAACGTCTATCATGCATTTCATGCCGCGCGCGTGTATTTCGCCCACAAGCGCCTTAAAATCGTCCAGCGTGCCGTATTCGGGGTTAACGCTTCTGTAATCACGGTTGGCATACGGGCAGCCGAGCGTGCCCTTCTTGCCCACTATACCTATGGGATGAATCGGCATGAACCATATTATGTCCGTACCCAGCGCGCGTATGCGGTCAAGGTCGCCCGCCACGGCGGCAAAGGTGCCTTCCGGCGTATGGTTGCGCACATAAACGGAATATATCACCTGCTTTTGCAGGGCAGCGTTTGTTTCCTTAGCCATTTATAATTACCTCCGCAAAATCTATGCCGAGATTTTAGCACAAATCCACGGGTTTGCAAGGGGGAAATATGGCGATTAGACATGTTTTATCCTATTGACGCAAAAGATCACGCGTTATACGGATAAATGCTTTGGCTGCGGGAGATAACTGCGAAGCATCTTCGTAAGCGGCTACAAGGTTTCGCGTGGCATTTATTCCATTTATATGATAGTATACAACGCCGCCGTTATCTTTGCGCGTAGCAAAGATCATATAAGGAACAAAGCTTACACCTATACCTGTAGCAACAAGAGCATTGGCGGAATCAACATAAGATGTTTCAAATACTATATGAGGTTCAAATCCGGCGGCACGGCAGGCATCCGTGCCAAGTTGGCGCAATCTTTGACCGGGATAAAGCATAATAAAGTCATCATCACGAAACATTGCCATATCTATTGTCCCAAAACATCCATCAGGGGCCTTGGGGATTACGCTGTTTATGCGATGATCCGGCGGCACGGCAAGAAATGTTTCTTCCGATACCATTTCCTCGTATTCAAATGTTTTGTCCGCAAGAGGAAGCGGCATTAGAGCTATATCTATCTTGCCGGCAGCAAGCAAGTGCTCCAGAGAAATTGAAGTTGCCTCATGGACGGTTATCTCTATGTTCGGATATAGTGTATGAAAGGCGTTGTAAGACTGCGCAAAATAAAAGCGGCCAAACAGAGGCGTCATGCCTATGTGAAGTTTTCCATGCTTTAGAACGTGAAGGTTTTCCATTTGTGATGTGATATGACTGCTAAGCTGAAGAATTTGCCGCGCATCCTGAAGGAATAATTCACCTGCACGTGTGAGCAAAACATGCTTACGCTTGCGCGCAAAAAGCGCTACGCCAAGATCTGCTTCCAGGCGTTTTATACATTGGCTAAGCGCAGGTTGGCTGATATATAGTGCCTCGGCGGCCTTAGAGAAACTTTGCATGTCCGCAATGGTAACCACGTATTGAATGTCGCGTAGCTGCATAATAATGCCCCCATTCGTTAATAAGAAGTTATGCTTACGATTATAAAATAATATTTTATTTTTATCAATGCTTTATGTATACTATACACAGTTTAATTCCGCAAAAGGAAATGCGATTTATGGAACAAGTATTCAAGTATGTAGATAGAATGTCGACTCGATATATAGATGAGTTGGCACGGCTTTGCTCAATGCGCAGCGTTAAAGGCGATGAAAACGGCCTTGGCAACGCGCGGCGAATGATCAAGGAAAAGCTTGATGGTATGGGGTTTTCTCCTGAAGAATATGGTAAAGCAGATGAAGCAAGTATAGTATTTGGACGACGTACTATTGACAAAAAGAAGCTTGTTTTATTCTATAATCATTACGATATTGTTCCGGAAGGAAATGAAAATGCCTGGATAGCGCCGCCATTCACGCTTACAGAGCGTGGCGAAAGGCTTTATGCAAGGGGTGTATCGGATAACAAGGGTGCGCTTATGGCAAGGCTTCAAGCAATAGAAGCGATACTGGCTGTAAAAGGCTCCCTTCCTGCGGGCGTGGCGTTTTTGTTTGATGGAGATGAGGAGACCGGCAGTATTACCCTGAGCCGCATGGTCGAAGAAGAAGCGGAAACAGTTAGAAAAATTACTGACGCTGATCTGTGCCTATGGGAAAATGGGCGCACGTTGCCTGATGGCAGCCCTGAGGCGGCATTCGGCGTACGATCGACACTTACAGTAACCTTAAAAGTCAAATCGTCTAACGGGGAAGAGCATGGCCGAATGGGTGCAGAACTTCCGAATGCCGCGTGGCGGTTGGTTTGGGCATTGGCTACATTGAAGGACATAAATGAAAACATACTTATAGATGGCTTTTATGATGATGTAGCGCATCCGACGCAGGCAGATATAGACGTACTTCAAAACTACCCGTATGATGAGAACGGTATGCTGAAGCGCAAGGAAATATCGGAATTTCTTCTTGGATTGAGTGGATTGGAATTGAAAAAGAAGATATTCCTTCAACCGTCGCTCAATATAAACGGCATTGAGTCGGGCGAACCATGGAAAGGCTTCAGACATATAATTCCAAATGAAGCATCGGCGCGGTTTTCTGTAATACTGGTGCCATACCAAAAAGCAGACGATATACTGCTTAAAATACGCAAACATCTTGAAGCAAACGGATTTGCGGATATAGAAGTGAATGCTGATGCGGAAGGGTTTCCGATACGTACTCCGGTTGATACGCCATGGAGAGATGTGTTGAGCCGCGCAGCAGCTAATGTGTATGAAAAACCGTTGACGCCGTCAATAACTCAGCTCGGCAGCGGCCCTGCATATCTGCTTAGAACTGTGCGGCCGGAACTGCCGATTATATGTTCATGCGGTGTTGCGGCACTGGATTCAGGCCACCATTCAGCAAGGGAAAATGTTACTATACAGAACTATATCAACGGAATAAAATTCACTATAGCAACCCTGTTTGAGGCGGGCAAGTAAAAACGGAGAATTGGATTTTGCTTTACAGCAACAAAAATAAAGAAGCAAGGAGAAGAATCATGAAAACGCTAAGTAAAGTGCTTTCTTTAGCCGTTGCCATGCTTATGCTGGCAAGTCTGCTTGCAGGCTGCGGAGAGAAGCAGGATGAAACCACCGGTACCAAGGATTCCTTGATTTTCAGTATCAATGCTGACATAGTCAGTATGGACTGCCACATGGCAAGGGATACGGTCACATCTATAATCCACTACCAGGTATACGAAACATTGGTGCGCAACCAGCCGGGCGAGGGTCTTGTACCAGGACTTGCAGAAAACTGGGAATTTTCGGATGATAACACGGAAATCACGTTCAAAATACGAGAGAATGTTAAATTTCATAACGGAGATATCATGACTGCTGAAGACGTAGCGTTTTCTTTGAACAGAGCTATTGCTTCATCGTTTACCACAAGTTATAGCGGAACTATGGACCATGCGGAAGTGGTGGACGACACTCATGTGAAACTTTGCATGAAGCAGGCATTTGGTCCCGTGTTGCAGTGCCTGTCTGTGCCGTGCCTTGGCATAGTAAGCAAACGCGCTGTTGAAGAATTGGGCGACGAGGGCTTTGCAAATTCTCCCGTAGGCACCGGTGCATACAAATTTGTTGAACGGAGCAGCGGAGAAAAGATAGTTCTTCAGGGGTTTGAGGACTATTGGCGCGGAGCACCTGAAATAAAGGATCTTACGTTCATGATAATGACCGACCGTAACACGGCGGCTATAGCACTTGAAAACAACGAAGTCGATGTACTTTATTCTCCCGATCTTGCGGACAGGGAGCATCTTGAATCACTTGAAAATGTAGCGTTCATTCCAGGCAATGGATCTGTATATATGTGGGTGATAGCATTTAATAATGAAAGCAGCATTTTCTCAGATCAGCGTGTAAGGGAAGCAATAAGCCATGCGATAAACCGCGAAGAAATAGTTGACGGTGCGCTTAACGGCTTCGGAATGCCGGTTGAAATGCCCATCGTTCCCAGCGTATTCGGTTTTGATCCGGAGTTTAAGAATCAGGAATACGATCTTGAAAAAGCAAAGCAGCTGCTGGCTGAAGCCGGATATCCCGATGGACTTACTGTGACAATAAAGCTAAATCAGAGTTCTACCTACACTCGCCCTGCCGAAATAGTGCAGGCTCAGCTGCGCCAAATAGGCGTTAACCTTGAGTTTGAGCTGATGGAACGCGCTGCATTCCTTTCGGATGTGACTACTGATGCTAATTACGATATAACGCTGTTTATGTTTACGGCGGGTTACCCTGATGCTGACTATGTGCTCTACGGCCGTATGCACAGCAGCAACATAGGCGGAACAAATTATATCAGGTATAATAACCCCGATGTAGATGCTCTGCTTGACAAGGCAAGGTCCTCCAGCGATGAAAAAGAGCGCAAGGAGCTTTATTACAAAATCAGCGAGTATGTAAGAGATGACGTGCCGTTTATACCGCTGATGACCGATAATGTTTGCATTGCAGCAAATAGCGCCCTTAAAGGCGTGCAGGCGAACATAGGTGAGTGCCACTATGTGTTCGATTACAGCTGGGCGGAATAACGCCGTAGAATAAAACATTACAGCCTGCGTGGGCGCACGATTGCCTGTGCGCCCCGCAGTTTATTAAGAATTTGCATGTTGCAGCTGTGACGCCGCTATTGGCAGCGGACTGCAAAAGCCTTTATGGTAAGGAGAAAATAATGCTGCGCTATATAATGAAACGCTTTCTTATGATGATACCGGTGATATTAGGCATCACATTTATCATCTTTGCGATAATGAACTTTACTCCGGGTGACCCGGCCAAGCTTATACTCGGCGAGGAAGCAACGGCTGAGGACGTTGCTAAGCTGCGCACCGAACTTGGACTTGATGATCCGTTTTTGGTACGCTTCGCACGATATGTTATAAATGCCGTACAGGGTGATTTCGGAACGTCATATCGTAATCGCCAACCGGTGTTTAATGAAATATTTGATAGGTTCCCGACAACGTTTAAGGTAGCGTTTTTCGGTATACTGATTGCAGTGTTTATAGGTGTGCCTATCGGCATTTTATCAGCTGTAAAACAATACAGCATTATAGATACCATCAGCACGATAGGTGCTATGCTGCTTACGGCGATGCCGGGATTTTTCGTTGGAATGCTTCTCATTTTGCTGTTCGCATTAAAACTGAATATATTGCCGGCTACTGGTATCTCAAGCTGGAAGCATTTTGTACTGCCCTCTTTGGCTGTAGCTTCTGTAACTATGGCAACGTTTATTCGAATGACAAGATCTACCATGCTTGAGGTTATCCGCCAGGACTATGTCCGCACAGCCAGAGCAAAGGGCGCAAGTGAGTCACGTATAGTTTTTCGGCATTGCCTTCGTAATGCGCTGCTGCCGATAATTACGGTTATAGGTATGAATTTTGCGCACCAACTTGGCGGTACGGTAATGATAGAAGCTGTTTTTGCGATTCCGGGGCTCGGCTCCCATATGGTCACGGCTGTACGCCAGAAGGATACGCCGGTCGTAATGGCATCAATTATATTTGTGGCTGTTGTGGCAGGACTTATGAATCTTCTTGTGGATATTCTTTATACCTATATTGATCCGCGGGTGAAAACACAATACACGAAGGGATAGGAGGTAATAGAAATGAGTACAGCGGGAAAAGCGAAACGGCGTAAACGCAGTCAGCTTTCATTGATATGGTTTCGATTTAGGAAAAACAAATTGGCAATGCTTGGCCTTATAATATTCCTGATGATGATATTTATGGCAGCTTATGTAAGCATTTTTGGCGATTATGAAAAGGCGATAACGATGGACATGCCGAATAAGCTGCAAACGCCAAGTGCGGCACACCTATTTGGAACAGACCAATTCGGGCGGGATATACTGATGCGTATGATGTTTGGCGCGAGAATATCTCTTTCGGTAGGCTTGCTCACAATGGTGCTTTCACTTGTGGTAGGATCGCTTATAGGGGCAGCGGCAGGTTATTACGGAGGTAAGGTGGACAATCTGCTTATGCGCATAATGGATGTGTTCTTGGCAATACCCAGCACACTGCTTGCCATATCGATTGTTGCAGCGCTTGGACAGGGTATGTTTAATCTGTTACTGGCGACGGCTGTATCGCAGATACCTGCATTTGCCCGCGTAGTCCGCTCGGCTATTCTTACGGTAAAGGGGCAAGATTATATTGAAGCTGCCCGCGCATGCGGAATGCGCGGAGGCCGCATTATATTAAGACATATTCTGCCAAATGCAATGGGCCCTATAATAGTACAGGCGACGCTTAATATAGCGCGTACTATACTGGGTATATCGTCGCTCAGCTTTGTTGGCCTTGGTATTTCACCGCCGACTCCTGAATGGGGATCTATGCTATCTGAAGGAAAAACAATGATGCGGTATTATCCCCATCTTATACTGATACCGGGCGCAGCGATTGCACTTGCGGTTATGTCACTTAACCTTATAGGTGATGGGCTTAGAGATGCATTGGACCCGCGGCTGAAAAACTAAGGAGAAATCATGATGTCTGAACCGATTTTGAAGATAGAGAACCTTCACGTTATATATAAAACAGATGAGAGCACAGTATACGCAGTAAATGGCGTAGACCTTGAGTTGTTCTCTGGTGAAACACTTGGACTTGTGGGTGAAACAGGGGCAGGTAAAACTACGACGGCACTGAGCATAATGCGATTGCTCCCGGATAAGATAGGCAAAGTTGTACATGGCAGCATAACTCTTGAGGGAACAGATGTGCTGACAGCAACGGAAGCAGATATGCGCCTGCTTCGTGGTAGTACGGTATCAATGATATTTCAGGATCCTATGACGAGCTTGAATCCAACAATTACGGTTGGAAACCAAATAGGAGAGGTGCTTTATTTGCATCGTCCGGGTATAAGCCATGCCGATATTGAGGCGGGAGTAGACAATATACTTGAAATGGTGGGTATCCCCGCAGGTAGGAAGAACGATTACCCACACCAGTTTTCGGGAGGAATGAAGCAGCGCATCGTGATAGCCATTGCGCTTGCGTGCGAACCCAAACTGCTGCTTGCTGATGAGCCTACTACTGCACTGGATGTTACGATACAGGCACAGGTTCTTGAAATGATGAATGAACTTAAAGATAAGCTTGATACATCTATGATTTTGATAACCCACGACCTTGGCGTAGTGGCGCAAACTTGTGATAAGGTTGCTATTATGTATGCTGGTGAAATAGTTGAATATGGTACTGCGGAAGACGTCTTTAACGGGAAAAATAAACATCCGTATACAAAGGGATTGTTTGGTTCAATTCCTGATTTTACGAAGAAAGCATACAGATTGTCGCCAATAGAAGGGCTTATGCCGGATCCTACAGATTTGCCGGCCGGTTGTAAGTTCCATGATCGCTGTCCGTATTGCATGGATATCTGTCGTACACAAAATGCGCCGGCTATACGAGAAGGCAGTCATATGATACGCTGCCATCTTATGGCTGCGGGAGGGAAAGGAGAAGCTTGGGAATGAGCATACCGTTGATAGAGACCAGAAATCTGAAAAAATACTTTGACACTCCGCGCGGAATGCTTCACGCTGTTGATGGCGTAAATATATCCATACAGGCCGGTAACACACTTGGCGTTGTAGGCGAGAGCGGATGCGGCAAATCTACACTGGGAAGGACCATACTTCAGCTTATTAAACCTACCAGCGGAGAGGTGCTGTATAACGGGCAGAACATTGCCGGATACAATGAAAGACAGATGGCATCTATACGTCGCGATATGCAGATAATATTCCAGGATCCGTTTTCATCGCTTAATCCCCGTATGACGGTAAGGGATATTATTGCGGAGCCGATAAGGGTATGCAAACTCTGCCATGGCAATGCGGAAATATATGAGCGAGTAAATAAATTGATGGACACGGTCGGGCTTGCCAGCCGCTTTGAAAACGCATACCCGCATGAGTTGGATGGCGGCAGAAGACAGCGTATAGGCATCGCCCGGGCACTTGCTGTTGAACCAAAGTTTATTGTTTGCGATGAACCTGTAAGCGCATTAGATGTTTCGATTCAGGCACAGATACTTAATCTTCTTATGGATCTGCAAAGCGATATGGGGCTTACATATATGTTTATCACGCATGATTTGTCGGTAGTAAAGCATATTTCAAACGAAATTGCTGTTATGTATCTGGGCCAATGCGTAGAACGTGTGAACTCGGATAGATTGTTTGAAAACCCGTTACATCCTTATACAAAAGCTCTTTTGGCGGCTATACCTATACCGAAACTGATGCCGCGTAAACGCGGAGCCGGGATAATAAAAGGAGAGGTATCAAATCCTATCGATCCTAAGCCGGGATGCCGTTTTGCATCACGCTGCCCCAATGCAAGCGAACGCTGCCTTAGTGAGGAATTAAGGCTGGTAGAGGCTGAACCGGGGCATTTCGTAGCATGTGCGCTATATGAATAATAGGAGAGCATCATGAACAAAAATGATTTGTTTGACGCTGTTGATAAGCAAAAAAATGACCTGCTGCGCATGGGAGACTATATATGCGACAATCCGGAAATAGGGCTGAAGGAATATAAAGCGAGCGCGTTGCTTTCTGAATACCTCAGACAGAACGGATATGAAACGCAGCTTGGTATTGGCGGGCTTGACACCGCATTCAGGGCTGAGTGGAAAAACGGAGATGGGGGACCGTCAATCGGACTTTTGTGCGAATATGATGCTCTGGAGGGAATAGGCCACGGATGCGGTCATCATCTTCAGGGACCCGCTATCGTCGGTGCAGCCATAGCGTTAAAGAATAATTTGCCGCGCAGCATGCCTTGCCGTATAGTTGTTTATGGCACACCGGCGGAGGAAACAGAGGGCGGAAAAATAATCATGCTTGAAAATGGCTGCTTCAAGGATATAGATCTGGCAATGATGACGCATGCGAGCTCTGGTGCCACTGGCGTAGATCTTCGCACTATGGCATTGAGCACGTTCTCTGTGGAATATAAAGGACAAAGCTCACATGCAGCTATACGGCCTGAATGCGGTCGCAGTGCTCTTGACGCGCTCATATTAGCATTTAATGCAATTGAATTCATGCGCGAACATGTAGCGGATGATGTGCGTATGCACTATGCGATAACGGATGGAGGAATGCCGCCGAATGCAGTTCCGGCGCATGCGGCGGCGCAGATTATAGTTCGCTCGTATGACCGCGTAATGCTTGAAAATGTAATAGAACGCCTTATGAAAATACTTGACGGGGCAGCATTGATGACAGAAACAACATACACAGTAAAAAGAGCAAGGGATATAGATAACAGCATCCCGGTGCCGGAACTTAATGCACTGCTGATGAATAATGCGGAGCTTGTTAATGCGCCCAAGATAGCTCCGCCGCGGGAAAAAACAGGCTCTACAGACTTTGGCAACGTATGTTATTGTACTCCGGGCGCTTGCATTCGTGTTGCGAGCGACGGCGATCATCCGGCACCAAGCCATAGTAAAGAAGCGGCAGCACAGGGGAAAAGCGAAGAAAGCCATGCTGCAATAATATATGCAAGCAAAATATTGGCAGCTACGGCTTATGATATTGTTTCATCGCCTGAGAATCTTGATGCAATACGAAAATCCTTCAACAGTATGAAGGAGAAGCATTAGCATACATAAAAGGGAGACGCCATGAAAGAGAAGCTGGACAGACTACTTTACAACGGCAGCATTCATACGCTAAAAAGTGAAAATGATGTAGTGGAAGCACTTGGCATTAATGATGGCAAAATTGTTTTTGTAGGGAGAGATTGTGAAGCATTTTTGCTATATGAACCGCTGGAGATGCTTGATCTGAAAGGAAAGACTGTAATACCGGGTCTGGGGGACAGCCATATGCATTTTTATGCAACGTGTCAGGCTCTTACAACAGTGGACCTTGGAGGGTGCAGATCAAAGAGAGAAGCCTTGTTGCGCCTTAAGGAAAAAGCTGTTTCTACAACGAGGGGCGAATGGATACGCGGGTCGAATTTCGATCAGTCAAAGTGGCGTGATTCTGCTGATGCGCTGCCTACGCGCAAAGAGCTGGACGCTGTAAGTACGGAACATCCGATAGTGATAAAGCGGACATGCCTACACACGGTGGTTGCAAATACAATGGCCTTGGAAAAGGCGGGTATAGGAAAAGGATATACACCGGAACCGGGCGGCGTTGTGGAATTTGAAGAAGATGGCTACCCTAACGGGATTTTGCGCGAACAGGCCACTAAGGTTTTTGATGAAATAATACCTGATCCGCTTTCGAATCCTGAATATAAGCGAAACATAATGGCAGCGGAATTACAAAAAATGGCATCGCTGGGTATGACATCGATGCATACATATGCTGCTGATATATGGAAGTATATAGAGTCCGTTGAAGATTATGCTGAACTTGATGCAGAAGGCAAGCTCCCACTGCGGGTAACTGTTTATCAGGATAAGCTGGAAAAGCTGATGGGAAACCGGCCTGAAAGACAGTATACATACGGAGACGGTGACGGGAAAGTACATACTGGGGGATATAAGCTGTTCTGTGATGGCAGCCTTGGCTCTCGCAGTGCTGCACTGTATTCTCCGTATGCGGATGATCCAACGACAATGGGAATAGTTGTTGAAGACGGAGAAGCATTAGAAAGTAAGATGCTGCGCGCGTCGCGCGCCGGAATACAATGCGCCATACATGCAATCGGCGACAGGGCATTGGATATTGTTGTTACGGCTATTGAAAATACTCGTGCAGCACTGAAAATGGAGGGATGGGCGCAAGAGAAAATTGATTCTTTGCCAAAGTTTCGCATTATACATGCTCAACTTGCAACAAAAGCGCTGATTGAACGCATGCGAAAACTGCCCGTTGTATTGGATGTACAGCCAGCTTTTTTCTTGACGGATATGCATTGGGTTGAGGAGCGCCTTGGAGCCGAAAGAAAGAAAAACGGATATCTCTGGCGCACATATATTGAAAATGGGTTGCTGCTTACGGGGGGATCTGATGCCCCTGTTGAATCATTTGACCCAATGCCGGCTATTTACAGCGCTGTTACTCGGGAAGATTTAAACGGGCTGCCAAGAGGCGGAATGCAGCCTGAGGAGCGGCTAAGTGTATATCAGGCGATTTGCCTTTTTAGTAAGAATATTCCATATGCAACAGGCGAGAACGCTTATATCGGCACGCTTGAAGTTGGTAAATATGCTGACTTAGCTGTACTCGATAGAGATATGTTTTCGATTCCGCACGATGAAATACTGAATGTGAAGGTGGAGCGCACAATGCTTGCCGGTAAGGACACTTGGGTACGTTGAAAAAAACATTATGAAAACAGAAGTTAAGCAAGTATACGGACATATTGCCGCTGCGATCACGATATTGATATGGGGCACAACCATGGTTTCAACTAAGGTGCTTTTGAATGACTTTAAGCCTATTGAGATTTTGTTACTTCGCTTTATACTTGGCGCGATTTCGCTTGTGATAGTCTACCCATGCCGGCTCAAGGGAACGACATTTAAGCAAGAAGGTATGCTGTTTTTAGCAGGGCTTTTAGGTGTATGCATGTATTACATGCTGGAGAATGTTGCGCTCGCTTACTCCATGGCGTCAAATGTAAGCGTTATTATCTCGGCATCGCCGCTTTTTACTGCACTGCTGGGTAAACTGCTTTTGAAGGGTGATGAGAGTCCGAAAAGTGCTTTTTACATAGGCTTTGTTGTTGCGGTATGCGGAATTATTTTAATCGTGTTTAATGGCAAAAAACTGGAGTTAAATCCGCTTGGAGACATACTTGCCCTTTTTGCGGCGGTATGTTGGGCGGCGTATTCGCTGGTAGTCAAAAAGATAAACTCATTTGGGTATAACGTAATACTTACGACAAGGAGAATATTTGAATATGGACTTCTGTGCATGACGCCAATATTGGCTTTTTCAGAACTGAATTTTGACATGTCAAAGCTTTGCAACAGTGTAAACATGCTAAACTTGTTGTTCCTGGGAATATGTGCCTCAGCGCTTTGCTTTGTAACATGGAATACTGCAATAGGCATTTTAGGCCCTGTGAAAACTACCACATATATTTATATTATCCCGGTAATAAGCGTTGCAGCATCGGCTGTGGTTCTGCATGAACGGATAACGGCATTAGCTGCTACCGGCATGGCCCTTATAATAGCGGGATTGGTGCTTAGCGGAAAGGAAGGAACATCCGGTGCAAAACATAAACAAAATAAATGGGAGGAAGAAACATGAAAATCGATGGTAACGAGAAGGAAAAAAGAGCCCTTGCGGCTTACTATGCGGGAGATAAAGAAACATATCGTAAACTGCAGGATGAATTTGTTGAAGAAGTTCGCCAAGCAATTGCCAACAGGGAAAACATTTGCCCCTGCAAGGTTGCATGTAAATACCATGGCCGCTGCCAGGAATGCGTAGCAATGCATCGCGCCCATCGCGATCATCTGCCGAAATGCTTCCATAGTATGGTGAATGAACACATCACGGCTATGGCCGCGCTTACGGAGTATTCATGCATTACAGAAGCACAAGAGTGAACCAGCAGAACAAATGCTGAAGTATGATGTGCTGAAATTATGAAGGGACGATACCGCGTCCCTTCATGGCTTATCGCATTACATTTTGTTTAGCTGTTCAAGCCTTGCTTCAAGCTTGCCCAGCATATCTTCCGCTGCGGCGAGCTTTTTGCGCTCTTCGGCTATTACCTTTTCGGGGGCCTTGGCCACGAAGCCTGCGTTATTCAGCTTGCCGCTGCTGCGCTCTATGTCCGCGCGAACCTTGGCGGCTTCCTTGTTCAGGCGTTCGCGCTCCTTGTCCACGTCTATAAGGTCGCTCAGGGGGATGAACGCTTCCGCGGCCTGTGCCACGGCGGAAACAGCGTTTTCGGGTATGCCGGTCTTATCCTGCTGAATGGCAACGTGCTCCGCGCCGGCAAGCTTCATTATATAGGGTATGCTTGCTTCAAGCGCTTCGGCCTTCGCGCCGTGCGTAACCAGGGTCATGCTCAGCTTGCGGCTGGGCGCAACGCTCATCTCCGCGCGAATGTTGCGCGTGGCGCGGATAAGGTCCATAACCTCTTCCATGGTCTCCGCCTCCTCGGGGAAGTCCCACTCCGCCTGCGCTGTTGGCCATGCGGAACGCATAATGGTTTCCTCGCTGTTGGGCAGGTTAAGGTAAAGCTCTTCCGTTATGAACGGCATGAACGGATGCAGCAGCTTGAGCGAATCGGTGAGCGCACGGCAAAGTATTGCGCGCACGTTGGCCTTCTGCTCCTCGTCGTCGCCATTCATGCGGGGCTTGGCAAGCTCAATGTACCAGTCGCAGAATTCGGTCCATACGAAGTCGTATATCTTCTGCGCCGCAAGGTTAAGGTCAAAGCCGTCCATGTTGGCGGTTATCTCGCGGATTATGGTATTGAGCCTGTTCAGCAGCCACTTATCGGCTATGTCAAGCTTGGCTATGTCTATTTCGCCAACCTTTGCATCGCCTATGTTCATAAGCACGAAGCGCGTTGCGTTATAAAGCTTGTTGCAGAAGTTGCGCGCAGCTTCAACCTTCTTTGTGCCGAAGCGCATATCTCCGCCCGCTCCGTTGCCGGTAACAAGGCTGAAGCGCAGGCTGTCCGCGCCGTATTGCTTTATTATTTCAAGCGGATCCACGCCGTTGCCAAGGGATTTGGACATCTTGCGGCCCAATTCGTCCCTAACAAGGCCGTGAATGTAAACATGGGAGAACGGCTTTTGATGCATCACTTCCATGCCGAACACTATCATTCTGGCTACCCAGAAGAATATTATGTCGTAGCCGGTAACAAGTGTGCTTGTAGGATAGAAGTATTCAAGCTCCTTTGTATGCTCGGGCCACCCAAGCGTTGAGAACGGCCACATGCCGCTGGAGAACCAGGTATCCAGCACGTCCTCATCTTGATGCATATGGCCGCCGCACTTGGGGCAGCACGCGGGCGCGGATTCGGCAACTATGGTTTCGCCGCAATCGTCGCAGTAGTAGGCAGGGATCCTGTGGCCCCACCAAAGCTGGCGGGAAATGCACCAGTCGCGTATGTTCTCCATCCAGTTATAATAGGTCTTGTCGAATCGCTCGGGCACGAATTTCACTTCGCCGCTCTTAACAACGTCTATCGCGGGCTTTGCAAGGGGCTTCATGCTCACGAACCACTGCTTGCTCACCAGCGGCTCAACCGTGCTGTGGCAGCGGTAGCAGGTGCCAACGTTGTGGCCGTAAGGCTCTATCTTTACCAGATTGCCGGCCGCTTCAATATCCGCCACCAGCTTCTTGCGGCATTCCATGGTGGTCAGCCCTTCGTATGCGCCGCCAAGCTCGTTTATATGCCCATCGTCCGTGAACACGCGCATAACGGGCAGGTTGCACCTTACGCCGACCTCAAAGTCGTTGGGATCGTGCGCGGGGGTGATCTTCACGGCGCCGGTGCCGAATTCCTTTTCAACGTATTCGTCTGCTACGATGGGTATTTCGCGCCCCACAACGGGGATAACTACGGTTTTACCAACTATGCCGGCATAGCGTTCGTCGTCCGGATGCACGGCTATCGCCGTATCGCCAAGAATGGTTTCGGGGCGGGTGGTAGCCACGGTTATGGAATAGCTCTTGTCCGGCGCATCGTAACGCACGTGCCAAAGATGGCTCTGCTGTTCTTCGTATTCAACCTCCGCGTCGCTCAGCGCGGTCTTGCAATGCGGGCACCAGTTTATTATCCTGTCCCCGCGGTAAATAAGGCCCTTGTTGTAAAGGTCAACGAACACCTTGGTAACGGCCTTGGAGCATCCTTCGTCCATTGTGAAGCGTTCGCGGTCCCAGTCGCAGCTGGCGCCAAGCTTCCTGAGCTGCTTTACTATCCTTCCGCCGTATTCCTTTTTCCAGTCCCACGCGCGCTGCAAAAACGCCTCGCGTCCTATGTCGCGCTTGTCAAGGCCTTCCTTGGCCATCTGTTCGATTATCTTTACCTCGGTGGCTATGGACGCATGGTCGGTGCCGGGCAGCCACAGCGTTTCAAACCCGGCCATGCGCTTGTAACGGATAAGCGCATCCTGCAGCGTTTCGTCTATTGCGTGGCCTATGTGCAGCTGACCGGTTATGTTCGGTGGGGGTATGACTATGCAATACGGCTCCTTGTCGGGATTAGGCTCGGCATGGAAATAGCCGTTCTTTTCCCATTTTTCATACAGCCTGTCTTCCACGCCCTGATGGTCGTAAGACTTTGGCATCTCCTTCATGGTACTCTCTCCTCCTGAAAAAATAGTTTGTTTGGTAAATTAAAAGGAGCTTCTGTCCCTGATTAAAGGACGGAAGCTCCGCGGTACCACCTTTGTTGGGCATAATATGCCCCGCTCTATGCGCCTTAACGCGGCGCGCGCGTTCCGGATTACTGCTACTTCACCCAAAACAGCTCCAAAGCGACCTTCCGCCAATCTTCGCAAGCAGCCCTTTCAGCCGGTGAAGCCGCATCTCTTTTGCAAAGAAGTTTGGCGTACTCCTCTTTTTCTACGCTATAATTGTATTCTATGCGCTGATGCCTGCTTTGTCAAGCCGAAAACGGCATATTTTCATAACGCATTTGCATATGGCTTTTCCGCATGATAAAATGCAAGCATATTGAACGGAAAGGCGGCAAACGGCATGAAGGCGTTACCGGGCGAATTTCTATCCCGTATGCAGGCGGAGCTGAAGGGCGACTACGCGGCATTTTTAGAAAGCTATAATAATGAAAGCGTGCGCGGGCTGAGGGCGAATACGCTCAAAGGGAACGCGGCTGCAATAGCCGCGCTTTGCCCCGTTAAGCTTGAAAGGGTGGATAATACGGCGGACGGTTTCCGCCTTACGGAAGCATGGGAAGGAGTGGGTTTAAGTCCCGTACACATGGCAGGGCTTATATATATGCAGGAGCCGAGCGCCATGCTGACCATTGCCATTGCGGATATACACCCGGGCATGAAGGTGCTGGATATGTGCGCGGCACCCGGCGGCAAAACGGGAGCCGCAGCGGCAAGGCTAAACGGGCAGGGGCTTATAGTATCCAATGAAATAGTGCCAAGCCGCGCCAAAATACTCGAATCCACCGTTGAGCGCATGGGTATAGCTAACGCGGCGGTGATAAGCCGCAGGCCGGACGAGATTGCAAAAGCGATGCCGGAGTATTTCGACAGGGTGATAGTCGATGCGCCGTGCAGCGGGGAAGGCATGTTCAGGAAAGATGAGCGCGCAATAGAAGAATGGAGCGCGGAGCATGTTTCTTCCTGCGCCAACAGGCAGCGGCTTATACTTGAAAGCAGCGCGCAATGCGTTGCCAAAGACGGCATGCTGATATATTCCACCTGCACTTTCTCACGCGAGGAAAACGAGGACAATATAGAGTGGTTCCTTAAAACGCATACGGATTTTGAACTTGCTGAGCAGCGCAGGCTTTATCCGCACACGTTCGCGGGGGAAGGGCACTTTGCCGCGGTGCTTAGACGAAAGGGCGGCAGCGTGCGCCCTTATGCGCCGCTGAAGCTTACCCCGTGCAAAGATAAGGCGTATGCCGAATTTATTAAAGATACGTTCACGGTGCCGCCCAAGGGCACGGCATATGCTTATCAAAACGGTGTGAACATAATTTCTGCGGAGCTGCCTGAAGCGATAGCGCCCATGCTCAGGCGCAGCGTTGGAGTTTATGCCGGAGAGCTGCAAAAGGGCCGCTTTGTGCCGCACCACACGCTGGTTATGGCGGAGCACGGCGGCGAATACGCCCGTATGCTGTCGCTTGACGAAAGCGACGCACGCCTTGCGGCATATATGCGCGGGGAGGAGATAAACTGCCCTGAGGCTTGGCGCGGGTATTGCGCCGTGGCGTATCGTAACCACCCGATAGGCTGGGGCAAGGCGGTTGGCGGCAGGATGAAGAACCATCTTCCAAAGGGCTTGAGAGCATGGTGAACGGCATACTGAAATGCAATAAAATAATGGTTATAGGCTGCCCGGGCGGCGGCAAAAGCACGTTTGCAAGGGCATTGGGCGAAATAACCAAGCTGCCGGTATATCATTTGGATATGCTTTTCTGGAATGCGGACAAGACAAACGTAGACAGGGAAACGTTCCTTTTACGGCTTGGCAGCGTGCTTGAAAAAGACCGTTGGATTATAGACGGCAATTACAGCTTTTCAATGGAAATGCGGCTGAAGGAATGCGATGCGGTGTTCTTTTTGGATTACCCGGCGAAGGTATGCCTTGACGGGGTGCGCACGCGCATGGGCGAGCCGCGGCCTGATATGCCGTGGATAGAGCAGGAATATGACGAGGAGTTTATTCAATTCATAAGGAGCTTCAAAACGGAGCGCTGCCCGCAAATATACGCCCTGCTTGAAAAATACCGCGATAAGCCCAAGGTTGTTTTCAAGACACGCGCGGAGGCGGAGGAGTTTCTTGAAGCGGTAAGAGACAAAACAAAATAAAACAGCGGCACGGCGCATTGCACAGACATGCGTTGTGCGGTATAATTTCAAAAAATCGCACGATATTCAGCAGGGAAGAAGGAGAAGCGTAAAAATGGAACTGAACGGAAAAATATGGCTTGCAAAGTCGGACGAAAAGGTGTTTCTTGAGCCCAAAATGGCCAACCGACACGGCTTTATTGCCGGCGCAAGCGGCACGGGCAAAACAATAACGCTCAAGGTGCTGGCGGAGTCCTTTTCTCAGCTGGGTGTGCCGGTGTTCCTTGCGGACATAAAGGGAGACCTTGCCGGCATGTGCAAGGCGGGCGTGCACAGCGAAAGCATGGAAAAGCGCATAAATAAGCTTGGGATAGAGGATTGGCGCTACCGCGTGTTTCCAACGCGGTTTTGGGATATATACGGCGAATACGGCCACCCCGTAAGGACAACCGTAAGCGAAATGGGGCCGATGCTTTTGAGCAGGCTGATGGACCTGAGCGACGTGCAGAGCGACGTATTGAACCTTGTGTTCAAAATTGCGGACGATAAGGGGCTGCTGCTCATAGACATAAAGGATCTTAAGGCCATGCTGCGCTACGTTGGCGAAAACCGGGCGGAGTTTTCCGCGGAATACGGAAACATGAGCGCGCAGAGCCTGGGCGCGATACAAAGGAGCCTTATAGCGCTTGAGGATGAAGGCGGCGTGGAATTCTTCGGCGAACCGGCGATAGATATACGCGACTGGATGCAGCGCGATGAGCAGGGCAGGGGATACATAAACGTGCTGCACAGCGTGAAGCTTGTGCAGAATCCTACGCTGTATGCAACGTTCATGCTGTTTTTGATGAGCGAGCTGTTTGAAAAACTGCCGGAGCGCGGAGACGCCGAAAAGCCGGAGATGGTGTTCTTTTTTGATGAGGCGCATCTTTTGTTCAGCGACGCGCCGAAGGTGCTTGTGCAGAAAATCGAGCAGGTGGTGAAGCTTATCCGCTCAAAGGGCGTTGGCATATATTTCATTTCGCAAAGCCCGTCCGATATTCCGGACAGCGTGCTTGCGCAGCTTTCAAACCGCGTGCAGCATGCGCTCAGGGCATATACGCCAAGCGAGCAGAAGGCCGTAAAGACCGCCGCGCAAACATTCCGCGCAAATCCCGCGTTCGATACGCAAACGGCCATAATGGAACTTGGCGTTGGCGAGGCGCTTGTATCCTGCCTGGATGAAAACGGCGTGCCGGGCATAGTGCAGCGCGCGTTCATACTGCCGCCGCAAAGCCGCATGGGCACCATTACGGACGAGGAGCGCCGCGCTGTTATAGACGCAAGCGACATGAAGCATAAATACGACAAGGCGATAGACAACTTCTCCGCCTATGAATACTTTGAACAGCAGAACGAAGAACAGGAGAAGGAGGAGCAGGAGGCTGCCGAAAAGGCGGCAAAGCAGGCAGCTAAGGAAGAAAAGAAGGCCGCAAAATCCGCAAAGACCACAACGACCAAGCGAACCTCCGCCGCGACAAAGGCTGCGAAAAAGACCAAGTCCGCCGCAAGCAAGGCAATGACCCGCGTTACAAACAGCGCCATGAGCACCATAGGCCGCGAGCTTGGCCGCTCCATAATACGGGGCATATTCGGCTCAATAAAATAAGGGGGGGGAACGGGCATGAAGGAAAACAAGAGGCTTGTAAGCGAAGTTATAAAGGACATAGAGCACGACATGACGGACGAGGAGATACTTAGCCTGCTTGCAAGCAGCAAAGTATCCGAAAACACGAGCAAGGCAGCAAAGGACGGCTACTCCTTCGGCCAGCGAGCGGCGGACAAAATAGCAAGGTTCGCGGGAAGCTGGGGCTTCATATTCTCATTTGTAGCGGTGCTGATACTTTGGATGGCGGTGAACATATTATTGGCAGACGGCGCGTTTGACGCATATCCGTTTATATTGCTCAACCTTGTGCTGTCCTGCGTGGCGGCAATACAGGCGCCGCTGATAATGATGAGCCAGAACCGGCAGGAGGAAAAGGATCGCCGCCGCGCCGAGAACGATTATAAGGTTAACCTTAAAACCGAAATAATGATAGAGGATATGCACAATAAGCTTAACCGCATACTCTCACAGCAGGAGAAGATATTGGCATACATAAAGGCGCAGGAGGAGAAAGAAGAGAGCAAGAACGCATAAGTCGTTTTCTTTCGCCGCATATGCACACATTTCGCTCCCGATGAGTACTATATCTTAGAATTGCCCATCGGGGCGAATAACAAGGAGGAAAGCATATGTGTAGCTCTTGCAACGGAAACAACTGGTGGTGGATAATAATACTTATCCTGCTTGCCGGCGGCTTCAGCAACGACTGCGGCTGCGGCTGCAACAATGACTGCGGCTGCAACGGGAACAACTGGTGGTGGATAATAATACTTATCCTGCTCGCCGGCGGTTTCAGCAACAATGGCTGCGGCTGCGACAACGGCTGCGGCTGCAACAACAATAATTCCGGCTGCGGCTGCGGCTGCAACTAAGCATATCCCTGCGCGGCATACGCGCGGAATATACAAAGAGCGGGGGCAAATATCCCCGCTCCTTTTGCGTGCGTTAAGCGCTGCTTTAATCAGTTGTTTCCCGCGCCGTGCTTCATTGCATGGGCGCAGATGGCTTCGTAGGTTTCCTGGCTTATGTCGTGCTCTATTTTGCAGGCGTCTTTTTCCGCGGTTATCTCATCTATACCCAGGCTCACAAGGAACTTGGTCAAAGTATGGTGCCTGTCCAGCATTTTTGATGCTATCTCCATGCCGCTGTCTGTCAGCGTTATAAGCCCGTCTACATCCATTGTGATGTAGCCGTTTTCCCTCAAACGCTTGGTGGTATAGGTAACGCTCGGCTTGGTCACGCCCAAATATTCGGCAATGTCTATGGAGCGAATGTAACCGCGCCTGTTTTTCATTATAAGCATAGCCTCAAGGTAGTCCTCTGATGCCCTAAGTATTTTCATGCAGCTTTGCGCCGTCCTCTCAATAAATTACTTATTAAATTAACACACACTCGGTGAAAAAGCAAGCGTTCAAACAATAATGCAAAAAATGTTTAAAAAAGGGGTTGACATATAAGGTTAGAGGTGCTAAACTATGCCACGGTTAAAGAAGCTTAACCTAATGAAATTAACATTAGTTAAACGAAATTAACCATTATTTTTTCATCAACGGTTAGCGTACACTAACCTTGGGATGAGGAGGAGAGAACATGATGCCGCTTACGCTTGCAAATATGGGCGAAGAACAGATAATCCATAAGGTGGGCGGAAGCCCGGAGGTGAAGAAGCACCTTGAGGATATGGGCTTTGTCCCCGGCGGGAACGTTACGGTGGTGTCCGCATTGGGCGGCAACGTAATAGTTAAGGTAAAGGAAGCCCGCGTAGCCATAAGTGAAGAGATGGCGCGCAAAATAATGATTTGATTAAATTTAAATAAATCAACCAAACCAAACTGACAAAAGGAGAGGACAGCAATGAAAACGCTTAGAGACGTTAAGATCGGCGAGACTGCGAAGGTAGTGAAGCTGCACGGCGAAGGCCCCGTGAAGCGCCGCATCATGGACATGGGCATCACCAAAGGCACGGAAGTTTTCGTGCGCAAGGTGGCGCCGCTGGGTGACCCGATGGAGGTTACCGTGCGCGGCTACGAACTGAGCCTGCGCAAGGCGGACACCGAAATGATAGAAGTTCAGGAATAATTTTTTGTTACAAGGTTAGATGAATTTAACCGAAAGGAGCAGAACATGGCAATAAAAATAGCCCTTGCGGGCAACCCGAACAGCGGCAAAACGACGCTGTTCAACGCGCTCACCGGCTCCAACCAGTTCGTGGGTAACTGGCCGGGCGTAACGGTTGAAAAGAAGGAAGGCAGGCTGAAGAAGCACGACGACGTTATCATAATGGACCTGCCCGGCATTTACTCCCTTTCCCCTTACACCCTTGAGGAAGTTGTTGCGCGTAACTATTTGATAACCGAAAGGCCGGACGCGATACTGAACATTATCGACGGCACCAACCTTGAGCGTAACCTTTACCTCACCACCCAGCTTACCGAACTCGGTATCCCCGTGGTGATAGCCATCAACATGATGGACGTTGTAAAGAAGAACGGCGACAAGATAAACGTGAGCGAACTTTCCCGCCAGCTTGGCTGTGAGATAGTTGAAATATCCGCCCTGAAGGGCACCGGCGTTATGGAAGCGGCGGAGGCCGCGGTAAAGGCCGCCAAGTCCACCAAGACCGTGCCGATGCACACCTTCTCCGGCCCCGTGGAGCATGCCATTGCGCATATTGAAGAAGCGGCTGTGCATAACATGAGCGCCGAGCAGCAGCGCTGGTACGCCATAAAGATTTTCGAGCGCGATGATAAGGTGCTTGAGAAGCTGAACATTCCCGCCGATACCATGAACCATATCGAGCAGGACATAGCGGCGGCTGAAAAAGAGCTGGACGACGACGCCGAATCCATAATCACCAACGAGCGTTACGTCTACATTGCGGAGATAATAAAGAGCTGCTACAAGAAAAAGAATGCCGGCAGCCTTTCCACCTCCGATAAGATAGACAAGATAGTGACCAACCGCTGGCTGGGCCTGCCCATATTCGCGCTGGTAATGTTCCTTGTTTATTACATCTCCATGGTCACCGTAGGTGCTGCGGCTACGGACTGGGCAAACGACGGCCTGTTCGGCGATGGTTTCCATCTGTTCGGCATTGGCAGCGCTCAGTATGAAGAGGTGAGCGAAGAATACGGCAACGCCATGAACGCCATCAACGCCTTCGTTGAGATCGATACCGAGGCTGATGACTTCGACGAAGCCGCTGCCCTTGAGGAGATAAAGAACTTCGTTCCCGAATCCACCACCGGCACCGTTGAGGTTGAGGATGAGGAGACCCTGGCCGTTGATGAGCTGACCGCTTACTACGACGCGATCCCCGCCGGAGAGGAAGAAAACGACAATGTTGTTCCCGTGACCTATGTTGACGCGGCTGCTTACATTGAAAAAAACGGCTTTGAAGAGCCCGATCCCGCTAACTACGGCGTGTGGGTGCCCGGCGTACCGGTGCTGGTAGGCAACGCGCTTGAAAACGCAAACGCCGCCGAGTGGCTGCAGGGCCTGATACTTGACGGTATCGTTGCCGGCGTTGGCGCGGTGCTTGGCTTCGTGCCTCAGATGCTGGTGCTTTTCCTGCTGCTCGCCTTCCTTGAGGCCTGCGGCTACATGGCCCGTATCGCATTCGTACTGGATAGGGTGTTCCGCAAGTTCGGCCTTTCCGGTAAGTCCTTCATTCCTATGCTCATCGGCGTTGGCTGCGGCGTTCCCGGCGTAATGGCCAGCAGGACCATAGAGAACGAGCGCGACAGGCGCATGACCATAATGACCACCACCTTTATCCCCTGCGGCGCTAAGGTGCCCTTCATAGCCATGATAGCCGGCGCCATGTTCGGCGGCTCCGCCCTGGTATCCACCAGCGCTTACTTCATCGGCATGGCCGCGATAGTCGTATCCGGCATAATGCTCAAAAAGACCAAAATGTTCGCAGGCGAACCCGCTCCCTTCGTTATGGAGCTGCCTGCTTACCATTGGCCCACCCTTGCTAACGTGCTCAGGAGCATGTGGGAGCGCGGCTGGAGCTTCATAAAGAAGGCCGGCACGATAATACTGCTCTCCACCATACTGGTTTGGTTCACCACTTACTTCGGAGTAGTGGACGGCACGTTCAGGATGCTTGCTGAGGACGAGATAGACTACTCCATACTGGCTGCCATCGGCAACACCATCGCCTGGATATTCACTCCGCTCGGATGGGGCAACTGGCAGGCTACCGTCGCTTCCATCACCGGCCTTGTTGCTAAGGAAAACATAGTCGGTACCATGGGCATACTGTACGGCGGCGGCGACGGCACCACCTATCAGAACATAGCGGCTGCCTTCACCGGCATCAGCGCCTACTCCTTCCTGGTATTCAACCTGCTCTGCGCGCCTTGCTTCGCCGCCATCGGCGCCATCAAGCGCGAGATGAACAGCGCCAAGTGGACCTGGTTCGCCATCGGTTATCAGTGTGGCTTCGCCTATGCCATCGCCCTTATGATAAACCAGTTTGGCAATGCCATAACCGGCAACACCAATGTTATCGGCCTTGTATTCACTCTTGCGCTGCTGGCCGGCATGATCTACATGCTTGTGAAGCCCTATAAGGAAGCTACCAAGCTGACCACCAACGTAAAGGTCTGATAGGCCCAAACGATATAAATCACCACGATCATTATTCTAAAAGAAGGAGGGATTCTCATGATGAACTGGTTTGCAGAAAACCTTGGAACAATAATCATTACGCTTGTGATTGCGGGTGTGGTCGCGCTTATATGCGCCTACCTGATAGGCCAAAGGAAGAAGGGGAAGTCCTCCTGCGGCTGTAATTGCGCAAATTGCGCCATGCACGGCAAGTGCCATTCCCGGCAGTAAAACCAAAATGCGGGGGAGATGCGATTCGCGGCGTCTCCCTCGCGCTCTATAACACAAAACAGGCTGAAGGAGGACATAGAGCCACATGGAAAAATGCATAAACGAACAGGCAAAGCAGCTTACGCCCTCCGCAATCAAATATCTTATGGCAACGGCTCAGCTTTGCAGCGCCGGTGAAGGCGCCCGCTGCGTGGACGTGGCGGCGCGGCTGAACGTATCAAAGCCCAGCGCACACGCAATGATACAGAATCTTTGCTCGCTTGGCCTTGCCACCAAAAAGCGCTATGGCATAGTGCGCCTTACGCCGGAAGGCGAGGCGCAGGCCAAGCTGTGCGAAGCGTGCTACGCACCGCTGTACGAGCGGATGCATGCGGCGCTTGCGCTGGACGAGGAGCTTTGCCGCAGCGTTGCGCTGAACGTGCTTTCGCAGTCCTATGAAAGAATAGACGAGCTTGCCGAAAGCCTTAACACTGGAAATACCGCATACCCAATGAAGGAGATGTATTCATTATGATAAAGACCACACTCAGAATAGGCGGAATGATGTGCGGCATGTGCGAAGCGCATGTGAATGACGCTATCCGCGCTCGCTTCAACGTGAAAAAGGTAACATCGTCCCATGCCAAGGGCGAATGCGTAATACTGTCCGAAGAGGCTTTGGACGAAACCGCCCTGCGCGCGGCAATAGCCGGCACGGGATACGAACTGAAGTCACTCAATTCCGAAAAATATAAGAAAAAAGGTTTCCTCGGCCTGTTCGGAGGCTAAGGAGAACAATAGGCGTCCGTACTCAGATCCTCCTGAATAAACTGAACGGACACAATAGATTTTGCGGCTCTTTGCTTAAAATGCCATCGGGGCAGGTGGCGTATTGGTGGAGAGCTGCTCTTTTTATGCGCCGCTGCATATGCTATAATAAATCCAAAGCCGGAATTATAATTGGAGGATGAGCCATGGCATACCGCGCCGCCATATGCGACGACTGCGCAGCGGACGCGCAATTTGTGAGTGAAATACTGAAAGCCTGGGCAGATGAGCGCGGGGCGGAGGTGAATGCGGAAATATATCCGTCCGCCGAAAGCTTTTTGTTTGCGTATGACGAAAACAAGGCTTACGACATGCTGCTGCTGGATATTGAGATGGGCGGCATGGACGGCGTGAGCATGGCGCGGCGCGTGCGCGCGGGGAACAAAACCGTGCAGATAATATTCATAACGGGATACAGCGACTATATTGCCGAAGGGTACGACGTTGCGGCGCTGCATTACCTTATGAAGCCCGTGAACAGGGAAAAGCTGTTCGGCGTGCTTGACCGCGCCGCGGAGCGGCTTAAAACAAGCCAACGCTGCCTTAATTTGGACATGGGTGGGGAGATGGTGCGCATACCGCTTTATGAAATACGCTATATCGACGTGAGGCAGAATTACGTTACCGTGCATGCGGAGCATGAGTATACCGTTAAGCGCACGCTGAACGAATTTGAAAAGGAGCTTGACAGCGGCTTTACTCGCGTTGGGCGCAGCATGATAGTCAATCTTAACCGCATACGCCGCGTTACCAAGGCGGAGGTTGTACTCAACGACGGCACGGCGCTGCCGCTGCCACGCGGCGCATATGAGCCGCTGAACCGCGCAATAATCCAGAATACATGAGGTGAACGGCATGAAGTTCATATCAAGGCAAATAGATAAGCGCATAGCCGCATATCAGCGGGAACTGATAGACACGCATTATAAAGAGGTGGACAATATGTATCGCCAAATGCGCGGCTGGCGGCACGATTACCGCAACCACATACAAATGCTGAAGGCGCTTGCGGCAAAGGGCGACATGAACGGCATAAACGATTATCTGAATATGCTGGATACCGATTTGAACACGGTTGATCTGGCAATAAAAACGGGTAACCCGATGGCGGACGCGATAATAAACAGCAAGGTATCCCTTGCCAAGGCCAAGGGCATAAAGGTGGAAATAGACGCGCATATTCCCGTTAAGCTTAAAATGAGCGAGCTTGATTTGTGCTGTATAATAGGCAATTTATTTGACAACGCGATAGAGGCAAGCCTTCCGCTTGACGAAAAGGACAGGCTTATCCGCGTATATATGGACATGAAGAATACTCAGCTTTATATATCCTTCACCAACTTTACGGCCGTAGGCAAGCAGAAAAAGATAGGCGCGCGCTTTGCCACAACAAAGGGCGAGGGCCACGGCTTCGGCCTTGTAAGGGTGGATACGATTGTTGAACGCCTTGGCGGGTATCTGAGCCGGAACAGCGAGGACGGCGCCTTTACAACCGAAATACTCATCCCGCAGGAGTAAAAAATGCATTTCGTCACCCGATTTTAACAATTCGTCCCCCAAATGCGCCGCACATGGCGCATTTATGCTATCATACAGCCAAGTTGAAAACGGAAGGGGTGCTGCATCCGTAATGGAAGCGACAGAAAAAAAGAAAACCAAACCCAAATACAATATGTGGCAGAACACATGGTATATGGTGCAGACGGCGTGGGCAGCGTATAAGCCGGTGGTGCCAATGTGCATTGCGCTTGCGGTGTTGGGCGCGGCGTATGCCGCGGCGGAAATGCTTATAACGCCAATAATACTCGGCAAAATAGAATCCGCCGCGGCGGTGGGAGAGCTGATTGCCGCAATAGCTGCCTGCATGGGCGTGCTGCTTGTGCTGCGCGCGGGTAGAACCTATGTGGATATAAACACGCTTTTCGGCCGCATAGAAACGCGAACCGCTATATTGAACCGCATTGCGCTAAAGTCGGCGGCAACATCGTATTCCAATATGCTTGATACCCGCTTTATTGAGCATATGAACAATGCCTACCGCGTTGTTTCAAGCAACAGCCAGGCGACGGAGGCCATATGGAAAACATGGACGGATATACTGACCAACGTTATAGGCTTTGCGGTATATATAATACTGCTGCTTGAGCTTGACGCATGGCTTGTGCTGCTTGTTGCGGCAACGGCGGCGGTGAGCTACCTTGCATCCAAGCGCATAAACGAATGGGGCTACCGCCACCGCAAGGAGCGCATGGAATACAACGAAAAGCTTGAATATATAAACAGCGTTGCCATAGAGCGGAGCTACGCCAAAGATATTCGCATGTTCGGCCTTGCCAACTGGATAGAGGAGCTGTACGTTAAGACGCTGGGGCTGTACCGTGCGTTTGCCGTAAGGCAGGGAAGGGTGCAGATATGGGGCAACGTGATAGACATTGCGCTTACGTTTTTGCGCAACGGCGCGGCCTATGCCTACCTCATATGGTACACGCTTGAGCACGGCCTTGGCGCGGCGCAGTTCCTGCTCTATTTCGGCGCGGTTAGCGGCTTTGCCCAATGGGTAACGGGCATACTGGATAAATTCGGCACGCTGCATAGGCAAAGCCTTGATATAAGCGAGCTGCGCGATTACCTTGAATGGGAGGAACCCTTTGACCTTGAAGGCGGGGAGCGCATTGAAAAGCGCAGCGATATGCCCTGCGAAATACGGCTTGAAAACGTGCGCTATCGCTACATAGGGGCAGAGAAGGATACCATAAAGGGCCTTGATTTGACCATTCACGCGGGCGAAAAGCTTGCAATAGTCGGCCTTAACGGCGCGGGCAAAACAACGCTTGTAAAGCTTATATGCGGCTTCCTTGACCCGACGGAGGGCAGGGTGCTGTTCAACGAAAAGGACGTTAAAACGCTGAACAGGCGGGATTATTACGCGCTGTTTTCGGCGGTGTTCCAGCAGTTTTCGCTGCTTGATACAAACATAATAGAAAACATTGCCCAAAGGATAGACGGCATAGACGAGCGGCGCGCGTGGGACTGCGCCGAAAAGGCCGGCCTTACGGAAAAGATAAAGTCATTGCCGAAGGGCATGTATACCCACTTTGGCCGCAGCGTATATGAGGACGGGGCGGAGCTTTCCGGCGGCGAAACGCAGCGGCTGATGCTTGCGCGGGCGCTGTATAAGGATGGGCCGATAATAGCGCTGGATGAACCCACGGCCGCGCTTGACCCAATTGCCGAAAACGATATATATCAAAAACACAGCAGCATGACGCAGGGCAGAACGTCGCTTTTCATATCGCACCGCCTTGCATCAACAAGATTCTGCGACAGGATAATAATGCTGAAGGATGGCTGCATAAGCGAGGAAGGCACGCATGATGAGCTTATGCGCCGCGGCGGGGAATACGCAAAGCTGTTTGCCGTGCAAAGCAAGTATTATCGGGAAGGAGGGCGCGAATATGAAAGCGAAAACCGAGAATAAATCATTTATACGGGCATGGAAGCTGAACATGCGGGCATTGAAGCTGCTGCATGGCGAAATGCCGGGCTGGTTTACGGCAACGATAATTAACGGACTGCTCGCAGCCGCCGCGCCGTACGCCGCAATATGGTTCTCCGCACGGCTGATTGCCGAGCTTTGCGGAGGACGGGACGTAAACGTGCTGACGCGCTATGTTATTTTGATATTGGCAAGCTCCGCGCTGCTTATGCTGCTGAAGGCCATGGCGTCGCGCCGGGTGGAAGCGGAGGATGAAACAAAATATTTCGGCATGCGGAACATACTAATAAAGAAGATGCTGAGCATGGACTTTGTGGATGCGGACAGCCAGCATGTGTTCGACCTTAGATCGGGAATAGAGCAGAACGAAAACTATTCTGGGCTCGGTTTGTCGCGGGTGTTTGAGATATTTCAGGTGTCCGTTGAAGCCGGCTTCAGAATAATCGGCGGCGCTGCGCTTACCGTAAGCCTTTTTGCAAGCAGAATACCCGATAATTCAAAGGGGCTTATTATGCTTAACAGTCCCATTGCCGCGGCAATAATGCTTGCGCTGCTGATAGGCGCGGCAATAGCTGCGCCGGCATGCTACAACAGGGCGGATAGATTCTGGAGCGATTATGCGCCGACGGCAACGCTCGGCAACCGTATTTTCAGCTTTTTCGGCTTTATTGCAAGGCTGCCGAACAGGCGGGCGGATATGCGCATGTATGCCCAGCAGCAAAATGTGTGCGGCCCGTATTTGAAGAATACAAACATGTTCGGCGTAAGGTCCGGCCTTGCAAAGGATGCAAAGGGCAAAATGGGCGCGTTCTATGTGCTTTCCGCCTGCATTGCGGTGCTGCTCAACGGCGCGGTATATCTGTTCGTGTGCCTTAAAGCCTACGGCGGGGCATTCGGCCTTGGCGAGGTTACGCAGTACATCGGCGCAATAACGGCGCTGTTCGGCGGGCTAAACCAGTTCATAGAGCAGCTCGGCAAGCTTAAGGTGAACGCGGCCTTCCTTGAAAAGGTGGGCGAATTGCTGGATATGCCCAATACAATGTATAAGGGCAGCCTTACTACGGAGAAGCGCAGCGACAGGAAATACAGCGTGGAATTCCGCAACGTGTCCTTCAAATATCCGGGCAACGATGCCTATGCGCTCAAAAATATGAACATAAAGTTCCGCGTGGGCAGCCGCCTTGCGGTTGTGGGCATGAACGGCAGCGGCAAAACAACGTTCATAAAGCTGCTGTGCCGCCTATACGACCCGACGGAGGGCGAAATACTGCTCAACGGCATAGATATTCGCAAATACCGCTACGATGAATACATGAACATATTCTCGGTAGTGTTCCAGGATTTTAAGCTTTTTGCCCTGCCGCTTGGCCAAAACGTTGCAACAAGCAGTACATATGACGAAAAGCGCGTTACGGACTGCCTTATAAAGGCGGGCTTCGGGGAAAGGCTTAAAACGCTTGAAAAGGGGCTTGATACATATTTGTATAAGCAGCTTGATAAGGACGGCGTGGAAATGTCCGGCGGGGAGGAACAGAAAATAGCCATAGCAAGGGCATTATATAAGGATGCGCCGTTCATAGTGCTGGATGAGCCCACGGCTGCGCTTGATCCGGTGGCGGAGGCGGAGATATACGAAAAATTCAACGATATTGCCGGCGATAAAACGGCGATATACATAAGCCACAGGCTGTCAAGCTGCAAATTCTGCGACGAGATCGCCGTATTCGACGGCGGGAGGATGATACAGTTCGGCACGCATGAAGAGCTGCTTGCCGACGAAGGCGGCAAATACCACGAACTTTGGTATGCACAGGCGCAATATTATGCCGAGCAGAAGAAAAGGGCTGCGGAAATGGAGCAAATGGTGTAAAATAGCACCATAAAACAGGAAGGAGCGGCCTAACATGGACGAAATCACGCTGATAGTAACTTACCGCTGCAAGGACGGCAAGCGCGGCAGCTTTGTGCGCGACGTGGCGGCGCAGGGCATACTGGATAAAATATTGCAGGAAGAAGGCTGCATGGCGTATAAATACGCAATGAGCGCAACGGATGAGGATGAGCTGATATTGATAGAGCGCTGGGCAAGCGAAGCATTGCAGCAGGCGCACCTTGCGCGGGAACATATGCAGCAGCTTAAAAGCATAAAAGAGCGCTATGTTATATCCACAACGGTGGATAAACTAAAACAGTATTAAAAAAGCCCCGGAAAGGGGCGGTGCCGGTACGCTGAATCACAGCGTGCCGGTCTTTTTTACTTTATGGTAATTGAGCACAAGGCAAATGAGGAACGGTATGCTTGCATAGCCGAAAACAGGATAAATTATGCCTATAAGATTGCCGAAACCAAGCAGACTGAGCGCGAAGGACACAAGCAGCAGCACGGTAGTGAAAAGCTTTCCGTGTTTGTTTATGCCGGCAAAATGCAGCTCGGTTTGGCTGACAACGGCGCATATGGACGAAAGGCACGCACCGAACATGCCAAAGCCCATCAATAAACTGTATGCCACGCTGAGCGTGGGGTGAAGTCCGCTTGCAAGGGCGGACATAGGCAGCTCGTTTTGCCCGGAGGAGGGGAGAACAGAAATTGCGGCTATCATGCTCCATGCAAGTACTATAAGAAGCACGCTGCCCATGCTAAGGCCGCGGCGGACGGTTTTTTTGCCATCCATAAGCTTTGCCGTGGGCACAAGTATGGATATTGTCCCGAAAAGATTATATGCCGCATAGGTAACGAAGCCTATTATCCAGTTCGGCATCAATGCGGATACGCTGCCGTTTGCGGGCGCAAAGCTGAAGCCGTTTTTTATAAGCACCCATGCGGCAAGCAGCACGGCCATTACCGTGGTAACGGGAACAAGCAGCGAAAACACAGCAACCAACCCCTGCATGCCGAGCAGGGCCACCGCTGCGACTATAACCGTGAAAATAAGCCCGCCCAACCATGCGGGTATGGGCAAAAGCTGATGGATAAGCGTAGATGCGCCGGCTATCATGATTATGCATACGCCGACCAGCAGCAGGTTTTGCATGGCGCTTACGGCGGCGCGCAGCTTCGGATGATCGCCACATGTCATAAGGCGGCCCATGTCCTCCTGACCGGTCAATTGTATAAGCCTCAGGTTAGCATAGTTTACATAGAAAAACAGCGCAGCCGTGCCTATGAAGCCAATAAGCCCGACGGGGCCGAAGCAGGCGAAAAACTGCCAAAGCTCCTGACCGGATACGAAACCGGCGCCAAGGAATATGCCGGTGTAAGACATTGCCAACTGCGTGGTACTAAGCTTTTTCATAGGATACGCTCCCTGTAACGCTGCATATGTGCGGCATGCCGCCAACGCGGTATTATATCAGCGTTGCGACGCGCAGGCAAGAACTTTCATGTTTTTACGATATATGATATAATAACCTCAGCTTTTTGTGAATACGGAGGGAATAGGATTGGGCATTGTTGTTATAGGCGCAATATTCGTTGATATAAAGGGCTACCCGTCGGAGGTGTATATTCCCGGCGGCAGGAACGCGGGCAGGGTGGAGCAGGTGCATGGCGGCGTGAGCCGAAACATAGCCGAGGACATTGCAAACGTTGAACTGAGACCGACGTTTATAAGCCTTGTGGACGACACGGGCGTTGGCGCGGACGTTATAAAAAAGCTGAATGCGCACAAGGTGAACACGGATTACATACGCGTTACGCCGGACGGAATGGGCACATGGCTGGCCGTTTTCGGCAACAACGGCGACGTGGTGGCGGCAATATCAAAACGGCCCGATCTGCACCCGATATACGACATATTGGCGCAGCATGGCGATGAAATATTTGAAAAGGCGGACAGTATAGCAATTGAAATAGATATAGATAAGGATATCGTTAAGCTGGTTTTCGCCCTGGCGGAAAAGCATAATAAGCCCGTTTACGCCGTTGTGTCCAATATGCGCATAGCGTTTGAACGGCGCGACTTTTTGCGCTCCACGCAGTGCTTCGTATGCAATCAGCAGGAGGCGGGCATTCTTTTCAGCGACGATTACGATGATAAGACTCCGGCTGAAATGGCGGATATACTATCCCGCCGCATAAAGGCGGCGCAGATACCGCGCATGGTGGTAACGATGGGCGAGCAGGGCGCTGTATACGCCACGACGGATGGCGAAAGCGGCGTTTGCCCGGCGAAGCATGTTGACGTTAAGGATACTACCGGCGCGGGCGATGCTTTCTTCTCCGGCACGGTAATAGGGCTTACATACGGGAAGAACATAGCGGAAGCCTGCGAAATAGGCACGCGCCTTGCAGCGAGCGTTATTTGCACATCCGAAAACGTGTGCCCGAGATTTTTGCCGGAGGAGTTTGGGCTGGACGTAAATATAAGCGATTGAGCAAAATTATTTTTGAACAATCTGCATGATATGGCAAATACGGCATTGACAGGAAGCGAGCTTTCTGATAAAATGCATAAATGTCGGCAGAGAGCGGAAAGCCGTTTCCGGCGACGCCGATACGATACAGCGCCTAAGGGGTGCGTGAGCGCCTGTAGCTCAGCTGGATAGAGCAACGGCCTTCTAAGCCGTAGGTCCAGGGTTCGAATCCCTGCGGGCGCGCCAAGTATATGGTGGGTATAGTTCAGTTGGTTAGAATGCCAGATTGTGGCTCTGGAGGTCGTGGGTTCGAGTCCCACTACCCACCCCATTTACTTCCCCAAGGCGCTTTTTGCGCAGGATTGGGGTGTCGCCAAGCGGCTAAGGCCCCGGATTTTGATTCCGGTATACGCAGGTTCGAATCCTGCCACCCCAGCCAAGTATGACCCGTTAGCTCAGTCGGTAGAGCACTTGACTTTTAATCAAGGTGTCCGGAGTTCGAATCTCCGACGGGTCACCATTTTTGCATTTGCGGCGCAAATTGCGGGCGTGGCGGAATTGGCAGACGCGCTGGATTTAGGTTCCAGTGCCGCATAGGCGTATGAGTTCAAATCTCTTCGCCCGCACCAAAAACAGAATATCATGCGGGTATAGTGTAATGGTAACACATTAGCCTTCCAAGCTGAGATAGAGGGTTCGAGTCCCTTTACCCGCTCCAGAAAAAGCAGTCCTTTGGACTGCTTTTTCTGTGAAATAAATCCTTGCGGATTTGTGAAATATGCTGAAGCATGTGAAATATGGCTTCGCCATGTGAAATGCGCTGCGGCGCGTGGGGTTTTATTTCATTTCACTTGATGGGAAACATCAAATTTCACAATGCCCGGTAGGGCATTATTTCACATTCGAAGAATATTTCACTTTTAATATGCTGTTCATTGCCTCAGCCTTAATATCATCGGCAAACTGCTTCATGATCTCGGTATAGCTGTCAGAGATAATGCCGTTTTCGTAGTGACCGAATAAAGGATCTGGAACTTGAATGACCTTCATATACGGCATATCCTTTTCCCCCGTTTCATCCTTTGCGTAAATCAGCCTTTTTCCGTTAATCCATAAGGAAGCCTGAACGGTGTACCCTTCAATGACTTCCTTCTGTTCTTCTGGTTCGTTCTCATACTCATCGTATTCGTCGTAATCTCTCATAGGCACCTCATCCCTGATACCAGTCCGAATAGATCGTACCGTTAATAACAACCGTATTCGCACTTCTCGTTGCCGTAACCAGTCCGGCAGGTGTCCAAATACCACCCGCTGTCACGGAAACGGTATAGCTTCCGTCCTTGACATATACGGGGATAAAGTGGACTCTCTCGTTCTTGTCTGCATCGGTATTGACTTCAAACTGATACTTGCCACCTGCATATTCAAGTGTTCTGTACTTGCCGTAAGCCACATTGTATGAGAACTCGGGGAATGTTGCATAGGCTGTCTGAACACCCGTATAGGCATCACTTGTGGGCATAGAATAGCCCGAATAACTGCGGATGGTAGGATTCCAAGACAATGCAATACCGTAACCCGATTTCATTTTCCAAGATGTGCCGTACTTCTCTGCGGTCGTACAACCCGAACTCGGTGTAATCACGGGATTATCGCTTGACACGGTAATACCGTAGGTTTTCAAAACAAACGCACCGTTTTCATAAGTCCACTCATTCCATGTGGCACTTCCGGCTTTGTCGGTAGGTGCGGATACGCTTGCATTGTAGCTTGCAGGAGCCTTGTCCTCATATCTTGTGTTCTCGGTCTGTGAAACATACTTGGGAGCCGAGACGATGGCAAACTCTGTGGCATTATTGCTTGTATTCGCCTCACCTCTGCTCGGTGTAATACTGCCTCTGCACCAATAGGGTGTTCCGGCACTTCCTTCGGGGACTTTCCACTTGAAGTACACAAGGTTCGTTCCGTTGGCAGGGATAACAATACCTGTCTTTGTCTGATTGACAACTGCAACCTCATTACCGCCGTTTCCGACAGTATACACCTTGAAGTCGAAGGTCAGATTGTCTGTGGGAAGAATATCTCGGTTGTTATCGTTTCTCACATAAAAGCTCGTGATAACCTCCTGACCTTCCACATACTCACCGTTTGTGGTTGCGGCATCTACCGATGTTTCAATTACCTTGATAACCTCAAAGGTAGTTGATACGGTATTGTTGCCTGTTCTTGTTTCATTATTGTGGTCTGCCCAGTTCACTCTTGCTTCAAGCCGCTGTGTTCCCTCGGATGCACCCACATTGAGGTTGAAGCTGATGTTCTTCACGCCGTATGCCGCAATGTTCACAGTAGTAGAGTAAACGGTTTTTCCGTTCATCAGCACTGCAACGGGGATATTCGTATAAGGGTTATATCTGTCCCAACTGTCAATACGGAATGCCACTGAAACAGTATCATACTGTGAAACCTCGCTCGGTGCCGCAGTTAGGTTGCTGACCGAGAAATCATAGTTAACCTCTTGCCATACCGCATAAAGCGTTGTGGATTTGTTGGCATCATAGGTGTCCCCTGCGTAGTAGGTTGGTATAGTAGCGGAAGCCGTTTCTGCCCAACCGAGGAACTTATAGCTGTCCCTTGCAGGAGTTGCCGTTGTAATACTGATTGCCTGATCGTAATACTTGCTCTGGCTTGTGGGAGCGCCCGTACCACCGTTTGCATTATACGAAATGGTATAAACATCTCTTGACCACACGGCATAGAGTGTTGCACCGCTGTTTGCTGTATAGCTACCGCCCACATAATAGGTGGGAGAGGTTGCCGTACTGCTTGTACTCCAACCGAGGAAGGTATACCCAAGTCTGCCGGGGATCTGACTCGACAAAGTTAAGGTTGTTCCCTCAATCTTTGTCTGTGACGCAGGTGCGTTACTACCGCCGTTGGCGTTATACGATACGGTGTAGGAATCGTACACTCTGCTCCAGATGGCATAGAGAGTGATTCCCGAGTCTGTCGAATAGGTGCTTCCGGGATAATACGAAGGAGATGTCGAAGTGGATGAAGTACCCCAACCGACAAAGCTGTATTTGCTTCTTGTCGGCACGGTACTTGAAAGTGTCAGGTTCGTGCCTTCCACTTTTGTTTGACTGCTCGGAGCACCGCTACCGCCGTTGGCGTTGTAGGACACCGTATAAGTTTCAAAGTTCCTTTCCCATACCGCATAAAGTGTAGCAGACGCATTTGTCGTATACTTACTGCCCGCAGAGTATGATGCATAGGAAGCAGTCGAACTCGTTGACCAACCAAGGAAGGTATATCCACTTCGGGTAGGCTTAGTAGACGAAAGAGTCAAAGCCACATTCTCGGTTTTTGTCTGATAGGAAGGTGCACCCGAACCGCCATTGGCATTGTAGTAGACATAGTAATACTGTGTGTCTTTGCTCCATACGGCATAAAGTGTCACACTACTGTTTGAATAATACCTATCACCGGGAGAATAGGACACATAAGAGGATGAACTGCTTGTACCCCATCCCTGAAAGGTATATCCGCTTCGATACGGTGTTGTACTTGATAGTGTCAGTACCACATCCTCTGTCTTTGTCTGACTGCTCGGAGCACCACTACCACCGTTAGCGTTATACGAAACGGTATAGGTTGAAGGATTCTTCTGCCATACCGCATACAAGGTTACACTGCTGTTTGAAGTGTAATTACCACCGGCAGAGTAGGTCGCATAAGTTGCCGTACTGCTTGTATTCCAACCAAGGAAGGTATATCCGCTTCGGGTAGGCTTCGTAGTCGAAAGCTTCAGTGTTACATTCTCCGTTTTGGTTTGCGAAGAAGGTGCTCCGCTACCGCCATTAGCATTATACGAAACCGTGTAAGTTGCGGCATTCTTCGTCCATACGGCATAAAGTGTTGCACTTGAATTGGACGAGTAAGTGCCACCGGGCTGATACGAAACAGAACCCGTTGATGAAGTTGACCACCCTGCAAAGGTATATCCGCTTCGTGTCGGTTTTGTGCTTGAAAGTGTCAGATTCTTACCATAGGTCTTGGTCTGACTGCTTGGTGCACCACTACCGCCGTTTGCATTAAAAGATACCGTATAGGTGTTTGCTTGCCATACAGCGTACATGGTTGAAGAACAGTTTACCGAGTACTTTTGACCTGGGGAATAATCTGCCTTTGTTGCGTTGGACAGATTTGCCCAGCCAAGAAATGAGTAACCTGTTCTTGTGGGAATCGTAGATGGGAAAGTAAAGTCTGTGAAGTGCATTTTTGTTTGTGCAGGAGGTGCACCGCTACCACCGTTTGCGTTAAATGAAATCGTATAGCTTTTTTCATAATAGTACACATTTTTTGTGGTAGACTTTGAATTATACGTGCCGGAGATACTTGTGGATGTCGGTGTGTAGCCGGTTACAGTCGGAGAATAAATATAATATGAGCTTCCTATTTTCCCCATTAACTGTTTTTGTGCCGCCGCAGTTCTCATACTGGAACCATAGATATAATTGACATTCACGGTTCCTTGATCTGTGTAGTATACAGTATAGGTACCCGAACCGTTTCTTACATAATGTGATGCAGGAAAGCTAAGCTTTAGCATACCATAAGTGACAACCGCATCTCCATCATTTTTCAAAACATATCCGGATACTGTCGGTGAACTCCAAGAAGGTTTCGTGGAGCTTGACGCATTAACTGATGCCGATAATGTGGGAGCTACTTGCTGACCTGCTTCATTCTTGTAATAGATTGAAATTGCCATCGGATAGGAATACTCTGCCGATGCAGGCAAAGCCAGCATTGACACAAGCGTTACGACAACCAATAACAGCGAAATGATCTTAATCTTACTCCGCATTTCCGTCCTCCTTTACATCATCCCCGACATACGGCTCACCCTCAATCGTTGGCTCTGTAGGTCTTGTGTGCTTTTCGTTTTCCTTTATCACATCAATATAAACCTCACCCTGTTTGCCTGTGTCCTCATCCGTGTCCGGTGGAATGGGGATGATCGGAATATCCGTATCTTCAGGTTCTGTTGTGTTTTCTGTCTCTGTTATTGTGGTATCGGGAGGCAATTCGGGGTTCTTTTCCCTGCCCTTAATAACAGAAACAACGATTACCACGATCATAAGCACTGCAACCGCAATACACACAATCGTGGTGATAAGGTTCTTTTTACTCATTTATCCGTTCCTTTCTGTCAGTTTTGAAATAATCTCTATGGGGATCTCAATATCCGCAACCTTTCTTCCCCATAGTTCAAAGGGAACCGTCAATGTGTAACTGACACACACACCGACGCTTTTTCCCTTGATAGGTGTTACGGTCAATCCTGTTTTTCTTCCGGGCGTTCCGCTGATAACGCCTCTCGCACCGCCGATCAGATCAATCTCATTGATATATTTCCAGTACGGTTCGCCCTGTTTGAAAGCATCGTAATTCTCAATGGCTTCCTTTGTCACATAGCTGTCCAGCCGCAGTTGCATATCATCCTCATGCACTCTTGCTGTGTGATAGACATGGGCATACTGCATCAAGACGGAAATGACCATCATGGAAACAAGAATGATAACGCAAACGAGGATATATGAAAAGCCGTCCTTATTCGTAAGAACAGCTTTGACTCTATTCTTTTTCACGCTCTCACCTTACTTCCAATAAACTCTCGACAGCCCCGATTCCATAACACTCACATCGAATGGGAATACCGTACCGCCGAAGCCAAACAGACTTGTATGGTATGTCAGCTTGACGGTAATCACATCGCCGAGCTGAACCTTCTTTGCGGATGCACTGAAGTAGGTTGCCGAATAGCTGAGTGTGGGACGGAAGCCGATCTCATCACACAATTCCTCATACCGTGCGTCGAACTCAGGACCGATCCTGCCTGTGGTGGTTGCGGTTTCCACAAGCTCACGGCACATATAGTCAATGTCCTGCTTGACGGCGATCTTTGAGAAGATGCTGACTGAGAAGATCAAAAGAAAAACGATGACGAGAACCGCCACCGCAATATCAATATACCCTTCTCCACGCTTGTTGCATAATACTTTTCTCATACGCATCCCTCCTTAGAAAATGCCGCCGAGGGAGCTTATAAGCACCTGACCGAGAACGACCACATAGATAAGGATAAAGCAGATAAGCAACGCAATCGAGTTCTTTCTGCACTTTCGTGGAATGGTATTCGCTTGCTTTTTCAGGTTGTCCTTTTGAAGCTGTGCGAAGGTAGATGCAAGCATCGTCCAGCTTGCCTCTGAGTAGTTACCCTCAATCACCGCTTTGAGCTTTAGTGTTACTTCACTCAAGAGTGATGATCCAACTCTTTCTTCAAGGTGGGTGAGAGCTTCGGTCTTATTGGCACCGATGTTCATTTCCGCAACGGTAATGGTCAGTTCTTCTTTGAACTCTTCGCCTGCCGTTTCCTTGTATGCGGTCAGAATCTCGATCACATCTCTTGTGTGGGTTAGCTTATTATTTACCGTTCCCACAAATCTCGGAAGCTCGGCTTCGATCTTGGCTCTTTTCTTCTTGATCTTGCTTGTAATGCTCCTTGTTTCCATGAAGTAAACGAAAAACGCAAGTCCGATGAAAAGAATACCGAGAACCTTGAAAACAAAAAATGCGGGAATGGCAAAGATACCCACAGCAAACGCTTTTGTCATGGCTCTTGCTGTGAACTGCTCGGGCGTTACATCCCCAAGTCCTGCGGAAAGCAGATCCTTCTCCAGTTCTTTCTTCTTCCATTCGTTCAGCTTGATCTTCTGTGCAAATTCCTCTGCAAATCCGTCGAGGAAAAGTTTTACGGGGCTGACCTTCTTGTCCCCCTTCTTGCCGAGGTTGTGTGTTGCTCGGCTGACCTTCAAGGTTGGTATCTTGAAAATGTCACACAGAATCATTCCGGCACCGAGGGCGAATATGATTCCGATAAATAACTGTACTATAATCATGCTCTTTTCCCTCCTTACCCTTTATACTCAATCGGCTTTGTCTGCTTACTCATACGAAGCCATGTGACGAGAATCACGATGCCCGTAATACCAAGCACCATCTTACCGAACACGGTATTCATAAGGGCATCATACCAGTCTCGGTTGATACAATACAGAAGTGGGATGTTACCCACAACAAAGGCTACCATGAAGTAATACTCACGTCGCACCTCAGAGAGTGCTGTTCTGAGTTCCGAGTTTACAAGTCTTTCATCACGGAGTTTTGATACGATTGCAGGGAGCGTGTCCTTGAGTCCGCTGTCGCTCTGGCAGGCTACAAGCTGATCGCACCATTCTCTCCAAATACCGTTGTCGATCTTTGCTTTCATGTGGTAGATAGCTTCTTCCATATTGGGGGATATATTGTCAACCTCACCGAGAAATTCTCGGAAGATACCCTGCATAGAAGGTCGAAGTTCTTCAACATAATGACCGATTGCCATTTTGATGTTATCGCAGTCGATATATGCCGTAGTGATAAGGGACAGCGACATCTCCATGTCCTCACGCACGTGCTTATTGTAGATATTCACGCTTCGCATGAGGTACAGAAAAGGCAATAATGCAAAGAAGATACCGAGCACGGGAGCGAGGAAGATATTATCCAGTACAATGGCAATGACACATCCAATAACCATAAGGAGCATGGATAACGCAAGTGCCACCGAAAAGGATTTCTCTTTTCCCGTCTCTTTCAATACTCTGCGGGTTTTAAGCAAGTTCGTGATGATCTTGCTCTGTTTCTTTTTTCCTCTTGCCGCTTTGGACATATCCTGTAAGGACTGCTGTTTATCGAATAATCCCGAAAGGTCGTTATTGATCTGTTCGGGTGTCAATCCAAGTGTCCATACAATGCCGATTGTCAGCAAAAAGAACGCTACAAGTTGTATGATAATCATGCCGTCATCATCTCCTTCCCTAAGAATTGTTCAAGCAACGGATTCGGCACACCGCCACGGAGCAGTTTTTCTTTCAGATTATCCGAGAGATTATTCTCCTTCACAAACTCGCCGTCAATGAAAAATTCACCGTTGCGATAAGTGTTGCTCTTGATCTTATACCGATAAAGCACTCTGTACGAAAGCTCGCCGTTATCCTCTACGATACATTCCGAGATATCCATTACCTTACGGGTATTGTTCTCCAGCTTGTGTGCGAACACAACCACGGGAAAAGCAAGTGCCGCCTGTTGCAAGGCGATGTGGATATCGTTACTTTTCATACCCTTCAAGGCAAGAAAAGCTATTCTTTGGTGAGCATACTTTCCTCCAGCACCGTGTACGGTAGTCACGACTGTGTGGTCTGTGGAGCTTGCCTCTATTGCCGATGCCGCTTCACTATCTCGCATTTCTCCGACGCATATCACATCGGGATCAAAACGCAAGGACGCTATCACCAAGTCCTCTTGTGTCACATTGGATTGGTCTTTCTCGGAAGGACGGGAAAGTGTATGAACAACATTGTTTATCACAGCTCCGTTTGTGTCCCTTTTCACAAGTGCCAACTCTCTTGCACCCGATTCAATGGTATAAATACGCTTGTTATCGGGAACAGAGCCGAGCAAGCTATTGAGCAAGGTTGTCTTACCCGAGCTTGTTCTGCCTGCAACAACAAAGGACACGCCATATCGGAGACACATTTCCAAGAATCTCAGCATTTCGTCTGTAATGGAATCGGTGTTCAAAAGGTTCTCTCTGTCCACTCTCTGCGGATGAAGCATACGGATAGAAGCCGCAATGCCTCTTTCATCATCAACAATGGGTGATTTCAGAACGGTAATACGGGTATTGCCGGGCAAGTGTCCCTGTGCCATCGGCATGGAGTTGTCAATGATCATTCCCGAATGTTGAAGCAGCTTCTTTATAATATCCGTTGCGTGACCGGGAGAGAAGAAGTGTTCCTTTGATTTCTCAATACGCCCGTCAAGATAGGTCAAAGCCACATCATCCCAACCGTTGATATTGATTTCCTCGATATTGGAATCTGCAAGATACTTCGTAAGGATTGAGTAATCCGCCATTTCCTCAAATAGCCTGTCCACCGTCTGTTGCATGGTATATCCGTCTACGGTATATCCCGTGTTATACAGATATTGTGCAAGGTAGTTCTTCATTTCCCCACGCTTGGACTTATCCGTAAGAATTGCCGGATACTGTCTTGCAATGGTTTCCTGTGCCTTACAAAGAAGGTCGTACATTTCGATTCTCATACCTTCACCACCCTTTCACGGATAGCTTCCACGGCAGAAGTGTACTTCTTATCCTTCGTTGTTTCGGTGAGTGTTCCCTGCATATACTGTTCCTTCAATGTTTGACTGTAAGGCACGATATATTCGACCTTTCCGAAATGTCCCTTCATATCTGCCGCCGAATACTGATACTCGGGTGTTGTTACATTGATTGCCTGAATACAGTCATCCTTCATATATCCGAAGCGGATATAGATAGGTGTCTGCGACAGATGATAACTCAGCCCTTTGAGATCAGGTGACAGAAGTCTGATCGCTATATCTGCCCTTTCAAGAGTAGCCATTGTGAGCATGTTATCCTCGGGATTTGAGGAACAATCTACAACCACATATTCGGACACACCCGTAATACAGTCGAGAAAAGCATCTGCCTTGTCCCTTGTGTACTCGGCATAAGAAAAGCGGTTCTCTCCTGCCGTATACCCGAGAAAACCGAGGTTCGTTCTGTCCTTGATGAAGATGGTATTAGAGACGATGAGGTTCTTTGTCAGGTCGGGCTTTTGCAGAACCGAACCAAGCGAGAACAGCTCATCACTCTTTTTGTTTGGAAAGATTGTCGGAACAACAGGTGCCGTAAAATCGGGAAAGACAGCAATAGCGGAATGGATCGACTTGCCCTTTCCTCCCATATTGAGAGAAGAAGCGAGCTTCGCCGCAAAAGTGGTCTTTCCGCTTCCCGGCGTTCCCCATACTGCTATTACTTTACTCATTATCGCTCGCCTCCGTTGTCTTGGCAGGTGCGGCTTTGAGATAATCGTCCTGTGCCTTAATGAACTTATCTGCTGTTGCCTTGTCTCCACGGTAAACGAGGATGAAGTGCATCGAAGTAACGCTCTGATACTCAGAAAGCATTTCTGCCTGTTCGGGTGTTACAAGAAGCGTTACAGTAGTTGCCTTACCGCCTTCCCTGTTTTCATCCTGATCAATGCCATCATCTGTTGTAGTGGTAATAACACGAACATATTTCAGCTCTGCCGGGATATATGAACGGTATTCATCCTTATTGTAGATGATAATGGAGATGATGTCCCCGTTCTGGAGCTTATTGGAAAGGCCTTCGGCATATGAGCCGATAGACACGGAAATGACCACCTTTGAGCCATCAAGTGAAGCAAGAATATCTTCAGGGCTGTTACTCTCCCCTGTCAGCTTCTCAGCAAAAAGGTAATCTCCCTTACTCATGTTGGTAGTGGCATACTTGCCGACAACGGTGGTTCCGTCCTTGATAACTCCTTCGGGAAGGTTATATGAACCAACCTTTGCGATTTCAAGGTCGTTGGCTGTGATAAGCTGACCTCTTTCAATGGGGTTCTTGACTCTGACCACATCGGTTTTCAGGTCGGAGAGTCTGTTTACAAGGGGTGACACACCGAATGTCACCACCAAAGCCAGAACGATACAAATTACACCGATGACCGTTCTGTTATTGATTTTCATTTTTTTCAATGTTCAAATCCTCCTATTGGTTAGAAAATAAAGTACCCGAGCATAAAGCCAATCGAGAGGAACGGCAGCATCGGGAATGACTTACTGTTTTTACGATGCTTCACTTTATTGTATATGATATTGAATAGCACGGCGCTGAGCAGTCCCACCGCATAACCGATGGAACCACCCATGAAGCCGAGCATCAGCCCACACGCACCTGCTATCTTGATATCTGCACCTCCGATTCCTCCAACACGACCGAGAATGGCAATGGCGAATGTCGGCACAAATGTGACAAACACACCGCCGAGCATTGACCAAAGGCTTAAACTGCTGGCATTACAAATGCAAAGAAGGAGGATCATCACCCACAGGAAATCGTCTGCCTCTCTTTTGGAATAGTCCTCGCAAGACGCATAAAGCAGGATCAAGGCAAAGGCAATCCCCTTGAGAATCCATGAAAAAGAGCTTCCGACCAATACGAGAACCGTAGAGATCGCAAGCATCAAAAGGATATTCAGTAAGGTATTAACCTTGTACCCTTTCCCCTGCATGACACGGGTAAGCAGATAGGTTACGCCGAGAGTAGCACATACAATAAGTGAAAGCACGATGAAATTATGCGTTGTAATCATCATGCTTTCTTACCGGATTAAGCAGAGTAGTTGAACATATCCGTGATCTCGGTGTTCAGCTTGGGGAGAACAACATTATCAAAGAGTGCATACAAACCGACGAGGATAACGCCGCCGACTACTACGCCGATAATGATTTTGACGGCAGTGTCGATATAGCCTTCGCCTTCCTTTGCGGTGAGGGCAGTCTTTGCACGGATGGCAAGCTCGTTTGCCTTGCCGGTGATCTTGTTCATAATCTTCTTCATTTCGATAATTCCTTTCATAATTCAAAAAAATGTGTGTTGTTGGTTACTGATTAGGCGGTGTAGCTGAACATATCGCCGATCTGGTCGTTCAGGTTGACAAGAACGACATTCTTAAAGAGAGCATACAGACCGACAAGGATAACACCACCGACCACAACGCCGATGATGATCTTGACGGCAGTGTCGATATAGCCTTCGCCTTCCCTTGCGGTGAGGGCGGTCTTTGCACGGATGGCAAGTTCATTTGCCTTGTTGTTGATCTTGTTGATAAATTTCTTCATTCTGATAGTTCCTTTCTTAATTCAAAAAATGTGTGTTGTTGGTTACTGATTAGGCGGTGTAGCTGAACATATCGCCGATCTGGTCGTTCAGATTGACAAGAACGACATTCTTAAAGAGTGCGTAAAGTCCTGCGAGGATGACGCCGCCGACTACCACGCCGATGATGATCTTGACGGCAGTGTCGATATAGCCTTCACCTTCCTTTGCGGTGAGGGCAGTCTTTGCACGGATGGCAAGCTCGTTTGCCTTGCCGGTAATCTTGTTGATAAACTTCTTCATTTTGTTTTTTTCCTTTCGATAATTAGAATATTTGTTTTTGGCGTTTCCGATCAAGTTCATCGCACCGCCATTACACGATGAATCTTGTGTATCCCGTTTAGAACATGGATTGAATCCTGTCCGCAAGCCCGGGTAACACGGTGTTGTTGATAATGGCATACAATCCGGCAAGAAGAAGCGAACCTACAACTACGCCAATAATCAGTTTTATTGCCGTGTCGATATATCCTTCTGCCTTTCTGCCATTCAATAACGACTTGCTTTCTTTTTTGATGAGCTTCGTGTTGCTATCCTCCTTTCTCTGAGTCATTCAATACAACCAAAGGCAACCACCTCCCGAAAATAGAAAAAGCCGTCGAAGTTTCATTCCAAAAAATGTCGCTTCGGCGGCTATGTAAGGCAAGACTGCAAAAATGCAAGACTGCAATATGGGGAGGGATTTAAGTCTGCAAACGCTTTATCTTGTATTTCTTTCGTTTATCTACATCAATATATTGTGTTAATGACCTTTTCAAGACTGCAACAAGACTGCCCGAAAAAGAAAAGGACACCGCTTTTTGTTTCGGTGTCCATTATGGTATTCAGTTCATTTATCTGCAAACTGCCAAGATGGTTTCGTCCACTCCGTCTGTGTACCGTCCCTCGGCAATGAGCTTGTCTCTCAGCTTCAAGAGAGCATCCAACATAATGTGGTACTCATATTCGCTGACGGGGATCTGCTTGACCATTCTCTTTTTCTTCTTAAATCCGAACATCTTGATGCCCTCCTTATGTTCTTGTTCTCTTTACGCCTATATTATACTACATTCCGGAAAGAGAATCAATTTTGCGTATCTGCCTTGTACTGAACTACGATTGAGCCTCCTGCTTTCCTTATATAGTTGGATGCGGGATAACTCCAGTTGGTGATATCGTCTCTTGTGATAGACATTCTCTCGGTGGTATAGCCTTCAATCTCAGGCGGTTCAAAGCTCCACAATGTTCCGTTTCCTTCCATCTTCACTGTCTTAATAAGATCGCCGCTTTCATCTACACAGTTCACATCAAAGGCAAACAAGTAACCGTGGGTAATTCCCTGCGGCGGTGGAGACTTCGGCAGCCTATCTCCAAAGCAAAGCGAAACGGTAATGACGATTGCACAGAACACTACAAGAGATATACCGATTATTCTTTGTGTTTTGACTTCCATAACAGTTCCTCCGATCTGTTTTCTTTTCACCTATATTATACTGAAATCCGTCAGCAGTTCAAATTTTCCATATAATTCTCTCTTTCGGATAGTATAACGGTATGTACGAGGGGTTGGTTGGTAAGGAAGGGGAAGCCGAAAGCAAGTTTCCGAAAAAAAGAAGTCCACCTCCAACCCCTAAAAGGGTAGACTACTCCCTTGGTAATCGAATACCTATCTTGCTTCTCCTTTACGGCTCCTATCCTGAGCCTGTTGCCTTGCCTTTTCCTGCATCCGGCGGTAAAGATCGAGTGCCTTGATAATTGTTTCTTCCATCTCTTGCGATGACGTCCCTTTCGCAAAATACTTCACAATTCTTTCAGTGGGCAGTTTGATCTTATGCTTTTCGTTCTTTTTGTCCTCTCCGAGTATCATTTCAATGTGCTCCATATCAAGGATACCTGCCTGGCTTTGCTTTTTCAGCTCACAAGCCTGTGCGAGTGACACGGTTGCTTCTTCCTCGTCAATAACATAAGAGACATCCTTCTGTTCTTCTTCGGAAAGGTAAGATAATTCAACGGCAGGTCTAAAGGAGAGTTTCCCAATGTCCACATCTTCAAGCAGTTCAGGAACAAGGTAGGTGAGACGAATATAACGAAATACTTGATCTCGACTCTCACCCATACCTTCAGCAAGTATAGCCGCAGTATCAATTGGAATATTTGTCGCCATTGGCGATAAATTATTCTTTGGCGGTCTGCCAGCTGTTTTTCTCATAGCATCCATCTTCATCCTATAAGCCCAAGCTCTTTCGGAAGGTAGGATGTGTTCCCTTTGTAGATTGGAATCTACCATATATATAATGGCTTGTTCCCTTGTCATATCTCGGACAATAGCAGGGAGTGAATCTTTACCCAGCTTCACGCAAGCATACTTTCGTCGATGCCCGGATATTAGTTCGTACTTATCCTCATCCACTCTTCTTGCAATAACAGGTGAGATCACTCCGAATGTTGCTACGCTTTCAATCAAAGACATCATTTCATCATCGTCTCTGACTTGGAAAGGGTGATCGGGTGCATCAACGATTTGGGATAGAGGAATGACTCGGACCTTTTCTCGTTTCGGATCAGTAGGCTCTGTGTTTCTCTTTTCTTCTTCCACAATATACTCCTTTACAGTTTTTGAGGAAAAGAAAAAGACCGTAAATTCATTGATGAAAATACGGTCTGTATCGTTTTCCTATGTAATAATGGAAGAAATGACTTAATTGTCACAGGTACAAGTCTATAAGGTCGGAAAAAGTTTCCCTAAACAATTTAGGTCATAAAAGACGCAGAAGAACACTATATGTAGTAATAAAACGCCTAACAAACGAGAAAACACCACAATTTCTTGTGGTGTTTTCAGGTGGTTTCCTTTTTATCAACCAATGATGGCTCCCCCTGTTGGACTCGAACCAACGACACTGCGGTTAACAGCCGCATGCTCTACCGACTGAGCTAAGGAGGAACGGAACGAGTGTTATTATAGCGCGTGATTCCGTATTTGGCAACCCCTTTTTTCAAAAAAGTTAAAAGTTTTTTTGAAGGGTTAATTTTTTCGGCTAAACGGGCATTTTTTACAAATACAATATCCCGACATATGCTGCCGGGATATTGCCGCGCCCATTCGACCTTCCGCATTTTTTGTTTGCGGCCTGTGAGCGTATGATACTATTGCCGCGGCCCTAAATCAAGCCTTTCGCCAAAGGCGGTGCTTTTTCGGCAAAAATAGAGCATTTTTGCTAATGCTGCCGCCACTTGGGCAGTATGCCCATGGCCTTCAGCGCATCGTATACCTTGGGATTGGGCAGCCCTATTACCGTGAAGTAGCAACCGTCTATCTTCTCCACCAGCACCGTTGCCGGCCCCTGTATGCCGTACGCGCCGGCCTTGTCCATAGGCTCGCCTGTGGCTATATAGTCGCGTATTTCGTCCGGCTCAAGTGTTTTGAAGGTTACCTCGGCCTTGTCATAGAATACGATTTCATTATCGCCGGCCATTATGGCAACGCCCGTGAACACGGTGTGCGTGCGGCCGCTGAGCGTGGACAGTATGCGGAAAGCATCTTCCTCGTCCCGCGGTTTGCCCAGAATTTCGCCGTCAAGGTGAACTATAGTATCCGATCCAAGCACGCAGCAGCCGGGGAATTCCTCCGCAACGGCTGCGGCCTTTATCCGCGCAAGGCGGCTCACGTATTCGCCCGGAGCGCAATGGCCGATTTTTTCTTCGGCGCGGCTTGGCTTAACGGTAAAGTCGTAACCCATAAGGGTAAGCATTTCCCTGCGCCGCGGGGAAGCGGATGCAAGTATAAGTTCCATCTTTTCCTCCTTTAATCGGATAGCTGCTGGAAGCCAAGCCCGTATGCCGTGTCGTAAGGGCAAAGCAGCACAAGCGCGGATTTATCCACACTGTATGCTATGCCGCGGATATGGCAGGCCTCCGCGCGGGAGCAGGCGCACATGAGTATAGTCCGGTCTGAGCCGGAGAACATGCCCGTGCCCTTTATGCTCGTTACGCCGCGGCCTATGTTGTGCATTATTTCATCGGATATTTCCTTCGGCTTGCCGGTCACTATGAAAGTTACCTGGCCCGTCATGAAGCCGGCGGTTATCTTATCAATTACCGTGGTGCTTACGGCTGTCATAACAATGCCCTGCAGCACGGCGTCTATCCTGCCGAACACAACGCCACCCAGCAGTATTACCATGCCGTCAATGCATATGGATATGGTGCCTATGGAAAGATGGGGGAACTTTTTCCTAAGGCTCATTATAAGAAAATCCGTGCCGCCGGTGGAAGAACCGCGCCAATATACCAGCGCAAGCCCTGCGCCGCTCAGCGCGCCAGCGAACAGCGCCGCCATGAGCGCATCGCCCTTATATACGGGCAGCAGCGGGAACACAAAGTCTATTATAACGGTGCTTATGACCATTGTTTTTATAGACTTGAAGAAAAACTTTTTGCCAAGCGTCTTTATGCATATTATAACTATCGGAATGTTCAGCACCAGCGTGCATATACCGATGGGCCACCGGGTAAAGTGGTTTATGATTATGGCAAGACCGGATATGCCGCCCGGGGCGAACTCCGCCTGCGAGGCGAAGCTGTATATTCCCGCGGCGTAAAGAATGCCGCCAATTATATCGAACAGCAGATCCATCAAAATCTCTTTCAACTTTGCTTTTCTTTCAGCCGTCATATGTAAAATATCCTCCTTTGCGCGCTCGCAATTTTTGCGGACAACCGATTGTAACACCGCCGATATGTCCTTGTCAAACCGACTATTTATGCAAATGCATAAAATAAATTATTTTTTGCTTGCAAAAGCCTGAACACCGTGTTAAAATACTATCTGTTTGAGTAAAAACGCACGCTACCGTCGTAAGGAGGTGTAATGCATGGGTAAGTACTGCGAAATATGCAAGAAGGGCGTTATGAGCGGTAATCTGGTAAGCCATTCCAACAGAAAGACCAGGACCACTTGGGCTCCCAACATTCAGACCGTTCACGCGGTGGTTAACGGCACTGTGCGCAAGGTGAATGTTTGCACTCGCTGCCTTCGTTCCGGCAAGGTTGAGCGCAGCTTCTAATAAAAGCGATTTCTGTGCATATGCGCGGCGTTCCTTCGGGAATGCCGCGTTTTCTTTATGCAAAATACCATTCTTTATCATAGCATATCAAATGCGCTTTGGGCAAATGCTATTGGTGAGCGAAAAGTGAAAGGGAGATTAAGAGATGAAGTTCAGCTATGACGAGAGCTATCTGCCTCTTAAAAAGAACCTGACCGGTACGCTTGCCGCGCAAGACAGCGCAGGGGAGGGCGATGCGGAGCATCAGCCCGGCGATGATACCCGCCGTGAGGAGCCGCTCCGCAGCTAAGCAAACAGGCATATAGCCCAAAACAACAAAAGGCCGCATATTTCTATGCGGTCTTTTGCTGTATAAGATTATTTAACCACCAATTCGCCGTTTACGCAGTCCACGGTGTAAACCGTACCGGGCTCTGGGTCGGATTCGATTATCTTGCGGGCAAGCAGCGTTTCAAGCTTGGACTGAAGCAGTCTCTTGAGCGGCCTTGCACCGTAATGCGGGTCGTAACCGGCATCGGCAATATAGTGCTTCGCGGCATCCGTAAGCTGCACATCCAGCCTGCGCTCGGCAAGGCGGTGGCGGATATCCTTGAGCATAAGCTCGGTTATGGCAAATATCTCCTGCTTATCAAGCGGCTTATAGAACACTATGTCGTCTATCCTGTTAAGGAACTCGGGGCGGAAGCTCTGCTTAAGCAGCGCGTTTACCTGATTGCGCGCTTCCTCGGTTATCTTGCCGTCCTTTATGCCGTCCAGTATGTACTGGCTGCCAAGGTTGCTGGTCATTACTATTACGGTATTCTTGAAGTCCACCGTGCGGCCCTGCGAATCGGTCATGCGACCGTCGTCAAGCACCTGCAGCAGCACGTTGAAAACGTCCGGATGCGCCTTTTCAATCTCGTCGAACAGCACAACGCAGTAAGGCTTCCTGCGCACGGCCTCGGTAAGCTGGCCGCCATCATCATAGCCAACGTATCCCGGAGGTGCGCCTATCAGGCGAGCCACGGAGTATTTCTCCATGTATTCGCTCATGTCTATACGCACCATGTTGTTCTCGTCGTCAAACAGCGCCTCGGCAAGCGCTTTTGCGAGCTCCGTCTTGCCCACGCCAGTGGGGCCGAGGAACAGGAAACTGCCTATGGGCTTTGAAGGATCCTTCAGGCCGGCCCTTGTGCGCAGAATGGCGTTGGATACGGTCTTTACGGCCTCATCCTGACCTATCACGCGCTGATGCAGAATATCTTCAAGGCGCAGCAGCTTTTCGCGTTCACCCTCCATCAGTCTTGCTACCGGTATGCCGGTCCAGCGGGCAACTATGCGGGCAATTTCGTCTTCCGTCACACGGTCGCGCAGCAGTCCGCTCGCTTTGCCCTTCTCCATTTCCTTTTCGGCATGGTCAAGCTCTTCCTTCAGCTTCGGCAGCTTGCCGTATTTCAGTTCGGCCGCCTTATTGAGGTCATATTCGCGTTCGGCGCGCTCCATCTGCGCATTAAGGTCTTCTATCTCGCCGCGTATGCGCTGCACGTTCTTGATGGAATCCTTTTCCTTGTCCCATTTGGCCTTGAGCTGCTTGAATTTCTCGCGGTCGTCGGCAAGGGTTTTCTGTATCTCTTTCAGATGCTCCTCGCTCAGCTTGTCGGATTCCTTTTTCAATGCCGCTTCTTCAATTTCAAGCTGCATTATCTTGCGGGAAAGTTCGTCAAGCTCCGTGGGCATAGAGTCCATTTCCGTCCTTATCAGCGCACATGCTTCATCCACAAGGTCTATCGCCTTGTCCGGCAGGAAACGGTCGCTTATATATCTGTGCGAAAGGGTTGCCGCGGCTATAAGCGCGTTGTCGTTTATCTTAACGCCGTGGTAAACCTCGTAGCGCTCCTTCAGGCCGCGCAGTATGGATATTGTATCCTCAACGCTCGGCTCGTCCACCATTACCGGCTGGAAACGGCGGGAGAGGGCGGCATCTTTTTCGATGTACTTGCGGTATTCGTCAAGCGTGGTTGCGCCTATGCAGTGCAGCTCGCCGCGCGCAAGCATGGGCTTGAGCAGATTGCCGGCATCCATGCTGCCTTCGGTTTTGCCCGCGCCAACTATTGTGTGCAGCTCATCGATAAACAGTATTATCTTGCCTTCGCTGCGCTTGACCTCGCCAAGCACGGCCTTCAGCCTTTCTTCAAATTCGCCGCGGAACTTTGCGCCGGCTATCAGCGCGCCCATATCCAGCGAATATATTTTGCGCTCCTTCAGGTTAGCCGGTACGTCCCCGCGCACTATCCTCTGCGCAAGGCCTTCGGCTATTGCCGTTTTACCAACGCCAGGCTCACCTATCAGCACAGGATTGTTCTTGGTTTTGCGCGACAGTATGCGTATAACGTTCCTCACTTCGTCATCACGGCCGATAACGGGATCGAGCTTCTGCCTGCGCGCAAGTTCAACAAGGTCCTGCGCGTATTTATTCAGCGCATCGTATGTGCCTTCTGGATTATCGGTTGTTACCCTCGCGCCGCCGCGCACTTCTTCAAGGGCTTTAAGGAAGTCGTTCTTTTTTATGTTGTAGCGGGAAAACAATTCCCTCATGGCGGAGTTCGGCTGCTCCATCATGCCAAGGAACAAATGCTCCACGGAAACATACTCGTCCTTCATATGGATGGCTATTTCCTCGGCCTTGTTCAGCGCCTTGTCAAGATCCTGCGTAACGTATATCCTATCCGCCTCGCGGCTGGAACCGGTTACCTGCGGCAGCCTTGCTATCGCCGCGCCTACTGCGCCCGCGAAGCCCTCCGCATCGGAACCCATGCGCTCGATAAGGCTCTTTATGAGCGAATCCTCCTGACCAAGGAGCGCCGCGCACAAATGCTCCTGATCCACCTGCTGATTGTTATGCGATACCGCTATGCTTTGGGCGGACTGCACCGCCTCAAGCGATCTTTGCGTAAGTTTGTTTATGTTCATAGGGGTTACCTCCTGCCCACGGGAACTTTTGTTCCCGTCGATTACAATACTATTATAGTCTTAACCGAAAAATAAGCAATGGAGTCATTGTAATGCTAATTTGAAATAATTGTGAAGGGGAGAAAGAAAACATTATTGTTTGTCAAAAAAACATTTAGCCTATTTGCCTATTGAATTAATGGCGGTTTTGGGCGATAATTAGTAGTAATTATTTTGATTACTTTTGATAGGAGATATACCCCACTATGAACGTACTTCAGGAGCGCATCAGGAAAGAGGGCAAAGTCCTGCCCGGCAACATTATTAAGGTCGACGGATTTTTGAACCACCGCGTGGACGTTAAGCTTATGCGGGAAATGGCAAAGGAATTCGGTCGGCTTTTTGATTTGACCGGCATTACCGCCGTGCTTACGGTTGAGGCCAGCGGCATAGCGCTTGCCACCATCTGTGCCGAGGAATTCGGCGTGCCCATGATTTTCGCCAAAAAGGCCAAGAGCGACAATATCGAAGGCGGCCTGTACAAAAGCGAGATATTCTCCTATACATATAAAAAGAAAGTAACGCTGCTGATGAGCAAGCAATGGCTCGGCCCCAACGATAAGGTGCTCATTATAGACGATTTCCTTGCCAACGGCGAAGCGCTGCATGGCTTGGTGGATATAATAGAGCAGGCCGGCGCGCAGCTGATAGGCATGGGCGTTGCGGTTGAAAAGGGCTTTCAGCCCGGCGGCGCGCGCCTGAGGAGCGAAGGCGTGAACCTGCATTCCCTTGCAATAATCGAAAAGGCCGACGAAAACGGCATAGTATTCCGTAACGAGGAGTAATTGGATGGAGAAAATTATCGTTGTGGACTTTGGCGGTCAGTATAATCAGCTGATCGCCCGCCGTGTGCGTGATCTTGGCGTATACTGCGAAATAGTCCCATACACAATAGACATGGCAAAGCTCGCTGCCATGCAGCCCGCGGGCTTGATATTTACCGGCGGGCCGAACAGCGTGTATCTTGAAACCTCCCCGCATATATCCGATGAAATATTCGGCCTTAACGTGCCAATTTTGGGCATATGCTACGGCTGCCAGATATTGGCGTATATGCTGGGCGGCACCGTGTCCCCCGCGGAGACGGCGGCTGCGCGCGAATACGGCAAAACGGAAACGGACTATCTTACGGGCTCGAAGCTGTTTGACGAAGGCCACGGCATAACATGGATGAGCCATGGCGATTATATTTCAAAAGTTCCGGAGGGATTTAAGATAACGGCCAAAACGCCGGTATGCCCCGTTGCGGCCATGGAGTGCGATGAAAAGCGGCTTTACGGCGTGCAGTTCCACCTTGAGGTGAACCATACCGTAGGCGGCACAGATATGCTCCGCCGCTTCCTGTTCGATGTTTGCGGCTGCAAGGGCGAATGGAAGATGGACAGCTTTATCGATACCACCGTTGCCGAGCTTAAGCGCACCATTGGCGACAAGGGCGTTGTGCTGGGCCTCAGCGGCGGTGTGGATTCGTCCGTTGCGGCGGCGCTGCTTTCAAAGGCCGTCGGCAAGCAGCTCACCTGCGTATTTGTGGATCAGGGCCTTATGCGCAAGGATGAAGGGGATATGGTTGAGCAGACGTTCACAAAGCTGTTCGACATGAACTTTGTCCGCATAAACTGCCAGCAGCATTTCTATGATTGCCTGAAGGGAGTAAGCGATCCCGAACAGAAGCGCAAGATAATCGGCACGGAGTTTTACCGCGTATTCTGGGACAAGATACGCGAAAGCTATGGCGACGGCTTCTTTGCACAGGGAACGATATACCCCGACCGCATAGAAAGCGGCAAGGGCGACGCCGCCGTTATAAAGACGCATCATAACCAGGTCAAGCAACCTGACGATATAAAGTTCCTTGGCACGATAGAGCCGCTGAAGGATCTTTTCAAGGATGAAGTGCGCCGCGTGGGCGAAATGCTGGGCATTCCGCATGAGCTTGTGTGGCGGCAGCCGTTCCCCGGTCCCGGCCTCGGCGTGCGTATAATAGGCGAAGTCACGCCCGAGAAGGTGCGCATACTGCAGGACGCGGACGCGGTGCTGCGCGACGAAATGGACAAATGCGGCTATGCGGACAAGATGAGCCAGTTCTTCGCCGTATTGCCCGGCGTAAAGACAGTCGGCGTAATGGGAGACGGCCGCACATATGATGAGCTTATAGCCATCCGCGCTGTCACCACGGTCGATTTCATGACGGCCGACTGGGCGCACATCCCATATGAAATACTCGGCCGCGTATCCAACCGCATAATAAACGAAGTTTCCCATGTCAACCGCGTAGTCTACGACATAACCTCCAAGCCCCCGGGAACGGTGGAGTGGGAATAAATATTTAGTGTTTTCTGAATCCTGAAAAGCGTTGGTAATACAGCGTTTTTCAGGATTTTTCTTTTTTAGCGGCTACAAATTGGCTACATTTGCAGCGATTTTTGTAGCCAGAGGCTCACGGCATAATGCCGTCAAGCTGTCTGGCTACCTCCACCTGCTTGTTGGGGTACAGGTGACTGTACGTGTCCATCGTTGTCTGTACCTTTTCATGTCCGAGCCGCTCCGCGATCAGCAGCGGAGAGAAGCCCATCTCCACCAACAGGCTGGCGTGGCTGTGTCGAATGTCATGCACCCGTATCCGCTTCACGCCCGAAGCCTTGCAGCCATACTCCATTTCGTGGTATAGAAAGCTCTTGGTGTAGGGAAAGAGCCTGTCGTCCTTTTGCAGCCCGTAGCAATGGGACATATACTCCTGCAAACAGTTGCAAAGGTCGTCGGGAATAGGGATAGTACGGATGCTTTTCGGTGTTTTCGGAGTGGTGATAATATCCTCTTTGCCGAGGCGCTGATAGCTCTTGTTTACCGTCAGGGTTTTCTTTTCAAAGCCGATGTCCGACGGCGTAAGTGCCAATAGCTCTCCCTCACGGATCCCGGTGAAGTACAAGGTCATAAATACCGCGTAGCTGGCAGGCCGGTCTTTCATGACCTCAATGAATGTCTGAAACTCCTGCCTTGTCCAGAACAGCATCTCATCGGCGTGTTTCTTACCCATACTTCCCGCTTTATGGCATGGGTTCTCTTCCGGTCCATAATACTTGACTGCGTAGTTGAAAATCGCCGTGAGCTGGTTGTTGATGCACTTGAGATAGGTCTGGGCGTAAGGCTTGCCGTTTTCATCCCGGTAGCTGGTCAGGGAGTTCTGCCATTGGCGCACGTGAGTGGGCTTGATCTCGTTCAGCGGGATTTTCTTGAAGAAAGGCGTTACCTTCAGGTCGATCAGCCATTTCTTGCTGGCAACGGTTGAGGGCTTGAGGCGGTGCTCCATATCCTTGACATACAGAGAGATGAAGTCACCGAAGGTCATGCCGAGGCTGCCCGTAGATTGACTGATAAAGTCACGTTCCCATTGCAGGGCTTCCTTCTTGGTGGCAAAGCCACGCTTCTTTTTGTGGATGGTCTTGCCTGTCCAGTCCGTTACCCGGATCTGGGACATCCAGCGACCGGTGTCGCCGTCTTTTGTTACTGACATTTTTACCTCCTTCCCTCAAGAATCAGGCTTTGATCAGGTTATTCACTCGTTACTCTCGCTTTTACCGTATTCCTTTTCCAGAAACTCCGTCCGCTTTGCGATTCGCTCATCGCGGTCAAGCTCCTCCGGCTCTGTGCATTTGACTGCGTTCGCGGCGTAATATGCCAAAGTCTGCTCCTTCCAGCGCTTATATGCTGCCTGCGTGGAGTTATAGGCGCGAAGCTCGCTACGCTCGTCCTCCCACTGTTCAAGAAAGAGGCACATATCCGCATTGAACTCCGCCGTGCTCTTTCCATCAAAGGAAACCGAGCACTCCCATTGCTTGCTGCGGGGCGGCTTCTGTACATTGATCTTGAAGTCGATGCCCTCTACCGTTTCCAGCTTAAAGAGGAAGTCCATCACGTCGGCAAGCGTCCTGATCTGCGTCGTGCTGGATTCATACCCAAGAATATAGGTTGAGGTCGTGTCCAGCAGGTCTGCGATCTGATTGACAACGGCAATCGACACTTCAATCTCTCCGGTTTCGTACTTCTGTACGGTGCGGAGGGATTTTTTAAGCATTTGTGCCAGCTCGGTCTGGTTCAGCCCCTTCCGTTTTCGGAGTTGCTTGATTCTCTGCCCGATGGTGGGATAATCGAAATTGTCCATATCTGATTCACCTCGTACATATCGTACCACAGGATAAAGCGAATTGTAAGTACATATTTTTATTTCGCAAAGGCTCGACAGATGCATCTTGTATGCGTATAATAAATATGTACTTAGGATACGCTTTTCAACAGAACTGGCAGAGCGAGAATGAATGGAAGATACGTAACCCGAGAAAAATACTTTGAAACAGGAGGTACTATGAGAGCACAGTTTATCACAGCGTCAGAGGTGGCGGAGATCATGGGCATCAGCCGCAGCAAGGCGTATCAGATCGTCCGGGAAATGAACAGAGAACTGAAAGCCCAAGGCTATCTGACCGTTGCCGGAAAATGCCCTGCCCAGTATTTCAAGCAGAAGTTCTACGGCTTCCAGATTCCCGGAGGTGAGCGAAATGACGGGAAATGAGAAAACGACCGCCCTCATCCCATCTGTTGGCGCAGATGGAGGGCAGCCGCTTCACGATTCAACTAACCAGAGCATACCACATGAAACCTGCGAAAGCAATCCCCTGGAGGAAAATATTGAGGAAATGCGTTAGAAAATCCGGCGTATGAACGATCCGCGTTATCTTCATACCGTTTCCATGGCAGAGCTGTATCAGACCGCATACAAGAGCAGACCGCCCGTCATAGACGGTCTGCTCTACTCCGGGGCATATATCCTCGCAGGAGCGCCCAAAATCGGAAAATCATTTCTGGTAGCGCAGCTTGCCTACCATGTCAGCACAGGGCAAAGGCTGTGGGGCTATGAAGTCCACCAGGGTACGGTTCTGTACCTTGCGCTGGAGGATGATTTCCAGAGAATCCAGAGCCGGATGTTTATGATGTACGGCGTGGCGGATACCGCCAGCCTGCATTTTGCAACGGCAGCAAACAAAATCGGAAACGGTCTTGACGAGCAGCTTGAGAATTTCATAAAGGAACACTCCGACACGAAGCTGGTTATCATTGACACCATGCAGAAGATCAGAGAAGCTGGCGGCGAGGCTTACAGCTACGCCAGCGACTATGAGATCATCGGAAAGCTCAAGCGTTTTGCGGACAGACACAGCATTTGCATCGTTACCGTTCATCACACAAGAAAACAGCCAGCCGGAGACAGCTTTGAAACGATCTCCGGCACAACAGGACTTCTCGGTTGTGCAGACGGAGCACTCCTGATGCAGAAGAAGAAACGGACAGCATTGGAGGCCACGGTCGATGCGGTGGGGCGAGATCAACAGGATCAGATTCTATATCTGAAAAAAGATGCCGACACGCAGATATGGAGCCTTGAACGGACAGAGAACGAGCCGTATCAGGAGCCGCCCGACCCGGTATTGGATACGGTTTCCCAGCTTGTTTCCTCCGAAAGCAGAGAATGGGCAGGCAGTCCGACCGAGCTTGCGGAAGCGGTGAATACGGGCATGGCGGCAAATGCCCTCACCAAATACCTGAACGTTAAATCCGGCAGGCTGCTGGACGAGTACCATGTGAGGTATGAGAACAGGGCCAAACACTCCGGGCGGCAGGTGAAGCTCACCTATATGATAATTGACAATGTTGAGTACGAAGTAATCGACTGAGGACAGCGCGACGGCTGCGACGGTCGCGACGGTGGAAATGATGCCATCAAAGCAACCGTCGCAATCGTTGCGACCGTCGCGGATAGGAAAGGATAGGAAAATGAAAAGCGTACAAATCCCCTATGATCTGTTCATCGACCTCGCCATGTATCATCTGCGGGGCGAGGATGATTTTGAAGAAGAAATCCGGCAGGGCTTGGAGAAGAAGCTCGACGCCATGCTGAACCGGCAGCTCTATTCCCGGTACAAAACCGCTCCCAACGAAGAAGAACGGGAGCAGGCGCGGCAGGAGTATCTTGACCGGCGTGGAGTGCCGCGAAGCTATCGCTGGACTACTCCTCCATGGGAGCTGTGACAGGAGCGTGCCACGCTCCTGTTGCTGGAGGACAAGGCAAAGCATTGGCTGACACAGCCCCTCGCATCCCCGTCCCCATCGAAAAACCCGCAGATTTTGAGATGGATGGCGGAGAGGATTTTCAAAATTCTCTCTGCCTGTGGGCGGCAACGTTGAAGCAAATTCGATTGCTGAAAGGCTGGCGGTCACGCCGTGGATTTTGCAAAGTGGGTACTACTTGCAAGCCACGGCAGAGGCTTCCAGAGAAGCCGCATTCCCCGTTCCCCCTCGGAGAGCCCACGATACTTTGCAGCCGCAGGATGAAAGTATCATAGTGGGTTATTACACTTCCGCAGAAGTGCTCCCCCGAAAGCCACCTTGTCCTGCGAAATCTGAAATCAGGAGGTAAATGCCCATGGCAAGAGGCGACGGTATCCATCGTACCAACGCAAGAAATATGAGGCTGACCGCTGCCAGAATCGGCAACGCGCAGCAACACAACGAACGGGAAAAGGGATCCTATGTCAATCAGGATATTGTCCCGGAAAGAACGCGGCTCAACGTCCATTTCAAGGAACCGACGGGAAGTTATGCCGAGATGTTCCAAAAGCTGAAAGAGGACGGCGTGATCTCCACCCGTGGACTGAAAGAGGACGCTTTTCTATACGGCGAGCTGGTCTTTGACGTAAACACCGCCTATTTTCACAATCATGGCGGCTATGACTTCGCAAAACAATTTTACACCGATGCTTACAAATCCGCAATAGAAATCGTCGGCGGCGAGCAGTATATCCTTTCGGCGGTTATGCACGCCGACGAGCGCAACCGCGCCATGTCCGACGCGCTGGGGCAGGACGTGTACCACTATCACCTTCATGTGGTCTATATCCCCGTCGTGGAAAAACAGATTCTATGGACGAAACGCTGCAAGGATAAATCTCTGGTAGGGACAGTTAAGGAGACGATTCAGCAGGTCAGTATGAGCAAAAAGTGGGATTCCAAGCCCGCACTGGACGAGCATGGGAAGCCGCTGCTGAACGCAAACGGGAAAACTGTGCTCCGAAAATCCTATTCCATTCTGCAAGATGATTTCTTCGCCGCCATGCGAAAGGCAGGGTATGACGATGTGGAGCGCGGCGAACGCGGCAGCTCGGAGGAACACCTGACCGTGACGCAGTTCAAAGTGCAGCAGGAGCAGGCGCGGTTGGAATCGATTGAGGATACGATTGACAGGAGGAAGCAGACGCTGGAAAAGTACAACGAGAAGATTAGGGAGCAAAAGGGCGCGGCAGCTTCCTTCCACGAAATCGACAGCATTGGGAAAAAGACCATCTCCGGCAATATCTCCATGACGCCGCAGGACGCGCAGTTTCTCAAGGAGCTTGCCAAGGAGGGAGTCGCTTCTCGCGGGCTGATCGGAGATTTGAAGAATAAAGTGGAAACGCTCAAGCGCGATGTCAGCGTATGGAAACGCAAATATGAAAAGCTGCAAGAGCAGACAAAGGACTTCATGGCGGCACTCAAACGAGCGCCCCGCAAGGTCAAGGAGTTCATACAATTCATGCTCCACACCGAGCCGGAGAAACCTGAACAGTCCGGAAACCGTGATATGCCGCGCCGCAAGAAGCGCGACATGGAGCTGTGAGCAACTACGGTGTAGAGCCGTAAAAATACGAAAATAGCCAACAGGAGCGCGTCGGACGAACCCGGGCGTTGTCCGGCGTGCTCCTGTTTGAAAATCTCCGTTTTCCCCAAGTCATGAGCCGGAGAAAACAGCCGAAAAACACTCCTATTGCGTAACAGGGACGCAGAAAGGAGCTTGCATGAGAACAGGGCTTACCAATAATCGGAATGTTTTGACCGCAACAACACATAGAAGCACCGCCACGCCGGTATATCTTCAATATCCAAAATATGTTGCAGGCGTAGAACACGCATTGCACATGGCATATAAACATCTGATTTGTAAATGCAAAAATTCATTTGCGTTTACAGATTTTCAATTTGCGAATCTGGTGGCAATCTTCACAAATGTGTGCTATAATGTGACTATGTATTTTGATAAGGGGGACTTCTCAATATGCGCATCAGCTATAACAAGCTCTGGAAGATGCTTATTGATAAAAATATGAAAAAGAGTGATTTGAAAGAAAAAGCCGGCATCAGTTCTGCGTCCCTTGCAAAGCTTGGCAAGGGAGACAACATTACCACAGATGTTCTGCTTCGTATTTGCGAGGCAATGGATTGTCGGATTGAAGATATTCTCGAAACGGTTCGTGACTAACCAACACTAAAGAATTTGATTAGGAGGTTTTGATATGACCATATTGGGCAAGAAACAGATGTCTGAAGAAGACATCAAATTGAATTATATCACTCCGGTCATTCTGAATGGTTGGAAAGGTCACATAACAATGGAGACCAAGATTACTGATGGCAGAATCAACATCAGCGGCAATATTGTGGCTCGCAGTAAGCCGAAATTTGCCGACTATATGCTTTATCTCAACGATGGGAAGCCAATTGCCGTAGTTGAAGCAAAGGATAATAATCATTCTGTATCTCACGGCTTGCAGCAGGCGATGACATATGCACAGATGATGGATCTCCCGTTCGCATATTCCTCAAACGGAGATGCTTTCTATGAGCATGACTTCTTTACCGGGCAGGAACGGCAGATTGCTTTAGAGCAATTTCCAACACAGGATGAGCTTGTAGCAAGATATTACGCTGAACTGAACGGCGGCAAGGGCGTATCCGATTTGGAAAAGAAAATAGTCTCCCAGCCGTACTACTCGTCTCAAAGCACATATCCTCCACGCTATTATCAAAGAAACGCTGTAAACAGAACCGTGGAAGCAATCGCCAGAGGGCAGCAGAGATTGTTGCTTGTGATGGCAACGGGAACGGGCAAAACGTATACTGCATTCCAGATAGTGTATCGGCTGCTCCGCTCTGACCTTAAAAAGAGAATTCTGTATTTGGCTGACAGGAACATTCTTGTTGACCAGAGTATTTTGCAGGATTTTGCACCGCTTGAAAAGACCATTTATAAAGTGGACTTTTCCGACAAGGAGTGTTTGAGCAAGATCGCATCCCATGAAGTAAACTTTGCCCTCTATCATCAGATGGTCGGGCAGAATGATGAAGAACACTTCAAACAGATTCCCGCAGAATACTTTGACCTCATTATTGTGGACGAGTGTCATCGTGGAAGTGCCAAGGAGGATAGTAACTGGCGAAAAGTGCTGGAGTACTTTTCTTCTGCTACACAGATTGGCATGACTGCGACACCAAAGGAAAGCGAAAAGGTATCGAATATCGATTATTTTGGAAATCCTGTCTATACTTATAGCTTGAAACAGGGTATCGAGGATGGATTTCTTGCTCCTTTCAAGGTTATCAATATCACGACCAACATCGGTGACGGCTGGAGGCCGCACAAAGGTCAAACCGACATCTATGGCAACGAGATTGAAGACCGCATCTACAACAACAGGGACTACGACTACAGCATCATTCTCCAAGACCGTATTGACGAGGTTGCAAGGGAGATCACTGAATATCTGAAAAGCACCGACAGGATGCAGAAAACCATTGTGTTCTGCGCTTCCGAAGATCATGCCGAACGCATGAGAATTGCCCTAATCAACCATAACGCTGATATGGTCAAGGAAAATCCGGACTACTGTGTCAGAATCACCGGCTCCGATGTTTATGGCAAATCCAAACTTGACTATTTCATCTCTGTGTCCAGCCCTTATCCGGTTATCGCTACGACATCCGAACTGCTTTCCACCGGAGCAGACTGCAAGATGACAAAGCTGATTGTTTTGGATAAGACAGTTGAGAGTATGACCACCTTTAAGCAGATCATCGGTCGTGGAACCCGCATCAGAGAAAAGGACGGCAAGACGCATTTTGTCGTTATGGACTTTAGAAACGTGACAAGGCTCTTTACCGACCCCGATTGGGACGGCCCGATTGAACAGGACGAAGGTTTCCAACATGGTGGTGGAGGAAACAAGCCGAAAGGCGGCGTTCATGGTGACGGAGGAAAAGAACCTCCCGTTGACCCTGTTGAAATTCCTATTGTCGATAAAGACGGATGCAGAGTGAAAATTATCAATAAGACCGTTTCTGTCTACGATGCCAACGGCAAACTGCTTCGACAGGAAGATATTATTGATTACACGAGAACCAACATCAAGGGCGAGTATGCCTCTCTGTCTGACTTTATCCACAAGTGGAAGGCATCGGACAAGAAGAAAACGATTGAGCAGTCCTTTATGGCAATGGGCATTGATTTGAAAGCCCTGAAAGCAGATCAGGGAATGTCTGATGTTGATGATTTTGATTTCATCTGCTATGTGGCATACGGCAAGAAACCGCTGACGAGAAAAGAGCGGGCAAACAACGTGAAAAAGAAAGACTTTTTCAGCAAGTATTCTGCTGAAGCGCAGGCAGTCCTCTCCATTCTCTTGGACAAGTATATGAACCAAGGTATTACCGAGGTCGAGGACATCAAGGTTCTTTCTCTTGCGGATTTTGCCGAATTTGGAAAGCCCGCAAAGATCGTAAAGCTGTTCGGCGGCAAGGCGCTATATGAAGCGGCTATTAAGGAACTTGAAGCGCACATTTATGAATTAGAGGTAAGTTAATTATGGCGATGCAGTCAGGTTTTATAAAAAGAATCCGTGATATTATGCGCATGGACGCAGGTATCAACGGCGATGCTCAGCGAATTGAGCAGATAGTATGGATGCTCTTCCTGAAAGTCTATGATGCCAAAGAAGACGATTGGGAACTGAATGAGGACAACTACGAATCCATAATTCCCGAAGACCTCAGATGGAGAAATTGGGCAAAGGCAGACAGCAACGGTCACGCTATGACCGGAGATAAGCTGCTGAATTTCGTCAACAACACCTTGTTCCCGGTGCTGAAAGGCAATGATGTAAAAGAAGGCGACACGATTGTCTATGAGGGTATCAAGGTTACACCTGACACTCCGATAAAGAAAGCAATCGTGAAATCGACCTTTGAGGATGCTAATAACTACATGAAGGACGGCGTTTATCTCCGTCAGGTCATTGATGTCATTGATGAAATCGAATTTGATGATGTCAAGGAAAGTCATGCTTTCGGTTTTGTCTATGAAGAAATTCTGAGAGAATTGCAGTCTGCCGGTTCCTCCGGTGAGTTTTACACGCCGAGAGCAGTTACCGAGTTCATGGCGCTGATGATCAAGCCGAAACTGGGAGAAAAGATGGCTGACTTCGCTTGCGGTACGGGTGGCTTTATTACTTCCTGGCTTGGACAGTTATCCAAGCAGGTAACCGATACTTCTGCTCAAAAGCAGCTTGATGACAGCATTTACGGAGTCGAGAAAAAGCCGTTCCCGTATCTGCTCTGCGTAACCAATATGCTGCTACATGACATTGAGGTTCCAAACATCTATCACACGAACTCGCTGAAGCATAATCTTTTGGACTATACGGATGATGATAAGTTCGATGTGATTCTGATGAACCCTCCTTATGGCGGACATGAGGACAAGTCCATTCAGGGATTCTTCCCCGATGATCTGGCAAGCTCTGAGACCGCCGATCTGTTCATGTCGGTGATCCTGTACCGTTTGAAGAAAAACGGCAGAGCTGCTGTTGTCGTGCCTGATGGTTTCTTGTTCGGTCTGGACAATGCGAAAGTGAATATCAAGAAAAAGCTCATTGGCGAGTTTAACCTGCACACCCTTGTCAGACTGCCCGGCTCCGTGTTCAGTCCCTATACTTCCATTACCACCAATCTGTTGTTCTTCGATAACACAAAGCAGACAACAGAAACATGGTTCTATAGAGTGGATATTCCGTCTGACAGAAAGCACTTTTCCAAAACCAAGCCGATGGAGTTAAAGCACTTTGATGATTGTATTGCTTGGTGGAACAACAGAGAGGTAATTTCCGACGGCGAATATTTTAAGGCGCAGAAATATACCGCTGATTATCTGCTGAATGAACAGGGATGCAACATCGATTTCTGCGGTTATCCTCATGAGGAAGAAGAAGTTCTCGATCCACTTGATACGATCAGAGAGTATCAGGAGAGACGAACCGCCCTCAATGCCGAAATCGACAAGGTGCTTGCAGAGCTGGAAGCATTGCTGCCGGGAGGTGTAACAGAATGACCCCCCAACAGTTAAAGGCAAGTATTCTGAAGTACGCTATGCAAGGCAAGCTCGTAGAACAAAAGCCAGAGGATGGTACAGGCGAGGATCTTTTTTGCAAAATGCAACAAGTCTCGAAACCGAACAAAAACGTGACACCTATAGTGGAGGAAGAAATTCCTTTCGATATTCCATCTTCTTGGAAATGGTGTAAATTTGGAGAATTGGTGGATTGCTCAATGGGCAAAACTCCACCAAGAGCTGAACCCGTTTGGTGGCAGAATGATATTCACTGGGTTTCAATCTCTGATATGAAAGATTATGGCCATATCAGTTACACAAAAGAAATGGTATCTCAAAAAGCACTGGAAGAAAAATTTGGAGGTATCTCAACTAAAGGAACCTTGCTTATGAGCTTTAAACTCACAGTTGGAAGAACTTCCATATTGGATATTGATGCTGTTCATAACGAGGCGATAATCTCGATTTATCCATATGTAGATACTGAGAATTATTTTAGAGACTATTTGTTCTACATTCTCCCGATTGTCACCCAATGGGGAGATAGTAAAAATGCTATTAAGGGAAAAACCTTGAATAGTAAAAGCATCGCCAACTTGATGATTCCATTGGCACCGTTAAACGAGCTACAGCGCATCGTTGCCAAGATTGAAGAACTCCTCCCTTTGGTTGACCGCTATGCTGCTTCCTATGAGAAGCTGGAGCAGTTTAACGCCAAGTTCCCGGAGGATATGAAGAAGTCCATTCTGCAATATGCCATCCAAGGTAAGCTTGTGGATCAAAGATCGGAAGAAGGAACCGGTGAAGAACTATATCGGCAGATTCAGGAAGAAAAAAAGCGACTGATCAAAGAAGGCACAATCAAAAAGGAAAAACCGTTGGCTGAAATTGCAGAGGATGAGATTCCGTTTGACATTCCTGAGAGTTGGAAATGGGTTAGACTATCTCAGATTGCAATATTAGAAAACGGAGACCGCAGTGGCAAATATCCAGTTGAGAAGGATTATGTTGATTTTGGCGTACCGTTTTTCGGAGCAAAAGATATGTGTGATGCAGTAATGTCATTCGATAATGTACGCTACATATCTATGGAGAAGTTTGCTGAACTTGGAAATGGCAAATTACAAGACAAAGACTTTATCTGTTTACTGCGTGGTTCGGTCGGTAAGTGTGCATTGTTTGTTGCGGACGAACAGCACCATACAGGATTTATTTGTGCTCAAATGGTTATTATTCGATGCATAAATACAGCGCTTTGTCACTATATGGCAAGTTTTCTGGCTTCCCCATTTTACCTTAGGTATATTGATTCTAAGGTAACCGGAACAGCTGTGAGACAATTACCCGCAAAAGAATTGGGTAATGTTTTGATTCCGCTCCCTCCTCTGGCCGAGCAAAATCGTATCGTCGCCAAACTGGAAGGAATCCTGCCGTTGTGTGAACGGCTGAAATGAGGTGAAAAAGATGCTGGAATTTATAAAAATCATCAACAGTGACTATGCAGGAGTACTATCTCTGCTTTCTTCGCTGATTATGGTTGTTGTCACGATCATTTATGTTGGACACACCAAGCGTCAAGCAAATTACGCTAAGGAATCAGCAGAGCTCGTTGCGAAACAAATGAAAATAGATAAGCAACCGTGTATTGTTCCATATGTAACTGATTCATGTGGATCTGCTTGGGATACCACGGACTATACCCGTATGCAGCTGGGATTTACAATCAAGCTTAGAAATGTTGGTGATTCGCCCGCAATTAATGTTTATACGTTAGCCGATATTGAATTGCAGTTTTCGGAGGATTCTGCCGGGAATAAAAAGTTGCTTCCAGCATCTTTACTCCCAGGTTTTACACAAGCATTATCAGCAGAAGAGGAGACGGATATTAATATCCATTTTGAAACCTCCGAAGTCAAGGCGTTGATTTGCGAACTAAGAAAAGCCTCAGAAAAAAACTGGGAACGCATCAGAACAAATCCTAGCTATCATCATTATACCGGTGCTAAACTTATTATTCGTGTGTTTTTTAAAAACTTAATGGGGCAATGGTGTGAAAGTACAATTTCTTACGAAATTGCATGGTTGGTATATAAGAATCCACCACCACAGAAAACACACAACTTAAACGAAAACACTATTCCGCCCAAAGAAATTCGTGAAGGTGATGAGTTTAAAGCCGTATTGTCATCGCATCATATTGCGCCATTTGTATTTGCGATGACAACCGATAAGCACGTCATCGATGTACTGCAAGGGTATACAGACGAGAGTCCGTGGTTATCGGCTGTACTAAAAGACAACTGTACTTAAGGCATCGCCCAAAAGAGAATCCCTGTGATGCTGAATAAAATGAGGTGAGCCGCAATGAGGAGAAAAGAATACGCTTGTCCTAATGGGTGTTCTCTTCCGCCCAGAAGAAAGCAACTTAGGGAATATAACGACGGAACATATGGGTTTGACTTTTATGATTTCACATTCTGTCCTTGTTGCGGCAGTTTAATGCCATATTCGCTAAAGAAGCTCAAAGGATTTTTTGAGGTATACAATATCCACGCAGCGTTATCGGATGCGGTACAACTCATATATAAATCGGAGTTTGAATCAGCAGCACGTGAAGCTTTTGTGGCTGTGGAGAGTTATCTCAAAAAGAAGTCAGGCTTGGATTCGCATGGATTCGATTTGGCAACAAGAGCGCTTTCTTTTGAAATAGACAAGCAAACCGGTGAAATAAAGAGGGCTCCCCTTATTGCAATCAATGATCTGAAAAACGAATCTGAGCGCAATGAGCAGGACGGCATCAGGCATATGCTTATGGGATTCTTTCAGGGGCCTCGTAATCTGTACCAACACAATCATATTGGCTCCGGTGTAAGCAATTCTATTTCCGTGATTATCGAGGCCTCTTTCTTCCTTCATCTGCTTGATGGGCATAGCATTACTCAAAACGGACGTTGGATTCCGGAAGAAGCAGATTATCGAGAGATTTATCAAAAGATGCCCAAGCGTATTGATCGCTGGAGACTGGTACGCCTATTGAAGAAGCGTGCTCGTATGTTGAAGAAGAATCCATGATGTACTAAAAAGATAAAATCTGCCGCTGTGTGAGCGGCTGAAATGAGGTAAAAAAGATGACGTTGCAAAAAACAAACAGGACATCGATTATGGCATCTTTTGCTACGCTGAAAAGCCTGTCGGATGTGAAGAAATATCAAAGCCCTTATCAGATTCTTAGAGAGTTCATCAACTATATCATTGTTTCTGATTCGTTGTATTCATTTTCTGCTGTTGAAATGAAGAACTGTTTGAACAGTCATTTCTCTTTTTCGATTCCGGAGGCAGTTGTTAAGACCGCTCTTAAAAATATGCCTGGTGCAAACCTGACGGACGGCATATACACTATCTCAAAAGCCGATTTGCGCTCGGATGAGCTATTTGAAAAAACGAAAAGAGAAGCCGATGAATACGAAACACGCATAATTCAGCAGCTGTCTGAATACATATCTGTTAGAACTGGCAATAATACGATTAGTGATGAAATCCTTTCGCAGGAACTTACCTATTTTTTAGTGGAAGATGTATCTTCGCATTCAACGAAATATGCAGAATTCATTGGTGAGTTTGTCCTAAAAAATGAGCAGAACAAGGAGATTCAAGAATGCCTGAATAAAATTCGCCAAGGTAGTATCCTCTATATTGGATTAAGTCATAGTATCGGAGAAACTGGAAGTATCAAAAAGCCGCTAACGCTTTATCTTGGGACAGAGGTTTTGTTTAGTCTTGCCGGATACAATGGAGCGATTTTTCAACAATTTGCCAACGATTTTTTTGCTCAAGTTCGTATAGCAAACTCTGAAAAATCGAAAAAGATAACTCTTCGTTATTTCTCGGAAATCAAAAAAGAAATCGATGACTTTTTTGGGACGGCAAGTGAAATAGTGGAGTGTAAACGAGTTCGACTGCTCGATAAACCTGCCATGAAAGCAATAACGGAGGGATGTCAAACTGCTGCCGATGTCGATGTAAAAAAATCTGATTTTTATTACGAATTGCAATATGGTTTCGGCATTACGGAAGATTCCCGAAATGATTACTACAGTGAAGAAAACTTCACCAGCAATTTGGAGAGCTTTGATTATGATGATGAGGAAGATAAGAGAAAGAAAAAAGAAACGGCGATTAAACTTATCAGCCATATTAACAAGCTCCGTAATGGGAACCGCTTTTGTAGTGATATCGAAGCTGAACACATTATTGTAACAAATACCCGTGCCACCCTCCTTATATCAAAAGAACAGGCAGATAGTATCAAAGTATCAGAGGGATTAGATAGCATCTGTAATTTTGCAGTCTCTCTTGACAGAATAACCAGTTTGCTTTGGTATAAGCTTGGCAATGGTTTCTCACAAAGCAAGTTCCCTTCAAGCGTGAACGCAGCATTGAAAGCTCGAATTGTTCTGTCTGCCAGCATAGCAAGAAATGCAGAAAAGGAGTTTTCAAGAATAAAAAAAGAATATGCAGACGGCATTATTGATGATGATCAGGTTGCTGCTCGTATCATTACGCTTAGAAACAAACCTGTTCTCCCAGAAGATTTGAAAGGAGATGATATTGACGAAATAATGAATTTCACCCCTGAATATTTGAGTAGATATGAAGAACAGATTAAAAATAACCAAAAGGCTCTCAGCGAAAAAGAAGCGGTTATTGAAAGTCTAAAAGCTGACTCGGAGCGAAAACTATCTGAAAAAGATGAAACAATTGCAGCGCAAGCAAATACAATTAAAGATTCTTCTGAAGAAAATGCTCTGCTCCGTGATGAACTCAATAAGTACCATCTGAAAGAAGCAGAAGCGTTGAGAAAAAAGAATCGCTGGCGTAATATTCTTCGATTTATTTGGAGTATTGTTTGGAAGTTAGGTGTTCTTGTTGGAATAACAGCATTGGCGATTTATTTAGAAAGCAAGTGCAACTCAAAAATTCCAATGTATATCTCTATGGGTGTAAATGCAGTTGGTGTGATATACACGCTCTGGTCCGCATTAAAGAAAGACAAAGAAAAATATCTGAAAAAGGATTCAGGAAAAAGCACAAGCGCCTAATAACACCCCAAGGCGATCAACCGTAAAAAAGTTGGTCGCTTTTGTTTTTTTAATTATCTGAAAGGAGACTTGTACAGGAATGAAAAGTTAAAGCGCGAACAATATAATGCAAAGCGTATACAAACCACACCCAAGCACCTAACATTAAACCTATTTAATACTGGATGTTGGCGGGCAGGCACAATCTGCACCTGCCCGCCTTGTCTGCCCAAAAAGCGCGGCAGGCGGCGGCAGTCAATGGCGCGAAGCGTTTATTTTGACCATTGACGGAGGTCGGCTGCTGCGCTATAGTCTTTACGTCAGCTATCAAAAGGCTTGTGTTCCGTCACAGCCTTCAAATAGGATTCGGGATCGCCGTTCAGAACCAGATCGGCATACGCAAGTGGATCATTGTAAATCAGATAATCCAGCTCTGACCGCTGGAAGCGGTTGTCGGCAACTTCGTTTTCAACGGCGGTGCAGTCAATGGAAATCTGGCTTCCATCGTCAAAAACCAATTCCACGCAGGCCGTGTCTATGTTGAATTGACAGGATATAAGTTTGCTCATGGTCATACCTCCAAGATGTTTTTTGAGGTGAATCAGGCGGTCAATTTCCGGGTGATTATTGGCGGGAATCATATCGAAATCTGCCGCAAATCATTCAAAATAAGTCGTTGCGAATGGTTAGTACGCATAAAATGGCTGGCTACAAAACGGCTACAAAATTCGTAAGGAACCTATGTACAGCCCGAAATACGTGGATTATTTGGACAAAATGCGTATCGAGAGTGCATTTTATAACCCCAAATCAAAGCCTAAGACTTGAGTGGGAATAAGCCTAAACTGAAAAGAATATAAGTTATATCCAAACAGATCGCAGGATGCCTTTTCACCGTTCCATGCGGTCTGTTTGTGTGTTATAATAAAATGTATGCCAAAAAGGCGAATACTTAGTCGGAGAGAATTATGGTGAAAAGCACAACGCGGGACATGACAAAGGGCAGCCCATGGAAGCTGATAGCGGGCTTTGCTCTGCCTGTTTTGCTCAGTCAAATATTTCAGCAGCTTTATAACACGGCGGACACACTTATCGTGGGTCGCTTTTTGGGGGACGAGGCGCTGGCGGCGGTCAGTTCGTCCGGTCCGCTGATATTCCTGCTTATCAGCTTTTTTGAAGGCCTTACCATGGGCGCAAGCGTCACCATTTCGCGCTATTTCGGCGCGGATGATAAGGAACGGGTGCAGCGCGCCATACATACAAACATTCTGGTCAGCACCATGAGCGGCCTTTTCCTTACGGGCTTCGGCATAATCATGACGCCGCATATACTCGGCTGGATGGGTACCGATCCTGAGGTGCTGCCGGACGCGATAGCTTATTTCCGCTATTATTTCATGGGCATATTGTCCGTGGTGCTCTATAACGCATGCAAAAGCATAATGAACGCGCTTGGCGACAGCCGCAGGCCGCTTTATTATCTGTTGCTGTCATCGCTTACGAACATAGTGCTGGACGTGCTGTTCATAGGCGTGTTCCATTGGGGCGTGTGGTCGGCGGCGTTTGCAACTACAATTTCGCAAACCATCAGCATGGTGCTTTGTATGATACATTTGTCCTCCAAAAACACGGCGTTCCATATCCAATGGAAAAATCTGCGCATAGACCGCGAGATGCTGGGCCAGATAGTGCGCTACGGCCTGCCTTCCGGCGTGCAAAATTCCGTAATTGGCCTTGCAAACGTTATCGTGCAGACGAATATAAACTCCTTCGGCAAAATCGCCATGGCGGCATACGGCACCTACGCAAAGCTTGAGGGCTTCGCCTTTCTGCCGATTACCAGCTTCACTATGGCGCTTACAACATACACCAGCCAAAACCTTGGCGCTTGTGAATACGAGCGCGCCAAGAAGGGCGCACGCTTCGGCATAATCTGCGCAATGATAATGGCGGAGCTGATAGGCGTTGCAATGTATATATTCATGCCCAAGCTTGCCGCGCTGTTCAGCAGCACGCCGGAGGTAATAGCCTACGCTACCAAGCAGGCGCGCACAATTGCACTGTTCTTCTGCCTGCTGGCGTATTCCCACGCGGTGGCGTCCGTATGCCGTGGCGCGGGCAAGGCATTTGTGCCAATGACTATAATGCTCGTAGTTTGGTGCGTGCTGCGCATAACCTATATAACAATAGCCATGCGCATATCGCACGATATACAGCTTGTGTACTTCGCTTATCCGCTCACCTGGTCAATAAGCTCGGTAATATACTTCCTGTACTATCATTTCTCCAACTGGGTACATGGTTTTGAACAAGTTCGCCACCGCGACGCGCTGGGAAAATAGCATGACATAAACTAAAACGACCTCCAGGTATATTTCGGAGGTTGTTTTGCTGTAATATTAAGAATTATCACTTGTGAGGTTAATCTTCATCTTCGGAGCTGTCATCTTCAAAATCAGAATCAACCTGCACTTTGCTACCCTTACTTCTATTGCACCACTTGTGCAGAAGCTGTGCATTCTCTATTTCAGTAGGGCCGCCAGCATCATACGGGATTATATGGTCGACTTCGCAATCATCTATGCTAAGAATCTGATTCCCGCAGTATTTACAAATATAGCCGGGATAGAATAATTCTTCCTTTATATGAGGCGCAAATAACCGCTTATTAGACTCATGGCTGGAACTGTCAGCGGATATGACATTGCTCAAAATATCCATCACGGCACATACACGGGACCGAATACGCTTGCTTGCATTAGTGCCAGCAAAAACCCAATCCTGATAGTCTTTATTTTCTGCTTTTAGCTTTTGGATAGCACTACGAATTTCATCGGCATGTTTAATGATATCCCTTTTGGGGAAAAGAGAAAAAGGAATCATTATTGAGTCATATACGGCACCGTTGAATTTCTTTCTTTGGTCTGATGCGAAAAATGCATCTTCCCCAAGAACGGTTTTAACCAAGTCAATCAAAGCGTTGTATTTGGTTTTATAGTTCTTTATCGCATTATCATCGTCATCGGCGTGTGACTCCATGCATTTATTCATCATTATTTTGTATGTGCCCTTTAATACCATCGGGCGCAATGCAAAGAAGCGAAGAATGCGCTCTTCGTATGAATAACGGTCATTGCTATCATGGAATAGAATTGGAAGATACGTATTTGTATTTGCTATATCCTTTAGCATGTCATTGAACTTGCCCCGATAAATGCAATTACGTACCTCTTGGTCTTTAAGCTTAACCGCGCCAAGGTTTAAACGCGAGAAAATTTCATACTTTAAATCACGAGAGTCCTTTTCTATACAGACTATTGAAAGAGACTGGTGATTTAAGCGCCGTTGGAGATTTTTATCAAGTTGCTTGAAATACAAACCATTCAGACTTTGAAGCTTTTTTAGACCCACGAGAGGGAATTCATTCTTCAAATAACGCACAAATGAAGTTATGCGCTGCTGGCCATCTATAACGGAATAAATACTTTCATCTTCTTCGGCAAGATAGATTACCGGTATTGGAATTCCTATTAAAATTGATTCAACAAGGCAAGATGCACGCTTATCATCATAAACGTAATTGCGTTGATAATCTGGGTCTGTGATAATATCATTAGCATCTACTGAGTTCTTCAACTCTTAGAGTGATAAATTCATTAAATGAGTATGTACCGTAACCCGCTCTAAACTTGACTCTTGCATAATCTCACCGCCATAAGTTTTAATTAATAAGCTGAAAAACAACTTATTTGTCATTATTTGCCATTATAAACGATTGATTAAGGAAAATCAATCCATGAGCGAGACATAAAATTGCGTGCCTAAAAATTTATGTACTCTATCCCCCTCAGCACCCCGTCCTCAAACCTCAGCACGAAGCATGACGGTGTGGAGATCGGGCCGTTGAGCACGGTGGCGCCGCTGAACGTGATGCGGCGCAGCTTTTTATCGGCATCCGTAACGGTTATGGTGCAGTATTGCTGAAGATAGGCGCATATCGCAGCCGCATGGGATACTACTGCCGCAGCCTCGCCGTCTTTTGTTCGTGTAAGAATATAGCTTATGGCTGCCGTCATCCGCGTGCGGGCGGTACGGAAGGACTCGCCGCCCGTGTTGGCAAAGTCGCAGTCGGTATATTGACGTGCCCATGCCTGTATGGTGAACGTGCCTTGCTCGCCCGTTTCCCGCTCGGCAAGCCGCGCATCTGTTATTATGATTTTGCTTATCGCTTCTGCGGTTTCATATGCCCGCCTGTATGGCGAAGAATAAACCGCCACGGCTTCGCTTGGCCTTATTTTGTTCCAGAATCGTTTCGCGGCGGCTTTGCCGTCCGCCGTGAGCGGGATCTGACTATTGGCGGCGGTGCTTTGCCTGTCCGGCGCGGAATGTCTGAACAAATAGATGGTTTTCATGAATTATGCATCCTTAGCTATGTAATCAATGTTCGCTATGCTCCGTCATGTCGTGGTTTTGGCAGCTTTGCGCCACCTGCCGCAATGGCAAGATAGTCGCGGTTGAATTGAGCAACGCCGCACGGGCGGTCATGGTGGAGTCTACCGATACCGGCTTCATTGCGTCCTCTCTTTATCATTCTTTATGTTAAAACATATCGGGCAAAAAGAAAAGCAAAAGTTGGCTATCTGATTGCAAAATCCTGCCTAACTAATATTGGTTAGAATGAACATAGTGTCCGTTTGAGTAAAAAATGTCAACAAGCCTTTTGAAATTGCTTTATCGTAGCCCTGTGTGACGGAATGTGGTAAAATAAACTTGATTATACGGAGGAAAAGCATATGGAACTTGTCTTTGATTATATAAGGAACGATGCGCTAAGGCATCAGCTTAACGCGCTAACAAGGAAAACATTCGGCTTTGATTTTGAAAAGTGGGTCGCGAACGGCTATTATGAAGGCGACTATATCCCGTATTCGTTCGTTGAAAACGGGAAGATGCTTTCAAACGTCTCTGCCAACAGAATGCGCTTTTTGCAAAACGGCGTAGAACGCAACTATATTCAGATAGGCACCGTTATGACGGATGAAGTACACCGAAACAAGGGCTTAGCAAGGCGGCTTATAGAGTATGTTGTGGCGGAATATAAGGATAAATGCGACGGCATATATCTTTTTGCCAATCTTGAAGCGCTCGGATTTTACAGTAAAACAGGCTTTTCAGAAGGCGTTAAGGAGTACCGCTGCACGCTGAAGCCGAACATGATAACCAAGGCCGCAAACGGCGGTGCGTTCACAAAAGCGGGGGAGGGCATGAGGCAAAAATATACTGCCGCCGTAAGAAACGCCGCGCCGAATGCCGCGTTCGATCAGCTGAACCGTTTCGGCTTGCAGATGTTCTATACAGCGGATATGGACAGCGTATTCTATGCGGGCGATATTGACTGCTTTGCCGTAATGGAGCAGGATGGCGGCGCGCTGACGCTGCAAAGTGTTATTTGCCAAAACAAAATATCGCTTCGCAATGTGCTGCCGCGCATAACCGCAGAGTACGACAGCCTTATGCTTGGCTTTACACCTGTTGCGGAGGATGCAGATATGTTTGATTTCGCTGCATATGACGGCGCGGATGATTACCGCTTATTTTATATTGGTGACAAGCTGAAAAGCATAGGAGAGCAACGACTTCTTTTCCCCGAAATGTCCCATGCGTAACGCAATTTTACATATAGTACACTTTTTATCCGGTGTGCTTTTGCAGCGGTTTATGGTATAATGCGGCAGGAAAGGATGGATATGCGCATGGCAGGATACGTTGTTGGCATAGGCGCGGCCAATTTGGATGTGCATGGGCGCAGCATAAACAGCATAAAACTAAGGGATTCAAATCCCGGCAGGCTTAATATGTCCGCCGGCGGCGTAACAAGGAACATACTTGAAAACATGAGCCGCATGGGCATGGATGTGCAGCTTATAAGCGCCATAGGCACGGATGTTTTCGGCGAAAGAATAATGGAAAGCTGCGCAGCGGCCGGCATAGGCACTACGCATGTGCTGCGGCTGAGCGGGGAAACAAGCTCCAGCTATATTGCCATGCTGGATGATAACGGCGACATGCTGCTGGGCATGAGCGATATGCGCATACTTAAAAAGCTCAGCGCGGAGCATATCCGTAAAAACGCCGAACTTATAGCCAATGCGGATGCCGTGATAATAGACGGCTGCCTTGCGGAGGAAACCATAGCGGAGATACTGAATGTTGCAGGCTGCGCAAAAGTATTTGCTGACCCTGTATCAACGGCCTATGCCCGAACAATAGCCAAATTTACGGACAGACTGCATCTTGTTAAGCCAAACCTTATGGAGCTTGAAGTGCTCAGTGGCATTAAGGCGGAAACGGATGCGGAGATAATTGCCGCAGCGGGTGCCGTGCTTGCGCGCGGAACGTATGCTGTTGCGGTAAGCCTTGGCAAACGTGGCTGCTATTATGCTGACAAAAGCGGGGAAAGCTTTTTTGCCGCGCTTAAACCGATTGATACAATGGCGAATGCCACCGGCGCGGGGGATGCGTTTATGGCGGGGCTGGTGAGCAGCATTGTGCGCGGGATGAATATGCGATGCAGCGTGAACTATGCGCTTGCGGCGGGCATAGCGGCAATAATGAGCGAAAAAACAATAAATGAAAACATGAGCGATGCGCTCATAAGAAATATTATAGAAAAATACAGCTAAAGGGAGGATAAAACTTTTATGGAACTGAACAAATATATCGACATTCAGCCGGAAATAGCCGAGGCACTTACGGAAAACCTGCCTGTAGTCGCGCTTGAAAGCACGATACTGAGCCACGGTATGCCGTATCCCGAAAACCTTGACTTTGCGGCGGAAGTGGAGCGCGCTGTGCGCAGCGAAGGCGCTATCCCTGCCACAATGGCAATAGTAGGCGGTCGGGTGAAAATAGGCCTTACCAAGGATGAACTTGAGCTGATGTGCAAAGCGGAAAACGTTGGCAAGGTGAGCCGCCGCGACTTTGCGATATACGTTGCAGAGGGGCGCGACGGCGCAACAACAGTTGCCAGCACAATGATGTGCTGCGCATACGCGGGCATACAGGTGTTCGCTACCGGCGGCATAGGCGGCGTGCATAGGCACGGCGAGGTCACCATGGACGTTTCTGCCGATTTGCAGGAACTTGCGCATACCAACGTGGCAGTCGTCTGCGCGGGAGCGAAGCAGATATTGGATATAGGCCGCACGCTTGAATATCTTGAAACCATGGGCGTGCCCGTTATAGGCAACGGCACAAGTGATTTCCCCGCCTTCTATTGCCGCAAGAGCGGCTACGGCGTGGATTATGCCGCTAAGGATGAAGCTGACATTGCCAAGCTTATCCATACCAAGCAGGAATTGGGCCTGAAGGGCGGCATGCTGATAGGCAACCCCATACCCGAAGAATATGCCATGGACTTTGACTACATGGAAGAAGTTATACAAAAGGCGCTTGTTAAGGCGGACGAAGCAGGCGTGTACGGCAAGAATATAACGCCGTTCCTGCTTGCAAGCATAAAGGACATAACCGGCGGCAAGGCATTCGAGGCCAACGTAAAGCTGGCGCTGAACAACGCCCGCTGCGCGGCAAAAATAGCCAAAGCGCTCAGTGACATGGAGTAAATTAAAAAGGCGGCATGAGCCGCCTTTTTAGTTGCTTGATTTACAGTCCCATTTCCTCTTTGACTTCCTTGAAGCACTTGACGGCAAATTCAAGGTCTTCCTTACTGTGCCCTGCGGAGACCTGCGTACGGATGCGCGCCTTGCCCATGGGCACAACGGGGTAGCAGAAGCCTATTACATACACGCCCTTTTCAAGCATGCGCGCGGCAAATTCCTGCGCAGTGCGGGCATCGTAAAGCATAACGGGCACTATTGGGTGCGTGCCGGGCAGCACATCGAAGCCAAGCTTGCCGAGCTCACTGCGGAAGAAGGCCGTGTTTTCATGCACCTTGTCGCGAAGGGCGGTGGAGGTGGTGAGCATCTCCAGCACCTTCAAGCTGGCGGCGCATATGGCCGGGGCAAGCGCATTGCTGAAAAGATACGGCCTGCTGCGCTGCCTGAGTAGATCTATTATCTCCTTCTTTGCGCAGGTGTAGCCGCCGCTCGCTCCGCCAAGGGCCTTGCCAAGCGTACCGGTAACTATGTCCACGCGGCCCATAACGCCGCAGGCTTCCGCCGTGCCGCGGCCGTGTTCGCCCATGAAGCCAACTGCATGGGAATCGTCCACCATTACGAGCGCGCCGTATTCATCGGCCAAATCGCATATGGCGGGGAGGTTGGCAATGTAGCCATCCATGCTGAATACGCCATCGGTAGCTATAAGCTTTATGCGGCAATCCTTTGCGGCCTCAAGCTGAGCCTTAAGATCGGCCATGTCGTTGTTCTTATAGCGGAAACGCTTGGCCTTGCAAAGGCGAATGCCGTCTATTATGCTGGCGTGGTTCAGCTCATCGGATATTATGGCGTCCTCCGCGCCGAGAAGCGTTTCAAACAGGCCGCCGTTTGCGTCGAAGCAGGAGGAATAAAGTATGCAGTCCTCTGTGCCTACGAACTCGGCGAGCTTCTTTTCAAGCTGCTTGTGTATGCCCTGCGTGCCGCAGATAAAGCGAACGCTGGAAAGGCCGAAACCCCATTTGTCGTAGCTTTCCTTGGCTGCTTCAATAAGCTCCTTGTTGTTGGAAAGGCCAAGATAGTTGTTGGCGCACATGTTCAGCACGCCGTGCGTGGTGGTGGTGTCTATACGGGCGCGCTGCTCTGTGGTTATGATGCGCTCGTCCTTGTACGTTCCCGCCTCGCGGATGCCTTCAAGCTCTTTTGCGTAGATCTCGTATGCGTTCTTCATTGTGCTTTGCTCCTCCTTTTTATTTCTCCCAGGAAAGTATTACCTTTCCGGAATGGCCGCTGTTCATGGCTTCAAAGCCCTTTTCAAATTCCGTGTAATGATAGCGGTGCGTTATTATTGGGGTCAGGTCAAGGCCCGCCTGTATCATGGCTATCATCTTGTACCAGGTTTCAAACATCTTCCGGCCGTAAATGCCCTGAATGTTCAGTCCCTTGAATATAACGTCGTTCCAGTCAATAACCGTGCCCGGGCCGGCTATGCCAAGCAGGGCCACCTTGCCGCCGTTGCGCATGGACTTGAGCAGCTGATTGAGCGCCTTGCCGTTGCCGCTCATTTCAAGGCCAACGTCAAAGCCTTCAACCATCCTGTGCGCAGCCATGGCATCCTCAAGTTTTTCATGGGTCAGGTTTACTGTTGCGGTGGCGCCCATCTGCTTTGCTATGTTCAGTCTGTAATCATTTACGTCGGTCACTATTATGTTGCGCGCGCCGTTCTGGCGGCAGATGCCAACGGCCATCATGCCTATGGGGCCTGCGCCGGTTATGAGCACGTCCTCGCCCACAACGTCGAACATTGTGGCGGTGTGCGTGGCGTTGCCGTATGCGTCAAAGAAGGAAATTATGTCCTCCGGAATATCGTCCGGCATAAGTATAACATTGGTCTTGGGTATGCATACGTATTCCGCAAACGCGCCCTGCCTGTCCACGCCCACGCCCTTGGTCTCCTTGCACCATTGGCCGTTGCCCGCGCGGCAGTTGCGGCAATGGCCGCATACTATGTGCCCCTCGCCGGAAACGATTTGGCCGACTTTATATTCGGTAACGCCCGGGCCGAGCGCGGCGATTTCGCCAACGTATTCGTGGCCTATTACCATGGGCGGATTGATATGCTGCTGGCTCCACGGGTCCCAATTGTAAATATGCACATCCGTGCCGCATATGGCAGTTTTGTGTATTTTGATAAGCACCTCGCCTATTCCCGGCTCGGGAACGGGTACCTGGGTAAGAATAAGTCCTTTTGCACGCTCCGGTTTAACAAGCGCATCCATCATTTTCTGCATACCATAAACCTCGCTATAAATTATTTTGTAGATGTGTTACCGCGCTGTCCACGCTGTACAGACATATTATACGGTTTTATCCGTCTAAAATCAATGGCATATATAAATAAAAGGCCAAATACAACAAAAATGCTGCTTTGACCTGTTCGCTGTAAATATACTTGTGTGTGTTGAATGCGGACAAATTCCGTGTGGCTTTATTTGAAATACATGTGTGTCAATTCTGCGGACTTATTGATCAGCGAATATTCGCCGTTCTGGCTTACGAGTGCATAGCCTTCGCTGAACGGCTCTGCCGTATCGAACTGCGGATGAATAACATATTCGCCGGAGGTGCTTATGTATCCCCAAAGCCCTGTTTCGTCATCCAGCACGGCGGCAAGCCCGTTTGAGAAGGAGCGCGCATCGCGGTATTTATTGGCAATTTCAAGCGAGCCGCGTGTATCTATATATCCCCATTTGCCGTCCAGCTGCACCGCAGCATATCCGCCCACGAAGCTGAGCCCGTCCTGATAGCGGGTTTTATAGGCCGTCTGCGCCTTACTGTTGAAATAATAAACCTCGCTGCCGTCGCGTATAAGGGCGTAGCCTTCGCTGTATGCCGTGCCATATTGCTTGGAGGACAGCGTGGCTATCTTTTCACCGACCTTATCAATAATATAGCTGTTGCCGCTTGAGGAACGGGCGAATGCAACGTCCGCACCGTAGTCGCTAACTTCGCTCCATTTTTGGGATACGGCAATGTCACCGTTTATGTCTATGAATCCGTATTCGGAGCCGGAGCGTGCCATGGCCCTTCCGCAATGAAAATCGCCCACTTCGCGGTAAGTATAGTCTATTATCAGCTTGCCCGTGCGGTCTATATAGCCCCATCTGTCGCCTGATTCAACGGCTGCCTTATCCTCGCTGAAGCTGCGCACGCTGCCCCATACAGGCTCCACTACCCATGCGCCGGAGCGATTGATAAGCCCCCACATGCTACTCTGTGCAGCAAAGGCAATTTCGCCATCGAACTCATTGGCATCGGAGAACATGGCTTCTATGACAACTTGGCCTGATGTGTTTTTGTATCCCCACATGCCGTTTTCGGCATAATAGGGTATCAGCCTGCCCGTTGTTGAAGGCTTTGGCGTTTCTGTGGGCTGTGGCGAATCGGAAACGGCGGGGGACTCGTCCGGCAGCGGGCTTGCCGCTGGCTGCGTATCCGCCGGGGCAAATTGCGGGTCGCTCAGCATATTTACTCCGCCCGCATTGTAGCACAGGGCAAATATGCCCACGCCGAGTATTATTGTGCCTATCAATATAAGCTGGGGCCTAAGCATTACGAGCAGAGATTTTTTGCGTGCCATATATTAAATCACCTTATTACATGTTTATATTAGAATTCTATCAGATAACGCCAATAAAAGAAAGAGCAAATAAAAACCGGAGCCGTTCTGCGGTTAAGGAACGACTCCGGACGATAAACTGCCTGCGGCGGGAGGGGGGTCACACAGCAGGCGGAAACTGGCGTGATTAATCCTTATGCTCTGCGTAAAACTCGTCGTAATCGGCAAGCATTTCCTTGAGCAACTTGGGCGTATTCAGCCCATATGGGCAACGGGATGCGCACGCGCCGCAGCCGCGGCAATCGTCTATCATGTGCATCTTTTTGTGCCACTCGTCGGACATATATGGCTTATAGGGAGAACGGCGGAGCAGGCGGCTCATGCGTGCGGCCTGGGGAATGTCTATCCCGGCAGGGCAGGGCAGGCAGTATCCGCAGCTGCGGCAGAAGTTACCGCAAAGCTCCTTGCGGTCGCGCTCTATAATGGCCTTTATTTCATCGGTAATGGCAAAGTCGCCCGCATTTTCGAGCGCCAGCCATTCGTCCAACTCTTCTTCGGTCTGTATTCCCCAAATGGGAACAACATTGTCGTATTGCTTGATGAAGTTCATGCAGGCCTTTGCGTTGTTGAGCAGGCCGCCCGCAAGTCCCTTCATGGCTATGAAGCCCATGTCCGCCTTTTTGCAGCGGCGTGCCAGGTCTATTTCCTCGGCCGTGCCGATATAGCTAAAGGGGAACTGCATCGTTTCAAACAGGCCGCTGTCTATGCAGCTTTGGGCAAGCTTGAGCCGGTGGTTGGTTATGCCTATGTGGCGAATGTAGCCCTTTTTCTTGGCTTCAAGCGCGGCGGCATAGGGGCCGTTTTCATCGTCCGGCATGGGCATGGCGGCGGGATTATGGAACTGGAACAGGTCTATATAATCCGTTTTCAGCATACGCAGGCTGTTCTCAATATGGGCTGTAACGGTGGCCTTGTCCTTCCCGCCGGACTTGGTGGAAATGACTATATTGTGCCTAACGTCGCTGAGCGCAAGTCCGAGCTTCATCTCGCTGTCTGTATACATGTTGGCGGTGTCAAAGTAATTGATGCCGCCGTCGTAAGCCTTTCTCAGCAGCTTTACCGCGTCCTCAACGCCGCGCCTCTGCACGGGCAGCGCGCCGAAAGAGCAGGCGGTGACCATCAATTCTGTGCGTCCAAGACGAATTTTATCCATGCGTCCTCCGTGAATAAAAGTCTACCATGTAACATCTAATAGGATATATCAAATTCCGAAAAAACGCAATAGCTGAATGAAGAATTTTGATATTATTTGGTATATAATGGCATTTATATATGCATAAAGCAGCCGTAGCCGGTTAGGGCCTGCGGCTGCTTATATTGCTGGATTTCGGGCTTATTTCCCCGACACGTTCACGCCTTTTATGCGCACGGCGAAGGGGCCGGAATAATCGGCGTCGGTATAGCGTTCGCGGGAGAAGGTTAGCATGCCCTGCTTATCGAACATGCTGCCGTTTATGCTGCCGCCGGTAAGCAGCTTTACACCTGATTCGGTGTAAAGGTATGCAAGGCGTATTTCCCCGCCGAAATGGCCGTCCATTGGGTCCATCTGGAAATCGGAGAAGGAGACGGGGTACAGGCAGCCCTTCTTCAGTTCATCAAAGCTTACCGTGCCGTTGTCCAATTTAGTGTTGAAATAATCGCCTGTGGGTTCTATGCCAAGGTAGCGGCAGAAGCGCGTTGTGCCGTGTATGTATTGCACGGTGCCGTCCTTGAGCAGCGTGCGCTCGCGCATGGGTATGCCCTCCGGAGAATACGGAACGTGCGGCATAAGCGTTACGTTCAGCGCTTCGCCCGTGGTTACCTCGCCCTGCGCCGCCGTACCTATTTCCCAATCCGAATAATGCGGGTAGATCATTGCCGCGCGCGAACGCGTAACGTAAAGCTCCATCAGCGTGGCCATGTGGCGGTCGCTGAGCACAACGTCGTATGTTCCCGCTTCTGGGCAGTCGGTTGCATGCGCGCGGTCGCAAACGGCATCGAGCGCATGGCGCACTTTGTCGGTAAGGGCATCGGTATCAAGGTCGTTATATGTAAACGAGAAATACTGCTCCACGTCCTGCGGCTCCTTAGCCTGCGCAACAAATTCGCCCTTGCAGCTGTATTTGACGTATGATACATCCGTGCCGGTTGATGCGAAAATCGAAATATGGTCGCGGCAGGCGAATATTTCCGCGCTGTTGAGCCATGCATCCTCCCGCGTATCCGCCGCGAAAAGCGCCGCCGCCATCAGCTCCGCATTCTGGCTGAGCGTGTGCACGGACAGGGTGGAAGGCACTTCCTTAACGGCTTCCTTAGGGCCTTCGTAAAGGTCGTAATACGGATTCTTAACGTAGCCTGCGGCGTTGTACGCATCATAAAGCTGCCTTGTTATTTCCGCCGCTTCCGTTCCGGGGAACAGAATAACGGTGCTGCTGCCGCGGAATTTTTTGCCGTCCTCTTCAAAAACATTGTATACGGTAACGCTGTATTCGTGCGTATCCTTAACGCGGCGCATATCCAGCCGCTTTTTTATGAAGAACAGCTCTGCGGATGAACGCTGCTGCTCCGTTATGCTGTAATCGCTTATGTTCAGCGCGCTTAGCGCATTCAGTATGGCTTGTTTCATGGCTTTTCCTCCTTAACCCAGGCGTATTTTGGCCTTTATGTACGGGCCGCCGTCGGATACCTTTACCCATTCTTTGTATCCCTTGCCGCAGAAGCCGCCGCCCGCAAGCTTAACATCCCCGCTCATCATGGTTATGGACTTGAGAAGATCCGGCACATAACCCGTAAGCACTATGGGGGAGAATATCTTGCCGGTCAGCTTGCCGTCCTTTATTTCGCGCGCGATGGACACCATGCATTGTATGCCCCAGTTTTTTGGATCCTCCATGCCGGACGTGGGTTCTTCCAGCAGGAAACCGTATTTGATGGAGGCTATCATGTCCTCCACCTTGTCCTTGCTGCCTTCAAAGAAGGTGTTGGTCATGCGGGTGTATGCCTTGCGCTCAAAGCTTTCGCGCCTGCCGTTGCCCGTGGGCGGGGTGGAAAGCGCCTCGGCTGAGCGTATGTCGCTTATGCCGGTTTTCAGTATGCCGTGGTCTATTATTATGGTGTCGTGTGCAAGCGTACCTTCATCGTCGAAGAAATAGCTGCCGGTCTGGTCGCCAACGCATGCGCCGTCGTGCATCGTAACGAGTTCGCTTGCAACCTGCTTGCCAACGTAGCTTTGCGCAAGCGCCCTGTCCTTAACGAACATGTCCATCTCCACGCCGTGGCCGAACGCTTCGTGGACTATCATGCCCGTAACGTCAGGATCACAAATGCATTCGTATTCGCCGGGGATTATTGGTTCGCAGTCCAGCAGCTCCAGCGTGGTTTTTGCAACGTTTTCAATGTCCGCGTCAAGCTTGTATATCAGTTCCGCGCCGCCCTGCATGCTGCATCCGCGGTAGGAAGTTTTTATTTCCTCCCCCTTGCGGGCCATGCCCATCAGCGCACCGCTTGACCAAAGCAGATCCTGCATCAGGTCGCGATTTGCGGAAAGGAACAGCTTGTGTATTTCCTGATAGGAGAAAGCAACATAGAAATCCACCATACGCTCGTCTGTTGCCACGCCCTTTTCCCTAAGCGCGGTAAGGCGGGAAATTATTTCCTTATCGCCAAGCTTAGATGGATGCAGTTCATATTCGCTGGCTGCGGCAAGCGTGGCCGCTTCGTCTGCAGGGATACCCTTTTCCATGAAGGATACGCCGTTCGGCAACGAATTAAGCTGCGCTATGCCTTCGCGTATTGATATACATATTGAATCGATAGCGCTTTCGTCAATATCGCTGAAAGAATATTCGCCGTAGCCGTTTTTGTCCATAACGCGCACGATGAAGCCGCGCTTTGTAAGCACATTGTCCTGTGATGCATTTGTGCCGCCGGCGGATACGGTATAGTTCTTGGCTACGCTGTCCTGCCCAAGAATGCTTGCATATTCATATTCGCTGAGCAGCTTATTCAGCAGCTCTTTCAGCGCCGGTTTTTTGCCCTGCAAAAAGGCGCTGGCTGAAACCTTCATATATTTACCTCCTAAAGTTAATGTTTTATCCATTTCCTATTAAAGTATATCATCATACTCGGAATAAGAAAAGCAAACTTTCATGAATAAACCTATGGCGCGGACGGCAAAGCTGTGGTATACTGAATGCAAACATACGTTCTGCATGCGCGAAGGAGGACGACTATGAACGACAAAACATATATAGCCATAGACTTAAAGTCTTTCTTTGCATCGGTAGAATGCGTGGAACGCGGGCTTGATCCGCTCAAAACAAATCTTGTCGTTGCGGACGAAAGCAGGACTGAAAAAACGATATGCCTTGCGGTGTCACCAGCGCTGAAGGCATACGGCATAAGCGGGCGGGCGCGGCTGTTTGAGGCCGTGGAGCGGGTGAAGGAGGTAAATGCACTACGCCGCGCGAAGGCGCCGCGCAAGCAGTTCAGCGGCGAATCGTGCGACGCGGATGAACTGAAAAACGACCCTGCGCTGAAGGTGGAATACATAATAGCCAAGCCGCGAATGAGTTATTATATGCAGTACAGCACCCGTGTATATAATACCTATCTTAAATATGTTGCGCCGGACGATATACACGTTTATTCAATAGACGAGGTTTTTATAGACGCAACGCCGTATCTTTCAAAATACTGCCTTACTGCGCGCGAATTTGCAATGCGGCTTATACTTGACGTGCTGAAAAACACGGGCGTTACGGCCACGGCGGGCATAGGCACCAATCTTTATCTTGCCAAAATAGCCATGGACATAGGCGCGAAGCATACCGAGCCGGATAAGAACGGCGTGCGCATAGCGGAACTTGACGAAATGAGCTACCGCCGCACGCTTTGGGAGCATACTCCTATAACGGATTTCTGGCGCGTCGGCGGCGGGTATGAACGAAGACTGAGTTCCGTTGGACTGCATACCATGGGGGACGTTGCGCGCTGCTCTGTCGGTAAGCCGAATGAATATTATAATGAAGAACTGCTGTATAAGCTGTTCGGTGTGAACGCGGAGCTGCTGATAGACCATGCGTGGGGCTGGGAAAGCTGCACCATAGCGGACATAAAGGCATATAAGCCGTCCTCGCGCAGCATAAACAGCGGTCAGGTGCTGCAATGCCCGTATACCAACACTAAAACGCGCATAGTCGTGCGCGAAATGGCGGAGAACATGGCGCTTGAATTGGTGGATAAGGGCCTTGTGGCGCAGCAGATGGCGCTGTATATAGGCTACGACATAGAAAACATAAAGGACGCCGAACGCAGGCGGCATTATTCCGGCGAAGTAGTGCGCGACCGCTACGGGCGGAGCATACCAAAACAGGCGCACGGCAGCGCGAACCTTGAAAAGCCCACGGCAAGCACAAGGCTGATAACCGAAGCCATACTCGGCATATTCGATAGGATAGCGGATAAGGGGCTGCTGGTGCGGCGCATAACCGTATGCGCAAACGGAATAGAGCGGGAGGCGGAGCTGAACGCCAGGCCGCGCGCGCAGCAGATGAGCCTGTTCTGCGACGCGGCAGCCGAAAGCGAGAAGCAGGCGGAACTGGCGCGCGAAAGACAGGCGCAGAAGGCCATGCTTGCCATAAAGAAAAAATTCGGCAAAAATGCTATACTCAAGGGCATGAATCTGAAAGAGGGGGCAACCGCGCGCGAACGCAACCATCAAATAGGGGGACACAGGGAATGAGCGGCAAATATGACGACATTATAAATATGCCGCATCATGTGTCCACGCGGCATCAGCGCATGAGCCAAAGCGACCGCGCGGCGCAGTTCTCGCCGTTTTCCGCGCTGACGGGATATGAAGCGGCGCTGAGCGAGTCCGCACGGGTTACGGACGAGCGCATAGAGCTGGACGAGCAGGAGCAGCAGCGGCTTGACGAAAAGCTGAATCTCCTTCGCGGCTGCGTAAAGGAGCGGCCCGTGGTTTGCATAACGCACTTTGTGCCGGACGAGCGAAAGCAGGGCGGCGCGTATGTTACGGAGCAGGTCTGCGTAAGGCGGGTTGACGCATACGCGCGCGCGGTTTGTATAACGGGCGGCGGCAGCATAGCGTTTGGGGACATAATAGGCATAGAAGGCGATATTTTTCAGGAAAAGTGTTGACACTTACCCTGCGTAAGAATGTATGGTATCATTAGAAACGGAGGGTATTTGCCATGAAGATGAAAGAGGTTACGGAACGGACGGGGCTTACCGAGCGCACCGTGCGCTATTATATGGAAAAGGGGCTTATTGCGCCGCACGGCCAATGGCGCAACGGAAGGGAATATACCGAATTTGACGAAACGGACATAGCAAGGCTGAAGGCCGTGGCAACGCTGAGGGAACTTGGCTTCAGCGTGGAGGCTATACGCTCCATGCAGGCGGAGCCTGGGCTTATTCCGCAGATAGTTGCCGAAAGGCGGCAGGCGGCGGAGAGCGAAAGCAAAATTGCAAATGAAACGGAGCGCATACTAAGCGGCATAAATGCCGACGATGCGGACAGCATAGAGGAACTGGCCAACCGCTGCCGCGCATATGCCGCGCGCCCCAAAATGATACCGAACCCGCTGCCGCTGCCCAAGGCGGACGAGGGCAACGAATCGGGCATGGGGCAGCGTTGCCGCTATGTGCCGATAGGCATACGGGATAAATGGAACTGGGGCGCGTTCCTGCTGCCGGTATGGTGGGGAATAGGAAACAGGGTGTATCAGGCGTTTTTATGCTTTATACCGATAGTGGGCATATTCATGAGTTTCTATCTTGGCAAGCACGGCAACGAGCTGGCATGGAAAAACAAATATTGGGAAGATGAGGAGCATTTTCGCCGCGTGCAGCGCAACTGGGCCATAGCCGGCTTTGCGGCGGCGGCAATAATCATTGCGATAGCCATAACAGACAGGGTTGCTATGGACAGGGCCAACAAGGCCGCGGCGGAGCGCAAGGCCAAGCTTATCGCAAACGTTGAGAACAGCGAAGAATACATTAACCTTATATACGGGCGCGAAAAATGGAACGGACAGATAGGCTACGACGAAAGCGGCTGGATGGACCCGTTTTATGTTGACCCGGACGGATATTACAGGATAGATTCATATATGGAAATCTACTATGACGTTGGCGATTACGGCTATTCGCTGCCGTCAAGCCCGCATTTGGAGCGCACTTTGGTTTTTTCAAACGGGGAAGAATACAACATAGACGCTAAGGCGGACGAAAAGCTGAACATAACAGAATTGAAGATAGAACTCGATAAAGATGCGACTGAGAGAAATCGGCAGGAGATAGAAAGCCAAAGGGATATGGCTGCCATGGAAAAGGAGCATACCGAGGCGGCGAAGGAATGCTTTGAACAGTGCGAAGCATGGCGGCGCATATTAGGCACGGACTATGAATACGTTGATAAGCCTGGTCCGGCGGAAGCTATCCGAAACAGAACGGATGAAAACGGGGTTGAAACGGACGAGCCGTATATTATAGGCTTTGCCGCAAACATCCGCGCCAACGGGAAGCTGTACTTTGTTCTCCATAAAACATGGAAGAAGGGCAACGGCGCAAGAGGCCTTGAAATAAGCGAAATAGACGAGCAGACAAGGGAGTGCACCTTGATAGAAAGGGTAGAATAGGTTATATGCAGTTCGGGATGCCTACGCTGATAGAAAATTGCACGCTTGAGGATAATGCGCTATTATGCGCTGAATTTGGGCTGAGCTTTGTTGAGCTGAACATGAATTTTCCGGAATATCAAACGGAAAATTTGGAACAGACGGAAAAGCTTATACAGACTGCGGAGCAATACGGCATTTATTACACGATACATCTTGATGAAAATCTAAATGTGGCGGACTTTAACGACCTTGTTGCCACGGCGTATTTTGAAACCGTGCGGCGCACGATAGAAGCGGCGAAGAAACTGATATACTTAAGTGAAAAGTACGGAGAAGCTAATTTGCCGCTTACAATAAATATGCATATGAACCATGGCGTATATATTACCCTGCCGAATAAAAAGGTGAACATGTACGAGAGAGACTTCGATGCATATATGAAATCGTATATGCGTTTCCGTAAACTTTGTGAAGAATGGATAGGCGGTAAGAATATTGCGATTGTTGTTGAAAATACGGATGGATTCCGCGGCTATGAGAAGAAAACGATAGAATATCTTCTGGAAAGTCCCAAGTTTGGCTTAACATGGGATATAGGACATTCAAAAGCAACCGGTGAAAAGGACACGCCGTTCATATTGGAAGATAAAGAACGGTTGAAGCACTTTCATATCCATGACGGAACAGAAGAAAAAAAGAACCATCTTGCGCTTGGTGATGGGGAAATAGACATAGCACAACGGTTGAAGCTTGCCGAGGAGTGCGGCGCAAGGTGCGTGATAGAAACCAAAACAGTTGCGGCGCTGAAACAATCGATATTGTGGCTGCGCGAACATGGCGAAATGTGAAGGAGAATAAAATGAACATCCAAATCAAACCATATGAAAACTTTGATGAAGCGGAGATAGTGGAGCTGTACAGCAGCGTGGGCTGGACTGTATATGCCGCCGCACCGGATATGCTGAAGAGGGCATACGTAGGGTCGATGTGCGTACTTGGGGCATATGATGGCGAAAAGCTTGTCGGCATAGTGCGCGCGGTGGGCGACGGGGCAAGCATAATGTTTATACAGGATCTGCTCATTCTGCCGCAGTATCAGCGCATGGGAATAGGAACGCGGCTTATGAACGCGCTTATGGAAAAATACGGCAATATGTATCAAACCGAACTTATGACGGACAATGAGGAACGCACAGTTGCGTTCTATCGCTCGCTCGGCTTTAAGGAAGCCGGGGAAATGAGGTGCTGCGCGTTCATGAAAATGCAGTAAAAGAATAGAAAAAACAGGGCAGCTTGAAATAAGCTGCCTTTTGTATGATGAACGCTATGCCATGAGCGGTATAACGCCGTCTATCCATTCTTCCTTGGAACTGAGCCCGAAGGATATGCGCATAACGTCCGTTATGTCGGATACGGAGAGTATTGTGGCGTTAAGCTTATCAAAGTCCGGCTCATAATTGGCGGAGGGGATTATAAGCGTTTGCGCGCCCGCTTCTATGCCTGCGGCCAGCTTTTCGCGCACGCCGCCTACTGGCTTAACTTCTCCGCGGGAGGTTATTTCGCCAGTCATGGCAAGCATGGGTATAGGCGGCTTGAGCGTTATTGCGCTCATCAGCGCAACGCATAACGCAACGCCCGCGCTCGGCCCGTCCATTGGTATGCCGCCGGGCACGTTGAACGTTATGTCATAATCGCTTATGTCCAGCCCAAAGCGTGTCATGAAGCACAGTGCTGCGTTCTGTGCGCTCACGAGAGCAGTACCCTTGCGGCGCAGCTTCCTTGAACGGAGGTCTATCTCCTCTTCTTCAACCATGCCAAGCAGCCTCAGCTTGCCCTGCCCTTTGCCCACGCGGCGTGCCGTGCATTCTATTTCTATGCTTACACCGCCGCCGCTGCCTGTTACGGCAAGTCCGGCGCATACGCCCGCCGCGCTTTCGCGCCGTATTTCGCCGTATGTGCGGCGCGCATGGTGACATGTTCGCGCGACCCATTGTATGTCATCCGTCACTATATCACCGCGGCCTTCCTCAAGTGCGGCGCCCGCAGCAAGCTGAATCATATTCACGGCGTCGCGTCCGCCGCCGCTGTACCGCGCGCATTCGCATACGGCGTCGCTGTCTATGCCGAAGCCAAGCCGCTTTGCCGCGTCGCTTGCTATCGTTTCCAGCTCCTCCTGCCCAAGTTGATTGAAAAACAGCTCCACGCAGCGGGATCTCAGCGCCGCGGGGATATCCTCCGGACTGCGCGTTGTTGCGCCTATCAGGCGGAAATCAGCGGGCAGACCGTGCGCAAAAATATCATGTATGTGCTGCGGGATGGCTGTATTATCCGGCGAATAATATGCGCTTTCGAAGAATACGCGCCTGTCCTCAAGCACCTTCAGCAGCTTATTCATCTGCACGGGGTGCAGTTCACCTATTTCATCCAAAAACAGCACGCCGCAATGCGCCTTTGTGACCGCGCCAGGCTTGGGCTGGGGTATGCCCTGCGCGCCGAGCGGGCCCGCGCCCTGATAGATAGGGTCGTGCACGGAACCGATGAGCGGATCGGCAATGCTCCTTTCGTCAAAGCGGATGCAGGTCGCGTCAAGCTCAATGAACTTTGAATCCGCATTGAACGGCGAATCCGCGCGCCGCTTCGCCTCCTCCAAAACAAGCCTTGCCGCGCAGGTTTTGCCTATGCCCGGCGGGCCGTATATAAGCACATGCTGCGGGTTTGGGCCGCACATTGCCGCGCGCAATGCGCGTATGCCCTCCTGCTGGCCTACTATGTCCTCCATGCGTGTGGGCCGCGCCTTTTCGCTCAGCGGCATATTCAGCGACTTTGCTCGCATTGCCCTAAGCTGCCTGAGCTCTGCGTTTTCCTCACGCGCGCGTTCGGTTGGGCGGCGCTTTATCGTTCCTTCCGCCTTTGCACGCCGGGAGGATACAAACCACCATACCAGGCCGAACATAGCCGCCTGCACCGCTATCCATATTGCTATTTCCATCTGTTGTTTTGCCCGCCTTTCGCCACGAATATAAAAATCAATCTGACGATAGTATGGCAAAAAGGCGCATACATGATATGCGCCAAAGAATGGAAAATAAATTCGGTTACGCTAACGCTTTTTCAAAGAATGAAGCAAAGCTGTCCGCTATAAGCTGATAGCCCTTCTTGTCAGGATGCACGCCGTCTATGCACATGTATTCGCCAAGCGCATTGCCGGAAGGGAAGGCGCTGCGCACGTCCACCAGCGGCACAATGCGCTCCTGCGCTATTTCTGCCACGGCATCTGAATAGGACTTATGCGTTTCGTATATCTTTTCAACATAACCCAGCCATTTCAGTATGTTTTCGCGGCTGTTGCCGTTGCGCGAAACAAAGTCCAGATACCTGTTCGGCTCTATTGGCGGCAGAGTCATCATAATAGGCTGCACGCCTTGCGCGCGCAGTTCCTCTGTCATGGCGGCTATGTTCTGCTTAAAATCGGCCATGCTGGTCAGCGGCAGGTGCTCCTTATCCGGCTCCATGCTTATTTCGCTCCATTTGAAGTCGCTGTCGTTCCCGCCGAATTCGACGAGCGCCAGCTCGCAATCTAATCCTTCGTCAATATCGCGCAGCAGTATGCTGTGCCCACGCTTCACGGTTATGCCGAAACGGGCGCGGTTTTCAGCCTCTATGCCAAAACGGTCATATAGCTTTATCAGGTATTCGTTCATTATGGCATGGTAGCGGTATCCGGCATCAAGTATGGTGCCTTTCATTATGGAATCGCCGTATATCTTGGCGCGAAGTATCTGCTTCATATCGTACGCTCTCCTTTCACATGATGTACAACATTTCTGCATATTCTGTTAATTGAAACGTCTATATCTAATTCGGGAAATTAGGTTACCTAAATTATATTACCTGAATAGAAAAAAGTCAATGAGCAAAACTGTAAACGTAATGAAAAAAGGCGCATTTTGGCACAAACTATGTTTGCAAAAGGCATTGGGTTGTGATAAGCTATACTGACGGCGGTATGTCCGCCTGTTTGGCAACGATTATTTATTGTTCGGAGGATATTATGGCAAGTTTTGAAAAGCTTGAGGGCAATCAGGTGAAGCTCACTATGAGCATTCCCGCTGCGGATTTTGAAAAGGCGATAGACAGCGCGTATCTTAAGCTGCGCAAGACCATCGCGATACCCGGCTTCCGCAAGGGACATGCGCCCAAGGGCGTTATCGAAAAGACCTACGGTTGGTATGTATTTGTGGACGATGCGTTTGATATAGCGTATCCTGCGGTTTACGAAGCCGCCGTTAAGGAGCACGATGTTAAGCCCGTAGACAGGCCGGAAATAACCATTCTCAGCGCCGAAAAGGGCAAGGATGTGGAGTTTGAGGCTGTTGTTACCGTTATGCCCGAGGTCACTTTGGGCCAGTATAAGGGTATAGAAGTGGCAAAGCAAGAGTATAATGTTACGGATGAAATGGTGGACGCCGAGATCGAGCGCGAGCGCGAGAAGGTCGCCCGCATGATAGACGTTGAGCGCCCCGTTGAAAACGGCGACGAAGTTGAGCTTGATTACAGCGGCACAGTGGACGGCGTTAAGTTCGACGGCGGCACGGCAGAGCATCAGCAGCTGACCATCGGCAGCGGCATGTTCATACCCGGCTTTGAAGAGCAGATGGTAGGCATGAATGTTGGCGAGGAGAAGGATCTTAACGTTAAGTTCCCCGATGAATACCACAGCGACGAGCTCAAGGGCAAGGACGCCGTGTTCCACGTTAAGGTACACGCCATCCGCACCAAGGAGCTGCCCGAAATAGACGACGAGCTGGCCAAGGATGTGTCCGATTTCGACACCATGGAGCAGTTCCGCGCCCATAAGAAGGAAGAGCTGGAAGAAAAGGCCAAGCAGGAAGCCAAGATAAACAAGGAGAACGAGGTGGTGGCCAAGGCCGTTGAGAACGCGACCGTTGACATTCCAGAAGTGATGATAGAGCGCCAGATGGACCGTATGCTCAACGATATCCGCTATCGTCTCAGCATGCAGGGCATATCGCTTGAAGATTACTGCAAATTCACCGGAACCACTATGGACGCCATGAAGGCCGAGATGAAGGGCGACGCGGAACGCCGCGTTAAGACCCAGCTGGTGCTGGATGCCATAGTAAAGGCGGAGGATATAAAGGCCGATCCCGAAGCCGTTGAAAAGAAGCTGGACGAATACTGTGCTCAGTTTGGCGACAGGGCGGCGGAATTCAAAGAAAAGCTGAGCGAGGACGACAAGGCATACTTCGAAGATCAGGCCGTGCTTGATAAGACGCTGGAGATGCTTTGCGACAGCGCAGTGGAGAAATAAGCGCATAAACGCGCTGACAATAACATAAAGGAGGCGCAAAAAATGGGCCTTATACCTATGGTAATAGAGCAGACCAATAAGGGTGAACGTTCATACGACATTTACTCAAGGCTGCTTAAAGACAGGATAATATTCCTTGGCGGGGAAGTGACGGACGACGAGGCTAACCTTATCGTTGCGCAGATGCTTTTCCTTGAGGCGGATGACCCGGATAAGGACATAAGCCTGTATATAAATAGCCCCGGCGGAAGCATAACCGCCGGCATGGCGATATATGACACAATGCAGTATATCCGCTGCGATGTTTCAACTATATGCATTGGCATGGCGGCAAGCATGGGCGCATTCCTGCTGGCAGCGGGTGCGAAGGGCAAGCGCCGCGCGCTGCCTAACGGCGAAATACTCATTCATCAGCCCCTTGGCGGTGCACGCGGACAGGCGACGGAAGTTGCCATACACGCGGAGCAGCTGATAAAGACCAGGGAAAAGATGAATAAGATACTGGCTGAACGCACGGGCCAAACCGTTGAACAGATAGCGCTGGATACCGAACGCGATCATTATATGACCGCCGAGGAAGCGCTAAACTATGGGCTGATCGACGAGATAATCCCTCCAAGGAGGTAAATTGATGCCAAAAAGTGACGACAATGGAACGATCAAATGCTCCTTCTGCGGCAAATCTCAGGACGAGGTCAGTCGTATAATAGCCGGACCGGGCGTATACATATGCTCAGACTGCATAGAACTGTGCAAGGATATTATTGACGACGATTATCCCGAAGAACCCGAGGAACTGAAGGATCTGCCCAAGCCTAAGGACATAGTGGACGTATTGGATCAATACGTAGTCGGTCAGGCGGACGCAAAGCGCGCGCTTGCCGTGGCCGTATATAATCACTATAAGCGCATAAATGCGGATGATTCCAAGGACGATGTTGAACTGCAAAAGAGCAACATTGTCATGCTTGGGCCTACGGGCAGCGGCAAAACTCTGCTTGCGGAAACGCTGGCGCGCGTGCTGCAGGTGCCGTTTGCCGTGGCCGATGCCACAAGCCTTACCGAGGCCGGCTACGTTGGCGAGGATGTGGAGAATATACTGCTCAAGCTTATTCAGGCGGCGGACTTTGACGTTTCCCGTGCTGAAAAGGGCATAGTGTATATTGATGAGATAGACAAGATTGCCCGCAAGAGCGAGAACCCCTCCATCACGCGGGACGTAAGCGGAGAAGGCGTGCAGCAGGCCCTGCTGAAGATAATCGAAGGCACTGTTGCAAGCGTGCCGCCGCAGGGCGGGCGCAAGCATCCGCATCAGGAGTTTATACAGATAAATACGTCCAAAATACTGTTTATCTGCGGCGGCGCGTTCGCGGGGATAGAGGATATCATATCCCGCCGCACGGCGAAGAAGCTGCTTGGCTTCGGCGCGGAGGTATCCAGCCAAACGGAGAAGAACGTGGGCGAGATACTGAAGAAGATACTGCCGGAGGACCTGCTAAAATACGGCCTGATACCGGAATTCATAGGCCGCGTGCCTATAATCGTTACGCTGGAGCAGTTGGACGAAAACGCGCTTATGGACATATTGACCAAGCCTAAGAACGCATTGGCGCGGCAGTATAAGCGGCTGTTTGAAATGGATGGGGTCAAGCTTGACTTTGACGAGGATGCGCTGAGGGAAGTTGCGCATTTGGCAATAGAGCGCAAGACAGGCGCACGCGGACTGCGCGCGATACTGGAAAACGCCATGATGAACATAATGTACGACGTACCCTCGATGCCGGATGTAAAGAGCTGCGAAATAACCAAGGGCGTTATAGACGGCACGTCCGCACCCATCTATGGCAAGGCTCAGACGGCATTACCCGAAGGCAACGCGGTAAGCTGAGCAGACAATACATAAACAACGAGCGGGAGCATAAAGCTTCCGCTTTTTGTGTGCCCGTAAATTCCGCAAGTAAATTCGAATAAGCTTTAATAAAATCTGGATTATTATACATATTTCTGCTATGCTTTAATAAAGGAGCGGATTACGGGCTGAAGGAGGATAAATATATGCCGAAAATGATTGCTGTAATAATGGAAACGGTTGTTTTCGTATGTGCGCTGTGGCTTCTGTCCTTCATGGCCATATTCATGCATGAGCTTGGACATGCGCTGGGCTATATGCTTTCGACGCTGAACAGGCATTGGCATATACGGGTAGGCTCGGGGAAAAGACTGCTTAAAACAAAAAGGCTGACTGTTAAATTGCTTGTGTTTGACGGCGAATTCACCGTCGCCGGGAATACCGTGGATTCAAAAGCAAAGCTTATATCCACGCTTTCGGGCGGCCCGATTTTATCCTTCATATCGGTTGCGGTGCTGTTGCTTTTGCGATTCGGCGGCATGGCGTTCGATTCGGATATTATCCTATCAAGCGCGATAGAATATTTTATAAACTACGCGCTTATAAGCAATATTTTTATATTTCTTACATCCGTTCTGCCGTTTCGCTATTTCTTGGGAGAGATAAAGGGCGAGGAGAGCGACGGATTAAAGCTGATCAACGCAATAAAAAGCAAGCGGACTTAAGACTGGACAATAAAACAAGCGGCTCCTGCTTATCGGGAAGCCGCTTTAGCTTGATGTTGGACTTTATCAGACCTTGAAGTTTACGCTGGTATCGCCCTGCTCATCCTTGCCGAACTCGTAGTCCTTGCCGGGAAGTATGGCGTTAAGCAGTATGCCTACTATGCTGGCTACGGCCAGGCCGGAGAGGCTGATGCTGCCTATGGTCACGCAGCCGGCGTCGGAGTTGGATATGCCGAGCGCAAGCACCATTATTATTGCCGCGATTATAACGTTGCGGGACTTGGTGAAGTCAACCTTGTTTTCAACCACGTTGCGCACACCGACCGCGGATATCATGCCGTAAAGAACCATTGATACGCCGCCGATGGTAGCCGCAGGCATTATGCGGATGAGAGCCGCAAACTTGGGGCAGAAGCTGAACACTATGGCAAGCACTGCCGCTATGCGGATTACGAAGGGGTCATAAACCTTGCTGAGTGCAAGCACGCCGGTGTTTTCGCCGTAAGTGGTGTTGGCAGGGGCGCCGAACAGGGCGGCGAGGGAGGTGGCCAGGCCATCGCCCAGCAGGGTGCGGTGCAGGCCGGGGTCGGTTATGAAGTTGCGTTCGCAGGTGGAGGATATGGCGCAAATGTCGCCGATATGCTCAACCATGGTGGCGAGGGAAAGGGGCGCTATGGTGAAGATAGAGGTCACGAGCAGGCCGGTATCAAGGTCCGGCTTGGAGAGCAGACCTATTACGGTATCCTGCATATGGAAGGGCAGGCCTATCCAGGCGGCCTCCTTAACGGGGGTGAAGTCAACTTCGCCGCAGATGGCAGCCACAATGTAGGACACAAGGAAGCCGAGCAGTATGGGGATTATCTTTATCATGCCCTTGCCCCAAATGTTGCAGATTATTACGACCGCGATGGCAAGCAGCGCTATGAGCCAGTTGGTATTGCAGTTATTGATGGCGGAAGATGAAAGGGTGAGACCGATGCAGATTATGATGGGGCCTACCACGATGGGCGGGAAGAAGCGCATAACTTTCTTCATGCCGAAAATCTTGAAGCAGGCGGCAAGGATGACGTACATCAGGCCGGCTATCAGCACGCCGAAGCAGGCATAGGGCAGAAGCTCGGTATTGGGCACGTTGAATACGCCGGGGTTTGCCGGACCCTCAAGCATGGGCGCTATTGCCGCATAGCCGCCGATGAAGGCGAAGGAAGAACCCAGGAATGCGGGGACCTTGCGCTTGGTCAAAAGATGGAACAGCAGCGTGCCGAGACCGGCGAACAGCAGCGTGGCCGATACGCTCAATCCAGTAAGGGCGGGCACGAGCACCGTTGCGCCAAACATGGCGAACATATGCTGGAAGCCGAGTACGATTGTCTTGGGCCAACCAAGCTGGCCTCTGGCGTCGTAAATGCCTTCGTTTTTCTGGTTCATTGCGAAAGTTACCTCCTGCGTGATGATTAAATATTATTGCGAGAGCCTTGCGGCCCATTGCACACATAAAAAAAGACGGATATTAAATCCGTCCGTTAAATATTGAAAAGCGGGAATAGGGAAAGAAGGTGGTAAGGGGCGTTCTGTTCATGAAACCAAGCATTTTTTGCACCGTCCTTTCGCTTCCGCATTTTTTCTGCCGATTACTATATCATGCTGTGGGGGTAAAATGCAAGCAGAAATTATGTTTAATCGCAAGAACTTTTTTTAGCAGGCTCCTTGGCATCCAAAATCAACCGCGGGGCGAAGCCTAAATGATCCGCGGAACAGAGCGAATACTGTATTCCGTTACGTTCGCCTTCAAACGCACCAAGACAGGCTTTGTTGTGAAGATGGGCATATATGAGATAATTTATGCCGTATTCTTCGGCAAGCTGCGTAAAACCGGAATCCTGCCGCTTTTCATTGAAGGGAGGAAAGTGCAGCATCAATATGCGCACCGTGCCTTCCGGCAGGCGGTTAAGGCTCATCCTCAGCCGAATAAGCTCGCGTTCATATATGGCCCTGTCCTTTGTTTCGCTGTACCCCGAAGAACCGGGACATACCCAGCCCCGGCTTCCACATACAGATATATTGTCAATGGTAAAACAGTCGTTTTGAAGTGCAAAGCAGCCATTGGGCAATGCGGCGCGAACCTTGCCGAGCGCGCTCCACCAGTAATCATGATTGCCGCGCAAAAGCAGCTTTGTGCCGGGTAATGCGCCTATGAATTCAAGGTCGCATATCGCGTCCTCCAGCCGCATTGCCCAGCTTATGTCTCCCGGTATCAGCACCAGATCGTTTTCACCAACGGCATCGCGCCAGGCGGAGATCACGCGCTGCGGATGATCGGCCCATGTTGAGCCGAACACATCCATTGGCTTATTTGAACTTCCGCTTAAATGTAGATCTCCTATGGCGAATACCTTCATTGGGTGATATCACTTTCTCCTGCCGCGCTTGGGCTTCTGCTCCGGCTCTGGTTCAGGCTCGGGCTCTGTTTCTTCTTCCTCTTCCTCGTCATTCAAATCGTCGTCGGAGGAGAGTTCCTTATCTATTTCGCTCAGCTCGCTTTCGGGGATTTCACCGTCGCTGGGCATGGGCACCTCTATTTCGTCCAGCCCAACGCTGCCAAGTACGAGTTCCTCAGGATCCGTTATCGGCTCCGCAACGTTGCCGGATTGCATCTCCTGCCTACGGGCTTCCCTAAGGCATATCGCGCAAAGGTCGCTGCCCTTAACGGCGGGATTCTCGCCGCACTCGCTGCACATTACTATGCTGTCCTCCGGCTCGCTGTCCCCGCCCTTCATTTCGCGGCGGCACACATTGCAGTATTTTTCATCGTCTTTTATATAATTCAGTTCGCAGCGCGGGCATTTTCTCAAAGCCATATTGCCACATCCTCCACAGTTTGTTTTTTACTTTCACTATTATGCGTACAGCATATAGTTATGTCAAGTAGCATATGCAAAAAGTCTGCAATATTTGTGCATTACTTTGCATTTGACAAACTGTCGTTCACTATTGCGCCAATTCTGGCCACCAATTCTTCGCGTCCATCGCCTGTTTCCGCGCTGTAACAGAGCGCCCACGGCGGCGCGCCGAGCAGTTTGGCGTTTGCATTTGCCGCCTGCTGCCGCTTTGAACGGGAAAGCTTATCCGCCTTGGTGGCAATGAGCGTATACGGAATGCCGTAATATATTATCCATTCAAGCATCTGCTTATCGGCGGCGGTAGGCTCGTGGCGAATATCTATAAGCATGAATATATGGCTTACGCTTCCGCCGGAAAGGTAACTTTCCATCAGCTTGCCCCAGCTTTCCTGCTCCGCCTTTGAGACCTTGGCGTAGCCGTAACCGGGAAGGTCAACAAGATAAAAGCTGTCGTTTATCCTGAAATAGTTTATCAGCCGCGTTTTGCCGGGGCTTGCGGATATTCGCGCCAGCTTTGAATTGCGGCAAAGCGAATTGATAAGGCTGGATTTGCCCACGTTTGAGCGGCCGACCATAGCTATCTGCGGGCCATCCTGTATAAACTTTCCGCCAAGGCCGAAGCTGGTTTCAAATACGGCTTTTTTTATATCGAACTTTCCCATAATGCTCCCTATTGCGCGGCAGCCGCGCCGCTGTGCGCATGCTGCGGTATGAATGCATCCGCTGTCTTTTGCGGAGTGTGCTCAAGCGCAAGAGGAATAACGTCAAATGCGCTTGCAACGCCTATTATTTCCATGTTGGCCTTCACTTCGTCCGGCACGTCGCTTAAATCCTTTTCGTTGGCCTTGGGAATAAGCACGCGCTTTATGCCCGCGCGGTACGCCGCAAGCAGCTTTTCCCTGAGCCCGCCTATTTCAAGCACGCGCCCGCGCAGCGTTATTTCGCCGGTCATGGCTGTGTCTGCCCGTGCGGGTATGCCGCTCAGCGCGCTGAGCATAGCCGTCATTATGGTTATGCCGGCGCTTGGGCCATCCTTTGGCACGGCGCCTTCGGGAACGTGCAGATGTATGTCCTTTTTGTCCAGCGGCAGCGTTATGCTGAATTCTTCCGCATGGGCCTTTATGAATGTCAGCGCAGCCTTTGCGCTTTCCTGCATAACATCGCCAAGCTTGCCGGTCAATATCACCTGGCCGGAACCCGGCACTATCTGAACCTCTATTTGCAGCGTTTCCCCGCCGAAGCTTGTCCATGCAAGGCCGTTCGCAAGGCCTATTTCATTTATGGCATCTATTGCGCCGTGGGTATACTTTGGCGCGCCAAGATAGGCCGCCAGCTTTTGCTTGCCTACGCGCACGCGGGTTTTGCCGCTGCCTATATCCATTGCGGCCTTGCGGCAAACGGCGGCTGTTTCGCGCTCCAGCTCCCTTACGCCTGCTTCATGGGTATAACCGCGTATCAGTTCAACTATCGCTTCATCCGCTATGGTAAGCTGGCATTTCTTCAGCCCGTGCTTTTCAAGCTGCTTGGGGATAAGGTGACGCTTGGCTATTTCCATCTTTTCGGTTTCAAGGTAGCCGCTCAGCTCTATCACTTCCATTCTGTCCAGAAGCGGGCGGGGGATGGCGTCCTTATCGTTTGCCGTGGTTATGAACATGACCTTGGACAAATCGTATTCCTGCTCCAGAAAATGATCGCGGAAGGCGAAATTCTGTGCGCTGTCCAATACCTCCAGCATGGCTGCGGCGGGGTCGCCGCGCATGTCTGCGGTAAGCTTGTCTATCTCGTCAAAAAGTAGCAGCGGATTTATGCTGCCCGCTTGGCGCATGGCGGCGATAACACGGCCCGGCATTGCGCCTATGTATGTGCGCCTATGGCCGCGTATCTCGGCCTCGTCATGTATGCCGCCGAGGCTCATGCGCACAAAGTTGCGCCCAAGCGCCCTTGCAATGCTGGATGCAATGCTTGTTTTGCCAACGCCCGGCGGGCCTACAAAGCAAATTATCTGCCCGTTCACTTTGCCCGTAAGGCGCGCAACGGCAATGTGCTCCAATATGCGCTGCTTCACCTTTTCCATGCCGTAATGGTCGTTATCAAGTATTGCGCGGGCGTGCTCAATGTCCAAATCATCCTTGGTTTCTTCGCTCCACGGCAAATCGAGCATGCATTCTATATAGTTGCGCATGGGCGGCTGCTCGTGAGATGCGGCGGGCAGGTCGCCAAAGCGCGCTATCTCGCGCTCCAGCTTTTCGCGCACGGTCTGCGGCATTTGCTTTTCCTTAAGCCTGCGCATGTATTCTTCTGCTTCGTTCTGCTCGGTTTCGCCAAGCTCCTTGCGTATGGCCTTTATCTGCTCGTGCAGATAATATTCGCGCTGGTTTTGGTCCATGCTGCGCTTCACTTCTGCGGCGATGCGCTTATCAAGCTTTGTTATTTCAACTTCGCCCATTACGCCCGCAAGCACGATTTTCAGCCTTTCTTCAACGCTTATTGCGTCCAGCGCGGCCTGGCGCATGTTTGACTTAACAAACACGGCGTTGGCTACCGCATCGGCATACTGGCCCGCTGAGGGCAGCTGGCGTATATTTTCGGCGGTTTCTGCATTTATGCGGGTGGTCACGCTGAGGTAATCGTTAAAGGAAGAATCTATCCTGCGGCGCAGCGCTTCGGCTACCAGCGGGTTGCAGGGCTCGTCCTCGATTGTTTCCACAGTAACTGTGGTATAGCTGCCGTACTGCGCATCCTTTATACGCGCACGGCAAAGACCCAGCACAAGCGCGCGGAGCATGCCGCCCGGCATATTGACGGTTTGCCGTATGCGGCATATCACGCCCATACTGAATACGTCTTCGGCCTTAACGGTGGTTTTTGCGCTGTCCTTCTGCGTGGTAAGGAATACGAAGGAGTCCTTTTCTTCGGCCGCGCGGACGGCACGGCGGCTTTCCTCCCGCGCTATGTCAAAATGCAAAAGCTCACCCGGGAGCATTACCAGCCCTCTCAGCGGTACGCCGGGCAGCTTCATTTCCCTATCAAGTGTAAAGCTTTCCAAATTCGTGTGTTCCTCTTTCTCGGCGGAGTACGCATCCGCCTGTATACATGATTATACATATAAATGCGGCAGGATACAACAAAAACAATGCGCCGGGCGATATGTCATCGTCCGGCGCATTTATGCATAGCTTTTCAGCTTACTGCTTATTTGTTGGCAAGGTATTCGTCTATGGCCTTGGCAGCGGTTTTGCCCGCGCCCATGGCGGATATGACGGTAGCCGCACCGGTAACGGCATCGCCGCCGGCATACACGGCGTCACGGCTGGTCTTGCCGGTGGCTTCCTCAACGATTATGCCGCCCTTGCGGTTGACCTCAAGGCCCTTGGTGGTGGACTTGATAAGGGGGTTGGGGGAGGTGCCCAGCGCCATTATGACACAGTCTACATCTATATCATATTCGCTGCCTTCCACGGGTATGGGACGGCGGCGGCCGGAAGCATCGGGTTCGCCAAGTTCCATCTTCTGGCAGTTCATGGCGCATACGCTGAACTTGTCATCGCCCTTTATGGAAAGGGGAGTGGTCAGCAGGCAGAATTCAATGCCTTCTTCCTTTGCATGCTCAACTTCTTCACGCCTGGCGGGCAGCTCGCTCTCGCTGCGGCGATATACTATCTTGACCTCGGCGCCGAGCCTTCTTGCGCAGCGCGCGGCATCCATGGCAACGTTGCCGCCGCCAACTACCGCAACGTGCTTGCCGTGCATGATGGGAGTGTCGCTGTCTTCACGATAAGCCTTCATCAGGTTTATGCGGGTAAGGAACTCGTTGGCGGAATATACGCCCTTCAGGTTTTCGCCGGGGATGTTCATAAACATGGGCAGACCTGCGCCGGAGCCGATGAACACGGCCTCGTAGCCCATGTCGAACAGCTCGTCTATGGTCAGGGTCTTGCCTATTACCATGTTAGTCTCTACGTCCACGCCAAGTGCGCTCAGGTTGTCTATTTCCTTCTGAACTATGGCCTTGGGAAGACGGAATTCCGGTATGCCGTATACCAGCACGCCGCCGGCGGTGTGCAGCGCTTCAAATACGCTGACCTTGTAGCCTTTGCGCGCCAGATCGCCCGCGCAGGTGAGGCCGGAAGGGCCGCTGCCGACTATGGCAACCTTGTGACCGTTGGAGGCGGGAATATCGCTGGGGGTGGTGGAATGGGCGTTATGCCAATCGGCAACAAAGCGCTCCAGACGGCCTATGCCGACGGGTTCGCCCTTTATGCCGCGCACGCACTTGGATTCGCACTGGGTTTCCTGCGGGCAAACACGGCCGCAAACCGCGGGCAGGCTGGAATCGCGGGAAATCACCTGGTATGCGCCTTCAAAGTCCATTTCGCGTATCTTTGCGATAAATTCGGGAATGTGTATGTTTACTGGGCAGCCGTTTACGCAGGGCATATTCTTGCAGTTAAGGCAGCGGGCGGCCTCGTCAAGGGCTATCTCCTCGGTGTAGCCAAGGGCAACTTCTTTGAAATTATGGTTGCGAACGTCCGGCTCCTGGGAGGGCATGGGGTTCTTCTTGGGGTTCATGTTAGGCATTTTATTTTACCTCCTGCTTAAAGAGATTGCATACATGCTCATGCGCCGCGCGCTCGAACTCCTTATAGGTGGTTCCGCGGGACATGGCCTCGTCGAAGTCAACTTCATAGCCGTTGAAGTCGGGGCCGTCAACGCAGGCAAACTTGGTTATGCTTTCGCCGTCGCGGTGCAGCGTCAGGCGGCAGCCGCCGCACATGCCGGTACCGTCTACCATGATGGGGTTCATGGATACCGTGCAGGGGATGCCGGTGGGCTGAGTGGCCTTGACCACGAATTTCATCATTATCAAGGGACCGATGGTTATGACTTCGTCAAACTTCTCGCCCTCGGCAAACATTTCGTTAAGCGGTACGCACACGTTGCCATGGCGGCCGTAGGAACCATCGTCGGTCATGAGGAACATCCTGTCGGACACGGCGCGGAAATCATCCTCAAGTATTACTATATCCTTGGAGCGGAAGCCGATTATGCTGGTGACGTTGCAGCCCATCTCGTGCAGCTTCTGCGCTATGGGCAGGGCGATTGCGCAGCCAACGCCGCCGCCGACTATGCAAACCTTCTTAAGGCCGTCCAGCTTTGTGGCGGTGCCAAGGGGGCCGACGAAGTCGTGTATGCTGTCGCCCACGTTAAGGTGGTTCAGCTTTTCGGTTGTTGCGCCGACTATCTGGAATATTATCCTTACGGTGCCGTTCTGGCGGTCGTAACCCGCAACGGTGAGCGGTATGCGTTCGCCGTCGGCGTCAACGCGCAGTATTATAAACTGGCCCGCCTCAGCCTTGGCCGCTACATACGGAGCTTTGATGTCCATAAGAGTAACCGTCGGGTTCAGGTTTTGCTTGTTAACAATTTGGTACATGTCCCTTTTCTCCTTATTTTGTTGTGCGCAGGCGCATGTGCAGCCCGCGCGGAAGCCATAATTACCATCGTTAATGATAACGCAGTATCGACACAAAATCAAGCCTTATAGGGTCATAAGTTTTGGAATATATAGAATAAATGCGCAATTGGGCGAATAAGCACAAAGCCCCTTCCGCAGGGGGCGGAGGGGCTTTGCTTAGAGAGAATATGGATTAAAAGTCAACCTCGGTATCATAGTAGCAGCACTTGAGCAGCTTTTCCATTTCTTCCTGGGTGGGAATACGGGGATTGGAGCCGGTGCAAGCGTCACCAATGGCGTTCTTGGCTATCTCAGGCAGCCTCTCGAGGAATACGTTCTCGGGAACGAAGCCCTGTTCGGTGGGATAGCTGTCCGCGCCGTAATTCTTTATGCAGTGCGGGATATTGAGCGCATCGTTCATGCCGCGCAGGTATTTGATGAGCAGGGCGACCTTCTCGTCGTCGTTGCTGCCGCCAAGGCCCATGTAATCCGCTATTACGCCGTAGCGTTTTTTAGCCTCGTCATTCTTGGCATTGAAGGCTATAACCTTGGGCAGATACATTGCGTTGGCCGCGCCGTGGATAATGTGCGCGCCGTAGTCTGCAAAGGCTGCGCCGGTCTTATGCGCCATGGAGTGGACTATGCCGAGCAGGGCGTTGGAGAAGGCCATACCGGCAAGGCACTGGGCGTTATGCATGGTGTCGCGCTTGGCCATATCACCATTGTAGGAATCCACCAAATCGTTTTCGATCATCTTTATGGCGAATATCGCCAGAGGATCGGTATAATCGCAATGCGCGGTGGAAACATAGGCTTCGATGGCGTGGGTCATGGCGTCCATACCGGTGTGGGCAACCAGCTTTTTGGGCATGGTCTCCGCCAGATCGGGGTCAACTATTGCCACGTCAGGGGTGATCTCAAAGTCCGCTATGGGGTACTTGATGCCCTTGGAATAATCGGTAATGATGGAGAACGCGGTTACCTCGGTCGCGGTGCCGGAGGTGGAGGAAATGGCGCAGAAGTGAGCCTTCTTGCGAAGCTTGGGCAGGCCGAACACCTTGCACATATCCTCGAAGGTTACCTCGGGGTATTCATACTTTATCCACATGGCCTTGGCCGCGTCTATCGGCGAGCCGCCGCCCATGGCAATTATCCAATCAGGCTGGAACTTGAGCATGGCATCGGCGCCGCGCATAACGGTTTCAACGGAGGGATCGGGCTCGATACCTTCAAAAAGTTCAACTTCCATGCCGGCTTCCTTCAGATAAGAAACAGCTCTGTCGAGGAACCCGAATTTCTTCATGCTGCCGCCGCCAACGCAAATCATTGCGCGCTTGCCTTCAAATGTTTTCAGCGCCTCAAGGGATCCTTTTCCGTGGTAAAGATCACGGGGTAGAGTAAAACGTGCCATAGTCAAAATCCTTTCCTGACTTGTTTCAGTCATGTTTGATGATGCTATTATAATACATTCATATCGATAAAGGAAATACGATATGCCGATAACGATATAACAATATCGATATAGCTAAAACAATTAAAGCTTAGCAGCACACGGCATACGTATGTTTGCGTGGCGGTGCTGTGCTTGGCGGTTATAATAGGCTTTACGGCGCGGCATCTTTGGGTGCAGGGGTACTTTTACATAATGGGGAAGGATACTGCGCCGGGCGGCGAATGGAGCATAACGCTGTACAGCCGCGCCATGGGAACGGGAAGCAGCAATCTGCCGTGGGTTCGCGGCGGATATTCATACATTGTGCACAATGCGGATAAACGCAGGGGCGAATATCGAGTGACATACCCGAAGAGCGAATACATGGGGCATTGGTGGTCGCCGGACGGGGAAAGAATGGTAATGGAAAACCGCGAAGGCGGCACAATATTGATATTGATGACCACATGGGCAAGGAGTAACGTAACAATTATGAATAATGTTTTTCCATATGCCGATACCGAATACAGGTTCCTGCAATGGAGCAAGGACGGCAGAATGCTGCTTATATATTATTGCATGGCGGACAAAACGGAAGGCTATTTCTGGTACGATGTTGAAAAATGGGATACGGTTGCCGAGGTTGAGATGAAGTGAAAGAAAAGCCGGATATATCACGTGGTATATCCGGCACTATATTATTAAATGTAGTCAGAAATATATGGCATTTCATGCAGCAACGCATCGTCAAGCATAAGTATTGTCTGCTCGTTTGCGGTTATACGCCCCAGCTTATATAGCTTAGCGGCCGTTTTATAACCAAGCAGCAGCGTTGTAAGCGTTGCTATGGACAGCGTTACCTTATGCGAAGGTTCGGATTCAAGCAGAGTGCATTCGCCGTTATTGAAGCATACTGATATGGTGCGGTTGTTCCACGGCAAAAAGCTATCGGCTATTTCGAACGCTATGCGAATATCATTGGCGGACGGCGAGCAATGATACTTTGTAAAAAACTGTTCCACGTCCACTATGCGTCCCATTATATAGGGGCGAATGGTTTCGCAAATATCGCCATCGTCAAGTTCGAACGCTATCAAATCACTGAAATAGGAACTTCCCGTTACTTCATCTATCATTGAATCATGCGCCCTGATATATTCCCACAGGCCCTCCTGAGCCTCTCTGTTGAGATATATCATCTCCTTTATGTGCATAACATCGTCTTTAATAAGATAGACCATATATCCGCACGGCTTGCCGTTTACATCATAATATATTGCTACCATGGTATCGTCCGCATCCCAGCGCCAGTATTCTTCCCACGCAAGGGCGTTGCGAAACAGGCAGCCGTGCGTTAAGGCTGCAAATTTAGCATGCAGATTGCGAAAATCCTCGTTTTCCCAATCAACGCGCCGCACTATGCCGGGCGCGGAAGCTTTCGCAGGAAGCTGCCTATCCTTTACTGTGTATGTTATTTTGTTTGAAACTATTTCCCAGCCCATTTTTCGGTATAGCGGGATGGAATACGGGAACAGGAGCGCCAAGGACTGCTGCCTTTGGCGCATATGGTGAAGGCTTTTCAGCATAAGCTGCTTCATTATGCCCCGTCCCGTATATTCTGGATATGTGCAAACGCTGGTGACGAAACCAATGGGGTACACGGCACCATATATATTCATCTTCAGCGGATAAACCGCTATTTGCGACACAAGGTTATTATGATCAAAACAGCCTATAACATCGGCGCGTTCCAATATAGGGAACTTGGATTGCTTTATTTCTTCATCCTGCCAACCGCATTGATACAATTCCTGCTCTGTTATTTGAAAAGCGTAGCGCAAAAGCGCGTTATACTGCTCCAAATCATCCGTGGTAAGATAACGTATTTCGTATTCGCTGCTTTGAGACATAAAAATCCTTTTCTTTATAATAATATAATAATTTTAGCACAAAGCCGCTATTAAGTAAATAGATATAGGAAAAGGGCGGGGGAGAACCCCGCCCTTTGTGTGTAAAATTTGGCTGATTATTTATTTTCCGAAGCCAGGGGCAGTATCGTTTCCCTAAAGAAACTGCCCGCTGTTTCGGGGGACACGCCGTATTCCGTATCGTTAACCGTTACGGAAACGCCATTTTGGCAGCAGCCGGTGCAGAACCGTCCGGCAAGATTTATCTTGTCGTGCAGATTGTATTCCTCGATGAGCTGCTTAAAGCTCATCATAACGTTATAGGAGCCGTGCAGATGGCAGGACGTGCCTATGCAGACCTTTACCTCTACCATTTACTCCTCCTCCTTATGATTGTAATGCACATGCAGCAGCTCGTGTACACGGCCCTTTAGCACGCCGTCGTACAGGCTTAGCATCAGCGGGTTTTCTTCGCTGCGCTTTATGCTCAGCATCTTGTCCGCGCTGTAAAGCGCCTTGCCGCGCACTTCCTTGGTGGCATTGGTGCCGAAGGGCTGTCCGCCGCCGGCTACGCAGCCGCCCGGGCAGGCCATGACTTCTATGAAGTCGAAATGCTCGCCGTTCTTGAGCGCCTGAATAACCTTTTCCGCGTTCTTAAGGCCGCTCACTATGGCAATGCGAACTTCCTTATCGCCGTAAGGAATGGTGGTTTCCTTAACGCCCTTCATGCCGCGCACGTCGTTGAAGGCAATGGACATGAGCGCCTTCTTGCTCTTGTCGGTGGAAAGGCGGCGGAGAACGGCCTCGGTAACGCCGCCGGTAACGCCGAATATGACGCCCGCGCCGGTGCAGGTGCTGAACACGGAATCGACCGCTTCGGGCTCCAACTCGTCAAATACTATGCCGGCCTTGTGTATCATCTGTATAAGTTCCTGCGTGGTGATGACGTAATCGGTTTCGGGTACGCCATCGTGCATGAACTCCTCGCGTGCGCACTCGAACTTCTTCGCCGTGCAGGGCATGACGGCTACGCATACCACGCGCCTTGATGACGTGGCATACTTGGCTTTTATGACGGAGGAGAACATCTGCATGGGGGACTTGCAGGTGGAGACGTTCTTCATAAGCTCCGGATGGTTCTTTTCGCAATACTGTATCCATGCCGGGCAGCAGCTTGTGATAAGGGGCAGGTTTTCGCCCGCCTCTATGCGCTGAAGGAACTCGTTGGATTCTTCAAGCACGGTAAGGTCGGCGCCGGTGGCGGTATCATACACCTCGTCGAAGCCGAGGCGGCGCAGCGCGGCGGTGATGCGGCCCATGGAGTTTTCGTTTTCGGGTAGGCCGAATTCTTTAGCCATGGCGACGCGCACCGCGGGAGCGACCTGAGCCACAACCTTGGTGTTCTTGTCGTTAAGTTCGGGCCATACGCGGCCGGTATCCTTGCGGATGACTATTGCGCCGGTGGGGCAAACGGCGGCGCACTGGCCGCAGCCCACGCAGGGGGAATTGGCAATGGGTTCGTTGAACGCGGGACCTATGACCATTTTGGAACCGCGGTTCACGAAGTCTATCGCGCCAACGTTCTGGATTTCGTTGCACATGCGCACGCAGTCGCCGCACAGTATGCACTTGTGAGCGTCGCGAATTATGCTCAGGCTTGAAGTGTCAAGCTCGGGTTCGGGCTTGAGATTCTTGAAGCGTATGCTTTCCAGCCCGAACAGGGAGGCAAGCTCCTGCAGGCGGCATTTGCCATTCTTCTGGCAGGTGGTGCAGTCGCGGCAATGGTTGGCCAGCAGCAGCTCCAGTATCATCTTGCGGTGCTTATGCAGCCTTTCGGTGTTGGTATATATCTCCATGCCGGCCTTGGGCACGGTGGAGCAGGCGGCTTCCATGCCGCCGTGGCTGTTTTCTACCATGCACATGCGGCATGCGCCGTATACGGAAAGCTCGCTGTGATAGCAGAAGGTGGGCAGCTCTATGCCTGCCTTGCGTATAACCTCCAGCAGGTTCTTCTCGCCGTTTATCTCAACGGGATTGCCGTCTATGAGCATATATTCTTTGTTTTCCATTTTGCTCAGTCCTCCTTAATGGCGTGGAATGCGCAGGTGGATACGCACGCGCCGCACTTTATGCACTTCTTCTCGTCAATGACGAAGGGGGATTTAATCTGGCCGGATATGGCGCCCACGGGGCAGCCCTTGGCGCAGCGGGAGCAGCCGCGGCAAAGCTCCGGATCGATATGTATGCGCTTGAGCCTGGGGCATGCGCCTGCCGGGCAGCGTTTATCGTAAATGTGCGCCTCGTACTCATCGCGGAAATACTTTATGGTGCTCATTACGGGGCTGGGTGCGGTTTTGCCCAGTCCGCACAGCGCGGCCGCGGAAATGGTGTCCGCCAGATCCTCCAGCAGTTCTATGTCGCCGTCCTGACCTTTGCCGGCAACTATGCGCTCCAGCACCTCCAGCATGCGCTTGGTGCCTTCGCGGCAGGGTACGCACTTGCCGCAGGATTCGTTCTGCGTAAAGCTCATGAAGAAGCGCGCAACCTCCACCATGCAGGTCTTGCTGTCCATAACGACCATGCCGCCGGAGCCTATCATTGCGCCGACCTTCTTGAGAGAGTCGAAATCAAGAGGTATCTTGAGGTGCTCGGTGGTGAGGCAGCCGCCGCTCGGGCCGCCTATCTGCACGGCCTTGAATTCCGATCCGCCGCGCATGCCGCCGCCAACGCCGTATATAACCTCTTCAAGCGTGGTGCCCATGGGAACCTCTATAAGGCCGGTGTTCTCAATGTTGCCGGTAAGGGCGAAGGCCTTTGTGCCGGGGCTGTTTTCGGGGCCTATAGTCTTATACCAATCGGCGCCGTTGGTGATTATAAGGGGAACGTTAGCAAACGTTTCAACGTTGTTCAGCACGGTAGGCTCATTGAAAAGGCCATGCTCAACCGTGCGCGGGGGCTTTACGCGCGGGAAGCCGCGTTTGCCTTCTATTGAGGCGGTAAGCGCGCTGCCTTCGCCGCAAACGAATGCGCCGGCGCCCTTATTTATATGCATATGGAAATCGAAACCGCTGCCGAGTATGTTCTCGCCCAGCAGGCCCATTTCTTCCGCCTGAGCTATGGCGTTCTTCAGCCTTTCAACGGCCATGGGGTATTCCGCACGGACGTATATGTAGCCGTCATGCGCGCCGCAGGCACGGCCGGCAATCATCATGCCTTCCAGCATCCTGTGCGGGTCGCCTTCCATAACGGAGCAATCCATAAATGCGCCGGGGTCGCCTTCGTCGCCGTTGCAGACGATGTACTTTATCGGGGACTTCTGCCGGGCGACCTGGCTCCATTTACGGCCGGTGGGGAATCCTCCGCCGCCGCGTCCGCGCAGATTGGAATCGGATATGGTCTTTACTATATCGTCAGGACCCATTTCGAACAGCGCCTTTTCAAACGCGGTATAACCGCCCACGGCTATGTATTCCTTTATACTTGTGGCGTCTATATGACCGCAGTGCTCCAGCATTATGCGGGTCTGCTTCTGATAATAGGGAATATCGGACTGCTTTTTGCGCACTATGCCGCCCTTCTGGAAGGCAAGGCGGGCGATATGCTCGCCGTTGAGCACGGTCTTTTCGATTATCTCCTCGCAGTCAGAAACCTGCACCTTCATGTACAGGAAGCCCTCAGGCTCTATGGTAACAAGGGGACCCATTTCGCAAAGGCCCTGGCAGCCGGTCTTTTTAACGCTGATGCCGTTTTCCTCGTTTTCCTTTTTCAGTTCAACCAGGCAGGGCAGACCCTTCTGCTCAAGCAGGCGCTTAAACTCGGCATATACCTTAAGCGAACCGGAAGCTATGCAGCCGGTACCTGCGCAAACCAGTATCTTATGCTGCTGCGCGGTAAGATACTTTGCGTATTCCTTGCGGATATCTATAAGTTCCTGGCGTGATTTAAGCATTCTCGTTCTCCTTCTCCCTCAGGTCGCTTATCAGCTTGGCTGCCGCGTCCGGCGTCATTGTGGGATAAACGTTTTCGTTTATCATAATAACGGGGGCAAGTCCGCACGCGCCAAGGCAATGCACGGTATCCAGCGTGAAAAGAAGGTCCTCGGTAGTCTTTTTCCCCTCCGCAAGCTTAAGCTCTTCACGCAGACGGTTGAGTATGGGCATGGAGCCGCGTACATGGCAGGCCGTACCGTCGCAGCACTTTATAACGTACTTTCCCTTGGGTTCCAGGGAGAAGTTTTCGTAAAACGTGGCCACGGAATAGATACTCGCGCTCGGCATACCAAGGCGCTTTGCAAGATGGGTGAATATTTCGCGGGGCAAATAGTGATAATGCTCCTGAATATCCTGCAAAATCGCAATCGTCGCGCTTTGCTTTGCACCATGATCGTCTATTATGCGATCGACCACGGTGAAGTCGAATTGGGTTTGCATGGTTTTGTAGATCCTCCTGAATATACTTGCTTTTTATAAGCAAAACTTAAAAATAACTCACGTTTATCTTTTTGCCCATCTTTTCAAGGCATTTTGCAAGTTCCCTCACAAGCTGCATCTTTATGGTGAAGTTGATGGGCAGGTCTGTGTTCTGGTGCGCGGGATTTACGGCCTTTCCAACGAAGAAGTTTATGTCCGTCGCATCCTCAAACAACATCCTGGCTATTCTGCTGGCGCCGTCCTTTTTGTAGCTCCATTTTTCAAAGGACGTATTGTCCGCCAGGTAGTTTATCGCATATTCAAGCACCCTGTTTATGGTCACCACGCCCTCCGTAACAAGGTCCACGCCCTCTATTTCCGCCGTGGGCGGAATGGTTGGGTCGTAGAAGTCAAGGTTCGGCCTCAGCGGCTTTTTCAAGTATTCTGCGGCAATGGTGCTTGTGGTTCCGCCGCATACTATGTGCTTGCCCTCCTTTGCGAAGAACAAGGACATCATCTTGTTGCAGTCGTCCCTATTGGACGGCGGGCCTATTATAAGGCTCACGGGTTCGCGGCGGCGTATCCGTATTGTGCATACGGTCGCATCGTCGCCGGGCTTGCCTTCGTAAAGGCGATTGGTTTCGCCTATCAGTATGGTTGAAAGGGTCTTGGCCGTGTACCCAACGTTCCAGAAGGCGGTAATATAGTCAATTATATCTTCGCGTTTCCAGCCAAAGTTGTAGCTTAGGCCAATGCCGGCATGCTCAACACCATCGGTAAAGGCGAGAAATGTGTCGTGCTCCTGCACGTCTATTTCGGCCTTTATGACCTTTTTGTCCCCTATGTAGCTTTCACGGAAGGGGATATCCACGCTTTTGCCGTCGCGCAGCATTATAACGCGTGGATTGTCGTACTGTATTATTTCCACCCTGCGGTTGTTGGCAATGCGCACTATTGTGAATGTTGAGTACGCAATTTGCCTTATCGAGCACACTGGCAGCGTTTCCACCAGCGTTTCAACGGCGTCCTCAAGCTTCAGTCCGGCTGCGAGCATGGTTGAAAGTATCTTTGAAGTAAGGGTGGAAAGTATGCTTGCTTTAACGCCGCTGCCGAGCCCGTCCGCAAGCACAACTATGGTTGAATCGCCGTCCTCAGGCTCAACTATTTCCACATGGTCGCCGCAAAGCTGTTCGCCCGTATGGTTGATGCTAAGGTACCCAATGTCCGCGCAAAGGTTATTAGCTGTCTTCATTTGCTATGGACTCCTTAAGCTTGGTAAGGGCGATCTTTGTTTCGGCAGCCGTTTCGCCAAGCAGTGAGGCTATCTCCTGCACTATGCGCATCTGCTTGTCCACTACTTTGTCCGCTGTTTCTATGGTTTGGCGGCTCAGCTCTTCCTTGCTCTTGCGCTCGCTTTCCTCGTCCGTAACGTCGCGGAGAATGCCAATCATGTTGCCGGACTTTTTATCGTTTACTATCGTCAGCTCAAGGTATATGTCATACTCCGCGTAATAGTCCCGCTTGTTCACTATGCGCTTGCCGTACTGGGCGGCGTTTATGAAGTCTATGGGGTCTATAAGCCTTATCAGCGGCTCGCCCATAACGTCTGAACGGGAACGCACATGCAGCATGCGCATTGCGGCGCGGTTAAGCTGCTGTATCTCGTATGAATCGTTTACCACTATTATGCCGTTTGGCGTATTGTCCAAAATATTGTCGGCAAAGCGCTCGGACTTTTCCATAAGGTAGGGGAGACACATGTTTATTTCCGCCTTGCCCTGGTATATGGCCTCCGCCTTGTCGCGGCAGGTATTGTATCCGCAGGTGCCGCAGTTAAGCTCGTCCGCCGGGCTAACCTTGCCCATTTTGCGCAGTATCTCCATCAGCTCGGTATGGCTTGGCTTGACCTTATGCAAAAACGCTGGGCGGTATTCGTTCACAAGCTGTGACACTTCCGGCTGCTCAACATTGAAGTCCTCCTTGCCGGCATAGCTTGAAACCGCCTGATAATCGCGCACGGAGGAAGGATGTTTCCTGCGCATTATCGGCCCGCGCACGCAGCTTCCCGCACAGGCGGACATTTCTATGAAACAATGCTCTATCCCGCCGTGGCGGATATCCTCCAGCGCGGGAATAACGTTGTCCAGCCCGTCTATCGTATAATAATCGTAGAGCGGGTTTTTGTATGTCATTGTGTTAAGTACGCCGCCGCTTGTGGGGAAAAGCCTTGCGCGGCTTTTTTCGTCGTGATCGCGCATGCTTTCAAGCACAATGCCTTTTTTTTCAAACATTGCGGCTATTTCTTCGAATGTGAGCGCGGCGTCAACGCCAACGCGCGCGGCTTCGTCCTTCTTTGAAAGGCATGGGCCTATAAAAACGGTTTTTGCGTCGCTGTGGCGGCGCTTTATGTCCGTGCAGTGCGCCTGCATCGGCGTCATCACCGGCGCAAGGCATTCGGTTATTTCCGGATAATATTTTTCTATAAGCGTATTAACGGTTGGGCAGCAGGAGGTTATAACAACGCTCTGCACGCCTTCCCGGGATATGCGTTCATATTCGCGCTTAACGAACGTTGCGCCTATGGCAGTCTCCTCCGCATCCGCAAAGCCAAGCTGCTTAAGCCCCGCCCGTATGGAGGCAATGCCTATGCCATTGAAATACGCAGTGAAGGACGGCGCAACGCTTGCATATACCGGCGCGCCGGAGCCGAGCAAAACGCTCACAATCTCCGTTTCGTCCGCAATCTGCTTTGCGTTCTGCGGGCATACAACGTAGCACTCGCCGCACAGTATGCATTCGTCGCTTATAACGTTGGCCTGATTGCCGGAAAAGCGAATTGACTTTACCGGGCAATAGCGAATGCACTTATGGCAATTGCGGCAATTTGATTTTTTGAATGTGATGTATTCCATCGCATCTCCTTAAACGCGGCTTATGCGCCGAGCCTGGGCAGAACTTCATTATTGAAAAATGAAGCGGTGGTTTCCGGAGTTACCGAGAAACGTTGGCCGTCTATCATTACGTTTACGCCGCTTTGGCATTGGCCTATGCAAAACGTGCCGGCAAGCTCAATTCTGTCCATAAGTCCTCTTTCGCTCACAAGGGCTTGAAGCTGCTCTACCACTTGGCGTGAGCCTTTTATGTGGCACGAGCTGCCTATGCAGATAGTGATCTTCATTGCTCAGTTCTCCTTCTCGAATATTCATTATTGATTTATCAGCCCGTTCAGTATGCTGCGCTCGCGTTCGTTTGCGCCGCCGATGCGCGCTGCCGCGCAAATGGGCACAAAGCGGAGCACCGCCCGCTCAATCGGGGGATCGCTTGCACTGAACGTGCTGAGATATAATTGAGACAGCGCAAGCTGCTCATTATCTTCAAGTGTAAGCTGAACAAAGGTATCCGCAGCGTCAAACAGGGAATTGCCGCGCGCGGCGTTCGCCCAGTTCAGTATGCAGTAGCCGCCCTGATTCATTATTATGTCCTGCGGCATGAGCGCGCCGTGGCACGTGGCCTGACCGCCGGGCAGGGAATCAAGCGCTGCGCAAAGGGATATGCGCTGCTCCTTATCCTGTATGCCTTCGCATATGGCGTGTTTCAGCTTATCGGTAAGGCAGGGGAGAAGCGGTGCGTCTGCCGCGGCAATGGCGCGCTGTATCTTAACAAGCTGCGCCATATAGTCACTGACTTTAGCAGGTATGGCTTCCATAAGATGGCTTAATGCCTTCCCGCGTGCATATTCATATCGGATAGCCCAGCCTTCCTCGGAAAGGAACACCTCCTGCACCTTCGGCACGCTCAGTTTGGCGGCTTCAAGCTGGGTTTGGTTGAAAGCCTCTTTCATAACGTCCAATTTGGTATAAGGGCGGCAGAATACCTTGATTACGGAATCACCATCTTTATATACGGTTTTTCCCGTGCTTACGGCTATTATCCTGTCCGCAGTTATGCTCATCGGTCGCTTGGAGGTCTCCTTATATTGGTCTAAGTAAGGCTGAACGAAAGCCGTGTTAAGGCATCTTAATCATAAAGCCTGCTTATATAATAACAGAGAAAGTGTGTTCTGTAAACAGCAACAATATGTTAAACATGATTTATGTCAATCGTTGGCCAATTTCATCGAGCGTTTTACCTTCATCAGTTCATCTATAAAGGCCTTGTCCAGTGCCGAAAGAGCATAGCTGTTCTTATAAATAAGAATATCACGGCTGCGGATGCCCTCGGCCGAATAGGTGCACTGGCAAAGGCTGCGCGCCTTGAGCGCGGCTGCGCTCATGGGGGAGGAGAGCATAAAGCCGCCTTGCACGGAAGAAAGCAGCGAAAGCGCCGCGGAGCAATCGGAAACGAATATATGCTGCGCTGTGTCGAAATCAATATCGTTCTTGCGGGCAATGCTCAGCTGCAAGGAAGGTGCGTTCGCGTCCGCAACGGCTATTTCGGTATACCGGGCAAGCTCCTCGCGCGTAAGCTGTGTGCTTTGTGCAAGCGGGTGAGAGGTGGCCATGAGTATCACGGGATCAAATTCGCATATTATTTCAAAGCGGAGATCTTTTTCAACAAGCAGCGTTTTGTAGCCCTGCTCCTGCGTGCGGCGGCAGCGCAGTATACCAAGGTTATAGCCCGAATCGGTAACGTTTGTTATGGTGCGGTTGGGCGTGGACTCGGCGAATATCACTTCCGCGCGAATCTTAGGGTCAAGGGTTTTGCAGAAGCTGCCGAAGGCGGATTCTATATATCCCGCGCCCGGTGCGGAAAGCGAAAACTGCGGTATCTTTTCAACCCCGCTTTTATACATTGCTTCCATCGCATCCACCTGCGAAAGTATCTTGCGCGCGTAGCCCAAAAATTCCTCGCCCTGCGGGGTGGGGAATATGCCTTTTGGCGTGCGGCGGAATATGGTTATGCCAAGCCCGCTTTCAAGCTCCTTTATGGCGCGGCTCAAATTAGGCTGTGCGGTAAACAGCATCTCCGCCGCCTTGGTCATGGAATTGGTCTCCGCCACTATAACGGCGTATTTAAGGTGCAAAAGATTCATCGCTGCGGCCTCCTTTATTCATTGGCGCTTTCTCCCAAGTGGCGCGAAAGTATGGCCAGGGAGGAAGCAAGGTTCTCGTTTTCTATCAGCACGCCTTCCGGCTTCTTCAGTATTGCCGGGGCAAAGTTCCATATGGCCTTTATACCGGAGGATACAAGCTTATCGCATATGGTCTGCGCATAGGCGACCGGCACGGCAATTATGCCAAGGCTTGCGTTTTCTTCTTTGCATACGCGCTCAAGCTCGCTTACGGAATATATCGGCTTTCCGTTTATGTATGAACCCATAAGGCGCGAATCTGTATCGAACGCGGCAACTATCTTCAGCCCGTAATCGGCGAAGCCGGAATAGGACAGCAACGCCTTGCCGATGTTGCCCACGCCAACGAGCACGGCCTTGGTATCGCTTTTGCAGCAAAGGCAATCCCGTATCTGGGCAATGAGCTCTTCCACAACGTAGCCGGTTCTGGGCCGCCCTGTGCCGCTGACAACGCCAAGGTCTTTCCTGACCTGGACATCGTTTATGCCGAAATACGCGGCTATTGCCGTTGCGGATATGTTTTTGCGCTCCTCCCTTATGGAGGTAAGATAATGAAGGTACACAGGCAGCCGCCTGAGGGTGGGGAGCGATATTTCGCGTGTTTGCATCGTTTTCCTCGCTTACGTTTTAATGCAGGGAGTATTCTAACATATAGCTGCCAATAAATCAAATTTTATCGATAAAATGAAGCATAAAAGACTGCAGGTGTTTATTGAAAAAGCAGGAATAAATAAGCAAAATCCTCCGCACAGCCTAATCTATACGCAGAATTTTGCTGTTGATATTCGGTTAGTCGCTGCCTAAAATATGTTTTTTTATTCAGCCGTCCTGGGCTTGGGTGCATTGGCGATCAGCTTTTTACGCGCTATCATGTAATATATGGCGAAGGCTATGGCTGTAAGCACCCATGAAATCGGGTAACTGAGGGACACGGTAAACATGCTGTTATGCAGGGGCACGACCGTGTATATCCATGCAACGCGGAATACGCATATGCCCGTGGCGGTGATGATGGTTGGGATGAGCGTATCGCCCATGCCGCGCAGCGCGCCGCTTATTATCTCTATCGGCACAAACATCCAATAGAACGGCGCAAAGTACCATAATAGCTGCATTGACATTGCAAGCACAGTATCGTCGCTTGTAAACAGGCCGAACAGCGGCCAGCCGAAAAGCAGCAGCGCCCCGCCGAACACTATCGATATGCTTACGCCTATCAATAGGCTCAGCTTAAGGCTCTTTTGAATTCTATCCAACCTGCCCGCGCCGTAGTTCTGGCCAACGAACGTCATGCTGGCTATGCCGAGCGCGCCGAGTATCATCCAATTTATGCCGTCCACCTTGCCAAGCACTACCCAGGATGCCACCGTGTCCGTGCCGAAGCGGTTTACGGATGCCTGAATCAGCATATTTGAAAGGGAGTACATTATGGACTGGAAGCCGGCCGGCAGACCTATGCGTATCGTACGGGAAAGTATGTCCCCTTCAAAGCGCATCTGCCTGAAGCGGAAACGGTATTCCATGCTTTCCGCGGAAAGCGACATGACCACCATAACGGCGCTTATAGCCTGGGCCAGTATGCTGGCTATGGCAACGCCGGCAATGCCCATCTTGAATACGAGCACGAACACAAGGTCCAGCACAACGTTTGAAAGGCATGCCACTATAAGGAAATACAGCGGGCGTTTTGAATCGCCCATTGCGCGCAGAATGGCGGAGCCGACGTTATATACCATGTTGGGCACCATGCCCATGAACATTATCCTGAGATACAGCGCAGAACCGGCAATGGTGTCCTCAGGCGTGTCCATAAGCCGGAGCATGAATTCAGTACCGACAAGGCCAAGCACCATTATGAACGCGCCGCCGACCAAAGCAAACAGCATAGCCGTATGAAGAGCGCGATTCACGCCGTCGCGATCGTTTGCACCAAAATATTGGGATATTATTACCGTTGCGCCGCTTGATACGCCGGTGAAGAAGCCTATCAAAAGATTGAGTATGTTCGATGCGCTGCCGCCAACCGCCGCCAGCGCATCCGTGCCGACGAATTTGCCAACAACGATTGCGTCCACGGTGTTATAAAGCTGCTGAAACAGCGAACCTAACATTATCGGGAAGAAGAAAAGCAGCAACTGCTTCCAGATAACGCCCGTGACCATGCTGTTCTCGGATCGTATAGTGCGTTCCATATTCTCTCCTATATAAATAAAAATTTTATAGCCTAATAAACGGGCCCATCCCTGCGCGGCGCAGGATCAAGCCCATTTAGCTGAATATAACGCATAATTCAATTAAAGTCAAGGCATTTGGCGGCTATATCATGTCTATTGCGCGGAACTTTTTTTCCAGTGCAAATTCGGCGAAGCTGTTCACGGCCTGCTTAAGCTCCGCACGCTGCTTTTCTGGCAAAACCACGCGATTAATTTCGCTATCTTTCATTATAAGCATCCTTCGCATGGCTTCAAGAGAAAGCGGGCTTATGTCTTGCGCTGATACGGCCCGCGCGCAGCTATCGCAAAGGGCCCCGCCGAAACGCGCGTTGAACGCCGCGCTGCTCTGGCGGCGAAGATCCTTTGAACAAAGCGCACATTCGGTTATGCTTGGCCTGTATCCAAGCGCCATAAGGCACTTGAGCGCAAAGCATATCGCCATGTCCGTTGGGTTCACTTCTGCATATGCAGTATACGCAAGGGCATAGCGGAGCAGCGTGAAAAGCGGCCTGTTTGCCGTTTCCTCGGCACCTGCGTTCACAATTGAAAGCATATAGCTTGCCGCGGCAAAGCGGTCTATATCCTCCCTGAGCGGATAATAGTGCTCGGATATTTCGGCGCTGTCCAGCGTAAGCTTATCCTTTGCGCTGAACAGCACAAATTCGCCGGAAACGAACAGCTCGCTTGCGCCCATAAGCGGGCTTTTTGCCCGGCGGCACCCACGCGCGGCGCAGGAAACAAGCCCCTGCTCATATGTGAACAGGGTAAGCATACGGTCGTTATCCTTGTAATCCGCATAGCGCGTAACTATGCCGTTCAGCTTTATGCTTGGCATGCATGCCTCCGGGTGCGGCTACGAAATAGCTACTCTTGTGTTATTATACGATAAGGCATATATCAAAAACAATATACATAAAATTAAAATATACCTTGACAGATGATGTATATCGAAGTATACTGTATCCCGCAACGGCGAGGTAAGGAGGCGAACGCATTGTCCATTGCATCGGATATAATTCGGGGCCATACGGATGCTATCATACTTGCGCGGCTCAGCGCGGGTGACAGCTACGGGTACGAGATAAATAAGGCCATTTTGCGCAAAACCAACGGCAGGTACGAGCTGAAGGAGGCTACGCTGTATACGGCGTTCAAGCGGCTGGAGGAATCCGGCAGCATAACGTCTTACTGGGGGAACGAGGCCACGGGCGCGCGCAGGCGGTATTACGCCATAACGGAACAGGGCAGGAAGAACTACGAGGCGCTGCTTGAGGAATGGAAGGACGCACGCGCCATGATAGACGAATTGACGAATAAGGAAGGGTATTAAAACTATGGAAAACGTAAACGAGTACAGGATAAGGCAGCATATTGAGCGGCTGTTCGCTACAGCGCCTACCACGGCGCAGGCGTATAACATGCGCGAAGAAATGATAATGAACACGATAGAGCGCTACCATGACGGCATTGCTAAGGGCTATACACCGGATCAGGCGTATGCCGCGGCAATAGGCGGGATAGGCGACGTGAGCGAGCTTATAAAAAGCCTTGGCGGCGGAGAGCAGAGCACGCAGAACACGGCTCAGCAGCCTGTTCAACACGCTCAGCAGCCGCGGAAAAAGAGCAACGTTGGCAAAGTAATAGCAATAATTGCGGCTGTACTCTGCGGTACGGTGCTGCTGATCACGATAGCCGGCTGCATTGCCGGCGTAAGCATAATGAAGAGCATAACCGGCAGGGATGGCTTCATATCCAGCATAGTTGGCAATGCCATGGAAAACGGCGTGGAGTACAGCTTTGGCGATGACGATACGGGCTTCAACAACGCATACACCGGCTCCAATTCGTATTCCGTACCGGCGGACGGCATAGATAAGATCCGCGTGGAATGGGTAAGCGGCCTTGTCAGGGTGCAGCCTTATGAAGGAACAGACATAAAGCTTGATGAGATGAGCAACAATAATATAAGCGAAGAATACGCCCTGCGCTATAAAATAGCCGACGGCAAGCTTACGGTGCGTTTCTGCAAAAAGCATACATGGTACGGCGTGGATGCAGCCATGCTCAATCTGGACGAAATAATAAAGCCGAAGGAGCTTGTTGTAAGCGTGCCGCGGGCCATGCTGGAGTCAGGTGAGATGGATATACAGCTTGACGGCGTATCCAATGATGCGTATATTTCAAGCGCCAGGCTTGGTGAGTTGGACGCAAACAGCATATCGGGTGATATAGATATTGAGAACATTACCGCAAAGGAAATGGAGCTGGACACCGTATCCGGACTTATCAATGCAAACGACTGCGCGGCTGACACGATAAAGGTTGTGTCTATATCCGGCGAGATGACCATAGACGGCGGCTATGGCAATGCCAAACTTAATTCTACCTCCGGTGGAGTATGGTTCACGGACGAAAGCGACGGAATAAAGGAGCTTAAAATCGGCACGGTTTCCGGCGATGTCACAATGCAGCTACCACAAGGTGCCGGATTTAATATGATGGTATCGACCGTATCCGGCGACGTGAGCAGCACCTTCGGGCTGACCAAAAACGGTTCAAACTATGTTTATGGCGATGCATCTGCGGACTTTGACATAGATACCGTTTCCGGCGATATAACGATTCAGGAGAGGTAAAACTCGCACGCCGCACCGCTATTTTCCTGCGAATGAAATTTAGGTGTTGCATTAAGCGCGGATTTGTTGTAGAATATATCTTGCGCCGGGGATGTAGCCCAGCTGGTTAGAGCGCTTCGCTCACATCGAAGAGGTCGGGGGTTCGAGCCCCTCCATCCCCACCATGCAGAGTGTCCTTATAGGATCTGAGTATCCTGTAATGGACACTCTGCTTTTTTATGTAGAGAATGGTGAAACGCCGGAGATGTCGCTGCTCACCCGTTCCCGCAGGCACAGCAGCTTGACCTTATGCTCGGTCAGCAGGGCGATGTACTGCTTTGTCATGCCCCAGTCCCGCCCTATACGGTCAAGGCTGCTTATCAGCACCACATCCACCTTTCCGGCAAGAACGGCCTCCATCACCTCTTGCAGAGCCGGACGGTCAAGGGTCATTCCAGAGCCATGCTCGGCGGCAGCACCAACGATGGTGTACCCGGCTTGTTCCGCATAGCGGCGAAGCTCCTCGGCCTGCCGTTCCAAAGAAAAGCTATCATCGTGAGCGACGCGGCAATAGAAATAGGCTTTCATCGTGTCGTACCTCCTTATACTGCAACCTGTTCCGGGGCGTAGCTGAGTGCTACGCCTTTTCTTGTTTCCATGATAATGTCGGCCTCCGGGATCTTCCGGCGATCCGGCACATCAAAGGCACCGATGCAGTTATAGTGAATAACGACGCGCTGGTTGGTAATGCCGTCCTGCTTTTCAGCGTGGTACACCTCGATGTGGTCGATCAGTTCTGCGACCATGCGCTTTGTAATGGTGGCCACATCCGTGTACCGCCGTGCCGTTTCAAGAAAATCGTCAATGTCCATGCGCTTGCTCTCGTCCTTTTTCAGTTCCAGCCGCAGAGCCTTGATCTTCTTTGCGTTCTCACCCTGCTCCTGTTCGTAGCGTTTGGACATTTTGGCAAACCGGGCATCGTCGATCTTTCCCGCTACATTGTCCTCATAGAGCCGTTCAAAGAGCATATCCAGCTCCCGGTCACGGGCAGTCAAAGCGTCCAGCTCCCGCTGCTTGCGGAGCGCGGTATTTTCCGCAACCTTTGCTGAGCGTCCGATCATGGCCTTGATAAAGTCATTTTCGTATTCGCTGGCAAAGCAGGCCAGCCGCTTGACCTCGTACAAAACGACTTGCTCTAAGAAGTCCAGCCGGATATAGTGCGTCTTGCTGCACTTGCGATAGCCGGAGTTGTGATTTTGGCAACTGAAAAACTTGATGTCGTGGTTGTTCTGGTTGAAGTGGAAATTGAGGTTGCCGCCGCACTCCGGGCATTTCAGCAGGCCAGAGAATACGCTGGGCTCCTGCGTGACCGTGGGCTTTTTGCGGCGCGTCCCTTTTTGGAGCGCCTGCACCTTTTCCCAAGTCTGGCGGTCAATGATAGCCTCATGGACATTGAGGAAGATCGCCCGGTTTTCCTCCGGGTTTTCGATCCGCTTTTTCATCTTGTAGGACTTGGAGTAGCTTTTGAAGTTAATGACATCGCCGCAGTATTCCTGCAAGGTGAGGATCTTCTTGACGGTGGTGTGTCCCCATTTGGTAGACTCCACGGTACTTTTTGACCCGCCCCGGCTTGTCCCACGGCTGCGCCAGTAATAGGTGGGATTGACCACACCATCGGCGGCAAGCTGCGCTGCCGTTTCTGCCAGCCCGTACCCCTCCAGCGCCATGCGGTAGATCCGGCGCACCACTTCGGCGGCCTCCAGCTCTACCACCCAAAAGCGGGGATCGTCCGGGTTTTTGATGTAACCGTAGGGCGGCGGAGAAAGCGGAACGCCTGCGTTTCCTTTCATCTTGTTCACGATCCGGCGCTTCTTGGAAATGTCTTTCGCATAATACTCGTTCATAATGTTCAAAAAGGGTGCAAACTCGCTGCTTTCGCGCTTGTCGCTGTCAACGCCGTTTGCAATGGCAACGAAGCGAACGCCATGCTGCCGGAAGAATACCTCTGTGTAAAAGCCGGTTTGCAGATAGTCACGCCCCGCCCGGCTCATATCCTTGACGATCACATGGGATACCTTGCCCGCCTCAATGTCTGCGATGAGTTGCTTCCATGCCGGGCGCTCGAAATTGCCGCCGCTCCAACCGTCGTCCGTATAGTGCCGGCAGTTGGTGTAACCTTTCTGCTGGGCATAGCCTTCGAGGTATTTTTTCTGATTCACGATGGAATTGCTATCACCGGCGTTGTCATCGTTGCGGGACGGCCGCTCATAGAGAGCGGTAATTTTGCTTTCAGTCTGTTTCACGCTCATGATGCGCTCCTTTCAGACTGTCGGCTCATTTGTGGTGCCTCCATTATACCATATGTTCCGTCGTTTGTAACCATATCGTTGCGTACAATCCGTAAAATTTTATCCTCCATGGTCTCGCCGCCGTTTTCGTTGAACACGACTCTGACCTTGTAGGTGGTGCCGCCGATGCGGCAGATGATAAACTGTTCTCGTTTGTTCTGCTCCATACTGTCCCTCCTTGAAAAACCCACCGTATTTTGGTATACTAATTGCGGTTCCGGCGATTGTAAGCCGAATGTGTCATATCTCTTTTCCATAGCGTTGCCGCACTCTGCGTTCCTCCTTTTCCGCTGTTCTATGCCGAGAAAGTAATCTAAGTAACCGCACATCAAATTACTTTTCGCTAATAGGAGAAATACAGGGTGTAAATCGGAACTGTTTTTGAAAAAAAGAAAAAATTTTTCGGGGAGGTGAAGCTGTCGTGGAACCATGGGAGGATGAACTGCTGCTGGATGATGATTTTTCCGAGGGGGAAGAAGAAGCCGCGCCCAAAAGCAAAAAGCGATTGGTATGAGAAACTTTGGCAGAGGCCTTGCGGCGCACAGAGGATGCGGCAAGAACATTGGAACAATTTCAGTGGGTTATTGAGGAGTGGAACAAGCTGGACAGAAATCGGGAACGCCGGGAGCGTGACCACGAAAATCTGCGCGGGGATGTTCCGTTGGAGTTTCAGGCTGTACCTGATCCGAATATCGCCCCGCTATGGATGAATCTGCCAAGATTCCGCCAGCTCTGTCAGGGAAACTTCCTCGACATCATTTTCTCCTGTCCCTACGAGCTGCATGAGCTGACAGCAAACTGCTTTATCTCCAAACTCTTTTTCACCCTCAGTGATGAACAGAAGGAGGTGCTGTACTGCCTGTTCGTCAAGCAATACAGCACTACAAGGCTTGCTGTCCTGCGGGGCAGTCCGACCGAAATATCCGAAAGCTGTGGATGACCATTCAAAAGAAGCTGCAAAGGCGGATGCATGAGCACCTGAGCGAAAAGCTGGAAAAGGATCAGGGCCTTACGCTACGGGAGCACGAATTCATGGAGAAATATGAAGCATCGCTGCAAACCATGGGCAAAGATGCCTTGATCCGCCGAGAGAACAAAACGAAGCCGAGAAAAAGAAAGCCGCCCTTGACGATGCCAAGGACGGTTGATACAATCGTAATATGGTTAATATATAGATATATTACGAATTAAGAGGAACAGCGTCATGAACAATCTGTTTGCGCAGTCCCGTTCCCATTGGGTGCGGTATGACCGCCATGAGATCACGACCGGTAAGGACGGAAAACGCTATATCACACCGGAAAAGACGGCAAAGCCCGACATCTATAACCCGCTGAAGGAATCCTCCGACATGGTGTTGGATGCGCTGAACGTAGGGATGCTGATGATGAACCGCAGTCCGAAGGTCGAGGTGCAGAAGGCAATTCTGGCCTTTGTGACCCACTACGGTCTGTTGGGGCTGATGACGGCACTGCCTACCACGCCGTCCTTTATGGATTATGAAGCGGTTTATCTGCCGAAAAATCATTTTATCAAAGAGGAATCCATGGAAACAGAGGACTACCTTGCGCTGTTCTATCCCTTTGATAAATTGGATGTGGTGAAAAAGGGTGTGGAATCCAGTTGGAATGTTTCCGGGGATAATATGATGATCGCCCTGACAATGACCTTCATGGATGAGCCAATGGCGAAGAACATGAGCTTTCAGCGGGAGTACGCCGAGCCGTATGACTGGGTAGCACAGCAGTTCAAGGATTGGGCATTCACGCTGACCACCTCCGTTTTGTACTATAACGACTACGACAGCATTGATGAGGACACAAGAAATCTTTACCGCAAGGCTATGGCTGCCTTCGGCGGCATTGCGCCTACTTATCATATTGAACTGCTGGAGAAGCCCACCATCTATTGGGACTTCCATTCCCTGCTGCTGGGCATCCAGATGATGTTCAGCTTTATGCTGGTGGACGATGCAAAGCCCCTGCGGCTGTGCAAGCACTGCCAGAAGGTGTTCCTCGGCAGCCGGGCCAATTCCGCATTTTGCAGCGCCCGGTGCAAGAATCAGTATAATGTCTATAAGAGCCGTGGGAAGAAAACCAGCGAAGAAGATTGAGGTGAAACGATATGGCAGACGCCAAGAAGGATAAACTGCAAATCCGCAACAGCACAGTGGATTTCCTTGTGTTCACGAAAGATGCCCATGAGGATGGCATTGAGGTACG
>MSGS01000008.1:938-2067 GCA_001940855.1 Christensenellaceae bacterium Phil1 | reverse complement strand
GCCTTTTCTGCCCGGCGGCTGCATTCGCTGTAAAAGCCGTTGACATCGGCAAGCGCCTTTTCCAAATCCTTGAGATATTTTTCAAATCGCTTGCTGCCCTCCATCCATTCCTTTGCCACCTTTGCCGTATTGATGATAGCGCCGAAACCGATTTTTGTGCCGGAGGTTGCTCCCATTGCCTTATTGGTCGCCTTGTCGATCCTGCCGATCAGACCGCCCACCTTGTTCGCACTGTTTGAAAGCGCGGCATTGATTGCTTCCTCGGCTTCGTTCACAACGCTGTCAAGCATTTTGTCCTTCTGGATATTTCCGATGTCCTTGACCTCGCCGTGTACCACATACGCCCATAAATCATTGACGCCGACGCCTGTTCCGGGAATGCTGGGAATGTAGGACAGCGCGCCCTCAATGACTTGATCGAGCCAGTAAACCGCCGCGTCGTCCTCCACCTGTGCCGCCAGCCTTGATATTAGCGCGACACGCTCGGCGGTCAGCCCCTTTTCCTTCAGAACGGCACCTATGATCTCATTCAGTTCCTCAATGTCAAGGCCGTGGCTGCCTGCAAGCTCCCCGTTAAAGGTGAGGTCGCCCAGCTTGAGTTCAACGGGGTGCGCCTTCGTGCCGCCCGTTGCCTTGTAGGTAATGCGGTTGTAGTCGATGCCGGGGATAGAGCGAACATCCACAGCCGCCGTAGGGGGGCCGTAGATTTCCTCGGCAAAGGCCGTCATCGGCATACACGCAAGGCACAGCACAAGGGCAAGGAGAAGGGCGGTTATTTTCGTGCTTCTATGTGTTCTCATTCTGCCACCTCCGTTTTCCCGGCTGCGTCTGTAATGGAATTTTTGAACGCAAGCAGCGTTTCATCTTCGGGGAATATGGCAAGCCCCTCGTCTACATAAGCGCCCATCTGCCCGGATTGTTCAGCGGCAAGGGCGCAGACCACCGCAGACCTCCAGTTCAGCACATCGTAGGGGTCAACCTTTAACGCCTGCTCGGAGAGGTAGAGGGCTGTCCCGTAGTCCTCTGTGTTCATGCTCACGCCGATCTGCTCCCGCAGGTATTCGCCGTCAAAGTAATAGCGATCCCACTCGCCGCCGGTCAGCTTCGGGGTATAGACGCCGTAAAGGGT
>MSGS01000008.1:0-793 GCA_001940855.1 Christensenellaceae bacterium Phil1 | reverse complement strand
CCGTAATTCAGCTCGGCTATTTTATCCCATCCCACAACCCGGCTGTCTGCCGTGAGATCGGCAAGGGTATCTCCCTCGCCCTTGAGCCACAGGATATATTCGGCAGCATAGCGGAACGCTCCCACAGAGGCCGCCGCATAGGAATAGTAATATTCACTCTGCACCGGCTGATAAACCTCCGCCATTTTGTCGCCGTAGCCCTTGGTTTCCTCCATGATTTGCAGAAAATCCGTATAAGAAGTGCCGTCGCCCACAACGGGATCATCGCCCTTGCCGCCGAATAACGAGCAGGCGGTGAGGGAGAGCGCCAAAAGCAGAGCGAGCAAAACGGCAAGTATTCGTTTCAAGCTTCATCGCCTCCTTGCAGATAAAACTGTGGGCGGTCGGCGGATGTGCCGACCGCCCGTGTTAGGGTTATGGAGTTATTTCAAAATCTTAAATTTGCCGATGATGGGCAGTTCCTTTGCCTTGCCGCTTGCGGCGTTCATAATGCCGATAATCAGAAGCACAAGGAACACAATGTTCACAAGACTGAGAATTGTGGAAATAAAGCCGAGCCGCCAGGAAATTGAGAAGAGGATGGAGGTCAGAATGCTCTGCACAATCCACCACGCAATTTCGGTTATCGCCAGCACCAAACCCTGGTTTGCATGGAATCGGGCGAATTTAGACCCTTTCGCCGCAAAAATCGGGATCAGCACCAACCATGAAAGATAGGCAAGAATGCCCATTACTTTGTTCTGTTCGACATCCTTCGGATCAAAATCCGCCGTGGTGTCGGCTGTGTTATTGA
>MSGS01000007.1 GCA_001940855.1 Christensenellaceae bacterium Phil1 | reverse complement strand
ACGACCTTGTGCGCAGAGCCGGGACCGATTCCTAACTTTTTACACCTTAAACCTATACGGTTGGCCGGCGACGGGGCAGGAGCTGAGCGCCCGCTGCGCGGGATGCAGCGAAGAGGAGAATTGACACATAGTGTCGCACACCCATAAGCTGTCCCCGTTTACGGGGAAAGTGGCTGCGAATGTAATGAGCAGACGAAAGGGGAACAACTCGGAGCTGCCAAGTGCCGCAAGTTGTTCCCCCTCAGTCTCGCCTACGGCTTGCCAGCTCCCCCATAAATGGTGGCGCCTTTTGGTGCGGTATAAACTCTTACATTAAGCCTGCACTGAAAGGGGAGGTGGGTTTCGCGCATGCGAAAGCCGGAGGGGTTATAAAGTAACTTACATCTCTTTGTTTGTTACAACCTCTCAGTTGCCTGACAGTGATAGCTCCTCTATAAAAGGTAAAAAGCCCACCTTACGATGGGCTTTCTTACTTCCTTTATTTCGTTATGTCTTACGCTTTTCTTGTAAGCTCCGCCAGCTTCTTCTCGGCCTTGGCAAGATTGACTTTAGCTTCACTTATGTCACTTTCTGTTCTCTTGATTTCCTTGTTTAATTCATCAATTTCTTTCTGACATTCGGAAATTTCTGAATTATATTTGTTTATATCATTCTTTGAACTTTTAATGCTTTCCTTGCTTAATTTTATTTCCTCACGTTGTCTGAGAAAAATTACAACGAATGGTATTGCAACTGCACCAACTACTACTCCAAAGAAGAGTGTTATCAGAGAAAATGTAAAAAGCAGCGCCAAAGCATACCCAATCAATGCAAGGGATATAACCCCGGAGACAATACCCCAAAGTGTACGCCATGCTATACTCGCTGTGCTTTTTCGGATCGAGATTTGGCTGCTTTCTATTGAAAGTTTATGCCCAGACATATCCTTATTGCATTGAGAATATTTATCTTCCTTATATTTTAGTTTTAGCTCGTATTCCGGTACTAAATATGTATATAAGTTCTTTTCGTATTCAGTATAGCACATATCATAATAAGGCTGGTATTTTGATGCGAGCTCATTACTGATATTTTGTGGTGCTGTTTTTTTAACAGTACTCCATATATTGGTAATATATGTGTAGTCATCGCTTAAAAAAGTCTTTGTAATCCAATTCCTACGTTCATATTCACTTAAATATTTCTCATCAACATAATAGAACAAATGCGTATCTGTGAGATTTTTGCTCCTTGCGAGTATCAACCCCACCATCCTCTATAATCATGAGGATATTCTTTTGATATCTTCTCGTAAATTGATTGTGCATCGGCATAATTTTTAAGCTTCAAATGCATATCCGCATTCTTGACCAGCGTTTCAAGGTCTTGGCCGTTGCTGAAGTTGACAACGGGGTTTGCGCCGCTGAAATTATAGCTGGTGCTTTGGTGCTGATGGTACTCTATCGCCTTCGGTGCGCTGCTTATCGTGCCGCAGTATTCGCACTTTACAAAGTCCTGCCCTTCCTTTATTTGCAGGGGGGAATTGCAGTTGGGGCATGTTGCGGTTACCAGATTGTTTGACATAGTTCTTCTCCTTTATGTGAGGCTTCTTCCTAACTGCATAATGACACATTTGTATTCAAATGACAACATATGTAGTCAAAAGCTGCCGCTTTTTCGCGTACAGTATTTGCTAATACTTTACCGGGAGGGTGTTTTTATGCTGCTGGATGCATCATTGGTTGGCAGGGTGATACAGGATTACAGGGAGTCTAAGGGGCTTTCGCAGGAAGTGGTAAGTGGACTGGCGGACATTGGGCGCACGCACCTGAGCGCGATAGAACGCGGCGCAAGGAAGCCTACACTGGAGACGTTTTTCAGGATAAGCGAGGCGCTGGGAATAAGGCCGAGTGAGCTTATGCGCATGATAGAGGATGCTATGGACTAAATTTGCATTGCCCATTGACTCTTACACTGTGGCAGGCATTATAAGGCGTAATGAGCTTGAGACCGAATTGTACTGCCCCCTGTCAAAAAGAAATAAGCCCGGATGCTGTAATAGCCTGCCGGGCTTTGCCTTTTTACTATTTATCCGCCTGAATATATATGAAGAAATCTTCCGTTGTGCCGTCCTGGTGTGCGGCGGTGCAGCCGAATGCCCAAACGGGGAGATAGTAGCCCTGCGTGGGATTCTGCATATACACCAGATCGCATGTATTGACCATTACCGATTCCGCGGGGGCGGTAAGCGTATTTGTGCCTCTGCCCGCCAGTATGGCCTCGTACGCCTTCTGCTGGGATATTCCGTTCAGCTGCGCGCCGGCCTGAATATCGCAATCGTAGCGGCGTATTTTGACTATGCTTTCGCCCGCGCGCACGGAAACCACTATTGCGCAGGAATTGACTATCGGGCTGCCGTTTACGCTGGAGGATAGATATATGTCGTATCCTATGCGGGTGCCGGTAGTATCGTTCGTGCGCTCTATTATGTCGGTGACCTTGTCAATGTCCGTTGAAAGTATCTGGCGGCTGGAGAAGAAGCGGAACACGGCGTTTACGGCTTCGTCCTGTGTTGGCAGGTCGCCTTCGGGTACGGTATAGCTTTCATATACCCAGCTTCCGCTTTCGGTCATTGTGACCCTGCCCGTTTCGTTTTCCGCGATGTATACGCCGGATGCGGCGGTTATTGCGTCGTATATGCCAACGCTTTGCGCAACGGCCATAAGGCGTTCTTCTATGGGCTGGGTTGACGGAACGTACATGAGCAGCTTGTCTGAATTTTCGCTAAGCGGGCAGTCGAGCGTTATGTCCGCGGGCAGCTCGTATGCGTTTGCGGCAAACGCAATGTCATCATAGGGTTCGTGGCTGCCGAATATCATTGTGAACGCAATGCCGGTGTATATGATCAGCAGTATGGTCAGCGACCATACAAAGCTTGAATGCTTGGGGAAGGGAAGCTTAAATTCCTTAAAGTCTATCTTTTTGCGGAAAATGTATGCCGCCAGTATGTAAAGCGCGCAGCCTGCTGCCATGCCTATTCCGGCAAAAAGGTATTCATCAGTAACGAAGCCGCCGCCATCAAGCAAAAAGTATATGCGCGAACAAAGCGAAGCCAAAAGCCCGCCTATGAACGCGCCGAGCATCCTGAAGCGCGGGAACGCGGGCATGAAAAGGAAGCCGGCCGCAAGATAGGGCAGGGCATAGGAAAAAAGGTCGCCCAGAACGCCGGCGGAACCGTATTCGCTGAAATTATAAAGCTTATGGAACGGCATGAATATGCTTTCGGCGGGATCCGCCATGCCAAGCTTGAGCGCATATGCCGCGCCGAGACAAATGCAGAAAAGCACGCAATAAGCCGCGCGAACGGAACCTTCACGCCGGTAAACACCAATGCCCAGTATTGCGGCGAAGCCTATGAGCATCGCCAAATTAGTGATTATATCAAAACGGAACAAGTCAACCTCCGCATTTTCGGTATTGCATCAATTTATTATAAACGTTTTTTGCCGCATAATCAAACTAAATTAACACAATGCACACATCAAGTTATGTACAGCGGCGGAATAAGATGGTATAGTATAATACGTATGCCTGTATGGTGGCGGAATGTTGTTTTGCCTTGACATGCGGACACAGCAAAACATAAAATATTCTCTTAGAGGGAAATTCACGGCCGGTGCTTATATTGCGCGGCCTGAAGGGAGAGAAAAACATGGCAAATATTTGCGCGGTGATACTGGGGGCAGGCAAAACCGCCCGCATAGAGAATATGGCGAACGTGACCGTGGCAGGCCGCGGCATCGTAAAATGGGCGCTTGAGGCGGCGCACAGCGCGGCTGAGGACATTTTTATGGCAACGGATGACGAAGCGGTCATAAGCCAAGCAAACGGCGGAGCAAGGGCGATAGGCGGCGGAATTATTGAGCTTGTCCAAAGCATTGCCGAATACGACAGGGCAGTGCTGCTTTGCATGAATCAGATAGTGTCAAAAAAAGATGCCGAGAAGCTGGGTGAAGCAACCGCACCGTGCGCGGCGCTTACGCACGAAGGCCGCGAGATGCTCGCATGGAGCATAGACACGGCCGTGCTGAAGAACGCGGCGGATATAGACGCGCTTATAGGCTGCATGAACGCGGAATATATAGAGGCGGACGAATATGCATCCGCTGCGATAGTTGACAGAAAAACGCTCAGCCTTGCCGAAGAAGCGATGCAGCGGCGCATAAAGGATATGCACTTTGAAAACGGTGTGAGCATTTTGCAGCCCGTAACGGTGTATATAGGTGCGGACGTCAAAATAGGCGAAAACGCCGTTATCTGGCCTAACAATACACTGACGGGCAAAACGGTAATAGGCAGGAATACCGAGCTTAAGCCCGGCTGCAACATAAACGACAGCGCAATAGGAGAAAGCTGCGTGCTGAATTACGTTTTTGCCAACGAGGCGCGCGTGGGCGACCGCGTGACGATAGGCCCGTATGTCAACCTTAGGCCCAAGACGGACATTGCCGACGGCTGCAAGATAGGCGACTTTGTGGAAGTGAAAAATTCAAACATCGGCGAAGGCACAAAGCTGCCGCATCTGAGCTACATAGGCGATGCGGACGTAGGCGCGCGGGTAAACGTCGGGTGCGGATGCGTATTCGTAAATTATGACGGCGTGCATAAGCACCGCACTACCGTGGGCAACGATGTGTTCCTCGGCTGCCAAACCAATTTGGTAGCGCCGGTATCGGTCGGCGACGGGGCGTATACCGCGGCGGGTTCAACCATAAATAAGGACGTTCCTGCGGACGCAATGGCATTTGCGCGCGCACGGCAGGAAAATAAGGAAGGCTACGCATCGCGCTATAAGGCGCTGAAAAAGGGCGAATAAGCTAAGGAGACGGGCAAAAGGTGTATTGCGAGGTACTGGGGCTTAAAACCGAATACGAACGCCGCGGCGAAGGCAGGCCGATACTTATACTGCATGGCTGGGGCAGCAGCATACAGGCCATGGCGCCCGTTGCAAACTGCGTTGCGGCGCTGGGGTACGAAGCGGTATCGCTGGCGTTCCCGGGCTTCGGCGGTACAGAGGAGCCCAAGGAAGCGTGGGGCGTTGCGGACTATGCGCGCTTTACAAGGGCGTTTATTGAGCAGCAGGGAATAGTGGGCTGCTCGGTAGCGTGCCATTCCTTCGGCGGACGGGTTACAATAATGCTCTCGGCTGAGGACAACGCGCTTTTTGATAAGCTTATCATGATAGACGCGGCGGGCGTGCGGCCCAGGCGAACAATTAAGTATCATGTAAAAACATGGGCCTATAAGCTGGCTAAAAAGCTTGCCAGGATAGGCTTTATAGACAGGGTATTCAGGCTGAGCGAAAGGCAGAAAAACGCCGGCAGCGCGGATTACCGCGCGCTTAAGACGGACGTTATGCGAAAGACGTTCGTAAACGTTGTCAATCAGGATCTTACGCCGCTGCTCGGTGGCATAAAGAACGACACGCTGCTCATATGGGGCGATAAGGACACGGCGACGCCGCTTGAATACGCAAAGCTGATGGAAAAGAAAATGCCCAATGCGGGCTTAGCTGTGCTGGAAGGCGCGGGGCATTTTTCATACGCGGAGAAATATCCGCAGTTCTGCGCCGTTATGAAGGCGTATTTGAAAGGATAGGAGAAATCTTTTACCTATGGGAAACGAGCTTGTTAGCAGCATTCTGAGTTATGCGCTCAGCGTATTCATGGGGGCGGCCGTTGTGGCGGCGTCCGTTCCGCTGGTGCATATATTGCAGCTTGAAAGTTATCAGGGCAAAATGTACCTGAAATGGCTTATGAAGCATATCGGCTCGGACTTTGTGCCGAGCTTTGTCGCGGGCGCGGCGGCGCTTGCGCTGAGGGCGGGCTATGTGCTTATAGGCGGAACCAATCCGCTTATCGGCCGCATATGCTATTATCTTGCGGATATAGTATACATAGCCATGCTTGCGGTGATATATTTTTCCTATGAGAAAAAGCCGCACGTTAAGCCCATCGCCTATACGGGCCGCGTAAAGCGCCTGCTTGCGGCGGAATTCATATTGGCAACGCTGTTCAGCGCAATGTTTTTCTCTCCCTTGCTTTGGGATAAATATGGCCTTACGTGGATAGTATATATGCCGCCAATGATAATACGGTATCTTCCGGGGCTTATACTGCCGCTGTTTGTGTTCATATGCTATATTATCACCTATCCCATAGAGGAAGGCGTGAAGCAATGGTATCTTAACGATGCGAAGCGTATGCTTAAGGAGCATGAAGGGCTAATCCGCATAGGCATAACGGGAAGCTACGGCAAAACCGGCGTTAAATATGCGCTCAGTGAAATACTCAGCCGCAAATATAACACGCTCATAACCCCGGGCAGCTACAATACGCCAATGGGCGTTACGCGCACGGTAAGGGAACACTTAAGCGATGCAAACGAGGCTTTTGTTGCTGAAATGGGTGCACGCTATGTTGGCGACATAAAAACGCTGTGCAAGCTGGTGCATCCGCAGTACGGCATAATAACCGCCGTGGGCAAGCAGCACCTTGAAACATTCAAGAGCCTTGACAATATAATAAATACCAAGGCAGAGCTTATAAGCGGGCTTGAAGAAGGCGGCTGCTGTTTCCTGAACGGGGACGATGAAAACTGCCGCAGGATATATAAGGAATATGCATCCGTGCGCAAGCTCTATCTTTACGGCACGGAAGGCGACGACCTTTATATGAAGGCCGAAAGCATAAAGGTAACGAGCGAAGGCAGTACATTTGATTTGGTCGCGGAGGACGGCGCAAAGGTAAGCTGCACGGCGCAGCTTCTCGGCCGGCACAACATAGTCAACCTTACCGCGGCGGCGGCGCTTGCGTATAAGCTTGGCATGGGGCTTGATGAAATTGCCGCGGGCATAGCCGGCGCAAGGCCCGTTGAGCACAGATTGCAGCTTATTCCGGGCGCGGTAACGGTCATAGACGATGCTTTCAATTCAAACCCGGTCGGCTCAAAGGAAGCGCTTAGGGTGCTTGGCTCGTTTGAGGGCAAAAAGCGCGTGGTGGTCACGCCGGGCATGGTTGAACTCGGCGCTGAAGAAGCGGAGCTGAACCGCGAATTCGGCCGCTGCATAGCGGAAAACGCGGATGTGGCAATAATAATAGGCAAAGCCCATGCGGACCCGATATGCGAAGGCATAGCGGAGCGCGGCTTTGACGAAGCGAACCTTGTGCGCGTGGCAAGCCTTAAGGAAGCCACGGAAAAGCTGGCGCAGTACGGCGGGGCGGGCAGCGTGGTGCTGTTTGAAAACGACCTGCCGGATAACTATAATGAGTGACGCGGGCAAGAGGATAGAGGAGGAGTAAGCATGCAGAATATAGGCGTATTCTTCGGCAGCAGAGCGGCCGAGCATGACGTGTCCATCATATCGGGACTTCAGATATTGGAAAACGCGGATAAGGCCAAATACAACGTGTTTCCGGTCTATGTTTCGCGCAAGGGCGAATGGTTCGTAGGCGAACCGCTGAAAAACGTTGAAACATATAAGCATTTTGATGAAAATATGAAGGGGCTTACAAAGGTATATCTGCCCCCCGTGCCGGACATGGGCGGCCTTTATGCAAATGCGGGCGGCCTTTTCGCCAAGGCGAAGCTCATATGCCCCATGGATTGCGCAATACTGGCGTTCCACGGCATGAACGGCGAGGATGGCACCATGCAGGGCCTGATGGAGCTTGCGGATATGCCGTATTCAAGCTGCGGCGTGCTTGGAAGCGCGGTCGGCATGGATAAAATAGTTATGAAGGCCGTATTCAAAAGCATGGGCTTGAACGTGCTGGACGGCACATATTGCTACCGCGACACATGGCATGCCGACAGGGAAAAGATAATTGCCGAGGCCGAAAAAATAGGCTATCCGGTATATGTAAAGCCGGCCAATTTGGGTTCATCCATAGGCATATCCCGCGCGGCGGACAGGGAAAGCTTTATAAAGGCAATGGACACCGCCTGTGCATACGATAAGCGCATATTGATAGAAAAAGGCCTTGAAAAGCCACGGGAGATAAACTGCGCCTGCCTTGGCATGGGCGCGGACTGCATTGCTTCGCTGTGCGAAGAACCCGTATCGTGGGAAGAATTTCTCACGTTCGACTCAAAGTATATAACGAGCGCAGGCAAGGGCATGCAGAGCCAGGCAAGGAAGCTGCCTGCTCCGATAAGCGATGAACTTACAGCGGAAATACAGCGGACCACCCGCGAAATTTTTGCCATGCTCGATTGCCGCGGCGTTGTAAGGATAGACTATATGCTCGATGGCGAAAGCAACACACCATATGTTTGCGAAATAAACACTATACCCGGTTCTTTTGCATTCTATTTGTTTGAACCGATGGGCATAAGCTTCAAGCAACTTACAAACAGGCTGATAGAGCTTGCGTTTGCGGGCGCAAAGGAAAAGAAAGCAAGTACATTTGCGTTTGATTCCAAAATACTTGAAAAGGCTTCAAACGGCATAAAGACCGTTAAAAAATAAGAAAAGCGCATTTTGCGCATATAAGAAAGGATAAACAAAAGATGACTAACCTGTATCAGCAGTGGAGAGACATTGCCGAGGCCGAGCGCACGCAGGAGGCGGGCGAGAAATTCTGGAACGATTATTTCGAGGCGGAGACCGAGAATTATAAAAAGCTGCTTGCCGACCACGAAAAGGTCTACAGCGGCAAAATAAGCGAACTTGCCCCCATGTTCAACATGGATGAACCAACGTTTGTCGGCTTTATAGACGGCATAAATACCAGCCTTAAGACCGAGATAGATTTGGACACGCTGGAAAGCGACAGCGTTGTTACGCTGGACATAGACTTTGAAAAGCTTTATTACAACATGCACGAGGCCAAGGCAAGCTGGCTTTACGAGCTGAAGGAGTGGGACAAGGTGCTCAGCGAAGCCAAGCGCCACGAAATAACCAAGCAGTATCGTGCATCCAAGGTGTTCATTAAGGAAAACACCGTGCGCAGGAACGATCCATGCCCCTGCGGCAGCGGCAAAAAGTACAAAAACTGCTGCGGCAAAAACGCCTGATATGGCAATAGTATAAAAGCTGAAGGATAAGGAGGGCTGTATTTATGAAGCTTAAATTCTGCGGCGCGGCGCGCTGCGTTACGGGTTCGTGCCATATGCTTTGCTATGATGGCGGCAAGGTGCTTATCGATTGCGGTATGCGCCAGGGCGCGGACGAGAAAGGCGAACTGGGGGCGAGCGATTTTGCGTTTGACCCGAAGGAAATAGACGCGGTGCTCCTTACCCATGCGCATATTGACCACAGCGGGCTGCTGCCGCTGCTGGTAAAGCGCGGCTTTGACGGCAAAATAATAACCACGAAGGCTACGGCGGAGCTATCGGGCATAATGCTGCCGGACAGCGCAAAAATACAGGAGCAGGACGCCGAATACCAAAACCGCAAAAATCTGCGCGCGGGCAAGCCGATGGTGGAGCCGATGTATACGTCGGCAGATGCGCAGAAAACGCTTGAATACTTTCAACCGGTAAGCTATGGCGACATAGTGGAGGTTTGGCCGGGGCTTAGGGCCAGATTCAATGACATAGGCCATCTTTTGGGCAGCGCGGCGATAGAGCTTTGGGCGGAGGAAAAGGGAACTACCACAAAGCTTGTATTTTCGGGCGACATAGGGCGCGACGAAAGGCCCATACTGCGCGACCCTTCCAGCATAGACGGCGCGGATTACGTTGTGATGGAGGGTACATATGGCGACAGGGAACACGACGCAACAACGGAAGAGGATAAGGAAAAGCAGCTTGCGGACGTGCTGAAGGAAGGCATTGCGCGCGGCGGGAACATAGTCATTCCGTCATTCGCCGTGGGCAGGACGCAGGAACTGCTTTATACAATAAAGCGGCTGATGATGAAAAACGCCGTGCCGGGGCTTGAAAAGATACCGGTGTTTGTGGATAGTCCGCTCGGCATAAACGCGACCAAGATATACGAACGCTGCGCGCGGGAGTATTACGATGAAGAGGCGCTGGAAATGCTGAAAATGAGCGGCTCTCCGTTCGACCTGCCCAATCTTAGGGTAGCCGAAACGGGAGAGGAAAGCAAGCTCATCAACTTCCAGCCGGGCTGCAACATAATAATATCCTCCTCCGGTATGTGCGATGCGGGCAGGATAAGGCATCACCTTAAGCATAATCTTTATAGGCCGGATTCGACCATATTGTTCGTTGGCTATCAGGCGAACGGCACGCTTGGCCGCATATTGCTGGACGGGGCTAAGAGCGTTAAACTCTTCGGCGAACAGATACAGGTGAACGCCGCAATACGCAGAATAGAAGGCTTCTCCGGCCACGCCGGAAGGAGCGAACTGCTGCAATGGATACGTGAGATAGGTTCGGCGCCTAAGTGCGTATTCTTAGTGCATGGCGAAAGCGAAACGCTGGATAAATTCGCTGCGTCTGTGCGCGCGTTGGGGCTTGATGTTGAAATACCGGATCTGCTTGACGAATTTGAGCTCAGCTACGGCGCAAGTGGCGTGGTACGCATGCCCGCGCTTACGCCGAAGAAAGAAGAAGAGCCGGATCTTTTCATAGGCCGCAGGCTGAATATGATCGCCAAGCAGTGGGGCATAAACGGCGCGCTGTACTGCATGCGCGGCGAAGAACCGCTCTATGATACGGCGATAGGCGTGGCCGATGCGAATAAACAGAACCTGAACGGGATACATACCCGCTTTGCCGCGGGAGAGATAACAATGGCGTTTACCGCGGCGGCCGCGCTGATACTGGATGCGCAGGGCAAGCTGAATATGGACGCTTCGCTGGACAAACTGGTGCCGGAATACGTCCACGCTGCCGAAATCACGGCAAAAGAACTGCTGCTTGGGCAGAAGACCGTGCCGGACTATGCGGACTATGACATGAGCTTTAAGCTTTATCAGCAGGCGCATAGGGAAAAGCTGGGCGCAATGGAAACGTTCAAGCTTACTTGGAATGCGCTCAACGGTGCGATAAGCGATGAAGATGTGCTGAATATAGTGAATAAGCTTGACGTGGTGGACGATCCTGAAAATTCCGCGGGCAGAAGGAGCAGCTACCGCATACTTGGCATGGCCGTGGCAAGGGCATACGGGAAGAGCCTTGCGGATGCGCTTAACGAGCTTGTATTCGCGCCGATCGGCATGAAAGATACCGGCCTTGATAAGGAAGCGGAAGTCACGTATACGGCTAAAATGGGCGATGAAAGCATAGTTGTGGGCGCGCCAAAGCTTTGCGCCGGTGAAGCAGGCGGCGTTGTGAGCGCGTATGATTTGGCGCATTTCGGCACGGCGCTGCTTGAAGGCAAGCTGCTTGACGAGGAGCATACGGACATAATGCTTGCGCCGAATGCCTGCGGACTGAGAACGCTGAACGGGTGGTATTATGCGGACAGTGGCATAGAGCAGGCGCAAAGCGCGCTGTATATAAATGCGCAATACGGTGTGAGTGCGGCAATGCTTGCAAACGCGCCGAGCGCAAAGGAAGAAGCGGACGAAACCGGCGCAAAATCGTTCGTGCAGCGCATGAGATACGAGATGGACGACGTTTACCTGAAGGCGGAGGACGTGCAGCTTGAACGTATAAACGACGCAAACGTTTACTCCGTGCTTAAGTTAGCCGTGAACGAGGATCAGCAGGAGTTCGTAGCCGGCAACGATATTTCGCTTGCCGAGGCAGCCGCGCTTGAAAACGCGCTGCCCTATGCCGTAACACAGAACGGCGTTGCTGTGGGCTTTGCGCTGCTCAATGCGGATAAAGACCGCGGCGTATACGAAATATGGCGGCTGATGATAGACAAGCGCTTCCAACATAAGGGCTTCGGCACTGCGGCGATGAAGCTTGCAATGGCGGAACTGAAGCGCATGGGCGCTGAAAAGGCGCAGATAAGCGTTGAAATAGGTAATGAAGCAGCCATTGCTATGTATCAAAAGCTGGGATTCAGCTTTACCGGGCGCATGGAATACGGCGAAGCATACATGGAATGCGAACTTTAAGGAGGATAAATGGACGGCATATTGAGTTACATTATAGATGCGCTGTACAGCTTGCCGGGCATATTGGTTGGGCTGTCGTTCCACGAATGGGGTCATGCGTACGCGGCGTATAAGCGCGGCGATCCGACCGCGAGGAATCTTGGCCGCATGACGGTAAACCCGCTTGCTCATATCGATCCGCTTGGCTTCCTGTCGCTGCTGATATTGGGCTTCGGCTGGGCCAAGCCCGTACCCGTGAGCACGCGCAACTTTAAGTCCCCAAGAAAGGACGAGCTTATCGTGTCCTTGGCGGGTATAACAGTTAACCTTATACTGGGCATGGCGTTCATGATAATATGGATTGTGCTCATATGTCTGCCGTGGAGCAACGAAATACTCAATACAATGGTGCAGTATTGCTATACCATAAACTTTGGCCTTGCGGTATTCAATCTGCTGCCCATTCCGCCGCTTGACGGTTACCATGTGGCGCAGTGCCTTTTCATGAATGCAAAGACTTATAAGTTTTTCGGCTTTGTTGAAAAGTACAGCTATGTTATACTCGTGGCCGTGCTTATAATCAATTCGCGCACGCATTTCCTTAATACGATAGTGTATTGGCTTATGATGCCGCTCATGAACTTGGTTTCGCTGATACTGAGCATTTTCTGAGCGCGGCGCAAGGGGAAAACGGATGGCATATGAAGTTCATCTAAAGGAGTTCGACGGGCCGCTTGATCTGCTGCTGCATCTTATTGAGCAGGCAAAGGTGGATATAAAGGACATATTCATATCCGAAATCACAAACCAGTATCTTTCGCTTATGGAAGAACTGGATGAACTGGACATGGATACGGCGAGCGAGTTTTTAACCATGGCGGCAACGCTTGTGTATATCAAATCGCGCTCCCTGCTGCCCAAACCGCCAAAGGAAGCGGAGGAAGAAGAGGATCCGGAGGAGGCGCTGGTACGCCGGCTGAAGGAATACAAGCTTTTTAAGCAGGCCGGCGAAAAGCTGAACGAGCTGAGTGCGGGTATGAGGGGCGTGTTTTCGCGGCTGCCGGAGGAATTTGCACTGCCGCCGCAGGAATATGAACTGGAGCAGGCCACGGCGGAAGAACTGTTCGCCGCTTTTATGGATGTGCTTAACCGTGAAGAACCGGAAAGCAGCATACCGGAAATAGCTAAGAAGGTGGATGCGGATAAGTACACCGTAAGGACGCAGCTTGTGAAGATCCGCGCAAAGCTTAAGGAAGGTGCGAGCGTAACGTTTGAAGAATTGTTTGAAGCAACAAGCGTTAAGCTTGAAAAGATAGTAACGTTCATGGCGCTGCTTGAAATGATAGCACGGCAGGAAATATTGCTTAAACAGCCCACGCCTTACGGCAGGATAACTATAACCGCATATAACCTGAAAGAGGACGATGCGGACGCCGAATACATGGATGAATAGGCAAAGACCGAGGGGGAGAGAACACATTGGAATACAATGAGCGCATGGGCGCGATAGAGTGCATATTGTTCGTTTCGGGCGATCCGGTGCCGATAATAGAGCTGCAGCGGGCGATAGGCGTGACTGACATAGAGATGGAGCACATAATACGCAGCATGGACGAACTTTATAAGCGGGAAAAGCGCGGCATACAGCTTTTTATAACGGCGGAGACTATGCAGCTTGTGTCCAACAAGGAATATACGCGCTATGTTGAAGAACTGGTGCAGCCCGTGCAGTCCAAATCCTTTTCCCAGTCCATGCTTGAAACGCTTTCTGTAATAGCGTACCGCCAGCCGGTGACTAAGGCGGATATTGAGGCCGTGCGCGGCGTGCGGTGCGAATACGCCGTCGGGCAGCTGATGAAGCTGGGCATGATAAGGGAACTTGGACGCAAGAACGTGGTGGGCAGGCCAATGCTGCTCGGCACTACGGACGCATTTCTCAGGCACTTTGGCATACGGTCGCTCAGCGAGTTGCCTCAGCTAAGCGAAATTGAGAACGCGGAAACGGAAGAAAACGATAATACCGAAGATAAAGCATCCGATTAAACCGAAAGCATAATAAAATAACGCAAAACAGCAAATATTAGCCCATATGGGCTTTTTTGCTATATTTATAATCGCGCTTACAGCGGCGGCAATATTGATACCGATAAGGTTAAGCTTCAGCGTTATGCTTTGCGGCAATGCGGCGAGGATAAGGCTGAGCGTGAGCATATTCGGTTTTATACGGCTGAAGATACGGCCTATGGAGAGCAATAAGAAGCACGAGGCAAAGGGCAGCGAAGTCAAACCGGACAAGGATACAATAAAAATTGCGCTGGCGGTGCTGCGGCAAAGGAAGCGCTATTTATGGCTTGACGGGCTGACTATCCGCGGGAACATAGGCATAGACGGCGACGCTGCGGCAACGGCGCTGCTGTGCGGCGCGGCGAACAGTCTGCTGCCGCGCATTATCCGCTTTTTGCTGGCGAACAAGGGATCGGAGAGCATATATATTGCGCCTGAGTTCAGGTTCGGCGCGGCATGGGTATATATGGAAGGTATCATAGGGCTGAATTTGGCTAAGCTTATAGGTATTATCGGAAAAGAGGTAACAAGATATGTCGCATCCCGTGGAAAATATAATGCGGAGCACTATGGAACAATTAAGGCAAATGGTTGACGTGAACACGATAGTGGGCTCTCCCGTTGAAACAGGCAACGGAACGGTGCTGCTGCCCGTATCGAAGGTGAGCATGGGCTTTGTGTCCGGCGGAGGGGAATACATAATGGGCCAGGCGGCCACGCCCGTTAAAAGGGCGGGAGACGCGCTTGACGCAAGCGAAGGCCGCTATCCGTTCGCGGGAACTGCCGCGGCGGGCATGTGCCTTACGCCGATGGCATTCGTAACCAGCGAGAATGGGCGCACGCGCGTGCTGCCGGCGCAGTATAAATGCGGCGCGGAAAGGCTGATAGACATGATGCCGGAGATAATTGCCGCGATAGAGCGCATGGCGGGCAGCACAAACGGCGAAAGCAAAGAGGAGACTGCCGAATGAACGCGCGCAGGACAGCCGCGCTGATACTGGCCGCGGCGGCGCTTATGGCCCTTAATGCGGGCGCATATGCCGAAAATGCGCCCGATATTGCGGCGGGCGGCGCGGCGCTGATAGAGCAGCACACCGGCGCTGTGATATGCGCAAAGGAAGCGCATAAAAAGCTCCCTATGGCAAGCACCACAAAGATTATGACCGCGCTTATAGTAATAGAAAACTGCTCTCTTGGCGACACGGTGAAGGTCAGCCCAAAGGCATACGGCGTGGAAGGATCGAGCATGTATCTTAACGCGGGCGAGGAAGTGAGTGTGGAGGACATGCTGTATGGACTGATGCTTTTGAGCGGGAATGATGCGGCGGTGGCATTGGCAATACACACGGCTGGCAGCGTGGAAGCATTTGCGGCGCTGATGAACGCCCGCGCGGAAGAAATAGGCGCGCACAATACAAATTTTGTAACGCCGAACGGGCTGCACGATCCGGAGCATTACACAACGGCGTATGACTTGGCGCTTATTGCGGCGGAAGCGATGAAGAATCCTGATTTCAGAAAAATAGTGGGTTCAACGTATCATAAGACCACCACAGGCAGCGTTATACGCTATATGAAGAACAAAAATAAGATCCTGTGGCAATATGAAGGCGGCTGCGGCGTAAAAACGGGCTTTACAAAGGCCGCAGGGCGCTGCCTTGTGTTCGCGGCGGAGCGGGACGGAATGACGCTGATAGGCGCGGTACTGAGCTGCCCTGATATGTTCAACGTTGCTAAGGCGATGCTTGATTACGGCTTTGCATCGTTCCGCACGGAAAAGATAATATCCGCAGGGCAGAGCATAACACGGATAAGAGTGAGCGGCGGCACAAAAACGGCCTTGGCAGCCGAGGCCAAAGACGATATAATTATACCAGTACGGATAGGCGAAAGCGCGGACATACGTACGGAAGTGGAAACGCGGAGCGGAATGAACGCCCCTGTTGAAAAAGGGGAGGACGTTGGCAGTGTAAGGGTGCTTATGGACGGCAAGCTGGTTGGCGAAACGCGGCTGCTTGCCGCGGAAGACAGCCTTTCGCTCAAATTCGGCCAGTATTTAAGAAAGCTGCTGTCCGGCTGGGCGGCATAGGGTATGCAATGCGGCTGCAAAAGTTTATGGCGGAGGCCGGAGTAGCCTCCAGAAGAAAATGCGAAGAACTTATCGGCGCTGGCCTTGTTAAGGTAAATGGTCAGGTGGCGTCGATAGGCACGGTGATAGACCCGCTTAACGACAGGGTGGAATACGCAGGCAAGCTGCTGCGCCCGGCCGAAGAACGGGTCGTTTTTGTGTTCTATAAGCCGCGCGGCGTTATGTGCACCGCGTCCGATCCGCAGGGCAGAGCGACCATAATGGATTACTTTAAGGATGTTCCGTACCGGCTGTACAGCGTTGGCAGGCTTGACTATGATTCCGAAGGCTTGCTGCTTATGACCAACGACGGCGAACTTGCGTATAAACTTACGCATCCCAAATTTACGGTGGATAAAACATATCACGCCGTGTGCGATGGGGTGCTGACAAATGCGGAAATAGCGCGGCTTGAACAGGGCGTTGACATTGGCGACGGGATGACCGGCCCAGCGAAGATAACGCAGGTGCATGCGCTGCACAACGGCAACACATCATTCGATATAACCATACACGAAGGGCGCAACCGCCAAATAAGGCGAATGCTTGAAGCCGTGGGGCACCAAACACTGGTGCTGAAACGCACGAAGGAAGGCGCGGTTTCAATAGGCTTCATGCAGCCGGGCGAATACAGAGTGCTGAGCGCTGAGGAACTTAATGCGCTCAGGCAAACGGAGCTGTCTTAGCATCAAATTTATATAAAATTTTGCCCGCAGGCGAATTTTGTAAGCTATTGCGGGCAAAATTGGCATTTCTATTAACATCAAGAAAAATAAATTTCCATTTCAGGCAGGAAAAAAGAACACTATGCAGAATAAGAGAAAACGGGAGTATTTGAGGGCATTGTTCATTCAAATGCCAGCTTATACATGTATACAAGTATTTAACGGTTTCATAATCAACACTTAGAAAGGAGAAGTGTCGCAAATGGATGGAATGATCACAAACCCGTGGGTCGTGCTTGTACTGGGTATGGGTACGGTGTTTGCCGGTTTGCTTCTGCTGGTGCTTATCATTAAGGTGATGGGCCTTATAGCGGGCAAGACCGTGAAAACCCCGGCCGCTCCCGCAGCCGCAGCTAAGGCTGCTCCCGCGCCCGTTGCTGCACCCGCCGCTGCCCCTGCCGCGCCTGCGCCTGCCCCGGTGGTATATCCGCATGAGGTGGATCGCTATGCGTTCGACGCCGCCGTGGCCGCCGCAATCGCCGCCTATACCGGCCGCGATATAAAGGGCTTCCGTATCACCAGGATCACAAAAATGTGATCTGAACCAGAACAAAAAAAGACCAATTAAGATTATTTCAGGAGGATTTAATAAAATGGTGCGTAGGTTTATCGTGAACGTAAACGGCACAGCTTACGATGTTGAAGTTGAAGAAGTTGGCGGCGTTGCCGGCCGTCCCGCTGCCTTTGTGGCTCCCTCTCCTTATATGAATGCGGCCCCCATGTATGCCGCCCCCGCTCCCGCGCCCGTGTATAGCGCGCCCGCCGCTCCCGTAGCGCCCGCCGCGCCTGTTGCTCCCGCGCCCGCTGCGGCCCCCGCTCCCGCCGCTGCGCCCGCTGCCCCTGCAGCCGCGCCTGCTGCCGCCCCCACCGCCGGCCAGACCGCCGTTACCGCCCCCATGCCCGGCAACATACTGGACATTAAGGTAAACGTTGGCGACACCGTGAACGCGGATGATGTTGTTATCATACTTGAAGCCATGAAGATGGAGAACGAGATATTCGCCCCCGCTTCCGGCAAGGTTATAGCCATAAACACCACCAAGGGCGCTTCCGTCAACTCCGGCGATTGCCTGCTGGTGATAGGCTAAGCGGCTTCCGCTTTTGCCAAATCCGATTGAAAGGAGAGTAAAATGGGAGAAGCAATTCAAAGCTTTTTTGAAATGACCGGCTTTTCCATGATAGCCAACGATCCTAAGGTACTTATAATGATAGTAATATCATTGGCGCTGATGTATCTGGCCATCGTGAAGAAATTCGAGCCGTTGCTGCTGCTGCCGATAGCCTTCGGTATGCTGCTTACCAATCTGCCCGGCGCGGAAATGTATCACCGCGAGCTTTTTGCCAGCGGCCATGTTGACTGGGCCGCGCTGAGCGATCAGGGAGGTCTTATAGACTATCTGTACCTTGGCATAAAACTGGGCATTTACCCCTGCCTTATATTCATGGGCGTGGGCGCGGGCACGGACTTCGGCCCCCTTATCGCCAACCCCAAGACCCTGTTCATGGGTGCTGCTGCCCAGTTAGGCATATTCATTGCCTTCATGGGCGCAATCGGCCTTACCGCCTTGTTCCCCAATGCATTTAACTTCGGCGTAAGGGAAGCGTCCTCCATAGGTATAATCGGCGGTGCGGACGGCCCGACAGCAATATACGTAACGCTCAGGCTTGCGCCGCAGCTGCTTGGCCCCATTGCCGTTGCAGCGTATTCTTACATGGCGCTTGTTCCCGTAATTCAGCCGCCTATAATGAAGGCGCTGACCACAAAGAAGGAACGCCAAATATCCATGGAGCAGCTCAGGCCTGTTTCCAAAACCGAAAAGATAATATTCCCCATAGTTGTTACTATATTCGTGTCCCTGCTGGTTCCCTCTGCGGCTCCGCTTATCGGCATGCTGATGTTTGGTAACCTGCTCAAGGAATGCGGCGTGACCGAAAGGCTTTCCAAGACCGCGCAGAACGAGCTGATGAATATAGTCACCATATTCCTTGGCGTATCCGTCGGCGCGACTGCCACCGCTGACATATTCCTTACATGGCAGACTATTGGTATACTGCTTATGGGCGTATGCGCGTTTGCGTTCGGTACTGCTGGCGGCGTGCTGATAGCCAAGCTTATGAACAAGCTTTCCGGCGGCAAGATCAATCCGCTTATCGGCTCCGCCGGCGTTTCCGCCGTGCCTATGGCGGCGCGCGTGTCTCAGGTAGTCGGTCAGAAGGAAAAGCCCGGCAACTATCTTTTGATGCATGCCATGGGTCCCAATGTGGCGGGCGTTATAGGTTCCGCAATAGCTGCGGGCGTTCTGCTTTCGCTCTATTGGGTACACTGATATAACATAAAAAGCAACTTATCAAGGAGGAATCCGGATGAGCAAGAAAATATTTATTACCGACACTATATTGAGGGACGCGCATCAGTCCCAGGCAGCCACCCGTATGCGCACGGAAGATATGCTTCCCGCATGCGAAGTGCTGGACAGCATTGGCTATTGGTCACTGGAGTGCTGGGGCGGAGCCACGTTTGACGCATGCCTCCGCTTCCTCAACGAGGATCCGTGGGACAGGCTGAGGAAGCTTAAAAAGGCGCTGCCCAATACCAAACTGCAGATGCTTTTCCGCGGCCAGAATATACTGGGCTATAAGCATTATGCCGACGACGTTGTGGAGCAGTTCTGTCGCAAGGCGATAGAGAACGGAATCGATGTCATAAGGATATTTGATGCTCTTAACGACGTGCGCAATCTTGAATCCGCCATAAAGTATACAAAGAAATACGGCGGAATATGCGAACCCGCCATAAGCTACACCATCAGCCCCGTGCATAACGAGGATTACTTCGTTAAGGTGGCTAAGGAACTGGAGCAGATGGGCGCGGACGTTATATGCATAAAGGACATGGCGAATCTGCTGCTGCCCTATGATGCGTATTCGCTGATAAAGCGCATGAAGGAAGAAATAAGCGTGCCTATACATCTGCATACGCACAACACTTCTGGCACCGGCGACATGACTTATCTCATGGCCGTACAGGCGGGCGTGGATATAGTTGACTGCGCGCTCAGCCCCCTTGCAAACGGCACTAGCCAGCCCGCTACGGAGTCCCTTGTGGCAACGCTGAAGGGCACGGAGTACGACACAGGGCTTGACCTTGAAAAGATGGCCGTTGCCGCCAAGCATTTCCGCGGCGTTGCGCAGAAGCTGAAGGATGAAGGCTTCCTTGATCCCAAGGTGCTCAACGTTGATACGAACACGCTTATATATCAGGTTCCCGGCGGAATGCTTTCCAACCTTATCAGCCAGCTTAAGCAGCTGAATGCAGAGGATAAGTATTACGATGTGCTGGCGGAGATCCCCCGCGTACGCGAGGACTTTGGCTATCCCCCGCTGGTAACGCCTACCAGCCAGATAGTCGGCTCCCAGGCCGTGCTTAACGTGGTTTCCGGCGGAAGGTACAAAACCTTCTCTAAGGAATCCAAGGCCCTGCTGCGCGGCGAATACGGCGCACTGCCCGGAAAGGTGAATGAAGAAGTGCGCAAGAAGGCCATTGGCGATGCGGAAGTTATAACCTGCCGCCCGGCGGATCTGCTCAAGCCGGAGCTTGAAAAGTACCGCGAGGAGATAAAGGACGTTATGCGTCAGGAAGAGGACGTGCTGAGCTATGCACTGTTCCCGCAGGTGGCCATGAAGTTCTTTGAGCAGCGTAATAACCCCAAGCCCAAGGAAGAGCCTAAGGCGGAAGCCCCCAAGGCAGCACCGGCACCCGCGCAGAAGATGCCCATGCATCCCGAACTGCCCGCGAAGCACCTTTTCGTTGAGGATATAACGATAGGCCGCTGATAGGTAAAATCGAATAAATGACTGAATCCGCACCCGTGCAGCCGTAAAAAGCAGCGCAGGTGCGGTTGCTTTATAACCGTTTGCGCCGAAAATTCAATACAATTATGGCAAAGCGGGAACCTGTATTGAAAGTGAGGAATTTTTTTATTATAATCCAAGCATAAACACAGCACTATTTGGGGAGGTAAAGGATATGGCTGCGCAGAAGATAATGATTTGCGATGACCAGATAATGATACACGAAACCCTTGGCATGTATTTGGAAAATGAGGGCTATGAACATATAAGTGCGATGGACGGCGAAGAAGCGCTGCAAAAATTTGAAACGGAGAAGCCTGATCTTATAATATTGGATATAATGATGCCCAAGCTTTCCGGCACGGACGTATGCCGTAAGCTTAGGGAAAAAAGCCGCGTGCCTATAATAATGCTAACGGCAAAGGGAGAAGAGATAGACCGGATACTTGGCCTTGAGCTGGGCGCGGATGATTACATAGTTAAACCGTTCAGCGCGCGCGAAGTTGTGGCGCGGGTAAAGGCGGTGCTGAGAAGGCTTGCCATGGCGAAGGAGCACCCGCAGCAGGTGCTTCGCTTTGACGACCTTGAGATAAACATAAACAATTATGATGTCCGTGTAAAAGGCGAGCGTGTGCCGTTCACGCCGAAGGAAGTGGAGATATTCCAGCTTCTTGCATCGCACCCGGGCAAGGTATATGAACGGGAAACGATACTTTCGCTTGTGTGGGGCTATGATTTTTACGGCGATACGCGCGCGGTGGATACGCAGATAAAACGCATACGCCAAAAGCTGCCTGCGGAGGGAACGGTAAACTGGAGCATAAAAACGGTTTACGGCGTTGGGTACAAGTTTGAGGTAAGCAGATAATGAAGCATACTTTGCTTATAAAAACCGTATGCCTTGTGCTGTTCACGGTTATATTGAGCGCCGCCCTTACGGCGCTTGTTTTTCGCTATGCGGGCATAAAGAAGTATGGTGAGCTGAAAACGAAGGAACTTATACCGAGGGCTGAGTTTATATCGAGCCGCGCGGCAGACCTGATGGAAGGGATACTGAGCCGCAAGGATTTTGAAAACATAGTCAATTACGATAGGCGCATATGGGATGCTGCGCCGTATCTTTATACGGCTGACGGTACACTTTTCGGCAGCATTACGAACGACCAGCTTGAGGCGAACACTAACATGATAGCGCCGTATCTTGCGGGCGTGCTTGCGGGCAGAGAGGTCAGCGCCGTGGTAATGATGGGCGGCAGCAGGGCCGGCGTCGTGGTAGGCGAGCCTATAACCGCAAGCGACGGCGCGATAATGGGTGCGGTGTTCCTGGTAAAGCCAATGGACGAGCTCAGCACGGGCTGGGGTAATCTTACTTCATCGCTGCCGCTTGCCATGCTTTTGGTGGCGCTTATAATGGTGCCGGTGGCGTACTTTGGATCGCGCGGGCTTACAAAGCCGCTGAATAAGATGAACGAAGCCGCCGTAGCCATGACAAAAGGGGATTTTTCCGTGCGGGCTATTGAAAAAGGAGACGGCGAGGTGGCGCGGCTGGGCCACTCCTTAAACGAACTTTCAAGCGCGCTCAGCGGCACAATAGGCGCGCTTACGTTTGAGCGAAACCGGCTGAAAAGCGTGCTTGACGGGCTGCTGGAGGGCGTTATAGCCGTTAACGAAAGCGGAAAGATAATTCAGTTCAACCCCGCGTCCGTAACGCTCATGGGCTGCGCACAGGGCGAAAGCATAGAGGATTCGCCGATGTATGGCGAGCTTCATTCCATGGTGGAACAGGTGCTTTCCGACGGCGTGAGCCGCTGGACGGAGCAAAGCTGTAAGGAAGCCGTGCTGCGCTTCACAATATCCGCACTTGGCACGGGCGGCAAAAACGAAGGCGCCATAATAATGATACAGGACGTTACGGAGGCGGCGCGGCTTGAGCAGACGCGGCGGGATTACGTTGCAAACGTGTCCCATGAGTTGAGAACGCCTATCGCATCCATACGCGGCCTGTCGGACGCGCTGTGCGACGGGCTGGTAAAGAAGGACGAGGACAGGCTGAGATACTATGGCTATATTCAGCACGAAGCCATGCGTCTTTCGCGCCTGATAGACGATTTGCTTGAGCTGAGCCGGCTGCAATCCGGCACGGTTGCCATAGCGCGCTGCAAAATGAGCGTGAACGATTTGATATACGACGTTGCGGACAGATACGGCACGATAGCCAAGGATAACGGCAAAACGCTTTCCGTGTCCATGCCTGAAGGCGAGCATGAGGCGTACAGCAATCCTGACAGGTGCGAGCAGGTGCTCATAGCCCTGCTTGACAATGCCATAAAGCACAGCGCATCGGGCGAGGTTGACCTTAGCGTGAACGAGGACGACGATAAATACACCATAAGCGTATCCAATCCCGGAGAAATAGCCGAAGCGGACATAGACCATCTGTTTGAGCGGTTCTATAAGGCGGACAGGGCGCATACCGGCGAAGGCACGGGCCTTGGCCTTGCGATAGCGAAGGAAATAATGGAGCTGATGGGCGAGCGCATATGGGCTGAAAGCAAGGGCGGCCGCGTCGTATTCAGCTTTACCGTTACCAAGCGCCAAAGCACGGGAACGAATACGAACAAAGTGTGAAGTATATAGCAAATAGCTGCGGCGGGATTTGAAAAAAACTGCCGCGGTGTTATAATGTAATCAATGTATAAAATGGGAGGTAAAAAACATGAGCAGCGGCAAAGTATTGATAGCTGACGACGACAGAAACGTGCATGAGTCGCTTGGCATTTATCTTAAATCCGAAGGGTTTGAAACCGTGGACGTATACGACGGCGCGGCGGCGGTCAGCGCGCTGGACGGCGACATTTCGCTTTGCGTTATGGACATAATGATGCCGGTCATGAACGGCATTGACGCCTGCAAGGAAATACGCAAAAATTCGCAGGTGCCGATAATTATGCTCACTGCCAAGGGCGAAGAAATAGACAGAATACTCGGCCTTGAGCTGGGCGCGGATGATTATATCGTGAAGCCCTTCAGCCCGCGCGAGGTTGTGGCAAGGATAAAGGCGGTGCTCAGGCGCACAAGCGAACAGCAGAGCAACGACGACGGCCGCGTTACCTTAAACGGCCTTGTTATAGACATAAAGAGTTACACCGTCACATTAAAGGGGCAGCCGGTAATATGCACGCCGAAGGAAATAGAGATACTCTATATGCTTGCTTCGAACCCCGGACAGGTGTTCACAAGGGAGCAGCTGCTTAACAAGGTTTGGGGCTATGACTTTGCCGGCGAAACAAGGACCGTGGATACGCATATAAAGCGCATCCGTGCAAAGCTTGACAATACCGGCCTTAATTGGTCGATAAAGACCATATACGGCGTCGGCTATAAGTTTGAGGTAGAATAAACTATGCTAAAAAGCGTGTTTTTCCGCAGGCTTGTTATAATGCTGTCCGTCGCAATGCTCATTGCGGCGGCCGTTATGCTTGGCGGCTATGTGTTTCTGAGCAAGGATGTTTATGCTGACATAAAGCTGGACGAGCTGCACCCTTCGCTTGATGCGGCGGAGCAGCTTGCCAAGGAATACATGGCGGGCGAAATAGATAAAGACGTGTTTGAACGGCTGGCAGAGAAGCTGCTGCCGTCAAATACCGGCACTGTGCTTTACCTTGACGCGGAAGGAAACACGCTTTTTTATGTGGACAGCCTGCTTAATACCGATGCGGAGGGCGCGAAGCGGCTGCTGTATGAGCAGATACTTTCCGCCGAAGGCGGCGCGGACGTTAAGCAGAATCGGCTCAGGATGAAAGAGGACAGCTCCGCCCTTGCGCTGGGCTGCCCGATAATTGATGACGACGGGAATATACTCGGCGCGGTGGTCATGCTCAGTTCGTTAAAGCTTGTTACCAACGCAACTGGGCGCATGTCATTGCTTGTGCTGATGCTTACTACGATAGCTATACCCATTGCGCTGATTGCAATTGTTTGGCGGGCAAAGAACATTGTCGATCCGATACGCCGCATGAATGACGCCGCGAAGGCGATGGCAAAGGGCGATTTTGACATAAGGCTTGATGAAGATATTCCGGGTGAGGTCGGCGAACTTGCGGGTTCGCTCAATAATCTTTGTGCGGAGCTTGACCATACTATTCGCCAACTCAGCAGCGAAAAGAGCCAGCTTGATCAGCTGCTGCAAAGCCTTACGGACGGCGTTGTGGCAATAGACGAGCACGGCACGCTCATACATTATAATTCCGCAATAATGCGCATGTTCGGCGCTGTCAGCGTATCAAAGCGCGAGGAATTGATATCCGATGAAAAGGTCTGGAAGGTGTTTGACGAGGTTTTCAATTCCGGCAAGCCCCAGACAATAACCTATCCCATGGCGGGGGACAAGGTGCTTTGGATAACCATATCGCCCGTTGTAACGTCCAGCCGCGAGCGCACGGGTGTTGTGGGCCTGTTTAAGGACATGACGGAGATGGAGCGTGTTGAAAAGCTCAGGCGGGATTATGTTGCAAATGTTTCGCATGAGTTGAGGACGCCGCTTACCGCTGTAAGGGGGTTGCTTGAGCCGCTTGCCGACGGAATGGTGAAGGACGAAGCGGACAGGCAGCGGTATTATAAGATAATGCTGCACGAGGTGCTTAGGCTCTCGCGCCTTATAACGGACATGATGACGCTCAGCCGCCTGCAATCCGGCACGGAATACATGGAGATAACCCGCGTGGATGTGAACGAGCTGGTGCAGGATATTGCAAGCGCGTATTCTTCAACGCTGGCCGATAAGGGAGTGAACCTTGTGCTTGACTGCCCGCGGCCGGTGCCCGATGCGATGACCGATCCGGACAGGATAGAGCAGGTGCTTGTTATACTGCTGGATAATGCCTCGCGCTACACGCCAAAGGGCGGCACCATAACCATATCCGCCCGCAATGCGAAGGAGAAAATACAGCTGTCCGTGACTGATACCGGCTGCGGCATACCTGAAAGCGACCTGCCGCATATATTTGAACGATTCTATAAGGTGGATAAGTCCCATAGCGAAGGCGGCACGGGGCTTGGACTGTCGATAGCACAGTTCATAATGGAAAAGCTTGGCGAAACGATAAGCGTTGAAAGCGAAGTCGGCAAGGGTACTCGCTTTACGCTTACGCTGCAGCGCTATGTGCGCAACGCCATAGCATTGGGGCCGGCTGGAGAAAAGCATACCCGCTACGGTGACGATGACGAAAAGGATGAATACGTTCCAAACGATGCCGATATTCAGGATGATGACGATGTGGTGGATGCGCATTACGAGGTTATAGAGCAGCCGCAGAAGGCCGAAAAGTCACAAAAAGCCGAGAAAACGCAAAAGGCGGAAAAAACGCAGAATAAAGCGGAAAGGCAGGGCAAACGATGAGCCTTTGCAGCATATGCCCGCGCAAATGCTCAATAGACCGCGCAGAAAGCGCCGGCTACTGCGGCGCGCGCGAAAAGGCGCATATTGCCCGCGCCGCGCTGCACCGCTGGGAGGAGCCGATAATAAGTGGCGAACGCGGCAGCGGCACCATATTTTTCTGCGGGTGCAACCTTAACTGCATATTTTGCCAGAACTATAAAATAAACCATAGTGTGATGGGCATAGAGGCGGATGAAGAAACGCTTTGCCGCATAATGCTCGATCTTCAGCATCAGGGCGCGCATAACATAAACCTTGTTACGCCCGCGCCGCATGTGCCGCTGATAGCGCGCACATTACCACTTGCGCGCCAAGCTGGGCTTACGATACCTGTAGTTTACAATACCAACGCATATGAAAACGTGCAAACGCTGAAAATGCTTGAAGGGCTTATAGACATATATCTGCCGGACTTTAAGTATGTCTCGGCGCCGCTTGCAAAGAAATACAGCGATGCGGAGGATTACTTTGACGTTGCAGCGAAGGCGATTGCCGAAATGTACAGGCAGGTTGGGAACATAAAGCTGGATGAAAACGGCATGGCGGCTTCCGGCGTGCTGATACGGCACATGGTGCTTCCCGGCTGCGTTGACGATACGCGGCGGGTGCTTGATTATATTTCAGCCAATTACCCGAAAAATGTCTATATATCGATAATGAGCCAGTATGCCCCGCCGAAGGACGATCTGCCAAAGCCCATCAATCGCCGCATAACAAAAGGCGAGTACGACAGGGCTTTGGATTACGCCATAAGCAAGGGCTTTGAAAACGTGTTCATACAGCAGCGTAATTCGGCAGACCTTTCATACACGCCGGATTTTGACGCGGACGTAATATTTGACCCAATAAAGCGGGCATAAAACCGGCAAAACAAGGGCAAATATGAACGGATTATTAACTTTAGTAATATTTGCTTAAAAAAGATTGCAAAGCGCAACATATAGTGTTACCATAACATCAGCGAAAGAAAGCGGGTCGTGACAATCGCAGTCATCTTCATTATTGTTTTCCTCCAACCATAAACAATCGGTGAATGGCGGGAAGGGCAATCCGCAGTTCACCACCAATAGCTGACGACCCGAATCAAAGAGACTCTTAACATGGGTCTCTTTTTTTATGCATATGAATAACGGAACAAAACCGCTGAAGGGGGAAGGCATTATGGGGCGCATGAGGGCGGCGTTTAACGCGGCAATGGCGGCAATTGTGGCCGCGTTTATGGTAATAATGAGCATACAGGCGTATAAGGAGCTGTTTGTGCGGGAGACAGAACCGCCTGCGAAGCAGCGCACGGGCATAATAAACGTTTGGCATGTGGTTAAATACAAGCCGTATTCCGGCAGCGTAAGCACAATAATGGCCGATGCCGCAAGAAAGCTTGAAAAAAAGGAATACGGAGTGTTTTACAGCGTGGAAGGAATGATGGAGGAGGAATACGCAAGGCGGATCGAACGCGGCGAAAAGCCGGACGTGATATCCTTCCCGGCGGGGCTTATAGACGCGGACGGGCTCAGCGAGCTTGACGCGGGGAACTATGCCGAAATAAGCGGCGAACTGCTGCGTGCGGGCAGCAGTGAAGGCAAACTGTATGCAATACCATATGCGCAAAGCCCATGCGTGCTGATAGAGAACAACGAACTATCAAAGAAAATAGGAATAAACTTAGATGAAGGCAGCGTAGATGCGGCGGCTATATTTGCGGCCGTAAACGGGGCGGACGGTAGCATGATAAAGCAAAGCATATTGTCCGGCAGGGCGGAAAGATGGGCGCTTATCGGCGCGGAAGGCGAGTGCCTCGATACGGCGGCATTTAAGGAAGGCAAGGCGGTGCTTTGCATAGACGATGTGCGCACGGCGCGCGAGCTGAGCATGCTGAGCGAGCGGGGGAAGGGCTTTAACTATACCGTGCATGGCATAGCGGGTCAGTACGGCAACGCACAGCTTATCGCAATACCGTATACCGAGGACGAATGGGTGAAGGAACATGCCGAAAAGCTTATACAGCTTTTATTAACGCCAAAGTATAGCCTGAAGATAGCCCAAACGGGGCTTTATCATTCGGCGCCTTATGAAGATAAGGCGGAGAGCGCAAGCCCCGTGGATGCGCAGGAGTTACTCAACGGCGTGCCGTGCGCAAACGCATTTTTGCTGAACAGGTATAAGGACGCCATTGCGGAGGAAGCTGCGCGCGCGCTTTCGGGCGATAGCGGGGCGAATGAGGCCATAGTTAAAAGATATGGCGAGCTTTTTGACTGAGTATTGTGAAAAGGGCAAAAATAAAGTAAAATTAAGCTTGGTATAATACTGCTTGTTGGGAGAATGAGTAATGAAAGAACTGCCTATTGAATTAAAACGGATGCTTGATGCGCTCGGTGCAAAGGAGAATGTGCCTATGGCGCAGTACACCTCCTTCAAAACGGGCGGCAGCGTGCGCATATTGGCCGAGCCGGACACGGCGGAGCATACTGCTGAGCTTATGCGCCTGATAGAGGCGGCTGGCGTAGAGCATTACGTTATAGGCAACGGCACAAATCTTTTGATAAGCGATAAAGGGCTTGATGCGATAGTTGTGCGCATAGGCGAGAAAATGGCGAACGTTGAGCGCAGCGGCCGCACGATAATCGCAGGTGCGGGTGCAAGCTATGCGGCAATGGCAAAGCAAAGCGTGCAACGGGGCCTGATGGGCCTTGAATGGGCGGCCGGCATACCGGGCACGGTGGGCGGCGCGGTTGCTATGAACGCCGGCGCATACGGAGGGGAGACCGCAGACACGCTGAAAACCGTTACCTATGCGGAAAACGGCGCAATAATAAAAGAAACCGTGGATAAAACCGCGTTTGGATACAGGCTGAGTCCGTATTGCGCGCCGGAACGCATAGTGATAGAGGCGGAGTTTGAACTGAACGACGATGACGGCAGCGCATACGAAAAAATGACGGACTACAATAAGCGCAGGCGCGAAAAGCAGCCCATAAACTATCCCAGTGCCGGCAGCGTATTCAAGCGGCCTGAAGGCCACTTTGCAGGCGCATTGATAGAACAGGCCGGGCTGAAGGGAACGCGCATAGGCGGCGCGGAGATTAGTACGCTGCACGCGGGCTTTATAATAAACGCAGGTGGGGCAACATCGCGCAACGTATACGAGCTGATACGATTAGTGCAGCAAAAGGTGAAGGAACACAGCGGCGTGCAGCTTGAAACGGAAGTAAAGCTGCTTGGTGAATTCTAAGGAGGAACGGATGGAACTTATAATAGTCACAGGCCTGTCCGGCGGAGGAAAAACTCAGGCGCTCAGGTGCCTGGAGGACATGGGCTATTTCTGCGTGGACAATCTGCCGTGCGCAATGGTGGGCGGATTTGTGCAGCTTTGCCGCGATTCAAAGCCGCCCGTTGAAAAGGCCGCCGTGGTTATAGACAGCCGCGAAAGCGTTTTCGCCGGGGAGGTGCAGCAGGCGCATATGCAGCTATGTATGCTGCCTGTCAATTTCCATATATTGTATCTTGAATGCCGCGACGGCGTGCTTGAACGGCGCTATAACGAAAGCCGCCGCCCGCATCCGCTTAACCGCGACATACGCGAAGGCATAAAGGAAGAACGCGAGCTGCTCTCCTTCTTCCGCGACAGGGCGGAATACATAATAGACACGAGCGACTTAAAGCCGATGGAGTTAAGAAGAAAGCTTGAAGAATACTTCAGCGGCGACAGGAAGGCCGAGTTCCAGTTAATAATAGAAAGCTTTGGCTATAAGCGCGGTGTGCCGTTTGAGGCGGATATGGTATTTGATATGCGCTTCAGCCCAAATCCGTTCTATGAAGCGGAATTGAGAGGGCTCAGCGGCAGGGACAAGCCCGTGCGGGACTTTATTGAGGCGGACGAAACATACGAAAGCTTTATAAACCAAACCGAAGCGATGCTGAGGGAGCTTATTCCCGCGTTTGTAAAGCAGGGCAAGCGCAGGCTGCTCGTGGCTTTCGGCTGCACGGGCGGCAGGCACCGTTCCGTATGCGCAGCGGAGGAAATGCACAAAAGATTGAAGGACAGCTACTCGTCCCGCCTTATACACCGCGATGCGGGCATAGAGGCGGCGGACATACAGGAGCGCACAGGGGGAAAGGGAGAAAGCTGATGTCTTTTTCATCCACGGTAAAGGACGAATTGGTCGGCATAAAAACGCAAAGCCGCGAAGAAAGGCTTAGCATATTGTGCGGCCTGACGCATACCGCGGCGGCGGTTACGCTGGGCCGGGGCGGATTGGGCATAGAATACGTGAGCGAAAGCGAAAACGTGGCGGAGCTTGCCCGCGCACTAACGGCGGAGCTGTATGGCCTTAACGCTTCGTTTTCCACCCGTAAGCAGGAAGGATTGAAACGCAGCAGCATAATCGTGCATGTTTCCGGCGAAGGGTGCAGGCAGCTGCTTATTGATTGCGGCAGTCTGCCTGCGGATGACGACGCGGACTTTGAACCGGGTAAAATACCCGAAAGCATGGCCGAAAGCGATGAACGCATGCGCTGCCTGCTGCGCGGCGCATTCCTTGGCGGCGGCTCCGTGAGCGATCCCAAGAAGGGCTATCATCTTGAAATAGTCACGCGGCAGGAAACCTTTGCGGACACTTTGCGCGCCGCGGCAGAAGGCTACGGCATCCGCGCCAAGGTGACGGCAAGGAAGGCGAACTATATTTTTTATCTTAAGGAAGGCGAAAGCGTATCCGATTTTCTCAGCCTTGTCGGCGCAATGAACGGCACAATGGAATTTGAACAGATACGCGTGCTGCGCTTCATGGCGAACGACATAAACCGCCGCACCAATTTTGAGGATGCGAATATGCAGAAGGCGGCTATGGCGTCCGCCCAGCAAAGGATGGATATACAGCTTATAATAAAAGAACAGGGCATAGAAAGCCTTGGCGATAAGCTTAGGCAAACGGCGGAAGCAAGGATAAATAACCCCGAAGCTACGCTGACAGAGCTTGCGAAGGAGCTGGACATAACAAAATCCTGCCTTACGCACAGGCTTAAAAAGCTGTCCCAAATGGCGGAAGATATACGCCTTCACGGCAGCGGGGCAATGGAAGGAACGGGAGAGGAGAATATATGAGCGGTTTTACGCATCTGCATGTGCATACGGTATACAGCCTGCTTGACGGGGCGTCCAAAATACCGGCGCTTGTTTCGCGCGCGAAGGAACTGGGCATGGATTCCATTGCCATAACAGATCACGGCGTGATGTACGGCGTGATAGATTTCTATAAGGAATGCACAAAGCAGGGCATAAAACCAATACTCGGCATGGAGGCCTATGTTGCGCCGGCCTCGCTTTACGATAGGGAGGGCACAAGGGAATACAACCACCTTATTTTGCTTGCAAAGAACCAAACCGGCTATAAAAACCTTATGAAACTGAGCTCCATAGCTTTTGTGGACGGGTTTTATTATAAGCCGAGGATTGATTACGATATACTTGAAAAGTATCACGAAGGGATTATCTGCCTTTCCGCGTGCCTTGCGGGCAGCATACCGCAGGCGCTGCTGAACGGCCGCTACGATGATGCGCATGCGCTTGCGCTCAGACTCAAACGCGTATTTGGCGATGATTTTTATATTGAACTGCAAAACCACGGCCTGCCGGAGCAGCTGGAGGTGCTGCCAAAGCTTGCCAATCTGGCGCGGGAGCTTGACATAAAGGCCGTTGCAACGAACGATATACATTATGTGGACAAGGCCGATGCGGAAGCGCAGGACATGCTGCTGTGCATACAAACGGCAAAATACGTTGACGATGAAAACAGGATGCGCATGAGCGCAGATGAGTTCTATCTTAAAAGCGAGGACGAGATGCGCGCCGCGCTGAAGGGGTATGAGTACGCCGTTGAAAACACGCGGGAGGTTGCGGACAAGTGCAACGTGACCATTGCGTTCGGCGAAAGGCACCTGCCCGGCTTTACCGCGCCGGACGGCATGGACAATTTCGAATATCTGAAAAAGCTTTCCGAAGAAGGGCTTGTGAAGAAAATGCCCGATGCGGACGACGCTGCGAGGGAGCGGCTGAATACGGAGCTTGAAATAATCCGCAAGATGGACTTTGTGGACTATTTTCTGATAGTGCACGACTTTGTGGCGTTCGCGCACGGCAAGGGCATATTCGTGGGCCCCGGGCGCGGCAGCGGAGCGGCAAGCCTTGTGGCCTATTCGCTGGACATTACGGACGTTGATCCGCTGCTGTATGATCTTACGTTTGAACGCTTCCTAAATCCGGAGCGTGTTTCAATGCCGGATTTTGATATAGACTTCTGCATAGAAAGACGGCAGGAAGTAATAGATTACGTTGTTGAAAAATACGGAAAGGATAACGTTTCCCAGATAATCACGTTTTCAACCCTTGCGGCAAGGGCGGTCGTGAAGGACGTTGGCCGCGCGCTTAGGGTTCCGCTGCAGGACGTTAACAGGATAACCAAGCTTATCCCCAAAACGGTAGACATAACGCTGAGCAAGGCGCTTGAGGTATCGGCTGAGCTGAAGGAACTTTATGATAACGACCCCGTTGTAACAAAGCTTATCGATATTTCGTTAAAGCTTGAAGGACTGCCGAGAAACGCGGGTACGCACGCTGCGGGCGTTGTTATAAGCGCGCAGCCTATAAGCGAATTTGTGCCGCTTCAGCGCAACGGGGACATTATTACAACTCAGTTTTATAAAGAAATAATAGAAGAACTGGGCCTACTGAAGATGGACTTCCTTGGGCTGAGGACGCTTACCGTAATACGCGATACGCTTGAATTTATTCGTGAGCAGGGAAAAAAGGTGCCGGATAAGGAGCTGAAGGATTATACGGACAGGCGGGTATATGAAATGATATCCGCGGCCGATACGGACGGCGTGTTCCAGCTTGAATCAGCCGGGATGAAGCAGTTTATGCTTCAGCTTAGGCCGGGCTGCCTTGAAGACCTTATCGCGGGAATTTCGCTTTTCAGGCCTGGCCCTATGGATCAGATACCAAAATATCTTTCCGGCAAAAACCATCCGGAGCAGGTTACATATTTGAGCGAAAAGCTGCGTCCCGCGCTGAAAGCTACCTACGGCTGCATGGTGTATCAGGAGCAGGTGATGCGCATCGTGCGCGACGTGGCGGGCTATTCAATGGGCCGCAGCGACCTTGTGCGCCGGGCAATGGCCAAAAAGAAGCACGATGTTATGCAGAAGGAAAGACATAACTTTGTCTATGGCATAGAGGAAAACGGCGTGGTCAGCGTTCCGGGGGCGGTGCGCAACGGCATTGACGCGGAAACGGCGAATAAGATATTCGATGAAATGGCGGATTTTGCGTCCTATGCGTTTAATAAGCCTCACGCGGCATGCTATGCCGTGCTTGCGTACAGAACGGCTTATCTTAAAGCATATTATCCGGTCGAGTTCATGACGGCAATGCTGAACAGCTTTATAAGCAGCGTGGATCAGCTTGCAGGATACATAAGCACCGCGCGCCGCATGGGTATAACCGTGCTGCCGCCGGACATAAACAAAAGCCGCGAAAAATTCAGCGTGGAGGACGGCAAGATACGCTTCGGCCTTGCGGGCATACGCAACGTTGGCGAAGGGGCGATGAAGGATATCATAAAAGAGCGCGACCACAGCGGAAGCTTCAAGGACTTTATGGACTTTGCCAACCGCGCTGGGGACATAAACAAGCGCATGGTGGAGGCCATGATAAAGGTTGGCTGTTTCGACAGCACCGGCGCCAAACGCTCCCAACTGATGGCCGTGTACGAAAAGGCGCTTTCGCTTGCCGCGGGGGACAGGAAACAGGCCGCGGCGGGGCAGATGAGCCTTTTTGACCTTGGCGGCGGGGAAAGCATAAGAAGGAGCTTTGTTGAACTGCCCGACATTGCGGAATTTGCGGAAGCGGAAAAGCTTGATATGGAGCACGAAACGCTCGGCATATATCTTAGCGGGCATCCGCTCAATGACTATGCGGATATACTTGCCTCCCTTCCGGACACGGTTGCCAAGCTCAGCGGCAAAGGCGGCGAAGAAAATGTTGAAATAGGGCCGCAAGAGGGTGACAAAGTAAAAATTGGTGGTATAATAACACACGTTCAAAGAAAACTTACGCGCTCCGGCAGCGGAATGATGGCGTATTGCACTCTGGAGGACACAACGGGTTCAATAGAATGCATGGCATTCCCGTCGGTATTCACAAAGTATTCAAGCCTTTTGAACAGCGATTCAAAGGTGATAATTTCCGGCAAGCTGAACGTGCGCGATGAGCAGGAGAACATGATTTTGATAGACGATGTGCAGCCGCTTATGAAGCGGAGCGCATCGGAAAAAATTTACCTTAGACTGGATACGCAGGATAAGCCGCTTATGGACAGGCTTATGAGCGTGCTGCGCCGCTTCCCCGGCAACGTGCCCGTAATACTGCACGACCCGAACACCAAGCGCACGCAGCTTGCGCCTAAGGAACTGTTTGTTAATCCCTCCGGAGCAGTAAAGGACGTCCTTTGCGAACTTCTGGGACAAGATAATGTAAAAATCAAAAAGGGAGAATAGTTTTTTATGAAAAAGATCGGAGTACTTACAAGCGGAGGAGACACGCCGGGCATGAACTCGGCAATTCGCGCCGTGTTTAAGGAAGCGGATGCACGCGGAATGGACGTTATGGGCATATTCCACGGCTACAAAGGCCTGATAGAGGGCCGCATACGCCAGCTTACCCATGAGGACGTGGCAAACGTTATGCATAAGGGCGGCACGGTGCTAAGGACCGCGCGCAGCAGCGAATTTATGCAGGATGAGGGCTTTGAAAAGGCGCTGAACATGCTGCATGCATACGATATAGACGGCCTTATAATAATCGGCGGGGATGGCAGCTACCGCGGTGCAAAAAAGCTTTATGAAAATGGCATAATGACCATCGGCCTGCCCGGCACCATAGATAACGACATGGGCTATACCGATTTTACCATCGGCTTCACCACGGCTGTTAATACAATAACCGATGAAATATACAAGATCCGCGATACCATGCGCGCGCATGACCGTGTTGGCGTGGTAGAAGTCATGGGCCGCAACTGCGGCGATATCGCACTGTGGTCAGGCGTGGCCGGCGGCGCGGACATGATAATCGTGCCCGAAGTTCCCGTGGACTGGGAGGACTGCGCAAAGCAGCTTGCAAAAAACAAGCTGCGCGGCCAGCTTACAAGCATTGTTATAATTGCCGAGGGCGCAGGCAGAGCGGAGGATTTTGCCCGCTTTGTGAACGAGCATACGGATGTTGAGGCCAAGGCCATAGTTCCCGGATACATACAGCGCGGCGGCAACCCCACCGCATTTGACAGGGTGCTTGCGGCAAGGCTTGGCCAGCGTGCGGTGGAGCTGCTTGCAGACGACATAGGCGGTCGCGCCGTTGGCATAAAGGATAACAAGATAATTGACGTGAGCATAGAGGAAGCGGTTGAAATGCCGGATCACTTTGACGAAAAGCTGTTCCACTTCAACTCCGTGCTTGCAAGATTTTAATTGGTAAAGGATACGCGTAATGACTAAACGGATGAAAACAGCCGGGCCTGTGAACCGGAACGATGATATTGCATTGAAGATAGATTCCCTCGGTTCCGAAGGGCAGGGCGTTGGCAGGTATGAAGGCCTGGCGGTTTTTGTGCCGTTTGCGCTGCCGAATGAGCATGTTAAGGCACATATAATAAAGGCGGCGTCCAATTACGCCGTGGGCAAGCTTACAGCCGTGGAGGTTCCAAGCAAGGACAGGCGGGAGCCGCGCTGCTCCTCATTCACACGCTGCGGCGGATGCAATCTGCTGCACATGGATTACGCGGCGCAGCTTGAATACAAGCGCAATGTTGTGGCGAATGCGCTTATGCGCATAGGTAAGGTGGCCTCCCCGCATGTTAAGCGCACCATAGGCATGGAGCACCCGTATCATTACCGCAATAAGGCTGCGTTCCCGTTTGCGATGGTTGATGGGCGTATGTGCTTCGGCTTTTTTGCCCCGCGCAGCCATAGGCTCGTTCCGATAGACGGCTGCCTTATTGAAAACAGGGCGCTGTATAACGTTGCGCAGGCCGTGCATTGTTGGGCGGAAGAAAACGACATTGCCCCATACGACGAGCAAACAGGCGGCGGCACGCTGCGCCACGTTGTGGGCAGAATAACCACCACGGGCGACATTATGGCCGTTATAGTGACCAGAGGGCAGCCGAAGAAGCTGAATGCGCTTGAGAATATGCTGACGGAGCGCTGCGAAGGGCTGAAATCGATAATACTCAACCGAAACGACGAAGCCACAAACGTTATCCTTGGCGATAAGTACGAAACGCTTTGGGGGGACGATACGCTTACGGAGGAGCTTTGCGGCTTCAAGTTTGAGATAAGCGCGGCGTCTTTCCTTCAGGTGAATCCTATACAGACGGAGAAGCTTTATGCTCAGGTGGAAGCGTTTTTTCCCGAGCGGGACGGCTTTGAGGCGATGGACGTATACTGCGGCGCAGGCACAATATCGATGGTCATATCCAAACACGCGTCCCATGTAACGGGCATAGAGAACGTGCCGAGCGCGGTGGAGGATGCGCGGCGCAACGCGGCCATGAACGGCGTTACAAACGCGGACTTTATATGCGCCGATGCGGCTGCCGCGCTGTCGGAGCTGATAGCAAAGGGCGCAAGGCCGGGCGTGATAGTGCTCGATCCGCCGCGAAAGGGCTGCGATAAAGCGGTGCTCGATGCTGTGACGGCAAGCGGGGCTGAGCGCATAGTCTACGTTTCCTGCGACCCAGCCACCCTCGCGCGCGACGTAAGCATACTTACCCAGTCCGGCTATTCCCTCCAGTCCGCCCAGCCTGTGGATATGTTCCCGCAGACTGCGCACGTTGAGACGGTGTGTCTCTTAGTGCGGAGAAATGGGATGCATATCAACGTTGATGTGAATATCGATGAAATGCTGCAAGAAAAGTGCGGACAAGCCACTTATCCGCAGATCAAGGAGTATGTGTTGGAGCAAACCGGGATGAAGGTCTCCTCCCTGTACATATCCCAAGTTAAACGGAAATGCGGGCTGGAGGTCGGTGACAGCTACAACAAGCCAAAGTCCAAGGATGCCCATGTTCCCCAATGCCCGCCGGATAAAGAAAAAGCAATCTTGGATGCGCTGCGGCATTTCGGGATGATTTCGTGAATGCGAGAAAGGAGCGCAAGCTTTGAGCAAACTGATTTCCTGTGAATATAACATGGACACCGCCTGCGTGGAACTGAAATACTCTGATGGCTCCTTGATTTCCATTGATACCATTGCCGTGGAGAATGAGTTCGCCGACAATATGTATCAGCGGTCGGAGCTGGACTGGCTAATCTACAACAAGCCTCTTGAATATGCACAACTGGTGCTGGAGGGTGATCCGAAAACATATGTACAAGGCAAGCCGGAGCATCGGCTGATGGATTAGAATGAACATGACGCAGCCCGCCGATTTCTACCGGTCGGTGAGCTGCGCCTTTTCTTTAGATGCTTCTATACTGGACACATGAACTCATGGAGAATACTTGACTTTTGCGTGGTTATCCTATATAATAATTACGAAAAAAGGTGTAGGCACATTTGTTCCGGAAGCAGGAGGTCAATATGGAGATCAAACGGGATATCTATCTGGATCGGCTGATCCGGCGCGAGAAGAATGGATTGATCAAGATCGTGACGGGTGTTCGCCGGTGCGGGAAGTCATACCTTCTGTTCAACCTGTTCCATAATTATCTGCTGGAAAAGGGCGTTCGGGAAGACCATATCATCGAGATCGCCCTGGATGACCGCAGTAACAAAGAACTGCGCGATCCCGACAATATGCTGAAATATGTAAAAGAGCGGATCGTTGACAAGGACACCTACTATATTATTCTGGACGAAGTGCAGCTCCTTGCCGAGTTTGAGGATGTGCTCAACAGCTTTATGCATATTCGCAATGCAGACGTCTATGTGACCGGCAGCAACTCCAAGTTCCTCTCCTCTGATTTGGTCACAGAGTTCCGCGGCCGCGGGGACGAAATACGCATCTATCCGCTCTCTTTCCGGGAATACTGCTCCGTTTACGAGGGCAGCGCCGACGAAGCATGGGACGATTACTTCACCTACGGCGGGCTTCCGCTGATCCTCTCCCGCGAAACGACGGAGGAAAAGGCGGAATACTTGATGTCACTGTTTCAGAAGGTGTATCTCAGCGACATTATCGACCGCCATAAGGTGCGCCATCAGGAGGAGCTGGACGAGCTGGTGGACATTCTCGCCTCCGCCGTTGGTTCGCTGACGAATCCCTTGAAGCTGGCGAACGCCTTCAAAAGCGTCAAGAAAAAGACCATCAGCGACAAGACGCTGAAAAAGTATATGGACTATCTTATGGACGCCTTCTTGGTGAGCAAGGCGGTCCGTTACGATATCAAAGGAAGAAAGTATATCGGTTCTCCGGCAAAGTTCTACTTTGAGGACGTGGGGCTGCGCAATGCGAGACTGAACTTCCGGCAGATGGAAGAAAACCACATCATGGAGAACATCATCTACAACGAACTGCGTATTCGTGGGTATCATGTGGACGTGGGACTTGTGGAACAGTTTGGCAAGAACAGCGAGAACAAGACCACGAAAAAGCAGCTTGAGGTGGACTTTGTCGTGACCCGCGGCAGTGAGAAGTATTATATTCAGTCTGCCTTTGCGATGAACACCGAGGGAAAGCGGGAGCAGGAGGAACGCCCGCTGAACGCTATCGGCGATTCCTTCAAGAAAATCATCGTCGTGCGGGATAACATCAAGGTGCGAAGAAACGATATGGGGATCGTGACCATCGGTGTCCGAAACTTCCTGCTGGACGAGCACAGTTTGAGCCTGTAAGTCCGGTTTATTGGACTGCGAGATCTTTATAATGAATTGTCAGCAGATTATGGGAGAGATATTATGGCTAACAAACTGGAACTGACATGGTACGGTAAAGACGAGCCGATTCGGGTCGAGCCTCGTTTGCTGATTGAGAATGCGGAGCTTTCCAACACTGCCGCCGATCCGGATACGCAGAATATGCTGATCCATGGGGATAATCTGCTGGCACTGAAAGCGCTGGAGAGCAAATTTGCCGGACAGGTAAAGTGTATCTATATCGATCCGCCGTATAACACCGGCTCTGCCTTTGAACACTACGATGACAATCTGGAGCACAGTATTTGGCTTAATCTGATGCGTCCACGCCTTGAAATTCTCTGGAATCTTCTTGATGATACTGTCGGTAGTTTGTGGATCAGCATTGACGATTCAGAACAGGCATATATGCGGGTTTTGTGCGACGAACTATTTGGTCGGCATAATTTTGTTGCACAGATTGTCTGGCAGAAACGGTATTCCCGTGAAAATCGTGAATCTATCGGTGACGTACATGAATACATTCTTGTGTACGCAAAGGATACGGTGTCTTTTAAAGAAGTGCGGAACTTAGTCCCAATGACTGAAGAGCAAGCTAAAGTCTATAAAAATCCAAACAACGATCCACGGGGGCGCTGGCGTCCAGTCCCCATGACGGCTCAAGCAGGTCATGCAACCCCAGATCAATTCTATGAGATAAAAGCGCCTGGTGGAAAGATTCACACACCTCCGGCTGGGCGATGCTGGTCGTTATCCAAGAAAACATTTGAAGAGCTTCTTTCTGATGGACGGATTTATTTTGGAAAGGATAATAACAGCCAGCCAAATAAAATTCGTTATCTCTCGGAAGTCCCTGGAGTAGCACCATGGACTTGGTGGCCAAGTGATGAAGTCGGGCACACTGACTCCGCAAAAAAAGAAATAATGGAATTGTTCGGGAAAGATAATATTTTTGATACACCCAAGCCGGAAGGACTCATTCAGCGCATCATCCACATTGCAACCAACCCCGGTGACCTTGTTCTCGATTCCTTCCTCGGTTCCGGCACGACTGCTGCCGTCGCACAAAAAATGGGACGGTGCTGGATCGGCGTGGAAATGGGCAATCATGCCTATACCCATTGCAAAGTGCGCATGGATAAGGTCATTGCCGGGGAAGACCCCGGCGGCATTACCAAGGCGCAGAACTGGCAAGGCGGTGGTGGTTATCGTTTCTATGAGGTAGCACCCACCCTAATCAACAAAGACCCCTTTGACGAATATGTCATCAACGAGGACTATGATGCCAATATGCTGGCAGCGGCGGTGGCTCTGCACGAAGGATTCCGCTATCAGCCGGACGGAGATCTGTTCTGGAAACAGTCTGTGGGCAACGAGAACAGCTATCTCTTTGTAACGACCCGCCACCTGAACAGCCCCTATCTGGACTCCATCAAGGACACCATGGAGGAAGGCGAGTATCTGATCATCGCTTGCCGCTCTTTTGACAGCGGACTGGACAAGGCCTACGACAACATCACGGTGAAGAAAATCCCGCAAATGCTGCTGGAACGCTGCGAGTTCGGCAAAGCAGATTACAACCTGAATATCGTACACCCGCCGGTGTATGATGATTGCGACGAGGAGGAAGAGGATGTCTAACGATTTTCCGCTCTATACAACGGATTATATCAGTGGTGTCATGTCTCTCCGCAAGCCGCAGACGCAATCGTTGAAGATTCTTGAAGAGATCACCAACGCCGTACAGCTCCGCAAGGGCATGAATCTGAAAGCGGCACTGGGTGCTGTCCACGCTATGTATCCAATCTGCTCCGATTTTGAGCGTGACTTTATGTCCCTGACTTTTGCTCTGGCGACCGGCGTCGGCAAGACTCGCTTGATGGGAGCCTTTATCGCTTACCTTTACACGCAGCACCATATCAGGAACTTTTTCGTTGTCGCTCCCAATACCACGATTTTTGAAAAACTCAAAAGGGATCTCAGTGATAACAACAGCGCCAAGTATGTGTTCAAGGGGCTTGGCTGTTTCAGTACGCCGCCGCAGATCATTACGGATGACGATTACCGCGAAAAAACGCTCTCCCTGTTTGAATCCGATGTTCACATCTTCGTGTATAACATCGATAAATTCAACAAAGAGGGCGCAAATATGAAAAAGGTGAACGAGCTCATTGGGGACTCGTTCTATCAGGCGTTGTCCGACTTGCCGGATCTTGTGCTCATTATGGATGAGTCACACCATTACCGGGCAGAAAAGGGGGCACAGGCGCTGAACGAGATGCATCCGCTGCTGGGATTGGAATTGACAGCGACACCATTGGTGACCAAGGGGAACAAGCAGGTGCCGTTCAAAAATGTGGTATATGAATACCCTCTGTCCAAGGCAATCGAGGATGGCTATACCCGCACCCCATATGCCGTGACCCGCTCGGACATTGATTTCTATAACTTCGGTGATGAACAGCTGGATAAAATGATGCTGCTGGACGGCATCACCTGCCATGAAAGCACAAAGCGCAAATTGGAAGTCTACGCTGCCAATCACGGCAAGCCTGTGGTGAAGCCGTTTATGCTCGTAGTTTGCAAGGATACAGATCACGCAACCTGGGTGGAGCAATTCGTAAAGTCAGACGAATTCCGTAGTGGCGCATATCGCAACAAAACGATAATCGTCCACTCTAAACAGAAAGGCGCAGAGACCGAAGCTAACACTCGTCTGCTTCTGGATGTGGAAAACCCGAAAAATCCGGTGGAGATCGTGATCCATGTCAATATGCTCAAAGAAGGTTGGGATGTCAACAACCTCTATACCATCGTTCCGCTTCGGACGGCCGCATCCAAAATTCTGCGAGAGCAGATGGTCGGTCGCGGTCTGCGCCTGCCCTATGGGGAGCGCACCGGTGACCGGGATGTAGATGCCGTCATGCTGACTGCCCATGATAAATTCAATGATATTCTGGCGGAGGCGCAGCGCGGTGATTCCATTTTCAAGGCAGGGAATGTTATCAAGGCGGAAGAAATTGTGCCGGAACAGGTTACCACCACGCAGTTATCGTTTGACATGCCGTCCAACGAAAGCCACGATGAAGCATATTCCTTCACACAGATTGAGCGGACAGAGCAGACCGACGCTGTGATCTCCAGAGCGCAGACGCTGATCCGGCAGGAGGTTTCCCGCAGCATTCAGACCGAGCCAGAGCATACCGTTACACCCCAAACCGCACAGAAAATTGTTGATACGGTTGCTGCACAGCTCTCTGTGGATAAGGACTTGGGCGTTACGTTCCATGAAAATGAGATGCCGTTGGCCGCATGGATGCTGTATCAGACGGAGCAGACACATATCGCCGCAAAAGCAAAGTTCATCCCGATTCCCCGTATCAAGATCACGGATGCCGGCGTTGAGGAATATGTGTTTGTGGATTTTGATCTCGATGTGTCGGCCTTTAATCATGTGCCTATTCGCAATGAATTGCTAATCCAGAACCTTGAAGACATGGCAGATCGCCAGCGCATCAAGGGAGACGCCATTGATTTTGAAGGCTATAACCCCAAGAAAGTAATTCTGGATGAGCTGCGCAAAAAGCCGGAGATCGACTATGAAAAATGCTCTGCGCTTTTGTTCAAAATGATCTCCCGGCTTTGCGACCACTATACAGCGAACCACGGCGAGAACGGCATGCGCAATATCGTTATGATGTATAAGCGCGATATCGCAAACAAGCTGTATGCGCAAATGATGCAGCATTTTTACTGTAAGAACGGCTTTCTGCAAGAGGAGGTCGTTGGTACCCGCGAATATAATCTCCAGCAGACTTATAGCTGGAGAGAAAAGGTCGGCCTTTTTGAATCCTTTACCGAGGATATCAGGAATGTGCTGTTTACCGGTATTCAAAAGGGCGTTTTCAGTGAGGCGAAGTTCCATAGCAAGGACGGAGAGCTGACGCTTGCCCGTGTGATGGAAACAGATTCTGATGTCATCAACTGGCTTAGACCGCATCCCCGTGAGTTCAATATCACCTATAACCACGGCCATGCGTACGAGCCGGACTTCGTGGTAGAAACCGAGGATATTATTTATCTGGTGGAGGTCAAGGGCGAGGATAAGCTCAATGACCCGGATGTAATCGCAAAGAAAGAGCGAGGGATACAGTATTGCGCCGTTGCCTCCCGTTGGGGCAAAGCCAACGGATACAAGGAGTGGCAGTATTTGTTTATTCCGGCGGGGCAGATCAGGTCGAGTTCTACCTTTGCGCTTTTGGCCGAGAGGTTTAAGGAGCTGTAATGGTCGATAGCTATAGTATCGGCTATGTGCCACATAGGAGAAAGAGGTTTATTATGAGTTATTCGGGCATTGAGCATAAACTGAGAGTTTTTATCAGTTCTAAATGTGGCGGGAAATACACCATCGCAAGGAAATCGTTACAGAAGCTGTTAGATGTAACAGGCTTGGTAGAAACATATGTTTTTGAAACAGATCCAGCCAGCAGCGAAGACACGCAAAGTGCTTATTTGGATTATGTTGACAATTCAAATCTCTGTATCTTTCTCGTTGATAATGCGGATGGGGTTCCTCCGGCTGTCTTAAGTGAAGAAAAAAGAGCAAAAGACAAGCATTTAAGATTGCTTTATATTTTTTGCGATGAGAACAAGAAAGAGCCAACCCCCATGCAGGAAGATGTCAGAAAACTGCAATCAGCAAAGTATGCTCTTGCACACGAGTTTTCTGACATCGTCTCCAAAGCATACGATAGCGTGATGCAGGACGTTATCGCGGTATATAAGAAGAAGGAAGAACTGTTTTCGGTCGAAAAGAGCGAAGTCGAGCCAATAAGTGCTAAGGCGCTAATCACTGAAACATATTCGCTTCCAGCCACGAGTTTTTCAAAATACCCGCATGTTGCATGTGTACTCACAAAAAATATACTTCCGGTGAACCCGCTTAATAAAGAGGATGAAGAAACATCGCTCGAAAGACTGCTGTCTGAGCATCTGCAAACCGTTATTTTTCAAAAGCCCTTTGATGAGACTATTATCGATAGCATATGCACCGAAGTGAGCAAAGAGAATAACGGGGAAATATGCGAAGTTTTGCAGCTGCGATATCAGGCTCAAAAATGCTACTATCTCACTAAGTATGATGAATGTCTTATGTTGCTTCAGCAAGCTGTTTCTACTGCGATTAATAAGCAAGGTATTCCAACGTGGATTGCAAACGACATCGCAATCGATATCCGACATGTCCAAGGACGAATTGACGAAAGAAATAGCACATTCACTCTTGAAAATCCGGGTCAAAAACTAATAGATACGAGCGGCGAACCGGTGTATTTCCCGTACTTGGATAGACAAGTCGAAAACATGCAGGAAGAGATAGCCAAAAAATATTATTCTCAGTTAAGCATTTCTCCCTACACAACAAACTGGGGTGGACTGGATCAGATTTTTTCTCCGCTTGCAAATGCTTTTTGCATTGCTGAAATGCACGGATCTATTGTTCAAACAGAGATAACGCGAGACAGGCTCATTTCGATTTATTCGATGCTCTGTATTCTTTATGAAGATCATGAATTGCTTGTCGAATACATTAAGTATCTTATAATCAACCGAGACTTGAAGAAACTTGATGCGGTAATCAGGACATATAATCAATCCATAGATATCCTCAATGGTCAGGATATTGATTCGATTATGGATTGTATCAATAATATGTTTGATCCTATTCATCAAATAATGTCTAAATATCTTCTGGCCAGCCGGCTTGGATATTATATGAGCGATACAGCATATTCTGCTCTTTATAGCGAATTGATAGATTACGCTATGAGGTGGGTTCAAGACGATAAGCGTGTTTACAATATCAATACTTTTATTTTTGATTTTTTTGGACAGAACACTTACCGTATGAATGGCAAAGATATTGTTGCCTTTATACGTGAGGTGTTTCATCATGGGTTGAAGCGCTTTTATATGGATTGTTTTAAGGTGCTTCGCAGTATTGATTTTGAAAAGATTACTCAGAAGGATCAGCTCAAGGTAAAACAAGTATTACTTGATGTGACAGCGACAGAAAACGAACAACTCTTTGATCAATACTATTCTTCGGCAGTTATCCGGTTTTGCAAGACTACTGAGGTGTTATACGAAGACCTTGAAGCAGTAATAGCGGAAAAGTATCCTGATTTTTATAAGCATACATTCTTGTTGGAAATGTCAGCACAACGAAATCAAGACTTCTCTGAGCACATCAAATCGTATATAGCGGAAGCAAAATCTCGCAACGAAACGCAGGAAATGAATGGGACATATTCTGGATATGCCTACGAAAGCCTTGATGTGGTTTATAATATTCTAAAAACAGAGGAAATCATTCTCGGTTCAGAATTGCTAAAAAGCATTATCGATGCAGGAATTGAAACTCTATCTTCAGAAAAGCAAACAATACAAGCCAAGAGATCGGCGGTTCGTCTTTTGCAATTTGTATATTTCAGAAGCCGTGAACAAAAAGAACTCTGGAATGAAATAGGCGACCAAATGATAGCCAATGCTGCAGCTTTTTCTATCGGAAATGAGATGGGATTTTTCTCAAAAGATACAAATCGCATATTATCATTCCAGTATTACCTCTTTATTTACAGTTCTTTCGAACCAGGCTGCGAAGGTCTGCTTGATCAGCTATATTCAACAGATTCATCGGAAGCGTATACCATTGTGCAGTTTTTGAAGATAATAACTGATTTTCTTGAGTGCGCAAAAGATCAATTGGAGGATGATACTCTCATTTCAGCATTTTTGTATTATAGCATTTTTATGTCACAGCATAAGGAGCGAGATGTAAAGTATTACGCGACCACATGTCTGATTGAGCTAACTAATTTCGAAAATGCAAAACGCCTTGCTTTGATTCATCTATCGCAAATCATGGATACTGGATCACAAGCAGCTAAGATTGCAATCTTAACTCGTCTGGGGCGAATACAGGTTAATGAGGATGATTCGTATTTAAGGCAAATAATAAACAAAGGCAAGTCAGACAGCAATTATCTTGTACGGTTTGTTGCAGCGCGTGACGATCTTGACTCTATTGGTGACAACGTATGAAAGAACAAAGAGGCTATATCGTAATCCTCCCGGAACAGATCATCGAAATCCCCCTAAGCAGCAACCTTTCCTGGCTGCGGATGTTCTATGCGCTGCCGCGTGAGCTTGTGGAGAAGCGTCCGGAGTATTTGGAACTGCCGAGAAATATCCGGCGTTTGCTCGACAGCGAAAAGTACCGCAGTATGCTGAAAAGCGACAGCTTTTTGGAGCTTGTATGGGATTGCTATGCCTGGGCTGCCTGGCAGTTCTTTCAGGTTCCGAAAAAGGGCGGCAAGTATCAGGACATCCCCGGAGACTGGCAGAAGTATTCCGGCGACTTCCCATTGTGGAGAATGGCATATCTCATTCTCCCACATTTCCGCAACAGGATCGAGGCGTCTGACGGCGGCAGTTTCCAGGAGCTCTTTACGGAGCCCACAGCGCATGACATTGATTGGCTGACATACGAGCAATTCAGCGTGTTTGTTGAAGACCTCACCAAAATAACCGTCGAAGAGGAAAACTGGCAGCCGCTTATTGACGAGATATGGAAATCCCGTCAGCCGGAGGATTATGCCGGAAAAAGCGTTCAGAAGCGGGACTTCATGCGCTCATGGATGCACAGCCGGACAATACCCGCCCTGTCCTTGGAGGAAATCAGAGCAAACGGGCTGTCAATCAACGGCGATGCTCTCTATGATATCGCTGACCCAAGTGCGGAATTTGAAACGAGGGTTCTGGAAAAAGCCAAGATGGATGATTTCAAAAGCCGTTTGAGTGAGACGGATCAGAGAATTCTGGAGCTTCGAGCCGCGGGTTATTCTCAGAAAGAAATCGCAGAGAGGGTTGGTTTCAAGGTGCCGAGCGCAGTTTCAAAGCGAATCCGGCAGGTGGCAAATCGTTTTGACGATTTTGTAAGCAAGGAATACGGCGAATTCATAGACAAGCATATAGAGTAGGAATTGCGCCTTTTCGCTGTGTACATACGTACCGAAAAAGTTTTTCAAAAAAATTCTCAAAATTGGAACAAAACACATTCCCCCATGCCCATATACTATGGAGAGGGAGAAAACAAGCGAAGCTTTGTCAAAAGACGGAGCCTCGCTTGTTCTTTATCTGAGAGAAATTTGCCGGAGGTGCAACATGAAAGAACAGAACAGAATAACGGAAGCGGCTTCCGAAAATCGAAAGCGCGGTAGGCCTCCGATAGATATCGGGACTACTTCCTGCTTAGACGGTACTCGCCGTACACAGGTCAATGCAAAGTATATGTTTGAGGCAATCAATATAATTTCGGAAGCCGCTTCCGAAATTCCGGACAGCCATATGCTCTGGCGTTCCGATGACGCAACACAAACCGCCACCGGGAAGCACGGCATACTGGAACAGATTGGTCGTATGTGGCTGCAGGATCGTATGTCCTATGAATCCTGCGTCCTTATCGCGAACTTATCTATCAGTGCATTGAAGAAGGGGTACAAATCCCGTGAGATCGAATATGCGATTCGTAAAATCCGCAATGCAGCCAAGCTTGTAAAGAAGAATCCATATAGTGATTGGTTCTACCAGTCGGAGGTGGACGCCATCAGAGAGTTTCAGAGAATGGCCGGAGATTGAGGAATTTCGGAAGCGGCTTCCGAAATTCCTTCCTTCAAGCCGCTGCGGGCAGGCGCCGTACATAGCCCGGACATTTTGCCGGGCTAAATCTTACGAAGGAGTGATAGCATGTCACAAATCGAAATCATTAAAGCAAAGGTTGCACCTGCCGACGCCGCACGACAGTACGGATTGACCGTACACAGGAACGGGATGGCGCTATGCCCGTTCCACAACGACACCAACCCGAGCATGAAGCTCTATGACGACCACTTCTACTGCTTCGCCTGCGGGGCGCACGGGGATGTCATCGACCTGTCAGCAAAGCTTCTGGGGCTGAGCTTTACGGAGGTTATTCACCGTATTGCCGTGGATTTTGGCATTGACCCGGACAAGCCGCCGACTTTGATGCCGGTAAGACCGTATCTCGCGCAGTTCCGGAAGGACGAAACGCTGTGCATTTCAGTTCTCACGGAATATGAGCAGCTGCTCCGCCGCTGGAAGACCGAATACGCACCGAAAACGCCGGATGAAGAATTCGACGACCGTTTCGTGGAAGCCTGTCAGATGCTCGACACAATCGAGTATTTGGCAGATTTTTTATGCGCCGCAACATTGGAGGAGCGCGTAAAAACCGTGGACGACCTGCTTCAAAACGGTCTGATAGAAAAGCTGCGTTACAGATTGGAGGGGGTGCATGCCAATGGACGAGCTGCTTGATTGCCCAATCTGGTGGAACGGAAAAGATATTGTCGAGGTGGCATTCTGCGAAGAGTTCACACGCAATCATCAGCTCGCTTATGATTGCAGCGCCTTCTTTACACCGGAGGGACACATGACGGACGAGCGCCCGTTGAAACAGAAAATCTATCATGAGCTGAAAATCTGCGCCGTCAAAAACGTACCGCACACCATCAACAATATCGTGGAGCTTTTGAAATTCTACAGTACGGGTATCGATCTTGCGCCGCAGCAGGACAGAGTTCATCTTGCAAACGGAACGCTGTATCTGGACGGGACGTTTGTCCCCGGAAAGCCTGAGATCGTCCGCAGCCGTTTGCCGATCAGGTACGATCCCGATGCTCCGAGACCGGAAAAGTGGCTGCGATTTTTGCATGACCTGTTCCATGAGGAAGATATCCCGGCTTTACAGGAATACCTCGGATACTGCCTCATCCCCTCTACCAAAGGTCAGAGAATGATGATTATCAAGGGAAAGGGCGGCGAAGGAAAAAGCCAGATCGGCAGCGTCATGAACGCTGTCTTCGGCAGCAACATGAAGGACGGCAGCATCGGAAAAGTCTCGGAAAACCGATTCGCCCGCGCCGACCTTGAACACCAGCTTCTTATGATCGATGACGATATGAAAATGGAAGCGCTGAAACAGACCAACTATGTAAAATCCATCGTTACCGCACAGGGGAAAATGGATTTGGAACGCAAGGGCAAGCAGAGCTATCAGGGCTGGATGTTCTGCCGACTGCTCGCCTTCTCCAACGGAGATTTGCAGGCGCTTTATGACCGCTCCAACGGCTTTTACCGCCGTCAGCTCATTCTGACCAAGAAAGAAAAGGCGACAGACAGGATGGATGATCCGGATATCGCCGACAAAATGAAGGATGAGGCGGAGGGCGTTTTTCTCTGGATGTTTGCGGGATTGCAGCGGCTTGTTTCAAACAAATTCCAATTCACGGAAAGTGAGCGCATCCGCAATAACCGCGAGTACGTAAAACGGGACTCCAACAACCTGATCGATTTTATGGAGGATGAGGGCTATGTGCGGCTCAAAGCCGATTGCAGTGCCTCTTCCAAGGAAATCTATGAAACCTATGCCATCTGGTGTGAGGAAAATGCAATGACGCCTTTGAAGCCCCGTTCCGTCAGTGATTTTCTGGTGGAGAACGAGAAGAAATACAATCTCGAGCACACCAACACCATTACGAATTCTGCCGGACGGCGCGTCTGGGGATTTCTCGGAATCGAGCTGTTGGTGAAACCCTACTGTAACAGCAGCTTGCGGTAAAACGATATGTACGTATGTACACAGCGAGAAGGCGATGTTTGCCAATATACAGGAGGTGCCGATGAACAAGGAGCTTGAACGACTGAATGATGAAAAAACCCGTAATGAGGCAAAGATGCGACAACTGAAAAATGAGATCAAGGCTATGGAAGCCGCTGAAAAAGGGCTTCTCCGGAAGCAGCGGAACCGGAGAATCTTCACTCGCGGCGGGATGTTGGAAGCATTCCTTCTGAAACCGCTGCTGCTGACCGACAAACAGGTACACGAGCTCCTGCTCACGGCGTTCCGTCAGCCTGCCGTTGACGCGCTCCTAAAGGCGATGATCCAAAACGCCGGAAAAGAAGACACCGGGGATGAGACCCGATGAAAGAGGGCGCAATTATACACCGGTTTCCCGGTGCTCTTGCGTTTACAAGGTTGTTGGATTCTCGCAGGCTCCAATCACAGGGGCAAGCCCCTGCGCCGTTCCGGCTACCCTGTTTTAAGGTCGCAAAGCGCGACTTGTGGGAATGGAGGTGATTCATTATCGCATGTCCGCATTTTTCAATCTCTATCCGGCAAAGAAGCAAACGGCAGTCCGCCGTTGCCGGAGCCGCCTATCAGAGCGGCGAAAAGTTTTTCAGCGAGTACGACTTGAAGACAAAAAACTACAGCTATAAATCCGGCGAGGTCTTGGCAAAAGGCATCCTCCTTCCACCCAATGCTCCGCCGGAATACGCAGACCGTCAGGCACTGTGGAATGCCGCCGAGAAGGTCGAAGGACAATGGAACGCCCAGCTTGCGCGGGGAATCATCATGGCGCTGCCAATAGAACTGCCCAAAAACGAATATGAAGCCTTGATCCGCGATTACTGCCGGGAGCAATTTGTCTCCCGCGGCATGATCGCGGACTTTGCGATTCACGACAAAGGCGACGGCAATCCTCACGCGCATATTCTGCTGACAATGCGGGCGATGAACGAAAACGGGAAGTGGCTTCCGAAAGCGCGCAAGGTTTACGATCTCGACGAAAACGGCGAACGCATCCGGCTCCCGTCCGGCGAATGGAAAAGCCATAAGGAAAACACCGTTGACTGGAACGACAGAAAGTACGCCGAGGTTTGGCGTACCGAATGGGCGAAGGCGGTCAATCGGTATTTTGAGAAAAACGGTATCCCCGAACGGCTCGATCTTCGCTCCTTTGAGCGCCAGGGCAAGGCGGAGCTTCCGACGATTCATCTCGGTCCGGCGGTCGCCCACATGGAGGAAAAAGGAATCCGCACGGAGATCGGTGAATACAACCGCCGGATAAAAGAGCATAACAGCGCGCTTTCTTCGCTGCGGCGACTGCTGACCGATCTGTCCGCCTGGCTCAAATCCGTGGTGCGGAAGATTTCGGAATTCACCGAGAAAGAAGCACCCCAGCCCACGATTCTGGATTTTGTCAATGCCTATTATGATATGAGAAAGAATCAGCGTTTTGACTGGAATAAATACGCGAAACAAAAAGGTTCTGTCGTAGATTTGAAGCAACGTTCTAAAATCTTCAACTGGCTGCAGGAAACAGGGATCACAACTATGGAAGATTTCAAGGTCATGCTTAAATCCCAACAGCCGATTATCGACAAAGTCAAAGCCAACGAAAAGCGCATCAAGCGTCTGGAAACCGGCATCGGTTATATCGACACCAGCGCACGCCTGAAGCCGATTGCCGATAAATCCAAGCGTGGATTCAAAAGTATAAGAGAAAAGTATGCAGAGGCACACGGGGACGAACTCGCCGAATACAACAAAGCAATTCGGTATTTGAAAGCAAACAACATCACCAACGAAGACCGTGAAAAGCTTGCAGCCGAAGTGCGGATGCTCAAAAAGGAAAACAAGAAGCTCAATGACCAACTGCAATCTGCAAATATGGATTCGGAAATTATCCGGCAAATCCGGTATTGTGTGGACACAGTGCTCCATGAAGCAGAGATTCCAGAGAAAAAAGAAAGTGTCATGGTGATGTTGAAAGCAGATAGGACACCCGCACCGCAGAAAAGGATTCACAAAAAAGAGGAGCTGTCAATGTAACCGCAAGGATGATTTGACTTGAGCCTCGATTCATCAAAGACAGCAGAAATAAGACATCGTCATCGCAGTACGTGGATGACAGAAAGTGAGTTGTATATGAAATAATGCTTGAATAGCTGGCTGGCTGGAAAGGACTTGTATTTGGAAAACTACAGGAACGAATTGATGCAGGATCGAAACTTTATTCGCTGCTCCGTTATGATAGCTGAACTGCTGTTAAAATATAAGACGAAAGAAATCGGTGATACGGAGGATAACGGGGAACCCACCGGTTCCCCGCCCTCGGAATTTACATATAGGTACTTGATAATATCTGTGTCATTGTTTTATAATAAACCCATATAGAAAAATACTACTGACAATATAATGAAACATGGAAAAGCGTTAGAGGATTTTACGGAAAGGAGATGAGCTGTTCATGGAGAACGCATATATCTATACTCGTGTTTCCACGCTCATACAGGTGGATGGCTTCTCTCTTGATGCGCAGGAAGAAGAAATCAGAGACTTTGCCAAGAGGCGGGACATCAGCATCGTAGGAAAATACTCTGATGAAGGCAAATCCGGCAAGAACGCCGAACACAGACCTGCGTTCAGCCAAATGATGGAGGATATACGAAGCAAAAAGGATAATATAAAATATGTCCTTGTCTTCAAGCTTTCCCAATTTGCCAGAAACACCAGCGACACAGCAAAGTATCTCCAGGAGCTTGCAAGCTACGGTGTAGGGCTTCTGGGCGTAAAAGACGGCATCTATACTTCTACGGCAACAGGAAAAATGATTGCCAATATTATGGGAGCCGTTGCAGAGGTCGAGCTTGAAAATATCCACGAACAAACGCTTGCCGGCAGACAGCAAAAAGCAAGAAGCGGTCTTTGGAACGGAGCGCAGGCGCCGTTTGGATATTCGCTTGATAATAAGAAGCTTGTAGTTGAACCGTCAGAGGCGGAAATCGTCAAAAGAATATTCAGACTGTATACTGAGGAAGGACAAAGTCTTCAATATATCACCCGCAAGCTGAATGATGAAAATGTAACGAGGCAGCAGCGCGGAAATACAAAGATTTCCGGGTTTACTGATAGAACGATCCGGGCTATTCTGAAAAATCCTGTCTACGAAGGCAAGATTGCCTATGGCCGCCGCCATACGGTAAAAGTTGAGGGTACAAACAACGAGACAAAGGTCGTAAAACAGGATGACGAAAGTAAAATCATACTGGTCGATGGCTTACACGACGCAATTATATCCGAGGAAACCTTTGAAAGAGCCCAGAGTCTTCTTGCAAAACGCGCAGCCCACAGGAAAACCCGCAGTGACAGCACCAATATTTATCCGTTGACGGGCCTCATCAAATGCCCGGATTGCGGCAAAAACCTTTTCGGGTATACGGCTCCGCAAAGGCCGCGAAAAAACGGAAAGGAAGGCTTTTATCCCCGGTATATTTCCTATCGCTGTATTTCCGGCAGAGACCGAAACGGACTGATCTGTTCATTGGCAAACAAGTATTACAGTGGCACCAAGCTGGAAAAGGAGGTGCGCGATGTTATCTCCGCGATGGTAACGATCCCGGAATTTGTAGAATTGATCTCAAAGAAAGTAGACTGTGAAACCGATATTGAGCGTCTAAGAAAGAAACGAGCCGGAATTGAAGCCGAGCACAATAAATACAGAAACAATCTCATGCAGACCGAAAAAAGACTTTCAGAGCTGGATGCCGGTGACAGACATTATGAGAAAAAGGTTGACAGTCTGAACCGCGTATTAGATGATATCTACGACAAGCTGGATGATGCTCAGACAAGGCTGGATCAGGTCGATGACGAAATCACGATGGTACAGAAATCCACCATGACGAAGGAATCCATCTTTGAAATGCTGGAAGGGTTCAGCAAATACTACGATGTAATGTCCCCGGAGGACAAGAAAGGACTGCTGCGAGCCATGATTTCTTCCATAGAAATCAACGAGCTCCCAAAGGGAAAACGGGCAGACGGGCGTCTGATTAAAACCATCCACTTTACATTCCCTGTGACCTATGACGGAGAAAGTGGAGTCTTGTTTGTCAGCAATACAGGCGGTGAAGTTGAGACGGTATGCTTATTGTCCAAACACCAAGAAGTGGGGGGAATAAGCTATGCAGATAAAATATGAAAACATCATCCTTAGGGATATGATAGAGACGGATATAGAGGACTATGTGCGCTGGTTCACGGCGGAACGTGAATGGGAAAAATGGGATGCTCCTTGGGAGAAGGAAGATACGGACGAGGAGACAGAGCGCAAAGAATGGACGAAATACTATGAATCGGTGAAAAACAGCCCTGATGATGCTTACCGCTGGAAATTTGAGATTTTATGGAACGGTAAGCACATTGGCTGGGTATGTTCCTATTGCATTGACGAAAACTATGAATGGGTAGGAAAAGCTGAGGAAGGCCAAATAGTTCACCGCGCTGTCGGCATAGATATTTGCGAATCGGATTCATGGGGAAACGGTATCGGCACAAATGCCCTTCGCGCTTTTATGGATTACTGCCTTGACAGCGGTGCGTGCGAGCTGTACACGCAAACTTGGTCCGGCAATGTTCGCATGCTTCGCTGCGCCGAGAAACTTGGCTTTACTGAGTGCAATCGCTGTATCGGAGAGCGGGAGGTCAACGGACGGAAATACGATGGCTTAACACTGAAATTTAAGAAGCAAGTTTGAATTGAAAGTGCTGCTGTGGCATAGAGATTCATCAAAATAACTATCCCCGCCCGCATTTACTGCGCAGGCGGGTTCTTTTGATTGAAATTGGTACGATATCGTACTCAACTATGGAGGCCAAGCGTGAATATATATTTTGCCGCAGACCTTGACCTTTCACCTAAGTGCAATGATATAACCTTATCCGAAAGGAGATGGATGATATGACCATAAAGGAATTTGCAAAGCTGTGCGGCTGCAATCCGCAAACGCTTAGGTATTACGACCGCGTTGGCCTGCTCAAGCCCGTTCGGGTGGACAGGTACTCGGGCTATCGCTTTTATGATGAGGAGCAGGCGGTAACGTTCGTTAAGATAAAGAACCTGCAAAGCGCGCTTTTCACCATAGACGAAATAAAGCCGCTGCTCGATGCCGACAGCGCGACCGTGTATAAAGCGTTTGACGAGAAGATAGCCTCCCTTGAGAGTAAGCTTGAGACCGTGCGTGCCATACAGCGGTCATATCAGGGTGAAATTGACATGGTAAAGGAACAGCTGGAAGCGATAAGGCAAAAGGTAACGGAGTCTATGCGCGCATACGACCCAAGCGAGCAGTTCGATATAGACGGCGAACAGTATGCGCGGATAACCGATAACGTATGCAGCTTTTTTGAAAGTATGCTCACGGCAAACGATGCGGACATAAGCTATACGCCGCAGGAAGGCGGAGACGAAGCGCAGGAGGAAGAAGAATACGCCGACCCGCTGCACGACGAGGGGTATACGCTTGTGTATGAAAAGCACGGCTGGGAGCGCGTTAAGGACTTCATTGACGAATGGCGCTGCCTTGAGGACGGTGCGGAGTACCTGCTGTATTTTGAACTTAAGGACGCAAGCTGCGGAATGCCGTTTGCAAATACAATACTCGGCATACTGTGCGAATGCGATAAGGATAAAAAGAAGCAGCTTGGCTGCAACGTGACCGCTTCAAAGGATGGCATGAACCATTTCTATCTGCTCAAACGAACCGAATAAAAATATACGGCAATGAAAACGCCCGGCTCCTGAAATGAGGAACCGGGCATGTTTTTGCTTTACGCTATGCTGATATCAAGTATTAGCCAGCGTAGTTGATGTCGTTATAGAACAGGCTGCCGTCGCCGCAGACAACAAGACCATTGATGTCGTTGCGGTACGCGCAGTAGGAAACATCGGAATAGAGGGGCACTATGGCGCAATCCTTGAACATTTCCATCTGGGCTTCATAAACGTATTCAACGGCCTGATCCATATCGGAAGAGGTGGCGGCCTTCTCTACAAGGTCCTTATAAACCTGCATGTCGGCGTCGCTCTTGGTGTTGGGATCGTAGTAAGCATAGTTGAGTACCAGTATGGCTTCCGCCCATTCAAGCACGGCTATACCGGCATCGTAATCGTCGTCGGCCATGCGCTCATAGATGTAGTTCCAGTCTATGGTTTCTATGTTCATCTTTATGCCGATTTCCTGAAGCTGCAGCTGCATTTCCTGCGCAACGGTAACGCTGGTGCCGCTGGAACGGGAAAGGAAGGTGAACTCCAGCACGCTGCCGTCTTTTTCAAGGTAGCCTTCGCCGTTCATGGTGTATCCGGCTTCGGCCAGCAGGCGCTTGGCTTCTTCCACGTTGTTGCTCAGGTTGTCCTTGAAGTAGGCTTCGGCCTTCTCGGAGAAGAACTGCATGCCTTCGGTTATCATGGAATATGCGGGCTTCATGGCGCCGTTGCACATTTCTTCCATGGCGTCGCGGTCAAGGGCAAGCATTACGGCCTTGCGGACGTTAATGTCCTGCAGGTCCTTGTGGTCCTGATTCAGCTCGAAGTATTCAATGTTGGGATAGGTGTTTTCAAGCGTTATAACGCCGTCTATGCTCTGCAGCTCGGCATACTGTTCCATGTTTATGCCGGTCAGCACGTCCACTTCGCCGTTGGCAAGCATGGTGGTCTGGGTGAATGCTTCGGTATCGGCCACTATAACGGTGATGTAGTCCAAATCAACGGGACCCTTGTTTTCAACAAGGGGCAGGTTGGTCTTGTAATACGGGTTGGGCTTAAGGATTATGCGGTCGCCGGGAATGTATTCGTCCACGTAGAACGCGCCGTAGGGGATAGCGCCCCACTGCAGCTCCTCATCGGTCATGGTGTCCAGGCAGTCCTTTTTGATTATGCCCATGAAGCAGGTGCACAGGAAGTGCATCAGGTCGGTACGATAGGTGGAAAGGTGCAGTATAACATCCTTGCCGTCGGCCTCCATTGATTCAATGTTGGAATAGCCGTAGCCCCAGTCGCTGCCGTCAAGGCCGTACTGGATGGAGGCTATAACGTCCTCGGGAGTAACATCGGTGCCGTCATAGAACTTCATGCCTTCGCTCATGATAAGCTTCATGGTCAGTCCGTCCTCGCTGATTTCGTAGCCCTCGCAGATACGGGGCAGCACGTTGTTGCGATCTTCGGGATCCATCAGGAAAAAGGTGTCCGCGATAAGGTCCTGGGAACCATACCAGCCGGAACAGCGGTACAGGTTGGTGCCGAGCCATTCGGAGTCGTAGATGGTGATGGTACGCTTACCGTTTTCATCCACGGTCACGCCGCCGTTATTGTTGGCGGGGGTGTTGTCACCGGAAGACGGTGCATCGGTGTCAGCGGGGGTGGGTGAAGTGTTGCTGCAGCCCGCGAAAACGGACACGAGCATAATGATGCCCATGAGCAGCGCCATAATTCTCTTCATTTGAGTTCCTCCTTGATTTTATATGATGCGGTTTTGCCGCTATCATTTGATGTTTATTTGTCGTACATGAAGCAGCTTACCTGATGCAGTGCATCCACGTGGTAATCCTTGGGCAGTTCCTCGCGGCAGCGGTCTGTCGCATGCGGACAGCGCGCAGCGAAGCGGCATCCCTTGGGCAGGTTTATAAGGCTGCCGGTTTCGCCGCCCATAAGCTCCTTCTTTTGGCTGCGCAGCGTGGGGTCGAGTATGGGGGAGGCGGCCATAAGCCCGCGCGTGTAAGGATGCAGCGGGTTGGAGGATATCGTCTCCGTGGGGCCGAACTCCATAAGTTTGCCAAGGTACATTACCGCAATGCGGTCGCTTATATAGCGCAGCACGTTAAGGTCGTGCGTTATAACAAGATAGGTCAGGCCGAACTGCTCCTGCAGATCGAGCAGCAGATTGAGTATCTGCGCCTGAACGGATATGTCAAGGGCGCTTGTGGGTTCATCCAGCACCATTATGTCGGGCCTGAGCACCAGCGCGCGTGCAATGGCTATACGCTGAAGCTGACCGCCGGAAAGCTGATGCGGATAGGAATAGAGATACCTTTCATCCATCTTGACCAGCTTCATGGCCTCCTGCGCCTTTTCAACGGCCTCCGCCTTGGGAACGCCGTGCAGTATCATGGGGCGCATGATGCTGCTTAGCACGTTGAGCCTGGGGTTAAGGTTGGATGCCGGATCCTGGAACACGGTGGCTATGCTGCGGCGCACGGCTTTAAGCTCCCTGCCGTGCAGCTTTGATATATCCTGCCCGTTCATAAGCACCTGCCCTCCCGTTGCAGGGGTAAGATTGAGTATAACGCGGGCAAGGGTGGTCTTTCCGCTGCCGGATTCGCCGGCAAGGCCGATTATCTCGCCCTTGTTTATGGTCAGGTTTATGTCGTCCACGGCCTTTACGGAGCCTTTTTTGGCATTGAAGGCGCCGCTGGTGAGCGGGAAGTATTTCTTCAGTCCGGATATTTCTATTGCCGGTACAGGTGCATTAACGTTGGCGTTGCTCATTACAGTTTCGAAGCCTCCTCCGCAAAATGGCAGCTGAATGTGTGGTCATGACTCACGGTAAGCACGGGCGGATTTTCGGTGAAGCATATTTCCTTGGCCAGCGGGCAGCGGTTGGCAAAGCGGCAGCCGGGCTTCTTTTCGGTTATGCGCGGCACGTTGCCGTCTATTGTTTCCAGCCTGCCCTCGTGCTTTGTTTTGCGCGGCAGGGCGCGCATGAGCAGTCTTGTATACGGATGGGAGGGCGCGGCGAAAACATCGAACACATTGCCCTGCTCCACTATGTTGCCCGCGTACATTACGGCTATTCTGTCCGCAACCTCGGCAACAAGGCCGAAATTATGGGTTATCATGAGTATGGCGGTGTTGTACTGCGTTTTGAGATCCTTTAATATTTGCAGTATCTGCGCTTCTATCGTAACGTCAAGCGCGGTGGTGGGCTCGTCCGCTATAAGCAGCTCCGGCGTGCGGGAAAGCATCATGGCTATCATAACGCGCTGGCGCATGCCGCCGGAAAGCTCGTGCGGGTAGCTGTTTACGCGCTTTTCCGCGTCCGGAATGCGCACGTCCTTGTAAAGGTTTATAACGCGCTCCCACGCTTCCTTATGGCTCAGCCCGTCAAGCAATATGGCTTCCTCAACCTGCGAGCCGGTGCGGTAAACGGGGTTGAGCGAATCCAAAGGATTCTGGAATATCATGCCTATGTGCTTGCCGCGCATCTTTTCCATGTCCCGCACGGGAATCTTGTTCAAATCCTCGCCCTTGAACAGTATTTTGCCGCCTATTTTCTCGTTGCCGTCCATAAGCAGGCGCATTATGGTGAAGGCTATTGTGCTTTTGCCGCAGCCGGATTCGCCTACCAGCGCAACTATCTCGCCGCGGTTCATGGTAAAATTAACGTCGGACACGGCGGAAAGATAGCCGTTGCGTATGCGGTAATCTATGCTCAGATCCTCAAGCCTAAGCAGGGGCTCTTCGGTATTGTCAAGCTTGGTCACTATGTCGCTCATGTGTTTCCTCCTTACAGGCCCTTCAGGCGCGGGTCAAGCAAATCGCGCATGCCTTCGCCCAGTATATTGAACCCAAGCACGGTATACACCAGCGCAAGGCCGGGGAATATGCTGAGCCACTGCGCACGGTGAACATAGTTCATGCCCTGCGATATGGCCAAGCCCCAGTCCGGAGAAGGCGGCTGAGAGCCAAGGCCAAGGAAGCTGAGCGTTGTGGTGGCCATTATGGTGCCGGGCAGGTTGTTTGAAATGAGCACTATCAGCGAAGGCACGATGTTCGGCAGAATATAGCGGAACATTAATGAAAGCGAGCTTTCGCCGAAGGCGCGTCCGGTTTCAACGAAGGCCATCGTGCGCAGTGACATCGTTTTTGCGCGCACGGTGCGGGCGTAGCTTGCCCAGCCGACCAGCGATATTGCAATTATAGAATTGGTAAGGCCCTTACCAAGAACCGTAACAACGGCAAGCGCCAGTATGGTGCCGGGTACGCACCAGGTAACGTCGGTTATAAACAGCAGCACCCTATCTACCCAGCCGCCGAAATAGCCGCACAGAAGGCCAACAACAACGCCAAGGAAAAGCTGTATGCTTGTGCCAAGCAGCGCCACCCAAAGGGTTATGCGCGTGCCGTAGATAACCTTGCTGAACATATCGCGGCCGAAATCATCCGTACCGAAAAGGTAGGTTGAATTGGGGGCCTGGAGCCTGTCCTGCTTATGGGGTTCATCGTAGTCATAGGGGGCAATCTGCTGCGCAAATATGGCTACGAGTATAAGGCTAAGTATCATCAGAAAGCCAACGACAAAGTTAACGTTCCTTCTGCAATTATAAAAGAATTCTCTGATGGGGGAATAGTTCATGCTCCGGCGCCTCCGTTCATGGTAATGCGAATTCTGGGGTCAAGCATACCGACCACAACGTCGCTGAGCGTGTTGAACACGACCGTCAGCACGGCTATTATAAGTATGCAGCCCTGAACAACGGCGTAGTCCTGAGTGATTATGCTGTTCACGAGCAGGCTGCCCATGCCGGGTATGCTGAATATGCGCTCGGTTATTACTGCGCCGGATATAAGCCAGGGTATGCTCATGAACACAAGCACGGTTATAAGTATGAGGGCGTTGCGCATAACGTGCTTGACCATAACGGTTTTGTGCGGCAGGCCCTTTGCATAGGCTGTAAGCACATATTTTTCGCGGAACACGTCAAGCACTTCGGTCTTGGTAAGGCGGATGGTGCCGGCAAGCGAGCCGAGCACGCCGCCGCCTATGGGCAGCACCCAGTTGACGGCCTTTTCATAGCCGGATATAGGCAGCCATTTCAGCGTTACGCTGAACAGCAGTATCAGCAGAACGTATAGCCAGAAGCTTGGCACGGCGGAAAGGAAAAGGGTAACGTTTATTATTGCGCGGTCAAGGAATGTATCCTTTTTATATGCGCAAAGCAGTCCTAACGGCACTGCGATGACTATTTCAAAGAACAGCATCCAGCCGCAAAGCTTAAGACTGAGCGGTATGCGCGCGTCCATCATATCCGCAACCTTCTGCTTAACGCGGAGGGACGTGCCGAAATCTCCCTTGGATATTATCTTCCATATCCAGTCAACGTACTGCACGGTAAGCGGGCGGTCGTAACCGTATTCGTGGCGGATAATGTCCTTGCGCTCCTGTGACACTTTGCGGTCAACTATCAAATCGACCGGGTCGCCGGGCATCAAATGCATCATGCTGAACACCAGCACGGAAACTGTAAATACCAGTAATAGGCCATTCAGCAGCTTTTTCAGAATAAATGATGTCAAGATCTGCTCTCCTTTGTTTGAATTGTGACGCCTAAATATTAGGCTACAATATATTTTATCATGGCCATAATAAAAAGGACATTGCAAAAAGCGCACGCATAATGCAGAATGTGATTGCATTCATTTCATTTTGTCCATATTTGCAAAACCTTGGTATAATTAAACCGAAATATCTACGGAGGGCTGCGCATGTGAACAAAAATCATAAATGGGAGGACGAAATGGACCGCTTTCGCAATTCCTATTTCACGGAAGGGTTCCATTGCCTTGTATATAACGTGAGCGAGGCATATAACCTTGTTAAGGCGCATAAGCACGATTTTCCGCAGTTTGTAATAATGCAGTCCGGCGCAACGCGGCAAACGCAAAGCAGCCGGGCATATCACCTGGGCAGCGGGGACATATTGTTCACCCCGCCGGGAGTGATGCACAGCATGTCCCTTGCGGAGCAGAAATACTTCTATAATTTCTCCGTCACCACGGAAATAGCCCGCGCCGCGCTTACGGCGGCATGCGGGGAGGAATGCGGCTTTGCGGACATTACGCCGCTGATAACCCCGCGGGAGAAGGACATGGCGCTGATACTGAACCAGATAACAAGCCTTGAAGCTACGCTGGACGGAATAGAGATTTGCGATGAGGACGATGCATTCTATAAGGACGTGGTGTATCATCAGGTGTTTGCAATACTGTATCTTATATTCAGCGTGGCGGGGAAGGAAAAGGCCAATACTGCCCTTGCCGTAAGGGAGGACGAGCGCACGCGGAACACGGACAGCCTTATCAACTATCTTGATAACCATTATTATGAAGAGATTCGCTTTGCGGAGGTTGCGGAGCGGTTCGGCATGTCCCAGGCCACAATGTCGCGCAGGTTCTTTGCCGCGCGGGGCGTTAAGCTGCAGGATTATCTTAACCGGCGGCGCGTGAGCGAGGCGCAGAAGCTTATGGCGCAGGAGAATATGTCGCTGTTCTATATTGCCGATGCTGTGGGGTATCAGGATTTCAGCACGTTTTACAGAAACTTTAAGCGCTGCTGCGGCATGAGCCCTTCACAGTACCGCGAAATAGTGCTGGGGCAGGCGAAGGCGGATATATCAAATGAAAAGACGGAGGACAAAACCGAATGAAGAAGCTTATACGCATTGCGCTGTGCGTGGCTATTGCGGCATGCTGCACGCTCAGCCTTGCCGCGAAGGACGACAAGATGGAGACGGATCCATACGCCGTGCCGCAGGTGAAGAACGCGCCGATAGCGCTGCTGTATGAGGAGACCACGGACACGGTTCTATTCTCGCGCGAGGCGGACAAACCCAACCCGCCCGCAAGCATGACAAAGGTCATGACGGCAACGCTGGTGCTGGAATACGACCCGGAGCTAAAGGGCACAATGGTGGTGCCGGAGGAGGCGATGAGCAAGGAGAACTGCTCCTGGCTCGATACGGACCATCTTGAGGTGGGCGAGGAGGTGTCCGTATGGGACCTGATGAACTATCTTTTGATAGCATCGGGCAACGAGGCCGCGACTACCCTTGCCATATACGTTGCGGGGGACATACCCACGTTTGTTGACATGATGAACAAAAAGGCCGCCGAGCTTGGCATGACAAGCACGCATTACGTTGACCCGCATGGGCTGAGCAGCGTACCGCAGCTGATAACAGCAAACGATATGCTCAAGCTTTGCCGCTACGCCATGAAGAACGATACCTTCCGCAAAATAGTATCCACGCGGGAGGGCAGAATACCCGCTTCCAACAAGCGGAGCGAGGCATTCTGTTTCCGCAACAGCAACAGCGTGCTTGACCCGCTGGGCAACCGTTTCTACGATACCGGCTTCAGCGACGATATAATAGGCATAAAAACCGGCTATATACCCGATTCCGGCATGAACCTTTCCTGCGCCATGCAGCACGGGGAGCTGCGCTTTTACAGCGTTGTTATGAAGGGCAAGGGCATGTTCCTTGAAGGGGAGCCGTGCTACACGCATTGCCTTGACACGGCTACGCTTATGCGCTATGCGCGCACGTTTGCGCGCTTCGGCTACGGCGAAGGGGAATTGGTTGAGCAGGCTAAAAGCGGGCTTAAATGCCTTGACGTGGCGGCTGACAGGGACGTGTACATACTCTATCAGGATAATAAGCAGCCGGACTATACCGTTACCTACGTATCGGACATAGCATCGGCCAAGAAGGGCGACACCGTTGGCACAATAACCCTCAGGGATGAATTCGGCAACGTGCGCACAGCGGAGCTTATTGCCGCAAAGGATGCAGCGGTGCAGGCGTGGGTGATATATGCCGCGGCGGGGCTTATAATAGCGATAGCGGCGGTATGCATAGCGCTCAGGAAGCGTTCGCGGGCAAAATAATATATAATACGCAGCGTATTTTCTTCGGCCGCGGTATGGGTTATAATTGACCTGTGCTACGGCCGAATTTTTTGCATATGCAGGAGGAACAAACGATTGCAGTACAAAAGCGACATTGAAATAGCCCAGGGCGCGGCAATGCGCCCAATAACCGAAATAGCCAAGACTGCCCACGTGGACGAAAAATATATTGAACAATACGGCCGCTACAAGGCCAAGATTGACCCCGCCCTTTTGAAGGAGACGCAGCGGAAGGACGGCAGGCTGGTGCTTGTTACCGCCATAACCCCCACCCCCGCGGGAGAGGGCAAGACCACCACCACAATCGGCCTTGCGGACGGGTTAAGGCGCATTGGCAAGGATGCGGTTGTTGCGCTGAGGGAGCCTTCGTTGGGGCCTGTATTCGGCATAAAGGGCGGCGCGGCGGGCGGCGGATACGCCCAAGTGGTGCCCATGGAGGACATAAATCTGCACTTCACCGGCGATTTCCATGCCATAGGCGCGGCAAACAATCTGCTTGCGGCTATGCTCGATAACCATATTCAGCAGGGCAACGCCCTTAACATAGACCCGCGCAGGATAACATGGAAGCGCTGCATGGACATGAACGACCGTCAGCTCCGCTTCATAGTGGACGGCCTTGGCGGCAAGGTGAACGGCACGCCCAGGGAGGACGGATTCGACATTACCGTTGCAAGCGAGATTATGGCCGTGCTGTGCCTTTCAACGGGCATAGCAGACCTGAAGGAGAGGCTGGGGCGCATGATAGTGGGCTACACATATGACGATAAGCCCGTTACCTGCGCAGAGCTGAAGGCGGCGGGGGCCATGACGGCGCTGCTGAAGGACGCAATAAAGCCAAACCTTGTGCAGACGCTTGAGGGTACGCCCGCGTTCGTGCACGGCGGGCCGTTTGCAAACATTGCCCACGGCTGCAACAGCGTTATGGCTACGCGCATGGCGCTGAGGATGGGCGATTATGCCGTTACGGAGGCTGGCTTCGGCGCGGACTTGGGCGCGGAGAAGTTCCTTGATATAAAGTGCCGCATGGCGAACCTTACGCCGGACGCGGTAGTTATAGTTGCAACGGTGCGCGCGCTGAAGATGCATGGCGGCCTTGCAAAGACCGAGCTTACGGAGGAGAACATACCCGCGCTTGAAAGGGGCGTGCCGAATCTTTTAAGGCATGTGTCAAACATAAAGAACGTGTTCGGCTTGCCGTGCGTTGTGGCGGTGAACCGCTTCCCAACGGATACGGACGCGGAGATTGATTTTATAATAGAAAAATGCCGCGAGCTGGGCGTGAACACCGTGCTTTCGACCGTTTGGGCGGACGGCGGACGCGGCGGCGAGGCGCTTGCGCGCGAGGTTGCGCGCCTGTGCGAGGAGGAGAAGGGCAGCTTCACCTTCGCCTACGATGCGGACATGACCATAGAGCAAAAGATAGACGCTATAGTGCGGCGCATATACGGCGGGGACGGCGCGAGCATTGCACCGGCGGCGAAGAAGCAGATTGCAAGGCTTACGGAGCTGGGCTTCGGCAATATGCCCGTATGCATGGCAAAAACGCAATACAGCTTTTCCGACGACCAAACAAAGCTCGGCGCGCCGACGGGCTTCACCGTGACCGTGCGCAGCGTTAAGGTATCCGCGGGAGCGGGCTTCATAGTTGCCTTGACCGGAGACATAATGACAATGCCCGGCCTTCCCAAGGTCCCGGCGGCGGAGCGCATAGACGTGGACGAAAACGGAATGATATCGGGACTGTTTTAAGAGAGAAGGTAAACTCCTGCACACTATCGTCACTTGCGTCACTATCGTCGAAACAGGCTAAATGTCTGACTTTTTTCTCCGACGCAGTTTCGACGATGAATTTCTGCGTCGAAGAACGAGGCTGACGTGCGCAGTGAAATCCGTTCACCATAAGGCTCCCCGTAAAGGGGAGCTGGCAAACCGAAGGTTTGACTGAGGGGTTGACGATAACAAGCGAAGCCTCTTTCTTTTTTCAACCCCTCCGGCTTTTGCTTCGCAAAATCCACCTCCCCTTTCAGGGCAGGCTGACTCCCTCAGTCTATTCGCTGACGCTCATTGCCACCTCCCTCGACAGGGAGGCTTTTTGCGTGCTCCCACGCTCAGGTGAAAGCTACCGCCTTCGCTATATACTACTTCTATATACCTCTATTTGTTAATCTTTAGTCACTACTGTACATAAGACAGCACAGCTGTAACAGATGATTCGGCCTTTCAGGTCTCATGTAATGCCTGCGGCATAAGGCTCCCCGGACGGGGAGCTGGCACGGCGTAAGCCGTGACTGAGGGGTTG
>MSGS01000006.1:6762-38147 GCA_001940855.1 Christensenellaceae bacterium Phil1 | reverse complement strand
ATTATACAAATTAAGGCTCATGCAGAAAAATGCCGATAATAGAACCAGCATAAGAATATACGAGATGGTGCGAATAGGCTTACGAAAAAGCTGACGCAGATGCATGGATAGCATATTCGTTTCCTCCTATAAAATGGATTTAGGCGATACAGCTATGCTGTATCGCCTAAATCTAAATTCTTTTAGTGATTCTGGGTATGCTTATTGCAAGTAACTGTTTCATAAAGAAAGACTCGATTAGTCTCATCTTTATTGCTGCAAAGGCTATTATTACAGCCTGTGTAGTAGATTCTGTACGTTTCCGTTGCGGAATCAATACAGTCGTATCCGTGCGAACATACCACATCTTGGGGCTGTGTGGTATACAGCTCCGACCAAGAGCGTATTTCACCTTGATCACACACGGGGCAAACCTCAACTCTCGCGGCGGCAACGGCGGCGAAAGCCATGATTACCAGAAGGGTTACGAGCAGCATTGACAAATGCTTTTTCATGTTTGTGTCCTCACTTTCGTTTGTTATTTTTATTCGCAACTTAGCTGCAAAATCACTGTCGTTTGGTCGATCCTGCGGTTCATATCGTTCCGATTAGGAACGGGCAACGGGTTTACGATTGATTTTAAAGTTAAATTGGTTACGGTGGTTCTTTGTTGGGTTTATGTTATCATACAACGCAAAATTATGTCAAGCATATTTTGCCCAAAACAGGCAGTTTTTAGCTATTGAGATTTTTGAACGTCGAACTTTGTCGAAGCGCTTGCGCATGGTCATTTTTACATTATATTATAAAAACGTGGGCGCGATTTATGAACACTTTATGTTTGATAAAATCATTTTTTACAAAATAAGCATATAACAAAGGGCCTCCCTTTCGGGAGACCTTGAGTTGCATTTTTATTATTTTACTCCGCCTTATCCTCGGCGGTGACGGAATAATCTATTATGCAGCCGCAGGGGCAAACCTTGGCACAGGCGCCGCAGCGGGTGCACTTTTCGGGATCGATACGGGCATAGCCGTCTTCCACGGCGATGGCGCCGTATTTGCATTCCTTCACGCAGCGTCCGCAGCCTATGCACGCCTTCATGCAGGCGGCGCGGGCAACGCGGCCTATATCCTTATTGCGGCAGAGCACAAGAACCTTGGTCTCCGCGGGGATTATCCTTATGGCGCTGCGGGGGCAGGCCTTTTCGCAGTTGCCGCAGGCAACGCAAACATTGGGGTCTATGCTGGCGATGCCGTTGTTCATGCTTATTGCGCCGAAGCTGCAAACGCGCATACAATCGCCCAGGCCTATGCACGCATACGCGCATTCCTTCGGCCCGCCCGCCATGGATGCGGCGGTGGCGCAGCTGGTGTATCCGTCGTATTTATACCTTTCCTTAGCCACGCCGTTGTGACCCTGGCATATTACGCGGGCAACCATCTTTTCGCCTTCTTCAACGGTAATGCCCAGCGCTTCGCTTATGGCTGCCATATTAGCCGCGGGGCAGGCATTCGGCTTCGCTTCGCCGCTGACTATTGCTTCCGCCAGCGCAGCGCAGCCCGCGTAGCCGCAGGCACCGCAGTTGGCGCCGCCCAGAGCTTCGCCCACTTTGGATATCCTCGGGTCCACCTCAACGGCCAGCTTTTTATCCGCAACTTCAAGCAGTATGCCGAATATCAATCCTACAACGCCAAGCACGCCCAGTGCAAGTACTACAGGGATCCAATCCATTTCGTTCCCTCCTTACGCGCCAAGGCCCGCGAAGCCCATGAACGCCACGGACATCAGGCCGGCAATTATCAGTGAGCTGGAGAAGCCTTTAAGGCAATCCGGAATTTTGGAAGTTTCAAGCCTTTCCCTAACGCCCGCCATAAGCACAATGGCCAGCAGGAAGCCCAGCGCGCCGAATATGCCGTTGAGCACGGAATAGAGCAGGTTGAATTCCAGCACTTCGCCGCCAATGGTGATGGGGCTGCCTATGTTGAGCAGGCAAACGCCAAGCACGGCGCAGTTAGTGGTGATAAGCGGCAGATATATGCCCAGCGCCTTATAAAGGGAGGGGCTGCTCTTTTTGATGAACATTTCAACTATCTGCACAAGGCTGGCTATTACCAATATGAACACTATCGTGGAAAGATAGCTCAGCCCGAGGGGCACCAGTATGTAAGTATAAATAAGGTAGGTGAACAGCGACGCAAGGCCCATTACGAACGTGACCGCAAGGCCCATGCCCGTTGCCGTTTCAACCTTGTTGGATACGCCCAGGAAGGGGCAGTTGCCAAGGTAACGCGAGAATATGAAGTTATTGGTAAGTACGCAGTTTACCATGAACAAAAGAACTTTTGCTATGCCGCTCATGCGCGTATCACTCCTTTCTCCTCAGTCTTTTTCTTTTCGGCCTTATTCATAAAGTAGTTGGCCACGCCAAGCACCAGTCCGAACACAAGGAAGCCGCCGGGAGCCATTATTGAAAGGAGCATAGGCTCGAACCCTTCGCCGAACAGGCTCAGTCCGAACACGCTGCCGTTGCCCAGCAGCTCGCGCACTATGCCTATTACGGTTATGGCAAGCGTGAAGCCCGCGCCCATGCCAAGGCCGTCCGCGGCGCTCAGCAGCACGCCGTTTTTGCTTGCGAAGGCTTCCGCGCGCGCAAGAATTATGCAGTTAACCACTATAAGCGGTATAAACATGCCAAGGCTTGCATAAAGCGCGGGAACGAACGCCTTAACCAGCATTTCGACCAGCGTAACGAACGTGCATATTATCACGACGAACGCGGGAATGCGGATCTTGTCGGGTATTATATTCCTCAAAAGGGATATGACCACGTTTGAGCCGACCAGAACGAACGTTGCCGCAAGGCCCATGCCAACGGCGTTGGATGCGCTGGTGGTGGAGGCAAGCGTGGGGCATATGCCCAGCACCAGCCTCAGCGTGGGGTTCTCGTTCAGTATTCCGTTAAAGAATACGCTTGAAACGGTCTTTTCTTTTTTAGCCATTGGCCTTTTCCTCCTTCAGGCGGCCATAAAGCCGGGGTTTAACGTATTTATCCAGCAGCGGGGTGACTATGTTCATAACAAGTATCGCATAGGTCACGCCTTCGGGATAGTTACAGAAGTTGCGGATTATAACAACTATTATGCCGCAGCCTGCAGCATAGATGAATTGGCCCTTCGCGCTCATGGGGCTGGTGGTGTAGTCAGTTGCCATGAACACCGCGCCGAGCATCACGCCGCCGCACAGTATCGCCTGCAGGGGATCGTTGCCCAGTATTGCGGAGAACACGAACACCACTGCCAGGAACGTTACCGGTATGCGCCAGGTTATAACGCCGCGTACAAGCATATAAAGGAAGCCGAGCAGTATAGCCGCCTTGCAGACTTCGCCTATGCAGCCGGGAATGTTGCCGAGGAACATGTCCATATAGCTCGCTTCATAACCGGCAAGCACGGTGGCGCTGGTGGTCGCATCCGCACCGCTGAAGCAGGTGGGCAGCACGAACGCCGTCATACGCACGGGCCAGCTGGCAAGCAGTATGCCGCGCGCGGCAAGCGCGGGATTGACAAAGTTATCGCCTATGCCGCCGAAAAGCTGCTTCACGAGTATTATCGCAAGGCCGCTGCCGATTATGGGCAGCCACCACGGCGCCGTGGGCGGGAGGTTAAGGCCGACCAGCAGGCCGGTAACGGCCGCGCTCAGGTCGCCGATTCTTATGGTTTTATGCGTAAGCTTCTGCCAAAGGTATTCAAACAGTATGGCGGAGGCCGTAGCAAGCGCCACTACTATTGCCGCGCTTACACCGAAAAAGTATATGCCGGCGATGGTGGTGGGCGCCAGGGCTATCAGAACATCGCCCATCAGGGAGCGGGTGTTCTGCGGGCTGCGCACATGCGGCGCGGTAGACATATAAAGGCTCATATTACTTCCTCCTTGCTGCGGCGGCTATTGCGTCCTTGGTATTCTTGAACGCCGCGGTCAGCCATCTTCTTGACGGGCAGGCATACGAGCAGCAGCCGCACAGTATGCAGTCCATAACATGGTTGGCCTTCGCGCCTTCCAAATTGCCCGCGTCGCAAAGGTGCTTCAGCTTATACGGGTCAAGCCCCATGGGGCAGGCCTGTACGCAGCGCGCGCAGCGTATGCAGGGCTCTTCGTCAACGCTCTTCGCGTCCTTTTCGTTGTAAACAACTATGCCGCCGTTGGCCTTGGCAATGGGTATATCCGCGTTTGCGGTGCAAACGCCGGTCATGCCGCCGCCCATAACTATCTTTGCGGCTTCCTCGCTGTATCCGCCGCATTCGCCTATCATGTCGGCAACAACGGTGCCTATCCTTACGCGCAGGTTGGAGGGATTGACCACCTTGCCGGTAACGGTGGTTATGCGGCTTATAAGGGGCTTGCCGTCTATAACAGCGTCCGCTATCGCCGCGGCCGTGGCCACGTTGGTAACTATCGTATGCACCTCTATTGGCAGCTTGCCGCTTGGCACCTGGCGTCCGGTAACGGCATGGATAAGCTGCTTTTCACCGCCCTGCGGGTACTTGGTCCTGAGTACCGCTATTTCAACGCCCTCGCGCCCGGCAGCCGCCTTGCGCATGGACTCGATAGCTTCCATCTTGTTGTCCTCTATAGCTATTACGCCGCGCTTTACGCCCAGCGCGCGCATTTCCGCGCGGAGGCCGTCCACCACCCGGCGGGGTTCTTCTATCATCAGCCGATAGTCAGCGGTCAGGAACGTTTCGCACTCTGCGCCGTTAAGTATTATCGTGTCGCAGGTCTTGCCTTCGGGAAGGGTCAGCTTAACGTGCGCGGGGAAGCTCGCGCCGCCCATGCCGCATATGCCCGCGGCCTTTATCGCGGGAACTATCAGCGCGGGGTCAACGGTTTCCACGTTGCCGTAGCCCTGTATGCCGTCCACCCATTCGTCGGCAAAATCATTCTGTATGCAAACGCACATAACGGGTCCCGCGCCGGTGATGAGCCGCGGCTCAACGGCCGTAACCTCGCCGGATATGCTGGCGTGTACGGGAAGGCCAAGCCCGCCGACAGGCTCGCCTATAAGCTGGCCTATCTTTACATGATCGCCCTTGCTTACGCACGGCTTAGACGGAGCACCCAGATGCATGCTCATGGGAATGACCACCGAATCGGAAACGAAGTCCCGTATCGGGGCATTTCGGGTCGGCAGCTTACCCTCGTGCTGGGAATGCAGAGGATGTACGCCGCCCTTGAAGGAATACTTTGGCAAACAAAGCACCTGCCTTTCGATGTGATGCGGAATGTGATGTAATAAAAATGCAAAAATGCATGCGAACATAGTTACGCCTACCATTGCTATCCGTGCTATTATAGCACACAATTTTTCACCCGTGTAGTACTTTATTCTCGTTAGTTTTTTAACTTTTGCCCTAATTTGCTATACTTCGCGGAGCTTATATGTTATACTTTTGTCATGAATGTTTATACGGACAGCCAAATAAGGAATATAATATATAAAACCGCGCTCGCTCACGGGTTTGCAGGTATGCGTATGCTAAAATTGCATAAGCTGGACGCTTGGCATAAGTATTCCGCGCTTTACGGCACGGGCTGCGCAATGCCGCATGACCTGCCCGCGGCATATCCCGACGCAAAGGCCGCTGCGCTTTTGATATGGGCCTATGCCCCGTATGAAAACGGCGGGCATATTTCGTCCTATTATCCCGCCAGCAACGCAAGCTACCATGCGTCGAAGGCCGTGGAGGCTGAACTTAACGCGGCGGGAATAGCAGCAGAGCGGGCGTTTATACCCGCGCGGGCGCTGTGCATAGCCAACGGAGTGGGGCATCAGGGCAAAAACGGGCTGCTGAGCATTGCCCCCTACGGCACGCGCATTGCGCTTGAAACGCTGCTTGTATATTCCCACATTGAGCCGGACGCGGAGCAGGTCTGCGCGGAGGGCGGCTGCCCGGAAGGCTGCACGGCCTGCATCGCTGCCTGCCCCATGGGCGCGATAACAAAGAACGGGCTTAACGTAACGCGCTGCATGCGCTATATTATGAACAGCGGCTACACCGAAGAAATTTGGCAAAAGCAGCAGACGTTTCTTGGCTGCGAAATTTGCCAGGCCGTCTGCCCAAAGAATGCGCAGCTGAAGAAGCTGCCCGTTCCCGATGCAATGGCGGAGGCGTTTGAGCTGAGGCGGCTTATAGCGGGCAACGCGAAGGCCGCGCGCATGATAGCGGGCAAAAACATAACCGGCAACGGGCGGCTTACCATGGAAGCCATAGCCTTCGCCGCGCGGGAGGGGCAATGCGAAGCGGAGATCCGCGCTTGCCTCTCCTCCCCGTTTGAGCAGGTGCGTGCGGCGGCCAAGTGGGCATTAAGCAAATATTTCGGCGGGATTTAACACTTTCGGGCCAAAACGTTACTTAAACATAATCAAAGTTTGAGACTTTCGTAACACTTTTGTGATGCTTTTTCTCCCGCCATGCTCTATAATATGAACCAGAAAGAGAGAGCAACCTTTCAAAAGAGCAAACAACAGGATTACCGGTCCGCTGGCAACAACGGACCGATTATTCTTTTTGGCGATTGATTGAAAAAGCCGGATAGTATATAATCTATAGTAAGAATACCATTCCCATAGGAGGGCATACGGATATGGAAATGCAGAAATCCGAAAACAAGGACAAGCGCGTGCCGCTTGCCGAAAACGTAAGGGAATATGATGAGCGCCGCTTTATGGGCAGGCGCACACGTATAGCGGCAAAGCAGAGCACGCCGGGCGAAAAGGCCCGCGAGTTTTTACTGAGCCTTAAGCAGGACGGCACGGTGGACGAGCTGAAAACCGTTATGAAGGAAGATGCGCAGTATATCGCAGGCATCTGCTCCAACTTTACCTCCAAGGGATACGATTACTGGGTGGCGGTGGAGGTGGATAACGACACGCCGCTGCTTGAAGGCTACGAAACCATATTCGTACCCGCCGGAACGTATGCATATTTTGACTGCGAGGGCGGCACGAACGAGGCCGTCACAGGCTGCTGGTCTAATGTTTACAACACATGGTTCCCAAAATCCGGCTACAATCACCAGGGCACACAGGAAATGGAGATTTATCCGCTTGGCGATATGGAGGCGGAGGATTACCGCTGCACGCTGCTGGTGCCGGTAAGGCGCATTGAGCGCGTGCCGATAAACAAATACAGGCGCAGTGCACTGGGTTCCGCGCCGTTCGTGCTGATAGGCAGCGTTGCGGGCTTGCTCATATCCGGCGCGAGCGACACAAAAACAATGTTGATTGCCGCGCTTGTGGGCGGCGGCCTTGCATGGTTCCTTTATGAATACATTGCAAAGCGCCGCGAGGAGCGCGAGAAAGCCAAGGAAGAAGCAAAAAAACAACAATGAGAAGGAGTGAAGCAAATGCCTGACAAGAACAAAGAGCTATCCAAAATTCTGTTGCTGACCGCAAGCGTTCTGCTTTCGGGGGCAAGCGTTGTGTTCCTGCTGATCTGCCTTATTTCGGACAGCGAAGGCCCCTGGGTACTGCCCGCGGCGCTCGGCTGCTCCGTACTCAGCAGCCTGTTCAGCATCGTCAGCAGCGCCGGCGAAATAAAGGAAGAAAAGGCGAAGAAGAACAAATAACATCCGTTAAGCACAGCAAAAGCGCAGCCGAAAGGCCGCGCTTTTTGTATACTTATTTTATGCTCTGTTCAAGCTTATCAAACTCATCGCAGGAGAAAAACTCCCCAAGCGTTATGCCAAGCCCGTCGCAAATGAGTTTTATAGTCATCAGCTTTGGGTTATTGCTTTTGCCGTAAAGTATGTTCTTTATGCTGCTGGGCGGAACGGCGCTCAGGTTTGCCAATCTGTTTACGCTTATTCCGCGTTCCCCGCACAGTCTCAGTATCCTGCTTCTTATCGCAAGCACAGTCTCGTCCATGGGAATGCTCCTTTTTTTATATAAAAGAGTATCCAAAATAGATGGACAATATAGGCTATGCACGCTACTATTGGGCTATGTATAGCCTATTGGAGGTTTTGGAATGAAACAGCCGGAAGAATTTGTTATTACGGAACCGTTCGAGGGATTTGGTGAAAGCGAACTTAAAGCCGTTTCATCAACGGTTGTTTATACAAAATATATAAGCGCACAGCAACAATTAAGTAAAATGGCTAATCAAAGAATAAGAAAAGGCATACCGCTCAGTTCAGCCGCAATGATACAGAAAAGCAATCAGGTTGAAAAGCTGGGGCTCAAAGTGCTTGAAATGCTGGAATCAATGCACCAAAATGAGCAGAAATAGCAAACAGCACCGTTTGTACGGTGCTGCCGGGCGCGTCCAGCATGCTGCCCTTATGTCACATATTTTGACATATATATTTATAATACCCGTCCAGCCCATCCGCCTTGCTCGGGTGCAGCGCACGTATGCCCATGCCCTGCATTGCGTAAAGCAGCACCAGCGTGCCGGGTACAATAACATCATGCCGCTTTGTAAGCAGCGGATGGCGGCTGCGCGCCCCGTCCCCCGCTTCGTGCAGCTTTTTGGAAAGCAGCTCTATCCTCTCCCGCGTAAGCAATGTGGATTCGACAGCGTGCTCATCGTATTCCTCAAGCCCGAGCGACAGCGCCGCAAGCGTTGTTATCGTGCCGCCCACGCCTATCCAGTCCGTTATTCTTATGCGGGGGAAGCGGAACAGCCCTTCGCACGCCCTGAACACGGCCTCGCGCATGGATTCATACGACCCGTCCGATTCCTTATCGCATATATCCTTCGCGCGGACGCAGCCCATCGGCGCGCTGACCGCAAATCCCTCCGAAATAAGCTGGCACGACCCGCCGCCAAGGTCTATCAGGCCCCAATCCGGCTTGTCCGCAATGCCCGCGCCTATGCGGGCAAATGTGGCCTCCTCCTCGCCCGAAAGCACGCGCACGGGCATTATCTCCCCCGCAAGGGCAAGGAAGCGTTCGCGGCTGCCGAATTTGGCATCCCTCACGGCGCTGGTGGCGTATGCATAGGGCTTTGCGCCCTGCGCCGCGGCAATGGCGGCAAGCTCCTTCAGCGCGGCTATGCTCCGCTCAATGGCCGCATCGCTAAGCTTTCCGGTTGAAATTATGTTTTCCGCAAGGCGGGTGGTTATAAGCCGCCTTTCCCCGTTAGGGCCAAGATATCGTATTGAGTTGCTGCCTATGTCAACGGCGGCTTTCTTCTGCATTGTTCATCCTCCCAAAAATACTTAAAAAGTGGCCAACGGCCACTTTTCGTTTTCTTAATCCGTTATGTCGAACTTTATATCGTCCGGCAGCACAAGCCCCAGCTTTTCGCGGGCATACTGCACTCTGTATTCATCGCTCTTGGCGTATTCTATCATGTATTCAAGGCGCTGTTCCTCCGCCTGCAGCGCGGCGTATTGTTCGTCCAGCGCGGCCTGCTTGGCGGCGATCTCGTTCAGCTTAGCCTGCTGGGAAAGTATTACCGCGCCCGCGAATATAAGGCATATAAGCGTAAGCAGCATAATAAATCGGGGCGTTGCCTTCAGCTTCCGTTTCATGCCGCATACCTGCCTTTCTTATATGGTAATATACGCATAGGTGCGCACCTATCGCGTATACTATATTTATAAAGCATATATGCGCATATTTCAAGCCTTATTTTTCCGTTTTTGCATGGGTTTTGTAAATGTGCCCGTATTTTCGTTTTTTTGCAAGGCTTTGCCTTATGCGCGCCCCGCACAGGCGCATTGGATAGCGGCAGTATATCAGCGCGCCGGCCGCTATCAGCATTATTGAATAAAGCCTTATCCGCCCACTGTCCGCATAAAGCAGCGCGGCGGCCGCGGCAATGCCCGCAAATATATAAAACATAATATCCAGCGCCGCGTCGATAATGCGGTTTTCGTTGAACGGCAGCCGTATGAACGCGAAAATATCATACATAAGCCCTATCAACGTGCCACAGTAAAGTGAAATAAGGCATATGCGTATTTCCGCTGCCGCGCGCAGCATCAGCGGAACATGCGCGAAAATAACGAACCGCGCTGCTGTGCATCCTCGCTGTATTCAAGGGCCAGTATTTCCCCCTCAACTATTACCTGCCCCTCGTCAAGGCTAAGCTTTGTTATGTGCAGCCCGCTGCCTTCTATCCTAAGCTGCCCCGCGTCCGTAAGCAGCTCTATCTCCGCCTCGTTGAAGCAATCCACGTCCTTCACCCCACTCACGCTCATCAGCTCCCTGCCTTCTATATGCACGCTGTGGGAACGTATGCGCGTGCTGCCTTCGCCCAATATTCTGTCCATACCCGGCCTCCTTTTGTGTAGTTATGCCCTTGTTTGATTATATGCGCGTATACTAAAGAAAAATACATCAAATATTCACACGTTTCTTCTTGACAAATGCGTATGTTTAACGATAATATGGTATTGTCGGTAGAAGAACGGATAAAAGCCCCAAATATAACGTTTTAACTTCATTAATATGGGCATAATACTGATAGCAGAACCGATATATACACACCGTAAGTAGGAAATTTGTTTATAAATTTTGCGTTTCTTGAAAGGAGCAGCATTTTGACCAGAGATCAACTGTTGGAAAAATCCTTAGGCGATCTGAGAGAGATCGCAAAGCTTCAGGGTGTTAAATCCATCACCAAATATCGCAAGGGTGAACTTGTCGATATCATCATGAACGGCGGCAGCAAGCTTTCCGCCGTAAAGCCCAAGGCCGAAGCCGAAGAAAAGGCCGGGGCCGTAAGCGCGCCGAGCGCACCGCAGCGCACGGAGGAAGCCCCCTCCGCAAAGGCGGAACCCGTGCCGCAGGCGCAAACTGCCGCGCCGCAGCAGGCCCAGCCCGCCCCCGCGCCAAGCGCACCGCAGGGCGGCATTCCCCCGCTTGACGCCGGGTATGATTCGCGCCAGCGTTATCAGCAGCCTTACCGCCAGCCGCGGCAGGATTATCAGTCCCCCTCCGGCTACAACCGCCGCTATACCGCCCCCGGCGCATATCAGGACACGCGCCAGCCGCGCCAGAATTATCAGCAGCCCTACGGCGCGCCCAGATATACAAACCAGGGCTATGATTCCCGCCCGTCTTACAGGCAGGATGGCTACGCCCCCGCGCCCAGCCCCTATCGCCAGGCGCAGGAAGCATATATGCAGCAGCAGCAACAGCAGCCCAATCCTTACCGTCAGGATAGCTATATGCAGCAGAATCCTTATAGGCAGGATCCCTACGCGGGCGGCATGGATATGCACGAGGACGCTTACCGCCAGGCTAAGCCCGACAGCTTCTATAAGGACTATAACCCCGCCGCTCCCACGCCCGCAATATCCGAAATGCTTGAAGCGGGCACCTGCGGGGACTGCGAAGGCGTGCTTGAGGTTCTGCCGGACGGTTACGGCTTCCTCCGCAGCGAAAACTATCTGCCCGGTACGCGGGACGTATACGTTTCCATTGCGCAGATACGCCGCTTCAACCTTAAAACAGGCGACATGGTGACCGGCAAGACCCGCCCCTCCAAGGAAGGCGAAAGGTTCTTGGCCCTTCTCTACATAACCGCCATAAACGGCGAGGATCCCGAAAAGGCGCAGCAGCGCAAGCCGTTTGACGAGCTGATACCCATTTTCCCCAACGAACGCCTTACCCTTGAATCAAAGGGCTTGGGACGCGACCAGAATTTGGCTATCCGCCTTATAGACCTTATTGCCCCCATAGGCAAGGGCCAGCGCGGCATGATAGTGAGCCAGCCCAAGTCCGGCAAGACCACGCTGCTCAAGAACATTGCCCACGGAATATCCACCAACTATCCCGACGTTCACCTGATAGTTCTGCTGATAGACGAGCGCCCCGAGGAAGTTACGGACATGAAGCGCTCCATAAACGGAGAGGTGCTTTATTCCACGTTTGACGAGCTGCCCGAGCATCATACCCGCGTTGCCGAAATGACGCAGGAGCGCGCGATGAGGCTTGTTGAGCAGGGCAAGGACGTTGTTGTACTGCTCGACTCCATAACAAGGCTTGCCCGCGCATACAACCTTACCATACCCACGACCGGACGCACGCTTTCCGGTGGCATGGACCCAGGCGCCCTGCATAAGCCCAAGCGTTTCTTCGGCGCGGCAAGGAACATTGAAAACGGCGGCAGCCTTACAATAATCGCCACGGCGCTTATAGAGACCGGCAGCAGGATGGACGACATAGTCTATGAAGAATTCAAGGGCACCGGCAACATGGAGATTCACCTTGACCGCAAGATGAGCGAAAAGCGCATTTTCCCCGCCATAGACATTTACAAGTCCGGCACAAGGAAAGAGGAGCTGCTGCTGAGCAAGCAGGAGCTTGAAGCGGTGTTTAGCATGCGCAAAACGCTTTCAAGCGGCAATCCGGCCGACGCTACCGAGCAGCTTATCGCCATGATGGAGCGGACGGAGACCAACGAGGAATTTGTCAACAAGCTGAACAACATGAGCAAGGCTTACGAGCGGGACGGTTTTTCCGCAGGAAAAAGAATAAACTGATAACGTATTGCATTTTACCCGGGTGCGGCATGATATGCGCCCGGGCGTTTTTTTAGCATTTATTTAACGGCCATTTTAAGCACGCCCGCGGGACTTATTCAGGGCAAGGCATATCAGCTCCCGCTCGGACTCCGTTTCCTGCGGGTAGGGATAGCTTTTTGCGGCTTTTTCAAATTCGGCCCGTATGCCCTCCGCCCTTGCGGCGTTCTTTTCAAGCAGAAGGGCAAGCGCATACTCGGTTCGCAGCACGGACGGATAACGCCGCATAGACTTCATAAACTTCGCTTGAGCCTTTGTTAGCATGGCTTCAATAGCCTCGCGGCGGGCGACGCCGATAAGCTCAATATATATTCTGTCGCACACCAGCAGGCCGCGATGGATGCCCGCCATACCGCTTTCCGCCGCAAGCATACGCGCCATCAGCGCATCGGCCTGATTGAATTTCTGCTCATCCATCAGCCTGTTGCAGGCAAGCACGCCGCGCACGGCAACAATGCTGTTTTGCATTGACTCCTCGGCAGGTACTCTAAACCATTCCTCCGGCATATCCTTTAGCCGAACACCCCTTGCGCTTTGCCCAACAATGCTCAGCTGCACCCAAAATGCTTCCGCGGCTTCACTGCTTTTTGATATTGCAAGTGCATTGTAGCCGTCGTTATCCACAGCCCCAAGGCGCATGGGTACTCCGTTCATAACGGCCGTAATAAAACCGACGGCCGCAAACAACAAAACAAACGGCGCAGTACGGGAACCGTTCGGGCAAATGAAATAGAGTGCAAGGAACAGCGCGCCGACGGCGGCATTCATTATAGAGCCGCCAAGATTATAGAGTACAAACGGCATTTTGCCATCCTTGATATCGGGCGGCGACATAAGGCATTGTCCGCCCGTGCCGGCAAGGCTTAGCCGCCTGAGCTTCAGCTTCTCGCCGTCCTTTACCCACATGAACGAGAATATGCGGAAGGAGCAGAACCCATACCCGGTCAGCAGACCGAACACAAGATGCCCCGCTTCGTGAACAAGCGTATGGAATATCAGCGTGGCGTACAGCCCTATGAATATTTCTGCGTAGGCAAGTATGCCCAATGATGCCTCCTTATCCGAACCGCCAAGGAATCTTACCATAATAAGGCCGCAAACCGCGCCCGTAAGCACCATAAATACAATGCCTATCAACTGCTGCCATGAGGCTTTTTTGTTCTTATCGGATTTGTTCATGCTCTCTGCCCTTCCGCTTTTTATCGCTTATATATTGATGTACCATATAGTCATTATGGCAATATCCGCAAACATATGTATCACCCACGAACGGTATATGCTTTTGCTCCTATCGTCAACATAATCGAACAGCAAGCCCCCCAATGCCAAGCCGAGCACGCAAAGGAGCGTAAGCGGCAGCGGGAAGGCTGCGCCGATCATGGCTATATGGTAAACGGCAAATGCGATTGAGCTGAAGGCGTAGGCAAGCTTTTTGGAAATATGCTCCGATAGCTTTATAAACGCAAAATTGCGGAACAGAAATTCCTCCAAAAAGGAATTGCCGAATGAAATATATAATGCCACGGGGAGAAAGCCTTCAACCTTTTGATCAGCCGTGAGCGATGCGACAAGCACGGAATAATCAACCCTTGCTTTTGTCAGCAAATACGCGCCCATAACGGCGGCATATACGCCCGCGCCGAGCAGAAGCAGCCCGAACACGGCCTTTTTGTTGGGCAGGGACAGTCCGCCGAACGCCTTTATGCCGCTGATTTTCATGAATATTAGCGGGATTATAAGAAAAACCGCCGCCTTTATTGCGGATTTGACGAAATATGCAGGCTCAACCACCGTTTCGACAAGCGCCATTACAGCGCAGCATACAACGCTCAGAACAACTATGCCTATCGCTTTTCCCTTATCCATAAACACCTCGTATCGGCCGCCCAAGCTTAGGCGAACTTTGAATTATTTTACCATATATGCGCGGCCGCTATCAACCCTGCGGGCGGGCGGCGGAATTGCGAACGGCGGAGCAGATTAAGGGCGAAACGATTTCCCGTAAGCACGACGTTAGCGAATATTTATTTGTGCTGTAACAGCGCTATGCATTTTACGGATACAAAAAAGCACCTTATGCGAAGTGCTTTTTTGCTTTGGAGGCACCACCCAGAATCGAACTGGGGAATAAAGGTTTTGCAGACCTCTGCCTTACCGCTTGGCTATGGTGCCATATGGAGCGGGAAACGGGGCTCGAACCCGCCACCTCTGCCTTGGCAAGGCAGCGCTCTACCGAATGAGCTATTCCCGCAATATGGTGCCTCAGAGTGGAGTCGAACCACCGACACAGGGATTTTCAGTCCCTTGCTCTACCAGCTGAGCTACCGAGGCAAAAATTGGCGACCCGAAGGGGGCTCGAACCCCTGACCTTCAGCGTGACAGGCTGACGTGCTAACCAACTGCACCACCGGGCCGTTTTGCGATTGACATATATTGGTGGGAACAACAGGGCTCGAACCTGTGACCCCTTGCTTGTAAGGCAAGTGCTCTCCCAGCTGAGCTATGCTCCCAAAACACGTCAACCGCAGAAAGTAGTATACCCTACAAAACGGGTATCTGTCAACAAATTTATATAATAACTTTTGCTAAAATTTGGTCCGTGCGCGCCCCATGCGTTTTTAGTAAGACGCGCACGGCTTTTTGCTTACAGCTCCTTCGCCGCAGCCTTGGCCGCAACGTAGGCCAGATCGCGCCCGTGGCACAGCGCAGTCTTTTCGTATTCCGCGCCGTAGCATGCGGCAAGGTCGCTCACGTCGCGCTTTTCGGCCGTGCCGTGCGCCGCTTCAACGGCGGCAAGCACCTTGTTATCCGGCGATACTACGATATATCCATCCTTGGTGGCAACTACGGCCTGCCTGCGGCCCTTTTCGCCGTTGTCCACAAGGTTCAGGAACACAGTCCCCTCGGGCCATGCCTGCATACCCGCGCAAAGCACATCCGCCGCCGCATCCAGGTTCAGCGCGGGGATGTCGCTTGAAAGCTCAAACACATGGCTTTGGGGCGCAAACGTTTTGCATACGCCCTTTATCGCCGCGGTACCCGCACCCATTCCGTAATCGGACAAAATAACAATAGGGGCAGTCATGGCGTCAGTTCTCCTTGGTGATGTCTATGGACCAGCTGGGGCCGGAGCCTATGCCGTACGTTTGGGCAAAGTTCTTCTGGTTCATTGCAAGGCCCATGAAGCCGGAGGAGGAGTTATACAGTATTTCGCAGCCGGGCGCGGCATAGCCGAAGGATTTGTTGAAAGGCATCACCTTATCGAACTTCACTTCGTCCTCGTGCTTTATAACAACGCGCACGTTATCGTTATGCACTATGCCGGTCTTTTCAAAGTCGTCTATGCGAATATTCGTCTCCAGATTGCCGAACGGTTCCATTATGTCCGGAATGGAGCCGTGCGCCTCGTCCTTGGCAACGGTGGCCTGCTTTATTTCAAAGGTAATGATGTCGTCCACGGGGTATTCCGGGCCAACGCCGGCAAAGTCTATAACGCCAGCGGCAAGCTTGGCCGCGCAGTACGCGAACAGGTCGCGCCCGTGGAATATGCTGGTCTTTTCCGTTCCCTTCAGGCGGTTTACGGTTTCGTCGATTTCGCGTATGGCGTCTATGCCGAATTCCTGCTTGATATATGTGAGCGAGCCGTTATCCGGCGTTACAACATAGTAACCGTTGCAGGTATGGGCAACGCTTGCCTTCCTCGCCGTGCCTACGCCGGGGTCAACAACGCTTACGAATATTGTCCCCTTGGGCCAGAACGGCATAACGTTCCTAAGCGAAGCGGAAGCCTTTTCCACGTTGAATTTGGGTATAACATGGCTCAGATCATATATTTGCAGCTCCGGATCTATCGTTTTGCACACGCCGTACATCGCGCCGCCGCCGCCAACGCCGAAGTCTGTCTGCATAACTATACAGGGTTTCATAATCTCGTATTCCTTTCCTCGGCAGTTTTATTTTTTAACTATAGTTATCTTATAATCGCCGAAATTCTCCCCCGTATCGAATATATGGGGCAGGAATTTTTCGGCAAAGCTGCGCTTGTTAAGGCTAAGCGCTATCGTGGGCGTGGTGCTGCCGTTATAAAGTATCGGCTCGCCTTCGGGCACGAAGCCAAAGGACTTATGATACAGCACGTCCCGGTCAAACAGCGTTTCGCCGTTTTTAACTATTGTAACGTGTGTCATGTCGCCGTATACTATACCGGTCTTTTCAAATTCGTCCACGTCTATGTTCGTGCCTACGCCGCCGAAATGTTTTGTGCAGCCGGCGATCTCGCCCTCCGCGCGGCCGGGCGCGACGGTGCCGTGGGTTGTTTCAAACGTTACAATCTCGTTCACGGGGTATTCCGGCCCAACGCCTTCAAAGTTTATTATGCCGCTTGCAAGGCGCGCCGCTGTGTATGCAAACACGTCCCTGCCATGGAAGCTGTTCGCCTTGTCGCTTCCCTTCAGGCGGTTCACGCTTTCGTCTATTTCGCGCACGGCAACCACCCAGTCAAGTATGGCGGTAAGGCTGCCGTTATCCGGCGTCACAACAAAGCTGCCGTTGTTCAGTTTGGCTACGCAGCCGCGCCGCGCCGTGCCTACGCCGGGGTCAACAACGCTTACGAACACCGTGCCGCCCTTCCAATACGGTATAGTATCCCTAAGCAGGAAAGAGCCCTGCCGCATGTCGAACGGACGAATTTCGTGGTTCAAATCGAATACGTCAAGCGACTGATCAACCATTCGTATAACACCGTACATGCTGGCCACAAAGCCCGTTGTAAGGCCAAAGTCCGTTTGAAGCACTATATCTGGTAACATATTGGGTCAAATCCTTTCTATGGTCGTAATGTAGCCGGAAATATCCGCCCCGGGAAGCAGCGTTTCCGGAATATATGCCGCGGCAAAGCTCTTCTGGTTCAGTCCCATGCCCATGTAGCCGCTGCTGCCGTTGAACAGCACGCTCTTGCCGAATTCAACATAACCGAAGGAACGTTCATACGTTGTTTCCGCCTCGAACCGCTTTTCCCCGTTATGGGTGAGCGTAAGGCGCACCGCATCGCCGAAGGCTATGTTGGCGTTCGCAAATTCATCTATGCGCACGTTCAGATTAAGATTGCCGAAGTTTTTAAGCACGCTGAAAAGGCCGCATTCAACAAAGCCGTCCTTAACAACGCTTTCGCGCATATTGAAAACGTTAAGCTCCGCTATGGCAATCTCGCGGCCCAGGGAGGCTATATCCACGCCCTGCACAAGCTTGGCGCCGCAGTAAGCATACGTGCTGATGCCCGCGGGAGCCCTGCCTTCGTCAAGCGCAACGGCCTTCTCCGCGCCGAAAACGTTGAGCCATGCGGTAACGGTGCCGTTATCGGGCGCAACTATATAGCGGCCGCATTTTGTTTTAAGCGCCACCGCGCGCGAAGGATTAGTATGATCCTCCACCACGGAAACATAAACCGTTCCTTCCGGGAAGAAGGGCAGCACGCTGTATATCATGCCGCCTGCGTTGAGCGCGTCCCCTTCGGGATAAAGATCGAGCACGGAATATATGTCAGCCTCCGGCGCAATTTTGAGTATATTGCCGCTCAGCGCTGCCGCGCGGCCGTCCGCCGTGCCGTAATCGGACTGTGTGGCAAGTATTGGACGCTGCATTTTTTCCTCCTTATATTTTGCTCACGCGCATTGTCCATTCCGGGCCGAAGCCCAGCGAATAATCGCGCGTAAGGTTGCCGCGGTTGCGTCCGGCCATTACGCAGGCCGTTTCGCTGCTGAACACCAGCTTTGCGTTGAGCGGAACAAAGCCGAAGGACTTTGCCAGCGCAACCTCTTCATCCAGTATCACTTCGTCGTTATGCTTTATGGTCAGGCGCACGTTGTCGCCGTATTCCATGCCCTGCTCCTTGAGCCATTCAAAGGGTATGTTCGTGCCAACAAGGCCGAAATGCTCCGTGGCTTCTATTATCATGCCGTATACGGCGTTCTCCTGCTTTTCGGGGTGCACATACGGCGCCATGACTATGTCGTCCACGCTGTATTCGGGGCCAACGCCTTCAAAGTCTATCACGCCCGCGGCAAGCCTTGCGCCGCAGTATGCGTATACGTCGCGGCCGTGGAAAATATGTATGTTCCTTGTGGTGGGGTAGCGGTTCACGCTTTCGTCTATTTCCCTTACGGCCACTATGCCTATGCGCTCCTTAACGTAAGTAAGGGTGCCGTTATCGGGGGTTACGATATAGCTGCCGTTGGATAGCTTCGCCACGCAGCTTTTCCTCGCCGTGCCTACGCCGGGGTCTACAACGCTCACGAAAACCGTGCCTTCGGGCCAGAAGGGGATGGTGTAAATCAATGCGTCGGACGCGGCAAGCACGTCGAACTGATTGATGGCATGCGTGGCGTCAAAAACCCTGAGCTCCGGGTCAACAATCATGGCCACGCCTCTCATCGTGGCAACCGAAAGGTTATCCACGCCGAAGTCTGTTTGCATTACCAATGCGCTTTTCATGTGTATCATTGCTCCTTTATGTGCTAAGGACGTTGCTCGGAAGCGCGTGCCTTTGCTCGCGGCTGCGCCGCCGCGTCCTTGCAAAGCCTAAGTTATTTATTGAACCATTTGAGGAAGAAAATATCCTCGAACTGGCTCTTTGCTATTATGTCCTCCTTCGCTATGAAGGGGCACCACATTTCCGCGGGATAGGGATTGATTATGCGGAAATATACAATATAAAACAGTATTGCCGCGCCAAAGAATATGGCTGCAATTCTGAGTATTTTGTCAAGATTGGTCAGCTCATGCTCGGCGTACCATGTGCGCGTTTTAAGCCGGCCGTAGCCGCGAAGATCCATTGCGTTGGCAATGCTTTCAACCCTGCCGAAGGATGACATTATCAGCGGTATCAGCAGCTGGCCCGTGGCCTTGAGCCGCTTGCCGACGGAAGCTTTCTTGGAAAGCTCAACGCCGCGCATCTGCATTGAGTTGCGTATGTCTATAAACTTTGATGCAATGTCCGGTATGGTGCGGTACGCAAGCGAAACAATGGTGCAAACCTTGTAAGGCATATGCAGAAACGCAAGGCCGGACGCAAATTCCGAAGGCGTAGTCGCCAAAGCGAACATCATAACCGTAAGGAAGGACGCAACGCGCTTTGTCATGGTAACGAGCAGGTACCAAAGCGTTTCCCTTGTTATGAAAAGCTTTTCGCTCGCCTGCCATATTATTGTGCTGCCGCCAACGTGGCTAAAGCCCGTGTCCGGCGACACTATAAGCAGCATTATCGATCCTATCACGCCCGTTGTAACAAGCATTACGGAAAGCAGCACTATGAGCGGCTTATAATTGGGGCGCATGGATATTATTGCGATTATGGGCACTATCATCAGCGCCGCTATAACGCGGATATCAAACGTTGCTATTATTGCAGCAGTGAACAGCAAAAATATCAGCATCTTCGTGCTGCCCGCCAGCTTATGCACGGGCGTGGGGCCGGGTACAAAGTTTATTACAAGCTTGTTATTCATGCCTTGCTTGCCTCCCTTTCATGCGCTATGAAGCGGCGCGTCACCTGCTCCGGCTCAAGGCAGAGATGCTTTGCCAAAGTGTAAAGCGAAGTCTGCTTCAGATTGGCGCGGGATATAATGTCGTCGTTTGCAAGCACGGCGAACACCTTGTCGTCCGCTATGACCTCGCCGTCGCTGAATACTATTGCGCGCTCGGTATTTTCAAGCGCAAGGTGCATGTCGTGCGTTATGAAAAGTATCGTCTTTCCGTATTCGCGGTTCAGCACGTTTATGAACTTCATTATCTCCGTGTAGCTTTTGTAATCCTGCCCCGCGGAGGGTTCGTCCAGTATCAATACGTCCGGCTCCAGCACCAGTATGCTCGCCACGGTTATGCGCTTCTTCTGCCCGTAGCTCACCGTGTCCACCGGCCAGTTGCGCATTGAATAAAGGCTGCATGCGTTCAGCGCCGCCGTGGCCTTTTCGCGTATGGTATCCTGCGGCATTTCGCGTATGGTCAGCGCGTATTCAACTTCCTTCTTTATAGTGTCCTTTATTATCATCTGGTTCGGGTTCTGCATAACGTAGCCCACGCGCTCGCCTATTTCCTTTATGGAAAGGCTCTTCGCGTCCTGCCCGTCTATGCGCACCGTGCCGCTCTTTGGCCGCGCAACGCCGCATATCAGCTTTGCCGCGGTGGATTTACCCGCGCCGTTTTTGCCTATCACGGCTATGCGTTCGCCCCGCTTTATTGAAAAGCTTGCGTCGCGCACAACGGGCTTGCCCGCATCGTATTCATATGTAACGTGGTCAAAGCCCACAACCTCGTCCGCCGTGTTCTCGGGCATAGGCTCGCTTTCCTCGGTAAAGAAGCGCATAAGCTTGCCCTTGGCTTCATCGGTAAAGCGAATAGTGTTTATGTCGCCCAGGTTCTCCGTGCCTTCCAGCTCGCATCCGGCGTATTTCATCGCCGTAACGTAAAGCGGCTCCCTTATGCCGTGCTTTTGCAGCAGGTCGCTTTTCAGCAGCTCGTCCGGCGTCATGTCCGCGGCTATGCGCCCGTCCGCCATCAGCACTATTCTGTCCACGTTGCGGTGCAGCACGTCCTCCAGCCTGTGTTCTATTATTATTATGGTGCGTTCCTTGTCCCGCGCCAGGTCGTCTATCAATTCAACGGCCGTGTTGCCCATCTGCGGGTCCAGCGCGGCCAGCGGTTCGTCAAAAATAAGTATGTTCACGTTGCTGCCAAGCACGCCGGCTATGGCAACCTTCTGCTTCTGCCCGCCGGAAAGATTGAACGGCACCGCGCCCAAAAAATCGCTCATACCAACGGTTGCCGCATGCTCTTCAACAATCGGCACCATTTCGCGCCGCGGTTTAGCCTCGTTCTCCATGGCGAAGGCAATGTCCTCCGCAACGCTCAGCCCAACAAACTGCGCGTCGCTGTCCTGCAAAACCGTGCCCACGGTCTTGCTCAGCCCGTATATGCTGCTTTCCCGCGTCTCCTGCCCCATTACGGTAACGCTGCCGGTCATGGTGCCGTGGTGGGAAAATGGTATAAGTCCGTTTATGCAGTTGGCCAGCGTGCTTTTGCCGCTGCCGGAGCTGCCCAGAATAAGCACTTTTTCGCCCTTATAAATGGTCAGGTTTATGTCGTGCAGCGTGGGCTCGTGCTGCACCCTGTACTGAAAAGAAAAATCCTTAAAAACTATGGCGGGTTCTTTCATTCGCGCATTTCTCCGGTCATAAAGTATTATTTCGCGGTCGCATTATGCTGCATCATAATGCATTACGGTTTTATCCAAAAAACCGTTTGATTCATAAAATAAATTTGGGGGCGCCGAGCGCCCCCAATAAGCCGATCAATATTGGTCGCCTTTGTCCTCTTTCAGATTGGTACGGGACTTGTAGCGGTTGGCAAGCACCAGCAATATGGGTATGCCCACAACCACCAGCACCAGCGTGTTGCCAAGGGTGGCCGCAAGCGCCTGCAGGAAAGTGAGGTTGAGATCGCTGCCGTAGAACAGGGCGGAGAATATGGGGGTAATAACGCCGAAGGCGACCATGTTGCCCAATATGCAGCAAACGGCATAGATAACGGCATGCTTGGCGGTGAATATGCCTTCCTTTATGTTGGCGCCGTAAACGGGCAGCAGGCCAACGCAGAACGCCATCACGGCATTGCCCACGGACCAGTCGAACCACAGGCCCCAGCCGCCGATAAGGTCGGCAATCACGTTGCCCACGCCGCAGCATACCATTGCGGGCAGCGGCCCGAACAGCGCGCCCACTATAACGGGAATTATCATGGCGGTGGTAAGGCTGGTGTTGGTGAAGATGGGTATGCCGCCGTAGCACATCAGCACGCCAAAGAGCGCCGCGCCTATGGCAACGGCAACTATGGTCTTGGTGTTCCATTCGCCCACGAGCATAGCGCCCACGTTTTTCTTCTTGATTTCCATGTGTAACCTCCTGTAAAAAATATGGATAAAATCGTATGCGGCGCATCAGCGCGCGCAAAAGCTTATGCATGATTATAACATCATCCGGCATTATATACAATTATCCTAACTTTTATTTTGCGGTTTTGATATAGAAATTTTTTATATGTGGATAATCTCTCCTTCTTTTTGCGCACAATATGCAGCTTTGCGAAGGTTTTTTCGCCCAAAATGGTTTACAAGCGCCCATTTGACTGATACAATAATGTAGTTAGTGCGGCCAGCCGTCTCTTGGCCTGTACTTTAATAAAAAATAATATTCAGCAATACATACTGGAAAGGACAGCAAGAAGCAAGATGAAAGACTACACCGCAGCAAACATCCGCAACATAGGCGTATTCGGCCACGGCGGCGAAGGCAAGACCACCCTTACCGAAGCTATGCTCTTCAACGCAGGCCTGCTTGAGCGCCTGGGCAAGGTTGAAAACGGCACCACCACGACCGACTTCGATCCGGAGGAGATCAAGCGTACCATTTCCATCAACGCCGCCCTCGCTCCCCTTGAGTGGAAGGACACCAAGATCAACGTTATCGATGCCCCCGGCTTCTTCGATTTCTATGGCGAAGTCAGCGCCGCAATGGCCCTGGCGGATTCCGCCCTTATAGTCGTGGGCGCCGTATCCGGCCCCGTCGTCGGCGTTGAAAAGGCCATGAACATGTGCAAAAAGGCCAATAAGCCACGCATGATGGTCGTGAACCAGATGGATCGCGAAAACGCCAACTTCACCAAGACCATGGCCGAGATAAACGAAAAGTTCGGCCCCAGCGTGGTTCCCGTACAGCTGCCCATAATGGAAGGCGGCCAGTTCGTGGGTTACGTTGACGTTCCCAACATGACTGCCAAGAAATTCGACGGCAAGGGCGAAAAGGAAATAGCCATCCCCGCCAACATGGAAGCCCAGGCGCAGAGCGTTTACGAAGCGCTGACCGAGGCCGCCGCCGAAACCGACGAAGCGCTGATGGAGAAGTTCTTCGAAGAAGGCGAGCTCAGCCGCGAAGAAATACTCGCAGGCCTGAGCAACGGCGTTAAGGAAGGCATAGTCACCCCCGTGTGCTGCTGCGCCGCCGCGCCCAACATTGGCGTTGCCACGCTGCTGGACAATCTGGTGCATTACATGCCCTCCGCTGCCGAAGTTAAGCCCGCCACCGCTACCGATGCGGACGGCAACACCGTCAGCATGGCCGATTACGGCAAGTTCGCAGGCCAGGTCATAAAGACCGTTGTGGACCAGTTCGGCAAGTATTCCATAATAAAGATACATTCCGGCGTGCTCGATGCCTCCACCACGCTTTACAATGCCAACAATGAAAAGACCGAGAAGAGCGGCAACGTATTCATTATGCGCGGCAAAAAGACCGTTCAGGTCGATAAGCTCATCGCGGGCGATATAGGCGCGCTTGCAAAGCTTCAGTTCACCGCCACCGGCGATACGCTGTGCGATCCTTCCGCCCCCGTGACCTTCGCCCCCATAGACTTCCCCGCCTCCGCCATATCCCTGGCAGTATCCGCCAAGAAGCAGGGCGACGAGGACAAGGTTTTCGCAGGGCTGAACAAGCTGCTTGAAGAAGATCCCACCATCTCCCTTGAAAAGAATGCCGAAACCGGCGACGTGCTGCTCAGCGGCCTTGGCGAGGTGCATCTGGACGTTATCTGCTCCAAGCTGAAGAATAAGAACGGCGTTGAGGCTCAGCTGGCCGAACCCCGCATCCCCTACCGCGAAACCATACGCGCCACCGCGGAAGCCGAAGGTAAGCACAAGAAGCAGACCGGCGGCAGCGGCCAGTTCGGCGTTGTCAACATGCGCTTTGAGCCCCTCACCAACGGCGAGGACTTCGAATTCGTAAACGCCATAGTCGGCGGCGTAGTTCCCAAGGAATACATTCCCGCCGTTGAAAAGGGTACCCGCGAGGCCATGCGCCACGGCGTGCTTGCCGGCTATCCCATGACCGGCGTTAAGGCCACGCTGTTCTTCGGCAAGTACCATCCTGTTGACTCCAAGGAAGTGGCGTTCAAGTCCGCCGCCCGCCTTGCGTATAAGGAAGCCTGCGCCCATGCAGCGCCCGCCCTTATAGAGCCCATCTATCGTTACTACATACACGTTCCCAACGACTACGTGGGCGCTATCACCAGCGATCTGCCCCGCCGCCGCGGCGTGATGGAGGGCATGAACCCCACCGATGACGGCACCGAGGTCGTTGCCCGCGCTCCCATGGGAGAAATGGTCAAGTACGCCACTGACCTCCGCTCAATGACCCAGGCCCGCGGCTACTTCACCAAGGAGTTCATCGGCTACGAGGATGTTCCCGGCGGCGAAGCTAAGAAGATCATCGAGCAGGCCAAGCGCGAGGACGAGGAAGAAGAATAATCTTCCCTCCGCGTTCAACGCAGAACCAAATAATAAGCAACTCATCCCGAGCCGCCCAATATGGGCGGCTCGGGGGTTATATAAAGGAAAAACCCCGGCGAATCGGGCATTATACTATCCTAATCTATATAAAAGCCATTGACGCACATCAGCACCGCATGATAACATAAAGTCAACGTATAACTACCGAAACCAACTTGACCATAAGAACCATCGCATTCACCCGCTGCCCGTTCCCAACCGGAACGCCGTTGACTTCTCAAACTCGTTATATAAGGGGGGATTTTATGCTATCCATGCACCTGCGTCAGCTAACCCGCAAACCCGCGCGTATAGTTATATTTATTCTAATATTGGTGCTGCTTACGGCGTTTTTCTGCGTAAGTCTGAACTTATATGCAAACAGCATGTATAACTTGAAGCTTGCGGACGAAGCGTACACGACTATCGCCGTAATGGAATTATACGCGGACGAGGCTGTAATAATAGGACTAAAAACATTAAGGCTCAAAAAGTGTCAGAAACACGCTGCTTTTTGAGCTTTTTCACGCAAAAACCGCAAGTAAAACAAAGCGCGTCTGTTTACCCGAAGTGGCGCTTGGGTCGGCAGACGCGCTTTTTTCATGCCCTGACGCAGTAAAATGGCATGGACAATCGGTATTACATAGCACACCCACTTGCTCCATGATGGAGCCGGAGGGTGTGCTTTTTTGTTGCCCGGTATGGGCGGGAATGGAGGCGAAAGCAATGAACGGACATACAGAGGACAAACCAAAAGACTGCCGGTACTGCTATTTCTGGAAGCAGACCGAGGGCTGCACCTACCGAGGCAAAACCGACTGCTATTATATTTCCGCGCAGAAGCCGCCTGCCACCGTCAGCGAGTGCGACGGCTGTCCGTATGGGCGGGCGTCTCCCTGCATCGGCTGGTGTACAAAAGAGCTGATGCGCTCTATGGGCCTTTGGAAAGGGCGTGAAGATACATGACGCTGGACTATTACTACGGGGATCAGGCGGAACAGTTCTCCTTCTACCGCATCCCCAAGTTGTTGTTCACAGATAAGCGTTTCAAAGACCTTTCGGCAGAGGCAAAAATCCTTTACGGTCTGCTCCTTGACCGCATGAGCTTGTCTGCCAAGAACGGCTGGCTGGATCAGGAGGGGCGCGTGTATATCGTCTATACCGTCGAGGATATCATGGACGCACTTTCCTGCGCTTCGCAGAAGGCCATGAAGCTGCTGAACGAATTGGATGAGAAACGCGGGCTTATCAAGCGCAAACGGCAGGGTCTCGGCAAGCCCAATCTCATTTACGTCAAGAATTTTGTTTCCGCACCGGAATCAAAATTCAAGAATGGTGAAAATCAAAATTCTGGACTTTTGAAAATCGAAACTCAAGAATTTCCAAAATCAAAAGGTAGTAATACTGAGAAGAACAATACTGATTTTAACGATACTGAGTCTCTTCCCTTCCCTTCGTTCAGGGGCGGTCAAAAGCGGGAATCGAAAGGAAACGATGCGGAGCGAAGGGCACAGTACAGAGAGCTTATCATAGAGAATATCAGCTATGACGTTCTGCTGGTGGACTTGCCGTATGACAAGGAGATCGTCGAGGAAATTCTGGAGCTTATCGTGGATACGGTTTGTACCACAAAAGAGACCGTGCGCATCTCCGGGGATGATAAACCAGCGGAGGTGGTCAGGAGCCGGTTCCTAAAGCTGGACAGCGAGCATATCCGCTTCGTCGTGAGCTGCATGAAGGAGAACACCACAAAAATCAAAAACATCCGTCAATATCTGCTGGCGACGCTGTATAACGCTTCGCTCACCATGACCAGCTACTATACAGCGCTGGTTCAGCACGATATGGCAGAGGGACGCATTTAGATGCCGCTGGCTGTATGGCCTGCGGCTTTTTTGCATGTTATGGAGGTGAACGCCATGCCAAAGAAGACAGAACCAAAGGACACGCAGAGTACCCCGCCGGAGCAGGTGCAGCAAATACGCATTTCGGATATTCACCCCTTCAAGAATCACCCGTTCAAGGTGGTGGACGATGCACTCATGCAGGAGACCGTAGACAGCATTATGCAGTTCGGTGTGCTCAATCCCACCATCATCCGGCCAGACCCCGGAGGCGGCTATGAAATGGTCGCCGGACACCGGCGCTTGCACGCAAGCGGACTTGCCGGGAAGGATACGATCCCGGCCATTGTCCGCAATCTGACTGACGACGAGGCGGTGATCTTGTTGGTGGATACCAATTTGCAGCGCGAGAACATTTCTCCCATGGAACGCGCACAGGCGTACAAGATGAAAATGGAGGCGCTGAAGCACCAGGGGCAGCGGACAGATTTAACTTCCACCCAAGTTGGGCGGAAGTTGGAAACAGCCGAAATTATTGCCCAGCAGACCGGTGAGAGCAAAAATCAGGTGCGCCGCTTTGTGCGGCTGACAGAGCTTGTGCCGGAGCTGCAAACGATGGTGGACAAAAACGAACTTGCATTTAATCCCGCTGTTGAGATTTCTTATCTCAGCAAGGACGAGCAGAAGGGCGTTTTGGATGCGATGGCGTATTCCCAGAACACTCCATCCCTTTCGCAGGCACAGCGGCTGAAAAAACTCAGCCGCGAGGGAAAATGCACGCAGGACGCCATGTACAAGGTCATGTCCGAGGAAAAGAAGGATGAGTTGGATCGCGTCACATTGAAAAGCGATACGCTCCGCAAATACTTCCCCAAGAATTACACGCCGCAGCAAATGGAGCAGGTCATTATCAAGCTGCTGGATCAGTGGCAGAAAAAACGGCAGCGTCAGAACGAGCGATGAAAGACATTCAGAAAAAAGTCGGACATCCTGTGCGGAGGAAGGAGTGAAGACAATGCGCAGCTTTATGAGTCCGGGGAAACGCATCCGCCGCTTTCGCCTGAAACGAGGGATGACGCAAAGAGCATTGGGGACGGCTGTGGGCTTTCCGGCAAAAACCGCCGACATCCGCATTGCGCAGTATGAATCCAGCACAAGAACGCCTAAACACAGTCTGCTCTGTGCATTAGCCCAGGCGTTGGACATTCCGGTAGCGGTACTGGAAGTCCCGTATATCAAGAGCCGTGATGAATTTGAGCAGTTGCTGCAAGCGCTGGAGGACGAATACGGACTGACGGTAACGATCACGGAAACCCGCGACTGATTCAAATATCAGAATAAGCAAACGGCAGCGCCAGAATGAGCGCTGAGAAAGGAATGTATCATGGAAAAATTCACGGTAAACATCACAGGAGACGTCAACATCATCCTCCCGCACGGGAAAATCCCTCGCAGAGTCAGGCTTAAAAGAGACGGCTATGCGCCGGTCTCTGGCTTCCAGCTCACCCCGAACGATGAGGAATACGATGAAAGCAATGTTTCGGTTCTGCTGGCTGTGCCCGGTCAGAAAGCCAAATCTATGTGCCTGCTGAACGCGCTCATCGAGACCGGATTCCGCTGCACGCATGTACGGCAGGTGCCGACCTTCGACCTGTACATGGCCTATGAGAAAAAAGCAATCGTGACCGTCAGCGGTGAAACCTACCTGACCGGCCCCGCCATCGTGTTCTACTGTTTTGATGATGAATTGTGGGATATCTCTTCGGGGGATGCCGGTCTGGTGCGGCGGCTTTTTGAAGAACGCACCGTGCAGCTCCGTCACGGAGATGAAATGATCCCGGCCATCGCGCTGTAAACCGTGCGCCGGTGCCATACTGCAATCATCAAGGAAGGAGGCGTTCATAATTGCAGGAAGAGGTTGAAAACAGGACAGTGACCCTCGTCATCAGCGCAACGAAGCTCACTGGGCGTGTGCTCAAAGCGGCGGTTGCGAAGTTCCTGGCACATCAAAAAGCAAAAATCGCTGAGAAGAAACGAGCTGGCCCCGTAAAGCCCACCGGCAAGCAGACGGTCAAGCAGCTTGTCGGTCAGAATCAGGGCGTTGCCAACATCGAGATCAGCGATAAAAACATCAAGGATTTTGACCGTGTGGCAAGGAAATACGGCGTGGACTATGCCGTAAAAAAGGACAAGACCCTCTCGCCGCCCAAGTACATGGTGTTCTTCAAGGCGCGGGACGCGGATGCCCTCACAGCGGCCTTTGAGGAATATACCCGCAATACGGCAAGGAAGCGGCAGAAGCCCTCCCTCATCCAGCATCTGCATGATATTCAGGCTGCAAAGGACATCATCAAGCCTGCGGTCAAACACAAGGATAAGGGGCTGGAGCTATGAAAAAGCCTGTAAACATCAAGAAAATCGTTATCCCCAATCTCCCGTATCTTCTGTTCGCCCTGCTGGGAACCAAATGCGGGCAGGCGGCGAGGTTGGCACCGGGAATGGATTTCTCGCAAAAGGCACTGCATATTCTGGATGGCTTCCGGCTGGCCTTTGAGAGCCTGCTTCCGAGCTTCCACCCCGCCGATCTGCTGGTCGGCCTCCTGATCGCCGCCGCGCTCCGGCTGGCGGTCTACGTCAAAGGCAAGAATGCCAAGAAGTTTCGCAAGAATATGGAGTACGGCAGCGCCCGCTGGGGCACGCATGAGGACATCGCGCCGTATATCGACCCGGTATTCGAGAATAACATCATCCTCACACAGACCGAGAGCCTGACCATGAACAATCGCCCCAAAGATCCGCGGACGGCAAGGAATAAAAACGTGCTGGTCATCGGCGGCTCCGGCAGCGGCAAAACACGCTTTTTCATCAAGCCCAATCTCATGCAATGCCAGTCGAAGGACTATCCGGTTTCATTCGTTGTAACCGACCCAAAAGGTAGCATCGTGGTCGAGTGTGGCAGACTGCTGGAGAAGAACAATTACCGCATCAAGATATTCAATACCATCAACTTTTCCAAGAGTATGCATTATAACCCCTTCGCCTACATCCACTCGGAAAAGGACATTTTGAAGCTGGTCAACACCCTGATATGTAATACCAAAGGGGACGGCAAATCCGGTGACGACTTCTGGGTAAAGGCAGAGACCCTTTTGTATTGTGCCCTGATCGGCTACATCCATTACGAAGCCCCCGAAGAAGAGCAGAACTTCGCCACGCTTATCGAGCTGGTCAATGCGATGGAAGTGCGCGAGGATGACGAGACCTTTGAAAATCCCGTGGATATCGCGTTCAAGGAGCTGGAAAAGGACAAGCCCAACCACTTCGCGGTGCGGCAATATAAAAAGTACAAATTAGCCGCCGGCAAGACAGCTAAGAGTATCAATATTAGCTGCGGCGCACGCCTTGCCCCCTTTGATATCGCGGAGCTGCAAGAGATCACCATGTATGATGAGCTGGAGCTGGACACGCTGGGCGACAAGATATACGACAACCCGGAAGCCAAGGATGGAAGCTTCAAAAAGACGGCGCTGTTTCTCATCATGAGCGATACCGACAGCACCTTCAATTTTCTCATTTCTATGATTTACAGCCAGTTATTTAACTTGCTGTGTGAAAAGGCGGATGACCAGTATAAAGGCCGCCTGCCGGTGCATGTGCGCTGCCTGATCGACGAGGCAGCAAACATCGGGCAGATTCCGAATTTGGAAAAGCTCATGGCAACCATTCGCAGCCGCGAGATCTCCGCCTGCCTTGTCTTGCAGGCACAAAGCCAGCTCAAGGCGCTGTATAAGGACAACGCCGATACGATCATCGGGAATTGTGACACTTCGATTTTCCTCGGCGGTAAGGAGCCGACCACGTTGAAAGAGCTGAATCAGGCGCTGGGGAAAGAGACCATCGACACCTTCAATACCGGTGAAAGCCGAGGGCGCGAGGTCTCTCACAGTCTCAACTACCAGAAGCTCGGAAAAGACCTTGCTACCGTGGATGAGCTTGCCGTACTGGACGGCTCCAAGTGCATCTTGCAGCTTCGCGGCGTGCGGCCGTTTTTGTCCAATAAGTTTGATATCACGCAGCACAAGAATTACAGATACCTGTCGGACACAAACCCCAAAAATGAATTTGACATTGAAAAGTTCCTTTCTCACCGGCTCAAGCCGAAACAGGACGAGGCTTACAATGTCTTTGAAGTAGATATGTCCGAAGCGGATGAAGCAGCGGGCGAATCACCCGCTTTTTCATAAAGATTTATCAAGGCAAGGAGGCTTGATACACCATGACAGACAGAAGACACCGGCTCATACTGCAAGGCCGGGACGAACAAAACAATCAAACATTGAAAGGAGACGCCGGAATCGGGAGCCGCACAGCGGTTTTCGTTCCGGCGCTTGCATTGTGAGAACCCATTTCTAACCCAACATCCCGCATATTCCGGCATACACATTTATGGATTTCTTTAACTCTGCTGTCGATGTTCTCCAAACTTTGGTTATTGCCCTTGGCGCAGGTCTCGGAATCTGGGGCGTCATTAACCTGCTGGAGGGCTACGGAAATGATAATCCGGGGGCTAAAAGCCAGGGCATGAAGCAGTTCATGGCTAATTAAAGGGAACAAAAAGAAAGGGAATGCACAATCCAGACGGTATCAGCGG
>MSGS01000006.1:0-6715 GCA_001940855.1 Christensenellaceae bacterium Phil1 | reverse complement strand
CCGGTGGTATGGATAGAAAGGCAGGAAAACAATATGCACATCAGCTATAAACCACTCTGGCACACACTGTTAGAGCGTGATATGAGAAAAGAGGATTTAAGGCTTGCTGCTGGTATGACAACAAATATGATTGCCAACATGAGCAAAGAGGGAAAGCACATCAGCATGGATACATTAGCCCGTATCTGTGAAACTCTGAATTGTGAGATTACTGATGTGATTGAGTTAGTACCAGACGAGCCTGCTTCCACAGGAGGTAAGGAACATGAGCGAATTGAAACCAAGAATAACGGAAAACGGAATTGATTATATCCTTGTCGGAGATTACTACATTCCAGGCTTGAAACTGCCGGAGGAACACCGCCCTATCGGAAAGTACGGACGAATGCACCGGGAATATTTAAGAGAAGTCCACCCAGCCAGATTGAATACATTGAAACTGACCGGAGAATTGTTGACATATCTTGCAGACCTGAATGAACAGGCACAAAAACGGTTAGACACTATCATGGAGCAGATGAAAGCTACCGAGGGCGTGACAGAGGAATTGAAGTGTACCCGACAAATGAAATGGGTGCAGCGTTGCAATAACATTCACAACAGGGCAGAAGAAATTGTTTTGTATGAGATGATTTATTCATAACGGGAGCAATTAAATCGGAGGTATATAAGATGATTGAAATTGTATTTGGTGAAAGTGCCTGTGGAAGTTTGAAAATTGCCCAAACTTACGGCAAGGGAAAGTATAGAGGAAGTGCTGTTTCAATATTTATGAGGCACGAAGACGGGAGTGTTCCATCTTCAGATGAAATGAAAAAGGCACAGCTTCAAGCACAGGAACAAGAACGCATTGCTTGGGAGAATGCTATTCCATTGGGAGGCAAGAGCAGTGATGTTTATTGTTTTGATATGGTTCTTAGTGTGGGAGATATTTCTGATAATGGAATTGGCGAACAGCGGAAAAATATTTTCAAGAAAATGCTGTCTGTCTGCTTTGTAGAGGATTTAGATTATCAGGTTGAAGAAAAAATACAGAAAATTAAAACTACATTGACCTCAGTGATTGAACGATATGTAGCTGGGGAAGAAATTCGCATTTGGTATAGCTATAATCCAGATGAGCTTTGTGGTATGTATTGGCTTATGAAACAACTTCAACCATTAAACTGCCAGACAACAATTTATTTGGTTAAGTTACCTACATGGGAATATGGAAAAGAAAATACTATGACATCCAAAATAGCATGGGGCGAGGTGTCTCCTGGCGAATGGGGAAACTATATAACTCTACAAGAGAAAGCTAATCCTGTATTTCTTTCAGCTTGTACTATGAAATGGAATCAACTTCAAAATGAAAATGCACCTTTGCGTGCAATGTTAAATGGTAAATTGCAAAGCGTTTCAGAAGATATATATGATAGTTTCATTCTTCGTGAAATTGCGGAACAGCCAGAGCAATTCAAAATGGCTATTGTCATAGGTAATGTTTTAGGAAAATATCAACTTGGAATTAGTGATGTATGGATTTCCAATCGCATTGATAAAATGCTTGAAGATGGTGTGTTGGAAATTATACAGGACGCACCAAAGGGAGAAACAAATTATCGCCGAATATTAAGAAAACGAATGAAATAATAACCACAGCACAAACCGCTGCTACATGGAATCCAACAAACCATGCAACAGCGGTTTTCCTTTACCGTTTTTTCCTCTGGCTGATAGGCGTTCCCATTTTCTTTGATTTTTTGAGAATACGAATGAACCAGCGAAATTCTTCTTCTGACAGGTTTTTATAGTTGATACCAAGCTGCTTGCAGTAAAGGATAACCAGTTTTTCATCTCGACTGCCCTTGAAATTTTCGACCGCTTCCAGATTTTCTTTCAGTTCATCGGCAACGGTAGTTTGGGGCGCACTCTCGCTGTCCTTTTTGTGGAATTCCCGAATATCCCGGATAATCAGGTTGAGGTCATCCAGAACCATGTGACTGAAATACTCATCATCACTGATATGTGCGGCTTGCAGCACCTTCAAATGCGGGTCATCTTCGCCAGGGCGATACCGTTCAATAATTTCATGCCGGACGGTATCAACAAGGGAGTTGAGATTTTGGATTTGCATGGTGGCAATCCCGTCCACATAAATCTCAATGTCCGCAAGAAACTTGATAAAGTCCTTATGGGTGGCAAGTTCGCAGAGCAGACGGTTGTTAATCCGACCGCTTTTCAGCAGTGCCACCATCTCATCGTTCAAATGCAGCTCCGTCAGTGGCGTGTTGATCTGCTCCCTGTTCTCTGTCCGGCACAGCAGATAATCGACGGAAACCCCATAGAAGTCTGCCAGCGTGATAAGGTTGCCATGATTGATTTCCTTATAATCCTCTTTTTCATAACTGCCAAGGGCTGATTTAGAAATGCCCGTCAGCTTTGATAGTTCTTCCAGATTTAAGCCTTTGTCTTTGCGGAGTTCCCAAAGGCGTTCCTGTATGCTTGTTGCAACTTTCATGGGCGCACGCTCCTTTCCGGTGGTTTTATTTCTGCCGTTTAACTGGATTATATCACACTTTCCGCAATCGTGGAAATTTCTGATTTTCCCCCTGATTCCTACTTTGTGGATATACGGCACAGGGCACAAAAATGTTCTATGATACAGGTAGTTCATCGATGGATTATTCCAATCGAATGACCAGCCTGTGTGGGATATGCTTCCCCGGCGATGTAGCGCCATGACTTTTGGCAGGGATATGGAGGAACCCTGACCGAAACGAGCGTACCAAAGGGAGCGATACGCCGCTGTGAGATTCAGGGGAGGAACGACACCGGGGAGAACTGGCGAACTGACACCGAAATGATACCGAAACACGACAATCTGATAGGGGGATAGTCTACCCTATCGCTGATACTTCGGGAGATTTTAAGCGGCTCTATGACCGTAATTTTGCCGAAAATCGCCCCGAAACCATACACGAAAACGGGAGGAAGCGCAATATGCCGAGAATGAGCAAAAAGAGGAAGCATGAGCTTTCTTTTTACCTCAATGACCGGGGGCGTGTCACTTACAACGAATTATGCCGGAAATGCCAGCATGGGTGCAGGCAGAGCTTCCGGGCGGTTGTGATTGACTGCCCCCGTTATTTATCCAAACGAGCAAAGAAAAAGGAGGAACACACCGAATGAATTTTGAATTTATGACGATAGACACACCATTGCCGCCCTGTATGGCTTTTCCAAGAGCGTTGACAGGGTTTCCAGTCAGCAGCACCGCAAAGGTCATGTACTGCCGGATGTTGGACGCTATGCTCTCCAATGGGCAGGAGGACGAGAACGGAATCCTGTTTGTCTGCTTCCCTGTCACAGCCATTGCCGCAGTCCTGTCCCGCAGCTCTATGACGGTCAAGCGTTCTTTGAATGAACTGGAAAACGCCGGACTTATCATGCGGGTGCGTCAGGGCGTTGGAGAACCAAACAGGATTTATGTGCTGATACCGGGAAAGGAGGACGCTGCCCTTGCCTGATACTTCAAAGCTGGAAAAACTCAATCGGGAGTTGGAGAAAAGCGAAAAGAAACTGCGGAAAGCCATCAATGATGAAAAGGCATTGCAGCACCAGTTAAAGCAGCTTACCCGAAAGGAACGGACGCACCGGCTCTGTACCCGTGGCGGTATGCTGGAAAGTTTTCTGCAAGAGCCGGAACGCCTGACAGATGATGATGTCATGCTGTTGTTGAAACTCATTTTTCACAGGCAGGACACGCAGGAACTATTGAAAAAACTGCTGGAACGGGAGAAGCCGGAAACCCCTTAGTTTACTAAGGGCGCAATTATACACCACCCAGAGGTTGGTGCATTGCGTTCTCCGAAGGCTCCTCGCCGGAGGGCTGTGATTTTCCGCAGTCAAGGTCTGCTCCAAATCATACAGGGGACGCTACGCTTCCCCTGCGCTGGCTGCCGCCAGCTACCCTTTTGTGTACTTGCCATCTGGGGACACCTTGCGTTGCAAGCTGTTCCCAGCCGACAAGTTTCATAAAATATGCTATCTTTTCGATAGTCGATGAAGTATAATGAAGATGACAACAAACCTGAATTTAACGAGGAGGTAATGATTATGAGTAGAAATATAAAAGGTGGTTTTTTAACATTAAGTGGTGTTGTTGGTATTGTAGGAATGATAATAGCGGCAATGCAAAATCCAGCAACTGCATGGGTAACGCCACCTGGAAGAATGATTGTAAGTATTTTAGAAAATGGATTATTGATTCCTACGGTTTTATTCCTTGTTCTTTTTATTTATGGATTGTATATTCTCCTAACGGAGAAAAACGATTGAGCAATACCGGTTTGTCGAATTAAGAAAATCGGTAGTTGACAAGGAGTTTTGATAGCGTGAAAAAAATATTTCTTAAAATTGTGATAGGGGTTGTTCTTGTTTGTATTTTATTTGTTTGTTTTCTTTATACGAACAATGAGATCGGCGTGACTTCATCTAAGCTGGAGACAGATATTCGTTCGTCGCAGAAGATTAAGGATGATTGGACGGTCGATGGAAGCGTTTCCAGCACGATGGCTGCATATATTTCTTACACTCAGGATTTGAGTGACCATTCTTTTTCCGTCTATGTCAACCGCCCTGGTCTTTCCTTTGGATACTTTTTCCGTGGGGGTGGAAAACTTTCGGGGGTTCAAAGAGGAATTGCCGAGTACACTGTAGAAGGATATAATGAGCGAGCATTTATTTCTATGAATCAGCAACAGGTAACACAGCTTGAAATAGATGACGGCAACACAATTCAAGTGCTTGACATTGACAGCAATAAACCTTTTGCGATTGTTTTGCCTATAAATGCGGGAACCATTACATTCTATGATGTGAATGGCAATACTGTGGAATACTGGAACAATTCTCTTTGACAACTTCCAGTTTGTCAGCTTCACATCGGGTCAACTTGTCCCGAACTTTCACAACTAAATACCCGCCGCTTACACAGCGGCACACCGAGCAGGAAATCTGAAAAAGGTCTCCTGCTTTTTTTCTGCCCAAAATGAGGTGGTAAAACGCCACCCCATCCACCAAGCATAGAAAGGAGTGACACGAAATGCCCTGTCCACACAACGAAATCTCGATTGTTCAGCGTAGCCAACAGCAGTCTGCGGTTGCCGCCGCTGCCTACCAGAGCGGCGAAAAGCTGTTCTGTGAATACGACCAAGAAGTGAAGCACTACCCAGAAAAGCGAGGTATCGTCCACAATGAAATCCTGCTCCCGGCAAATGCCCCGCCGGAGTATGCAGACCGCAATACTTTATGGAACGCCGCCGAAGCTGTGGAGAAACAATGGAACTCCCAGCTTGCAAGGCGGTGGGTGCTTACCATTCCCAGAGAGATACCGCCCGACCAGTACGCTGTCCTTGTCCGGGAGTTCTGCCAGCAACAGTTTGTTTCCAAAGGCATGATTGCTGACTTTGCCATCCATGACCCCCACCCGCCGGGACACAATCCTCACGCCCATGTCCTGCTCACTATGAGGGCAATGGACGAACATGGGAAATGGCTTTCCAAGAGCCGCAAGGTTTATGACCTTGACGAGAACGGGGAACGGATAAAGCTGCCATCCGGCAGGTGGAAAAGCCACAAGGAGGATACGGTGGACTGGAACGACCAGAAGTATTGTGAAATCTGGCGGCATGAATGGGAGGTCATCCAGAACCGCTATCTGGAAGCCAATGATCGCCCGGAGCGTGTGGACTTGCGTTCCTATGCCAGACAGGGGCTTGATATTATCCCTACTGTCCATGAGGGAGCTGCTGTCCGGCAGATGGAAAAGCGTGGAATCCAGACGAATATCGGCAACCTGAACCGGGAAATCAGAGCCGCCAACAGTCTGATGAAGTCCATCCGGCAGCTTATCCAAAACCTCAAAGGATGGATTACCGAACTGGGAGAAAAGCGGAAGGAACTGCTTGCACAAAAAGCGGCGGAGGAAGCAACGCTTCTCCCCAATCTTTTGATGAAATATATGGAGATACGAAAGGAAGAACGGAAGGACTGGACAAGGGCTGGACAGAACCGGGGGACTTCACAGGACTTAAAGGCAGTCAGCGAAGCCCTGTCCTATCTCCGGCAAAAGGGGCTTTCCACTGTGGAGGACTTAGAAGCATTTCTGGAATCTTCTGGGAAATCAGCCGCCGATTACCGCAATCAGATGAAGCCAAAGGAAGCCCGCAGCAAAGTGATTGACGGGATTCTTGCCAGCCGGACAGACTGCAAAGAATGTAAGGCTGTCTATGAGAAGTACCAGAAGATATTTTTTAAGAAAACAAAGGAGAAATTCAAACAGGAACACCCGGAGGTTGCCCGGTATGAGAAAGCCGCTGCCTACCTTGCCAAGCACCCGGACGATAAGGATAAAACGAAAAATGAGCTGCAACAGGAGCAGGAAACGCTTCTTAGCGAAATCGCAGAGCTGAAAGTACCGCTGACCGAGGTACAGGAGGATTTGAAGAAGCTGCGGGACATCCGCTACTGGGTACGGAAAGCCACCCCCGGCACAGAAGAAAGCAAAGAGCCGCCCAAGAAACAGCCTATCAAAGAAGTCTTGCAGGATAAGGCAGACGAGAAAAAAGCACAAAGAACTGCCCCGGAACAGACGAAACACAGACAACAGGATATGGAACTTTAACAGGCACTTGCCATTTTCAATCAGAGAATGTCAGGTGCTTTTCTT
>MSGS01000005.1 GCA_001940855.1 Christensenellaceae bacterium Phil1 | reverse complement strand
CTCCCTGTTCCTGCCCGTTCTCCGTTTCGCTTACTCGTCCACAGGACGCGCTCAACTCCGAACCCCATAGACAAACCCCCGTTTTCGGGTTTATAATTATATATGATCTTAGGAAACGAGGTATATTTTTCATGCTCAGGCTCACAACGGATAAAAAGATAGACATTATGGATGCGAAGAACGCTCCGTCCGCGCGCTGCAAAAGCGGGGACACGGTGCTGTTTGAAACGCTGGATTGCTACGATTGCTCCGTCACGCGGCAGGGCGAGCGGCTCAAGATAGACCGCATGCATAACCCCGCCACAGGCCCCCTGTTCGTTGAGGGCGCAATGGCGGGCGACGCGCTGAAGGTTGAGATAATTAAAATAACCACGCGCGACTGGGGCGCGATGGGAACGTCTTTCGGCGAATTCGGCTTCAAAAACGTGCAGGGCAGCGATCATTCCATGCATGTTTACGATATTAAGGATGGCGTGGTAAGGGCCGGCGGGTTTGATATCCCCGTTGACAATATGATAGGCGTTATAGGCGTTGCCCCCGCGGGCGAAGGCGTGCTCACCGTTACCCCCGGCGCGCACGGCGGAAACATGGACTGCCGCCGCATACGCGAGGGCGCGACGATATACTTCCCCGTTGCGGCTGAAGGCGCGCTCCTCTCCATGGGCGATCTTCACGCGCTGATGGGCGACGGCGAGGTTTTCGGCTACGGCCTTGAGGTAAGCGGAGAGGTCACCGTCCGCGTAACCGCAGTAAAGGGCATGAAGCTTGAGCAGCCCCTGCTCATAGAAGGCGGCGACGCAATGACCGTTGCCAGCGGCGAAACCATGCAGGAGGCGACCGAGAAGGCGCTTGAATCCATGTATCATCTGCTCAGGCAATGCGGCCAGGATGAGGGCGAGGCCGGTATACTTATGAGCATGGTGTGCAACATTGCGCTGTGCCAAATGGTAAACCCGCTCTTCACCGTGCGCGCCGAAATGCCCGCGCATATGCTTGAAAAGGCTATAAAGGGCTGAAAATACGGCGACGTTGAAGGCGCATTCCCGATTCCACTAAGCAGAAACGAAGGAGGTCATAAATGAAAAGAAGAATCTTCTCAGGTGTGCTTGTTGTTGGCGTGATTCTTTGCTGCCTGTCCGCCTGCAACAAAAGAGCCTTAACATTCATCAATGGTTCCGTAATGGAGAAAACCCGGTTTAGCTCGGACGTTGTTTATGATTCTGATTCTGCGGGAAGGCCAAAGGGCGGCAATTTTTCGTTTGTAAATATTACTGCCGAAACGGGAGCCATAAGCGGGGACGCATATACAATAGGCGACGGAGAGAGTCTGTTCTCCTTCGTAATAACATGGGCAGATTCCGGAAATCCGATTTATGTCGGATTATTCGATGCCGGCAATGGGGAAACATATGTAATTCCGCTTGAAGGCGGAACAGGCGCCTTCGATGCCGATTTATCGCCTGTTCCGAATGGCAGCTACTATGTTATTGTACTCCATCAGGGAAAATATGAGGCCGACATTACAGGCTCCGTTTCATATTGCTTCAAGTAACGGGTAGAAGCTGCTATGGACACAAACCAAGCCGTAAACACAATACGCGAAAAGCTTTTTGCGCTGAAGGATGAAAAATACGCGGCATTCAGCGCGTCCCTTGTGCCGAACGTGGAGCGGGAGCGGTTCATTGGCGTGCGCACGCCGCAGCTGAGGGCGCTTGCAAAGGAGCTTTGCGGCACGGAGGAGGCGCGCCTGTTCACGGCGGCGCTTCCGCATTATTATCAGGAGGAGAACTGCCTGCACGGCTTCCTTGCGGAGCGGATAAAGGACGAGGGCGAGCTTTACGCCGCGCTGGACGCATTCCTGCCGCACGTTACCAACTGGGCCGTGTGCGACCTGATATCGCCCGCGCTTTTCAAAAAGCGCCCGGCAAGCCTTATGCCCAAAATAGACGAATGGCTTAAATCGGGCGACGTATACGCGGTGCGCTTCGGGTTAGGCATGCTTATGGCGCATTATTTGGACGCGCCGTATTTTACGGAGGAAGTGCTCGGGCGCGCGGCGGGCGTTACGAGCGATGAATACTATCTTAAAATGATGGTGGCGTGGCTGTTCGCAACGGCGCTTGCCAAGCAATACGACGCGGCGCTGCCGTACATAAAGAACCGCCGCCTTGACGCATGGACGCACAACAAGGCCATACAGAAGGCCATAGAAAGCCGCCGCGTGACGGACGGGCATAAGGCAGAATTGAGAACGCTGAAGATAAAATGAACCGCACTTAGCCGGAGCTAACTCCGGCTTTTTTTTATTTGCATGGAGCGCGTGGAAATTGTGAACAAAAATGGGAGTGTGTTGCGGCTGTAAATATAATGAAGTATAATAAAAACACAAGCGTTCAATGCCGCATGAAACGGCGGATTTTATTGTGTTTTGCGGCTAAAGCAGGCCGCGCCGTATTGATTGGATTGTACTTAGGAACGGAGCGAATATATTTCCCATGTATCATAAATTGCAAAATCGTGATATAAGCAAGGGATATATTTAACCCAAATCACCACCACACAACCGGAAAGGAGCGACGACATGAAAAACAAAGGAACAAGATGGCTGACAGCGCTTTTGGCCGCCGCTTTACTGCTTACGGCTGTGCCGTGCGCGTATGCCCAGGGCGCGCCGGCCTTGCAGGAGATGGAGATTACGGCTAAAAGGCTGAAGGTAAGGCATCATCCCGGGGTTGACGATGTGCCCGCGGTTACGGAGCTGAAGCGGGGCGACAGGGTGACGCTGCTTGGCATAAGCGGCAAATGGTCGTATGTAAAATGGGGCAAAGGGGGCCATGACGAGCAGGGCTATGTATTTTCGCGCCACATAAAGCCCGCGGGCGCGCTGCTGTATTTTGCAACGGAGGAGGTCAACGTCCGCAGCGAGGCAAATTCAAGCTCCCGCATACTGGGCGTTTTGCAGGCGGGCGAGGCCGTGAAATTCATAAAAAAGGCAAAGGGCTGGGTTCAGGTTGAATACAACGGCGCAAGCGGCTTTGTTTACGGCAAGTATCTTACCAAAAACCGCGCAAAAAGCTACTTGGGAAGCCGCCTGGCGCAGGAGCTTGGCAGGAACAACATAAAGGATATTGAATATATGCACGGCGGCAGAGCGGGCATCCACGGCCTTCAAAGCAGCGCGGATAAGCCCGTGCTTGCCGTAGCATACGGCCTTAAAACGGCGTATAGGGAGAACCTCATGCGGGTCATGGTATACGAATACGCCACGGAAGCGGAGGCGGTGCAGGTGCGCCGCGCAGTCCTTGCGCAGGAGGGCACACCGGGCTGGCATACCGTATATTTCCAAAAAGGGAACACGGTTTGCACGCTTGACTGGAGCTATGGGGAAAGAACCACGGATAGGGAAGAGCGGCTTTATCAGCACGCCTTCGACACGCTGAGCGCGGCCTACGGGGAATTTATACCCAAGAATTAAAAAGCGGAGAGGTTTCCTCCGCGTATAATCCCCCCGCAGGGCTCGGGCGGGGCGGGCTCACGGTTATCCGATAGCATTGCGCCCGTATGAATTCGGGCGGGTACTTATAATCATTAAAAGGAGGTAATATTTATATGGAAAAAGCAACATCCATTCCGCGGATAGGAAGCAAGCTGAGAAAAAACATTTTAAGAATGCCCGAAGCCGTTTTTCAAGCCAGCGGCATAGTTATAAACGGGCGCAGGATAAAGAGCTGCGTTTTTACGACGGATCTGGCAATTATACGCAACTGCGACGCCGACGCCGTGTTCGCCGTTTACCCGTTTACGCCGCAGCAGGTGATAAGCGACGCAATAATCAAGGCCTCCTACATACCCGTTTTCTGCGGGGTAGGCGGCGGAACAACACAGGGACTGCGCACGGTTTCGCTGGCAAAGGACGTTGAAATGCAGGGCGCGATGGGCGTTGTGCTCAACGCCCCCATATCCAACCCCAATATGCTTGCCGTGTCCATGGCCATTGATATACCCGTTGTGGCAACGGTTACAAGAATGGATACGGATATTCGGGCGCGCCTTGACGCGGGCGCATCAATTCTTAACGTAGCCTGTGCCGACCGCACGGCGGACATTGTGCGCAAAATACGCGAGGGCTTCCCCGATGTGCCCATAATTGCATCCGGCGGCAAAACGAACGAAACCATAAGCCGAACAATAGAGGCCGGCGCAAATGCAATAACCTACACCCCGCCCTCCACGCAGGAGCTGTTCAAGCAGATAATGGCGGGGTACAGGGACGAATAATAAATAAAGGAAACGGACGCGGGCCGCGAAAGCCGTGTTTTCCCCAAGGTTAATAGTTTGTTCACTTGTATTGGGCGCAAATTGCATTATAATGGAAGTAGGCCAAGGCCATAAGGCCAAGGCAGAAAATAAAACCGTAAGGGAGGATTGAACTATGAAAACACGTAAGCTGATCTGCTTCGCACTCGCCGCGGTAATGATGCTGTGCGCCGTGCCCGCCCTGGCGGCGGGAAATAGCGGCTGGGGCACCACGCCGCAGTATGTACCCGAAAGTGCGCTTGAAATGACCCTTTCAAGCAATATGTTGACGCTCGCCAACACCACGCTGAGCATAACGTTCACCAACAAATCCAAGCTCACCAACTATTCCTTCGGCGATTCATTCTCGCTGGAGGTGGCAAGGGACGGCCGCTGGGTTCCGGCCGCCAATTACAGCGGAAATTATCCCTACTGGGGATATACGCTTGCGCCGGGCAAGAGCGTAAGCGTGAATCTGAGCCTTGCAGGATACGACCTGAGCAAGGGCGCACTCTATCGCCTGGGCAAAAGCGTTTATGACGAAAGGTGCAGAATAAGCGAAACGGTATATGCCGAATTCTATTATGACAAGAATTACGGCAGCGGCTGGAGCGGCGGCTGGAGCGGCCCCTCAACGCCCTCTAACCCCTCAACGCCGAACTATGGCTACTATGAATACCGCTATGCCACGGAGCGCGTGAACGTGCGCACCGGCCCCAGCACCAAGTACAGCGTTATAGGCGTGCTTGAGGCGGGCGAGCAGGTAAAGCTGATAGGCTACAGCGGCAAGTGGTCCCAGGTGGTTTACCGCGGCCAGGTGGCGTATGTATTCACCAAGTATCTTGGCAAAAACGCGCCCTCGTACCCGTCCGTACCCACTCCGCCTTCACAGGGCTGGGGAACCAAGCTTTACACCACCACCAACCTTAACCTGCGCAAAGGGCCCGGCACCAAGTACGGCATAATAGGAACGCTCAGGGTCGGCACAGCCGTCACCTTCGTTGAAAAGAGCGGCAACTGGAGCAAGGTAGTCTGCGGCGATTACACGGGCTATGTGTTCACCAAGTACCTGACCAGCACCGCCCCCATGGGCTACGCCCCCGGCTACGGCTGGACGAACGGCTACTATTACCCCGGCTATTCCGGCAGCACGACCCCGCCCTCGGGCTATGTCCCCGGCGTGGGCCTGTTCGTCCCCGGCACGAGCAGCGGCTACGGCTGGAGATAAGAATAAGGGAGAATAAGCAAGCAATGAAAAGAGCCCCAATGGGGCTCTTTTCGGTTGGGGGACAGCCAAAAGGCTCCACCGCTTGCGGGGGAGCTGTCTGTGAACGATAGTGAACAGACTGAGGGGGAATACCTCACGGCACTTGGCTTCTTTGAGCCATTCCCCTTTCGACTGCTCATTACATTCGCAGCCACGAACGCTGGTTGGAATATGGTCGTCTTGCAGCGCTGCCGCTTGCAATACTCCCTATTCCGCCCGATTCTCCCCTCGCTGCATCGCCCACTGGGCGCGCTCGGCTCGAATCCCCCGCAAGCGGGGACAGCTTTTGGGTTGGAGCTTGTACCGCACCCAAAAGGCGCCCCGGCCGGGGAGCTGGCAAACCGAAGGTTTGACTGAGGGGTTGACGAAAACAAGAGCAGTCTCGATGCAACCCCTCCGTCTGCTCGCTTTGCTCGCATCCACCTCCCCTTTCAGGGCAGGCTAACTCCCTCCGTCTTTTGCTTCGCAAAATCCACCTCCCTCGGTGAGGGAGGCTTAACATAAGAGTTTAGATACTGCACCAGAAGGCGCCCCGAACGGGGAGCTGGCAAACCGAAGGTTTGACTGAGGGGTTGACGCAAACAAGAGCAGTCTCGATGCAACCCCTCCGGCTCACTTCGTTCGCCACCTCCCCTTTCAGGGCAGGCTGGTGGTAATGCCGACTGAGGGGTTGCGATAACCACAAATTTCCCCACGAAAAAAGGAGCGTCGCCGCTCCCCTTTCAGAATGCATCACACCGGAAGGTTTGTATTTGTCTGCCGCTACGCGAAAAGGCTTTTCGCTGCGAACGGATCAGCGCTGTGTATCGCTACTTTATCGGCAGGCGCGACGGAGCTGCTAACGGCCGCCGCAATGAACAGCAGCATGAATATGCAGCCAAGGAATATCAGTCTTTTCTTCAAAAGCTTCATCGCTTTTACCTCTTAAAAAGTATTTTTGCGGCGGTTAGAGTGCTCTAACCAAGAAGATGATATCATATCAAATTTCTTTTGTCAACACCGAAAATAATTCGGGTAGCCAAATCGCCGCAAACGTGATACCATACGCATAGCGCTTTTGACGAAGGAGAAAAGATAAGATGATAGGTTCAAAGCCCGTAGTGTGCGTTACCAGCAGCACCAATAACGCCGTGTTCCCCGAAGCCACGCGCGAGATACAGATGACCATGGCCTATTGCGACGCGATATACGGCGCGGGCGGCGTGCCGGTGGTCGGGGCGGAGCATGGGGCGGAGGAGCTGAGCGAGCTTTGCGACGCGCTTCTGCTCACGGGCGGCAGGGATGTTGAGCCCGGCCTTTACGGCGAAGAGGTGCTTAACGACACCGTAAAGACAGACCCGCCGCGCAGCGAGTTCGAGCTTGCCCTTATACGCGAATTTATGGCGCGCAATAAGCCCATAATGTGCATTTGTCGCGGCGTACAGATGCTCAACGTAGCCCTCGGCGGCACGCTCTATCAGGATTTGGTGGAGCAATGCGGCTATGTGCATAGCGATAAGGACATTCGCCACTATGTATACGCCGAGCCGGGCAGCATACTGCATGAGCTTTTCGGCGAGAGGTTCAAAACCAACAGCACCCATCATCAGGCCATAAAGCAGCTTGCCCCCGGCCTGAGGGCGACCGCGCACTCGATAGAGGGCATAGTTGAGGCATTCGAGCACGAATCCCTGCCCATATTCGGCACCCAGTTCCACCCCGAGCGCCTAAGCGGCAAATATAACGACGGCCGCACGCCGGACTTCACCCCGCTGTTCAGGCGATTCATAGCCAACGCCGGGGCCTATGCGGAAAAGCAGCTTTAATGCGGGAGAGATATAATGGACAAGGTATTTGAGCTTATACAAAGGGAGCAGAACCGGCAGAACAGCACGATAGAGCTTATAGCATCGGAAAACTTTGTGTCCGAAAACGTGCTGAAGGCCGCCGGAAGCTGCCTTACCAATAAATATGCCGAAGGATACCCAGGCAGGCGCTATTACGGCGGCTGCGAGGTTGTGGACGAGCTGGAGGAATACTGCCGGCAAAAGTGGCAGCAGGTGTTTGCGACGGATTATCATGTCAATGTGCAGCCGCTGAGCGGTACCCACGCGAACATGACGGCCTATGCGGCGCTGCTGCGGCCCGGGGACACTATACTTAGCCTTGATTTGCAGATGGGCGGGCATATAAGCCACGGTTTGCCCATAAGCATGACTGGCAGGCTTTATAACATAGAGCATTACGGCCTTGACGGCAGGGGCTATATAGATATGGGCAGCGTGGAGGACATGGCAAAAAAGACGCAGCCTAAGCTGATAATAGCAGGCGCGTCGGCATACAGCCGCATTATTGATTTTGAACGCTTTGCGCGCATAGCGCATGAAAACGGCGCGCTGCTCATGGCGGACATTGCGCACATAGCCGGCCTTGTGGCGGCGGGGGAGCATCCTTCGCCCTTTGGTCATGCCGATATTATTACCACCACCACGCATAAAACGCTGCGCGGTATACGCTCCGCATTGATATTCTGCAAACAGGAATACGCCAGGAAGGTGGACAGCGCGCTGTTCCCGGGCATGGCGGGCGGTCCGCATATGCACACAATAGCCGCAAAGGCCGTGACGGCGGAGGAGGCGCTTACGCCTGAATTCCGTGCATACATACGCCGCGTGGTGGAAAACAGCCGCGCTATGGCGGCGGAGTTTACGCGCATGGGTTACGAGGTTGTGACCGGCGGCACGGATAACCACATGTTCCTTTTGGACTTCACCCGCACCCATCCCACCATAACCGGACAAATGGTTCAGCAGGCGCTGGACAGCCGCGCAATAACGCTGAACAAAAACAGCGTCCCCGGAGAAAAACGCAGCCCCATGCAGACCTCCGGCGTGCGCATAGGCACCGCCGCAATGACCACGAAGGGCTTCGGCAAGGACGATTTCATAGCCGTGGCGCACAGGATAGACGAAATAATTGCCTCCCTTCCGCGCGAATAAAAGCCGCACATAAACCAAGATAATAAAACCCGCCCCGTATGTTTCACGTGAAACATGCGGGGTTTATTAAATGGGAAAATAATATAAAGAGGTTCCTTGGTAAAATTTGGATATGATATTATATGACTTATGCTGAAAAACAAGTTGACTTTCCTTTTGCGATATGTTATATGTTTCATATATGTTATATATACTTATATAGAGCAAGGAAGAGTGTTAGATGCGAGTATTGAATCAGCTGGACTATGAAAACATTTTATATCCAACGTCATTAGTTAAAGGAGAACAGCCGGCCGAGCCGTATCCATCAGTGGCTAAGGCAGGATGCGGGCTGATATGCGCGTGCATGTTGGTCAGTATTCTGACGGATAAACAGCTTGAGCCACGGGAAGCAGTACGCATTTCCGTAAGGGTGGGAGCAAACCATTTTGGCACGGATATGCCCATATTTGCTAAAGAAATTGCAGAACAGTACGGCCTGGAGCTCTCAAGCGGATCGTCAAAGGAAGAACTGATGAACGGTCTGCATGCCGGGGCGGTTGCCATTATTCATGCCGGTAAACCAAAAGGATTGTTTTCGGATGGTGGTCATTTTGTATTAGCTGCTAAGGCGGAGGGAGAAAATATATATATTATTGACCCATCTTTTAAGCAGGAAAAGTATGATAAAGACTATAGGCAAGGACTTTTTACAATGGAGCCGCCGTATATTGTGGTCTCTGCTGATAATGTGATGGATCAAATAAAATATAGAATGCCGTCATGGTATCTGTTCCGCAAGCACAATAAATAACATATAGTAATATATGTAAATATAGCTTATTAAAAACCTCGCTAAAACAGGAGCGGGGTTTTTATTTCTATGAGCACCAAAAATACCTATTGACAATAATACATAATAGGACATATAATGAGGTCAATTCCTTCTTTAAACAAAAAAACCTGATGGAGGATCAAATGTTATGAGGATTAGCGGACATGAATTTGCAAGGATGTGCGATGCGACATTGACCGGTGCGGTCGCCACACATCAGGAAATGCTGGAAATGATAAAACAGGCAAAGAAGTATCACTTTTATTCTGTTATAGGTCAGCGCTGCTATTTGGATGAAATGGTTGAAAAACTCAAAGGTACCGATGTTCTGGTAGGCGCGGGCTGCAGCAATATAACCGGAGCGGACCCGGCAGAGGTAAAGGCCAACTTTGCCAAGTGGCATCTGGCTCACGGAGCACAGGAAATAGAAAACATAATGAATATAAGCGCGTTTAAGTCCGGACTTGATGACATGGTTGTGCGTGATGTTCGGGCTGTTCGTGACGCTATCGGCCCGAATGTTGTTTATAAATGCATTTTGGAAGTATGTTATCTGAATGATGATGAAATACGCCATGCGTGCGAGCTGCTTATAGAAGGCGGTGTTGATTATGTGAAAACCTCTACGGGTAAGGCGGGGCCTGCCACGCTGCACCATGTTGAGGTTATGTCAGAGGCATGCAAGGGAAGGGCCAAGATAAAAGCGGCGGGAGGAATAAGAAGCATAGAAACCGTTGAAAGAATGCTTGATCTTGGCGTTGAACGTTTCGGCGTTGGTCTTGAAAGCGCCGTAAAGATAATAGAGGAAGCAAATTCCAAATAAGTGATTACGCGGAGGCAGCCATGGCCAAATATCTTTTGACACATGATTTGGGAACATCTTCCGACAAGGCTACACTGTATGCAGCTAATGGAGAATTGTTAGCCCATAGCGAACAAAGCTATCCTGTGTACTATGCAGAGGGAGGCATCTTTGCGGAGCAAGATGCAGTGGACTGGTGGAATGCCTTTTGCAACAATAACCGAATATTGCTGAAAGATAGGAATCCGGGCGAGGTGGCAGCCGTAGCCATATCCGGACAGATGATGGCCTGTTTGCCGGTGAATAAACAGGGTATACCGCTGCGAAGGTGCATGATATGGGCGGACGGAAGAGCCGGCAAAGAGAACGAACGTATTGAGTCTGTTGTAGGCAAGGATAGATTTTATTCCATCACCGGCAATGCGCCAAGCGCCAATTATACTGCACCCAAGGTGCTTTATCTTAAAGAACATGAGCCTGCGGTATTCGAAGCAGCGTATAAATTCATTCAACCTAAAGACTATATAAACCTAAGACTAACAGGCAGCTTCTTTACGGACGCTTCCGACGCGGGGCATACTCATCTCTATAACATTTTCAGCGGTCAATGGTCAGATGAGATTCTGCAGGCTGTAGGACTGGCGCAGAACAAGCTGCCGGAGGTCGTTTGGGCGGGCACGCCGATAGGTAATGTGCTTGATTCTGTCGCTGAGGAGTGTGCCCTTTTGCCCGGAACACTCGTTGTACAGGGTGCAGGGGACGGGCGGGCAGCGATGCTTGGTGCGGGTATACTCGAAAAGGGCGAAGCTTATGTTTGCCTTGGAACATCAAGCTGGCTTTCGGCAGCAACGGATAAAGCAAATATGGATGCTCACAGCGGGCTTTATAAGGGGCTGTCGCTGAGAAAGGGCTACTATATAAATGGCGGAACCATGCAGGCTGGCGGATTGAGCTATGATTGGTATATAAAAAATCTGTGCTGTGACAATCCCTCATATGCTGAAATGGAAAAGCAAATTACATCCGTATCACCGGGTGCGGACGGCATGCTGTATATGCCATATATACTGGGCGAACGTGCGCCGTATTTTGATACGGGAGCAAAAGGGGCGTTCCTCGGGTTAAAAGCAACCCATACGCGTGCACATATGAGCCGAAGCGTTATGGAAGGCGTAGCATTGCATTTGGCTATAATCCTTAACAGGATGGAAAAACTGGATGCTGTTGATTCCGTGCGCATAGTTGGCGGCGGGGCAAAAAGCGCGGCATGGCGCCAGATACTGGCAGATGTATTCCAAAAAAGCATTATAAAAACAAATGTGGATCTGAACGCAGGCAGCTTGGGCACAGCAGTATTGGCCGGAGTTGGGGCGGGTATATTTTCCGACATATCGGTAGTAAAGGAATTTCATAAAACAGAAGCCATAAGTGAGCCGGATTTACGGACGAAAGGCATGTATGAAGAGCTGCGCTGCATATTGGAGGAAGCATACCATGCTTTAAAAAATGTAAACGGTAAGCTATCAAGCCTGAGTGCAATACAAGGAAAGGAATAACGGAAATGGAAAACGAAGGATTGCAGTTCCTGTATTTATCCGAACCGGACATGCTTGAAGCCGGTGTGCTGGATATGAAACAGTGTGTCCGCACGATGGAGGATATGTTCCTCTTAGCCGGTAAAGGCGATTACATCATGGGTGGGCCTAAGGGAAACTCCCATGGAATTATGCTTTGGTATCCGGAAAACCCCGCATTTGAGGGCATGCCCAAAGCCGGCCCCGATCGCCGTTATATGGTAATGCCTGCCTATCTCGGAGGGCGTTTTCATGTTACAGGCCAGAAATGGTATGGGTCAAATGTTGAAAACATAAAAAAGGGCATGCCGCGCTCAATACTTATGTTTTCATTGAATGATGCGGATACCGGCGCGCCAATGGCGATAATGTCCGCCAATCTGCTTTCCGCTGCCAGAACAGGCGCGGTACCGGGCGTTGCGGCCAAATATCTCAAAAGCGCATCAGCCGAAAACATTGCCGTAATAGGGTGCGGGGTTATCAACCATGCCTGCACCATGGCCATTGCTGAAGGCATGGGCAGAATAAATAAGGTTTATTTATATGATATAAATAAAGATAGGGCAATATCATTCCAACAGGATATGGAAAAGGAATTTATTGCGGAATATGAGATTTGCGACTCGCTTGAGGAGGCGCTGCGGTATGCGGACGTTATAAGCGTCGCGACAGCCGGAAAGGTTAAGGTGCATATTACGCCCGAAATGCTTAAGCCCGGTGCATTGCTTACTATAACGGGAACGGCCGAATTGCCTGACGAAATGTATCTTAAAAACAGAGTTGCCGTTGACAACTGGCAGATGCATCTTGATTACCTTGAAGAAGGGAAAATGCATGAGAAAGGGCTTGAATCCATAAAGGATTGGGCATCATCATATGATATGCTGATGCTTTACGATAAGGGAATTTTGAAAGAGGATAATATTGTTAGCCTTGGCGATGTGGTTGCCGGTACGGCGGCGCCAAGGAAGAGCGATGATGACAAACTGTTGCTTGTTGTGGGCGGACTCCCGATAGAGGATGTGGCATGGGGGTATGACCTTTACAATAAGGCCCTCGAAAAAGGGTTGGGACAAAAGCTGAAAATATGGGATAAACCCCATTGGCACTGAAAGGAGGAACTAAAAAATGGATCGTTTAATTCTGGAGGACATGATTTGGCCGGAGGTGGCCGAGGTGCTGCCTGAAATAAAGGTGGCGCTTATACCCGTAGGTTCATGCGAACAGCATGGCCCGAACACTACGTTTGTGACCGATACCGTAAGGGCATACCGCATTGCCAAGCTTCTTGCCGGCCGCTGCGGGCATAAGGTGATATGCTTCCCGCCTATAACGTACGGTATCTCTTCACACCATATGGATTTCCCATGCTCTGCAACGCTGCGCGTAAGCACGCTTACCGCCGTGCTTGTAGATACCGCGCTTTCCGCTGTACACTACGGCATTGATAAGGTGCTGTTCGTGAATGCTCATGGCGGCAATAAGCCCTGCCTCATGTCTGCTGTGCAGATACTTAAGCAAGAGCATGACGTTACCGCATTCTGGACTCCGGTTGGCTCAGAACTGCTTGAAGGCGGCATACAGAAATATTTCCCCGGTATTCAGCCGGGCAACTTCGGGCATGCCTGCGAAATGGAAACCGCGCAATGTATGTATTTGAGGCCGGATATAGTGCGCGAGCACAGAGAAAAAGGCATTAATCAGACCAGCATATTTACTGATAGGACGGCATTTGTACCGGGCGGCGGACAGGGCGTTTGGAACTGGAAGCATGATGTTACGCTTAACGGTGCGCTGGGCGATGCCCGCAAAGCCACCGCTGAAATAGGCGAGGCTATGACAAATGAAGTGCTGGATTATCTGGAGAGACTTGTTGATAAGATAATCGACTATAAACCTACCCCTGAAAAGCTGTTCAAATAAGGAGGAATGACAATGTCTACTAAGCGATTGTTTTCACTTATACTGGCCGTTGCCATGCTGGCGGCTATTGTTGCCGGATGCACCAATCAGAATGGAGCGCCGATAAGCAGCCCACCGGCGGAAGAAACGGCTGCACCCGTACAGTCTGAACAACCCACGCAGAGCGAAGAGCCTCAGCAGGTTTCCGCTACTGGCAAAGGTACGCTGACGTTTGCTCGTACCGAGTCCATTGCCACGCTTAATCCGCATATGTATACGTCAGATATAGAGAGCTGCTGTATTGAATATACCGGTGCGGCCCTGTACGGATATTTCTATAACGATGACAAGTCCGGCGTATCCCTGCGCGCTTGCATAGCCGATGGCGAGCCAATAAAGATGAACGATAACGGTACCGTTTGGCAAATAAAGATATCGCCCGATGCCCGTTGGGCAAACGGAGAAGCCATTACAGCTGACGATTTTATGTATTCTTTCAAAATGCTGCTCGACCCTAAGCTGGTTAACGGCCGCGGCGGCGCATTTGCGGAGGACTATATAAAGATACTCAATGCCAAGGCTTACTATACGCAGACCGAAGTAGAAGGCGCTGTACCTACGTGGGAGGATGTAGGCATCAAAAAGGTGGATGATATGACAATAGAAATAACCACCTCCATTGCGCAGGATGCGACTGAGGTGATGAGCCACCTTGCGTATGCCTGGACGGTTCCCGTATATGAGGAAATGTATGAATCCCTTATGAATTCCGATCGTACGGCAACCACATATGGCACCGATATAGACAAGGTTGTCTGCTCCGGTGCATTTACCTATAATGCATGGGAAAGGGATGCCGAAATAAGCTTTAAGAAGAATCCTGAATATATCAAGCAGGATATGATTCAGATTGAAAAGCTGGTAATGAAGATAATCCCCGACAGAGGGACTCAGCTTCAGATGTTTGAAGCAGGCGAGCTGGACTATGTTGAACTTAATTCTTCCCAGTTTAAGGATTATGAAGAGGATCCCCGCGTGCTTTACTCGCCCAGCATATATGTAAAGTATATGCCGGTAAACGTAAACAACCCCGATAATCCTATTCTTTCCGATGTGAACTTCCGCAAAGCGCTGTTCTTGGCCGTGGATCGTGAGTCCATTGCAAAGCTGCTGAACGCAAAGCCGGCTAATTACCTTATTTCCAGCCGCTTCCTGGCCGATGTTACCACCGGTGAGTCTTACCGCAACAGCAAGCAGGGCAGCGCTATCCCCGATGACCATAACGGATATGATCCTGAGCAGGCTGTGGCTTTGTTTGAACAGGCGCTTGCGGCCGCAGGACAGGACAAGGTGACTATTACCCTGACTTACCGAAACGACGACGCGGATATGACTGCCATTGCTGAAACATTGCAGAGCAGCTGGCCCGCTATATTTGGCGCCGACCGCTTTGAACTGGTGCTGAACGGCTTGCCCACAAGCCAGTCCAATGATCAGATACGCGCCGCAAAGACCGATCCCACATCGTTCGATCTTGGTTTTGCCGGGTGGTCTACCAATGAACTGGCTCCTTGGAACGGACTTAAAGTATATGGCAGCGCATGGGCTAACCGCTATGATACCTTTACATCCGAACGTTACGATGAGCTCTGGACGCTGGCCAATAGCAGCGAAGAACGCTTTGACCATGAAAAGAGATTGGGTTACGTTGCGGAAATGGAAAGCATATGGCTTGATAACGTGTCCGGTATTCCTGTAATAGAGCTTATTGATAAGACTCTTAAAGCGGATCGTGTTCAGTTGGCCGCGGATCAGTGGGTTAACCGCGTTGGCTTTGGCTGGATCTATGCTTCTGTAACAGATGCTGAATAAAACCCGGTTTATCCGGTGCGGGGGCTCTCTTGCAGCAAGGAGAGCCCTGCGCAATATTTATCCAAATCATGAAAGGAGTCCCATGCTATGGCCCGCTATGTGATGCAAAGACTTCTGGCCATGCTGCTTACATTATTCATTATTGTAACCGTGGCCTTTTTAGTCATTCGTCTTATGCCAAGCTCCATTTACGACGATCCCACCATATCAGCCGAAGTGTTGGATATGATCCAGGCAAAATACCATTTGGATAGGCCGCTCATTGAGCAGTACGGAATTTTTATGAAGAATGTTCTTCTCAAGGGCGACTGGGGCATATCTATGAAAATACAGCCCAATATACCCGTATTTCAGGTGCTGGGCGGAAAGGTGCCGCTTACTCTTTTTATCAATTTGGTATCTCTGCTTGCATCAATACCCATAGGGCTGGTGTTTGGCGCGTTCGCGGCAATAAAAAAGAATACAATGACGGATCACGGGATATCTCTTTTTGTTATTCTTTTCATTTCAATACCGTCGTTTATCTATGCTACGCTTCTGCAATATTTTGCCGCATACAAATTCGGCTGGTTCCCTATAACCTATACCGTATCCGATATGGCGTCGGTTAAATATCTTTCGCTTTTTTTGCCAACGCTTTCGCTTGCTTTGGACCCTATGGCAAAGGTTGCGCGTTATATGAGGGCTGAACTGATAGAATCATTGAATTCCGAGTATATACTGCTCGCAAGAACCAAGGGGTTCACGCGGTCAAAGGCTATTTTCCGCCATGCAATACGAAACTCATGCATTCCGGTGCTCAATATAGTAGTGCCTATGTTTGCAAACGTGCTTGGCGGTTCGCTTGTTGTGGAGAGCATATTTGCCATTCCGGGCATGGGAAGCCTGATGATCAAGTCAATAAATGCAAACGATCATTATCTTACCATTGCTATTTTGCTGATTTATTCATTGGTATCACTGATGACGGTGCTTGTAGTTGATTTGTTATACGCCGTAATAGACCCAAGAGTTCGCATGGGAGGAAAGAAGCAGTGAGGATATTCAAAGCCACGGACCCTGAATACCTTTCCCTCAAAAGAGAGGACTTCAAGCTTCACACGAGGGAAGAGGAGATACACGACGCCAAATTTGAAACAAAACCGGTAGGCTTCTTTAAGGATGCAATGCTGCGGTTTGGCAAGAATACGGCATCTATAATTGCGTTCGCCATAATATGCATAATAGTTATCCTATCGGCGTTTGGGCCTATGATGAACGAATATGGGTATAACGATCAGGATTTAGATAGGGCAAATCTTCCCGCGCGCATTAAGGGATGCGAAGGCATAAATCTGCTGAATGGTTCAACCGTACTTAAAAACCGCCGTAAGGATAATTTGGATAATACGGAAAAATACCCGGAAGGCTGCATATTGGACGTATTTAATGAAACTGTTGTTAATGGCGTTGAAATGTGCGATATACGTATAGATACTTATATTTATTCCGGCTATGGGGACGATTATTTCTGGTTCGGAACGGATTATCTTGGCCGCGATCTTTGGACGCGCGTGTGGCGGGGGTGCAGAATATCGCTTATAATCGCATTCGCTGCCGTTTTAACCAATGTAGGGTTCGGCGTAATATATGGCTCTATCGCCGGCTATTATGGCGGCATGACGGACATGGTGATGATGCGCTTTGCGGAAATAGTTCAGGCGTTTCCTAACATAGTTGTTATGACGCTGTTCATCATGTATTTTGGCAATGGCCTTTTTGCCATTATAATGGCGCTTGTTGTACGCGACTGGGTTGGCACGGCAACGCTTATCAGGGCGCAGTTTTATCGTTTTAAGGATAGTGAATATGTGCTTGCGGCACGCACTCTTGGCACAAAGGATGCGGTATTGATCTTCCGCCATATTTTGCCGAACGCTATAGGCCCGATAGTGACAAGAACAATGATAGCTATTCCAAGCGCCATATTTGCCGAAAGCTTCTTGGCCTATATAGGGCTTGGCATCCGGGCGCCCGAAGCGTCGCTTGGCGTGCTGCTCAGCCATGCGCAAACCGTTCTGCTCCAGTACCCATACCAAACCGTTTTTCCGGCGGTGCTTATATCGGTGCTGATGATATCGTTCAATTTGTTCGGCAACGGGCTAAGGGATGCATTTGACCCAACGCAGCGCGGCACCTAAGGAGGTCTTTATGAGCAAAAACAATCCTATTCTTCAGGTAAAGGACTTAACGGTCAGCTTTAACGCCTTTGCAGGGAAGGTACAGGCGGTAAGGGGCGTAAGCTTTGATTTGAACAAGGGCGAAACGCTTTGCATAGTCGGCGAGTCAGGCTCGGGCAAGTCCGTTACAAACAAAGCCATTATGGGGATACTTTCAAAAAATGCGGTAATAGATCGCGGTGAAATATTGTATGACGGAATGGATCTTACCAAGCTTACGGAAGAGCAGTTTTGTCAAATACGCGGCAAGCGCATAGCCATGGTGTTTCAGGATCCGCTTTCTGCGCTTAATCCTATAATGAAGGTTGGCAAGCAAATAACCGAAACATTGTGTGTACATCAAAAGCTGAGCCATGAACAGGCGAAAAAGCGCGCCCTTGAATTGATGGCCGCCGTTGGCATTCCCGAACCCGAAAAGCGTTTTGATCAGTATCCGTTTCAGTTTTCCGGCGGTATGCGCCAGCGTATAGTTATAGTTATTGCGCTTGCGTGCAACCCGGAAATACTTATCTGTGATGAACCGACCACGGCTTTGGATGTTACTATACAGTCCAAAATACTTGATCTTATAAAAGAGATTAAGCAGGAGAGAAATCTTTCCGTTATATTTATCACGCATAATATGGGCGTGGTGGCAAACATGGCGGACAGAATATGCGTTATGTATGCCGGTAAAATAGTTGAGTTTGGCACGTGTGATGATATTTTCTATCATCCTGCACATCCGTATACCTGGGCGCTGCTGTCTGCAATGCCGGACAGCGAAAGCCGAGAAAGGCTTTTCTCTATACCGGGCGCCCCGCCAAACATGCTGATGCCGCCCAAGGGCGATGCATTCGCACCGAGAAACCATTATGCGCTGGATATTGATTTTAAGGAAGAACCTCCGTTCTTCAAATTATCGGATACACATTATGCGGCAACATGGCTTTTGCATCCGTATGCACCAAGGGTGGAAATGCCTGAAGAACTAAAAAGGCGCATAGACAGAATGGTAGAGGAGGATATGGAATATGAATGCAAATGAACGCGATATTCTTCTTGACGTAAAAAATCTGCATACTCATTTCATTTCCGGTCACGGGAAAACCAAGGTTACGGTAAAGGCCGTGAACGGCGTTAGCTTTCAGGTGAAAAACGGAGAAACCTTCGGTCTTGTGGGGGAGTCAGGATGCGGAAAAACAACACTTGGGCGTACAATAATCCGCTTATATAATCCTTCGTCGGGCGAGGTTACATTTGGGGGCAGGATAATTTCAGGGAAAAAAGACGCGGAGCTTCAAAAATTCTTAACCAGCAATATAGCCATGGTGTTTCAGGATCCTATAGCCTCGCTGAATCCACGTATGACCGTGCAGGAAATTATTGCCGAGGGACTAAAGATAAAGGGCATAAAGGATGAAGCCACCGTAAGAAATATGGTGGGGGAGGCGCTGTATCGCGTTGGCCTTTTGCCGGAGCATGCTACGCGCTATCCGCATGAATTTTCCGGAGGACAGCGCCAGAGAATAGGCATAGCGCGGGCGCTTATAGTTGAACCGACAATGGTAATAGCGGATGAGCCTATTTCAGCGCTGGATGTATCAATCCAGGCGCAGGTAATAAATGTGCTGAATGATCTGAAGCGCGATATGGGGCTGACCATATTGTTTATTGCACACGATCTTTCGGTGGTCAAGTATTTTTCCGATACAATAGGCGTTATGTATAAGGGAAGGATGGTGGAAATGGGGGATGCGGACAAGGTTTATCATAATCCGCTGCACCCATATACCAAGTCGCTTATATCTTCTATTCCGCTGCCGAATCCGCATGGCGAAAGGCGAAGAGTGCGCGTTAGCTATGACCCGTCAGCATATAACATTGACGACGAGCGGCTTGAGATGCGCCACGTTGAGGAAGGGCACAGCATATTATGTACGCCGGATGAATATGAAAAATATGTTCTTATGGCGAACAGAGGTTAGACTATAGCTCCTGCCAACGCGGCCAGTATTATATATGCTGCGCCGCAGGCGGCAGGCAGCCAGTTGCTTTTTAGGCCCTTGTGCTTTTGAATATATTCTTCAAAAGGCAATGCTTTAGTCTCTTTGCGCCTGAATATGCGGCGAAAAGTGTAGAAACTGTATATGGCGCGATCAAACAGACCGGATTGGCTTATAAAGCATACTAAACTGAACAGCACAAGCAGTATGCCGCATAGAAAGCAGCTATCGGAAATACCTATGAGCATGGGCTTATTGCGGAAAAAAATACAGTAGAACACAGGTATGGATATAAGCCCTGCGCAAAGGTACGGTATGCATCGGCGGAATAATGAATTCATGGTCATGCTCCTAACGGGTATATGGCTTATTTTACTACATAATACATTGGAATACAACAATATAAAACATGATATGGAGGCTTTATGTACGATTTTGATAAAATGACGGACCGCAGGGGAACAAGCTGCTCTAAATGGGACAATATGTCTTCTATGTTCAGCGAAAAGGGACTGCTGCCGCTTTGGATAGCCGATATGGATTTCCGCTGTTGTGAAGAGGCTGTATCGGCTATTCGCAAGCGCGTTGATCACGGAGTATTTGGCTATACCGTATTACCGGACAGCTATTTTGATGCTATCGCGGGCTGGATGCGGCGTCGGCATGGCTGGAGTGTTCAAAAGGAATGGCTTGTTACAAGCGTAACGGTTGTAAGCGCATTGAATATATTTGTACAGGCGTTTACTAATCCGGGTGATGGCGTAATAATTCAAAAGCCTGTATACTTCCCGTTTGAAGAATGCGTTCTGGATAACGGCCGCGCTCTTGTGAATAACGAATTGCTTGAACAAGACGGTTATTATACAATGGATTTCGATGACCTTGAGAGAAAAGCGTCGTGTCCGGAAAATAAAATGCTGCTTTTATGCAGCCCGCATAATCCGGTATGCAGGGCGTGGACAGCGGAAGAACTGTTGCGCGTAATAGACATATGCAGGCGCAATGATATATATCTTATAGCGGACGAAATACACATGGACTTCGTGTTTAACGCAAAGCATATCCCGCTGGGAACGCTTACGGATTATGATAAGCTGGCGGTATGCACATCCCCAAGCAAAACCTTTAATATGGCCGGACTGAAGATGGCCAATATATTTATTCCTGATGAAAATATGAGGAAAGCGTTTACCCGCCGATCCAAGTCGCAGTGCGGAATTATACCCAATAATCCTTTATCGATTGCCGGAATTGAAGCGGCCTACGCCAGCGGCGATAAGTGGCTGGATGAGGTAAAGCGGTATATTTGGGAAAATTTCTGCTTTGTTGATAACTATATCAAGCAGTATTTGCCGGCGCTTAGGATGACCCGGCCGGAAGCTACTTATCTTGCATGGATAGATTTTTCTGGCACAGGACTGCGGGGGAAGGAATTGAGCGTATTCCTTCGGGAGAAAGCAAAGATTGCATTGGACGAAGGAAGTGTGTTTGGGAAAAACAGCGAAGGCTATGCACGTATCAATTTGGCAACGGACAGAACGGTCGTAAAAGAATGCCTTGACCGAATACGTGATAATTTAGCCAAATAAAGAAGAAAATCTGTTGCTTTTTACCAACCGTCAAGGTATACTTTCTATGAACATTGGTTTGTACTATCACAATATATTATAAGCCGAAACAGGGGGTGCAAGCTATGCATTTGGAAAGCGATTCCGCAGAGCCTTTATATATTCAGTTGGCTTATATAATCCGCGAGGATATTCAGAACGGAAAATATAATGCGGAACAGAGGATTCCTACAGAAAAAGAGCTTAGCGAGATATACTCGGTAAGCCGCATAACAATACGGAGCGCACTGGAAATACTGGTAAAAGAAGGGCTGCTCATGCGCCGCCGCGGCAAAGGCACCTTTATTGCATCAAAAAAGCTTTACAAGAGTATGTCCGGAATATACAGCTTTACGGACATATGTAACATAAACGGCATGAAGCCGGGCGCAAAAACCATAAAGTGCGTTATTGAAGATGCGGAGCCGGAAGATATTACTGAGCTTGAGCTCACGCCGGAGGATAAAATAATTGCCGTGGAACGTATAAGGTATGCGGATGATGTGCCTGTGTCCATAGAAATAAGCCGCTATCCGGCCTCAACCTATCAGTTCCTGTTGGACGAAGATCTGAACAATGTTTCGCTGTTTGCTGTTTTGAACAACAAGCACAACATTCGCTTTTCTCATGCTACCAAGGTTATAGAGGTAAAGCGGGCAAGCTATCAAATGGCCACGTATCTGGGTGTGCCGCGGGACTATCCGCTGCTGTATATCTCAAGCTTAACTTATGATATGGCGAATATGCCTTCGCACCGCACGCAGCAATATATAAACAGCGATCGGTTTAAGCTGATAATTTAGCAAAAACAAAAGGCCTGCAAATGCAGGCCTTTTGCATATCATCCGTTTATGGAAGCAACCGTTTCGTCTAAGCATTCCGCCAAGGAGAGAATTACGGCGCTGCAATCGAAAACGGGTTCCCTGATGGCATAATGCGCTTTATTGTAACGGCAATTCAGGCTGCCTTGCTTTTTCTTTACCTTTTTTAGAAACGGGATTGTAATATCGGCTTTTAGCGCGGTTTCTTTTTCAAGCTTGCCGGAGTACAGCAGACCCAAAACCATAAGGCTGCCGGATATTGCGCCGCAAACCGTGCCAACGCCCATGCCGCCGCCAAACGCGGATGCAATCCGCATGTCCTCTTTCTTTAGTCCAAGATTATAAGCCCGATTTGCGCCATATAGAATGCGTTCACAGCAATTCATGTTGACGTCGCCATAAAGCTTGCGCTCATTATCGGTATAGTATTCAGCCTTACCGAACCCGCTTTCAAGAAGTTCTTTTAAGGAGTTCATTTATTATAAGCCTCCATATAACTCATGAATCCGCCGCTGAGATTTTTTACGTTTTCAAAGCCCAGCTGCTTAAGCTGCCTGTATCCGTAGTACCCGCGCTGGCCGATGCGGCAGAAAATGTAAAGATTTTTATCCCGGGGCAACTCGTTGTGCCGAGCGCGTATTTCGTCCAGCGGCAGCAGCATGGCTCCCGGAATAGTGCCATTATTATATTCTTTTCTCGTCCTTATATCAACAAGCAGATCCTTTGCGGGATCAAGATTGGGAATATCGCTTACATAGAACACTTCATGCATTCCATCTGCAATGTTTGATGCAACATATCCGGCAATATTAACGGGGGCTTTTGCGGAGGAAAACGGGGGCGCATAGCTTAACTCCATTTCGGCAAGTTCGAACACGCTCATTCTATGGCTTATTGCGACGGCAAATAAGTCTATGGCCTTATCAACGCCTTCGCAGCCTACTATTTGCGCACCGAGTACCGTTTTACCGTCGGGCGTGAACAGCAGTTTAATGCTCATCATACGCCCGCCGGGGTAATAACCGGCATGCGGCATAGAGTGGGTATAGCTTTTGGTATACGGTATTCCTGCGGAGATGAGCAGATTTTCGCTTGCGCCCGCAGAGGCAATTGTCATGTCATCAAGCTTCAGTATGGCTACCCCTTGGGCGCCCGGATATACGACATCGCGGCCCATTATTGCATCTGCGGCCAGACGGCCCTGACGATTAGCCGGCCCGGCCAAAGGTATATTCATCGTTTTACCCGTAACGATGTGCGGGATGGCAACGGCATCGCCAACTGCATATATATGAGGCTGGCTGGTATGTAACTGTTCATCTACCAAAATAGCGCCCTTCTCTGTTACCGCTATGCCGGAGTCTTTCAGAAAATCTGTATCGGGATGGGTACCTACGGCGCAAACGGCAATATCGTAGTCAATATACTCATCGTTATCCAGCATTGCTTTGCCCTTACACAAATGTTTTACCCCGCATTTTAAGCGCAAATCTATGCCCATGTCATGCAGCTTTTTCTCTATAAGGAATGTCATCTCGCGGTCCATGTTTGGCATAACGTGATCGGATTTTTCAACGAGGGTAACGCTTAACCCGCATGCAGCAATATTCTCGGCTGCTTCCAAGCCTATAAAACCGCCGCCTATTACCAGCGCACGCCCGCGACCGGTGCTGCTTTCACATAATTCGCGCAACCTGAGCGCATCGTGCACAGTACGCAGCGTCAGCGCATTTTCACCGAACGGGTTGATTGGTTTTGCCCCGGGTGAGAGCAGCAGCACATCATAGCTTTCCAAATACTCGGCGTGATTGTCTATATCACGAACAAGTATTTGCTTTTTGTCCGGCAAAACAAATATAACATCATGGTGCGTTCTTACCTGAACGTTAAATCTTGCACTGAAGCTTTCGGGAGTTTGAAGCAGCAGGTCGGATTCATTTCCTATAACGCCGCCAACATAATAAGGCAAACCGCAATTTGCAAAAGAAATATGATCGCCGCGTTCAAACATAATTATTTCATTATCTTCGCTTAATCTGCGCAATCTTGCTGCGGCGGTTGCGCCGCCTGCTACGCCGCCAACAATTAAAATCTTCATGTCATGTACTCCTTTTTGCTTAATATGCTTATTATACTATAAACATACAATACAAAACAATACAAATATGAAAAAAGTATTCTACTTATGAAACGGCTTGATAAATATCGGCCAAAATGCTAAACTAATGCCAAAGAAACTATATCTTCCGAAACACCCACACTCCAAGGAGGTACACCATGAAACGCATCACAACGACGATAATAATATGTTTATGCATGCTGCTCCTGTGCGGCTGCGGAGCGGGGCGCGAATGGATCGCCGCGGGGACGGAGGATATGCCGATAGCGGTGTTCAGGTCGTGGATAAACTCCGCGGGGGAATTGAGCACGGTTGAATACGCCGCCTGCGACAACGGCGCGATGAAAACATACGAATACAAGCTTGCCGACGGCGGAGAGGTCAAGCAGGCGGAAAAAGAGCAGATGCAGGGCGTGGAGGCGGAGGAGCTGCCGCTGACGGTGAGCCAGTTTGCCAAGGTGTACGAGGACGTGCGCGAATGGGTAAGGACGCCCGGCAACATGGAAGAGACGGTGAACCCCGGCCTTTCAATATCATTCATAAACGCGCGGTATGCGTATTCGGGGGAGCTTGACTTTGGCGAGCTGACCTATGTCTATTCGCTGTCCACACGCAAGATAACCCCGCTTGAGGGCGAATATACCGGCGAAAAGGCTTACGGCGTAATAAGCGGCGGCTATCCCATGGTGTTCATATTCATCGATAAATAAACGTTTGCGGCCGCGCGGGAAATGCCGCAATAACCTGTTGACAACGCGCGAGGGCTTTGCTATAATACAAAAGCTGGACGAGGAGAGATGTCCGAGTGGTTTATGGAGCTGGTCTTGAAAACCAGTGATGTCGCAAGGCACCGGGGGTTCGAATCCCTCTCTCTCCGCCAAATAAGACAGAGCAGTTTGCCTTACTTGGCGGATACCGAAGGATCAACATCACCGCTCGTCCAATAACAACACAGCATCGCGTGGAGAAGTACCCAAGTGGCTGTAAGGGGCTCCCCTGCTAAGGGAGTAGGCTGGGGTAACTGGCGCGAGGGTTCAAATCCCTCCTTCTCCGCCA
>MSGS01000004.1 GCA_001940855.1 Christensenellaceae bacterium Phil1 | reverse complement strand
TATGGCGGGGTTTTCGGTATACAATAAATACCCACGCGGGAAGCTCCTGCGTGGGTATTGCTTATGCCGTTTATTCGGCTTAGAACGGACCGTAGCCGATTTTGTCTGCGATTACGATCAGCACGAAGGCCGCGGCTATGAGGCAGAGATATACCTTCCAGGCAAACTTTATCCACTTGCCGTAGTCCATGCCGCACAGGGAAAGCTGCGCAACGGAGCTGGTGGGCCAGAAGGTGTTGGTAAGGCCATCGCCATACTGATAGGCAAGAACCATTACCTGCTGATTGATGCCGAGTATTTCGCCCAAGGGACGCATTATGGGCATCATCATCATGGCCTTGCCGGAACCGGAAGCCACGAAGAAGTTGAACAGAGTTACGAACAGGTATATTACAAGCAGGGTAACGATACGATTTGTGTCGCCAAGCATGGAGGACATGGCGTGTATAAACGTATCGATTATGTTGCCGGAGGAGAGCAGCACGGATACCGAACGGGAAAGGCCGATAACCAGCGTGGTACCGACAACGTTCTGCATACCCTTTATGAAGTGACCGCAGGCCTCGTTGGGGTTCATTTTGAAAAGTATAACGGCCAGTATTACAACGGGGAAATACAGCGCGGCTATTTCAGGCATGCCCCAGCCCCAGTTGAGCGCACCTATAACGGTTAGCACTATGCTGGCGACGAACGCGACAAGGGTTATTATGCGCTTGGCATTGAACTCGAGGCCTTCCTGCATTTTGAGCGGGGCAACCTGCTCCTCGCGGAAGTTGGCGCCCATTATGCTCTTTGCGGGGTCTTTTTCAATTTGACGCGCATAGCGAACAAGGAAGAACAGGCCTATAACATAGAACACTACAAGGCCTATGCAGCGGAAGCCAAGGCCGGAATACATGGGAAGGCCCACGAGGGTCTGGCTTATGCCGGTGGTATAGGGGTTCACAAGGCCGCTGGTGAAGCCCACGGCCGTGGAAAGCATTATGATCGCGGTGCCGACCATGCGGTCGTAACCAAGGCTCATGAATATTGAAATAACTATTGCATAGAAGGGATACAGGCCATCAAGGTAGCCTATAACGCCCATGGCGGTGAATATGGTGTAAAACAGTATTACGACCACGATGTTTTTGCCTTTGACCCCGCGTATCATGCGCTGTATGCCCGCGGAAAACGTTCCGGTGGCATTGAGGATTTCTATGCAGCCGGTAACCAGCAGTACGGTGGCAATTATGCTCGCGCTGTCCACAAAGCCCTTATGGATGGAGGTAAAAAAGCTGAGTATGCCGACGGGGGAACTATCGGTATAAGTAAAGCTGTCGGGATCGACGGCGCCATTATCTCCGCGGGTATACGAACCGGCGGGAACAACATAGGTCAGCAGGCTGACAAACAGCATAAGTATCGCAATTACCAGATACATATGCGGCAGGCGGAACTGCTTTTTCTTCTTGGTGTTGTCGCTCATTGGTTTATCTCCTTTTAATTTATTTATGAGAATTTAGCCACTCCACGGCGCAGTTGGCAAGTATTGCCGCGCCGTAGGGGAGCACGTTTTCATCAATTATGGTGCGGCTGTTATGCAGCGGGTAATAATCCGCACCGCCCGCACCAAGAAAGCCGAAGAAGGACGGAACGCATTTGCTTACATACGCAAAATCCTCCGCACCCTTCATGGGCGGCGCCTGGCAGACGTTTTCCTGCCCGAGTATTTCACCAACGTATTTGCTCATTTCTGCGGAAAGGGCGGCATTGCATACGGTACCCGGCGTTTTGTGTATTTTCAGCGTGTATTTGCCGCGCCATGCTGTGATGTAGCCATTAGCAACCTCGGGCACGCGTTTAAGCAAATAATCATATACATCCGGATCGAGCGTCCTTATGGATATGGCCATTTCCGCCGCGCCGGGGATTATGTTTGATGCGGTGCCGGACTTTATAAGCCCCACGGTAAGAGTGGCAAATATATCGGGATTTACTTCGCGCGGGATGATAAGATTGAGCGCGCTGCTCAGCTCGCTTGCTATCATAATGGGGTCTATTGTCTTTTGCGGCTCGGAAGAATGCCCGCCCTTACCTTCTATTGCGATATAGAACGTGGCCATGGAGCCGGAGGTAACGGTGGGGCTGAAATAGAACTGTCCAACGTCCATCTGCGGCCAAACGTGCAGCGCCATAGCCGCCTCAACGGGGGGATTTTCAAGCAAACCGTCTTCTATCATGGTTTTTGAGCCATAGCCCATTTCTTCGCCGGGCTGGAACATAAGCTTTACCTGACCGGGAAGCTCGGCTTCCATGTCTTTAAGTATCCTTGCCGCACCGAGGAGCATTGCTGCGTGCGCGTCATGGCCGCACATATGTCCGCAGTTGTTCTCGGAACTGTAATCAAGGCCGGTTTCTTCCTTTATGGGAAGCCCGTCCATATCGGCGCGCAGCATAAAGCACGGGCCGCTTTTGCCGATAAGGCCCACTACGCCCGTTGAGTCGGGAGCATCGGGGCAGCCGGAAAGCACGGCGATTTCCCTGTCCTCGGGACGGTGTACGCCGCAATGGCGATTAGGAATGCCCATTTCGTTAAGGCGTGCGGTCACATATGCTGCCGTCTTAGGCGTGGATACACCAAATTCGGGAATCCTGTGCAGCGCCCTGCGGTCGCTGACGAGTTGGTCCTTAATGCCGATGGCTTTTTCCAATATTTTGTTTGTCATGCATATCCTCCTTCTTATGTTGTTTTGTATACGCAATGGCTGTTACGCTTGGAATACCGTAACGCCGTTTACGACGGTTTCTAAAACGTTTACGCTTGTAAAGGTATCCGGATTGATTGCGAAAAGGTCCTTGTCGAGTATTGTCATATCGGCAAGTTTACCTATTTCAAGCGTGCCGCGTATGTTTTCATCGCGCGCGGCCCATGCGGCGTCGCTTGTGAACAGGCGTATTGCGTCCGCGGTGCTCAATGCCTGATCGATGAGATATGTTTTTGTGCCGGCGCGGTTCTTCCGCGTGATAGCGCTGCGCATATTGTCAAGAATGTTGAAAGGCTCAACAGGACAGTCCGATCCTCCGCTTGTATGTATGCCCATATCGCGCATGGTTTTCCATTGATAGCATTCAGCCGCGCGTTTTTCGCCGATGCGTTCCGCGACTACGTTCATGTCTGCGTCTATAAAAATGGGCTGAATATACGCCTGAAGCCCCAGCTTTTTCATGCGCCCAAGCAGCTCCGGCGTGGTTATCTGCGCATGCACAACGCCGTGCCTATGCTGTGGCCACGGATCTTCATTGAGCACGCGCTCAAATATATCGCAAAGCTGTTTCAAGGCCAAATCGCCTATTGCGTGGGCGGCAACATCCATGCGGTTGGCATTGGCTTCGCGAATGAGATGATAAAGCTCATCCACGCTGAAATTTGCTATGCCATGGTTTGAAGGGACGTCAATATAGCCGTTTATCATCTCGGCGGATTTTGCGCCAAGGGAACCATCAAGCAGCAGCTTGCGTGTATATACGCGGAAAAGTCCAGCTGAGTTGAGAGTGGCGTCGCGCATGGCAAGCACGTTTTTGAAACCGTCGCCATAGCCCTGCGCCTGCTCTATAACGCGAACGGTAAGCTTGTTTTCATCATCCATGCGCTTGAATATGCTAAGGAGCCTTTCGCCTTCAACGCCGGGTACTGATGTAAGATCATCCGTGTGTATGGCGGTTATGCCGTCCGCATTCAGCTTCTTTTGAGTGTCGAGTATAAGCGATTCTATTTCCGCATCGCTAAGCGGCGGCACGACCGTACGATACAGCCCAACGGCGCTTTCACGAAGTATGCCGGTATCGTAATCTATACCAACGCGAATATCATCGCTAAGCTCCGCTTTGCTTATCAGTTCAAGTGCGGCGCTATTGCATGCGGCAACATGTATGCATGCGCGCACGGCAAATACGGGTATGTCGCGCGATACACGGTCAAGGTCTGCCTTTGTAATAAGGCGGCCTTCCTTCATGTACTCTTGATTCCAGCCCATGCCTATTACATAAGAAGGCTGTTCTTCAGCTATTCGATTGCGCAGCCGTTCAACCATGCCGTCTATCGAATCCACGCCGAACAGCATAACGTTGCGGCTGAATGTGGCATAATAGAGCATGTGCATATGGGTATCGTTGAACCCGGGCAATATCATTGCTCCGTTCATATTGCGCTTCTCGTCCCAGCTTTGGCGCTCAGCATCCGCGTTGCTGCCAAGGAACACTATTTTGCCGCTATCCGTGCCGATGGCCTGATAGGCGTTCATGCTGCCATCCATGCTGGCAACAGTTGCGTTGTACCATAATCTGCGCATTGTCCATTCTCCTTCAAAGTGTATTAAACGGTTCAGTTAGCGTGGAGGTCAGATATTGTATTTTTGCAGCCTGTATTGAAGATTTTGACGGGAAATGCCAAGCCTTCTTGCTGCCTGGGATATGGAGTGAGTTTCCTGCAACGCTTGCAGTATAATGCCTTTTTCGTAATTTTCAAGCGCTTCATTCAAAGAAAAGCTTTCGGAATTGGCGGGAGGAGTGCTATCCAGCATACCGGGGAGAGAACCGCGGCCGGATACGGAAAGCAGCACCTCCCGAACGTCGTTTATTCTGAGCGTATCGGAGCGCATGGATACGAGCGCGCCCTCTATAACGTTTTTTAGCTCCTGAACGTTACCCGGCCAGCTATACTGGCGAAGTATGCTTTCCACCATGCTGCTCACAACGTGCACGCTGCGCTTCATTTCAAGATTATATTTATCGATAAAATAGCGCATCAGCAGCGGTATATCGTCCGCGTGTTCCCTAAGCGGAGGCATTCGCAATTTTATAACGCCAAGCTTATAATAAAGATCTTCCCTAAGCCGTTTTTCGCGCAGGGCGGCATAAGGGTCATCGTTCATGGCGGCAACTACGCGCACATCATATGCGGCGTCCGGCGCATTGATAGCGTGGCGCTTATTGCGGCTGAGGGCCTTTATCAGCTTTGCCTGCAATGCGTGGCTCAGGCAATCAAATTCATCCAGAAGCAGCGTGCCGCCGTCCGCAAGTTCAAAAAGATTCTTTTCATCGCCGGCAGATTCGCAGTAAAACGAATCGTCATCATCGTGCATGGCGGCGCAGTTTTGCACTATAAACGGGCCGTTTGCGCGCGGGCCTTCGCGATGAAGCGCCTCGGCCGCAAGCTTTTTGCCCGTGCCGATTTCGCCGTATATAATGACGGGGGAATTAGTCTGCGCGGCGTCCCATATGCGCTGTTTCAGCTTTTTCATGCATGTGTTTTCGGTTATTATACTGTCCAGCGTTGAAAGCTCGCCATTGGGGCCGCTGCGCACTACCCTGTGGCCTATTTCAAAAAAGTGAGATGAATCCACAACGCCTTCAACATTGCTGCCAACTATTATAGGTAGAGTTGTTGATTCAAGCGTAACGTTCTGTCCGCGGTCGTTTATAAGGCGCTGCACTTTCTTATAAGAAGGAATGCCTGTGCGCAGTACGGTCAATATGGTGGATGTTTCTTCGGTAAGGCTTGGGTAAATATCCAATATATGTTTTCCTACGGTGTCCTCGTGTGTGTAATAGGCGGGCATGGGCATGCTGTGGTATTCAATAACGCCTTGTTTATTGACGATAAGTATGCCGTCTGTGTCCGCACACAGGTGCAGCATATCGCCAAGTTGGTCAAGGTAATGTTCCAGCATAGCCATCCTCCGCTAAAAATATAAACCACAAATACAGAAAAACAATAAGGTTATCGACAACTAACTTTATAGCTAAATCTTAACATTCGTATAATGCAGCGTCAATTGCAAAAAACTTTGCACCGCTGCATAATGGTTTGCTTTCATGCATAATCCCCCTTATCCTTCCACATACTACCGATACAAAACATGATATGGCAAGCATGGAAATGAATTATTCAGGAGGAATAGAGAACCATGAAGGCAACCGGAATTGTGCGGAGGATTGACGAGCTGGGCCGCGTAGTCATACCCAAGGAGATACGAAGAACGCTGAGAATACGCGAAGGCGACCCGCTGGAGATATTTACCGACCGAGAGGGAGAGGTGATACTGAAAAAGTATTCGCCGATAGGGGAGTTGGGGGATTTTGCGAAGGAATATGCGGAATCGCTGCAGCTTGCGCTTGGGATGACGGCGGCCGTGTGCGACAAGGACACGGTGATAGCCGCGAGCGGGCCATGCCGCAAGGAACTGATAGATAAGCCCATACACAGCGACCTTGAGGAGCTGATGGACAGGCGCGGCAAGCTTTGCGTTGGGGCGGACGGCGGCACGGCGCCGCACATTACCGCGGACGGGGCGCAGCCGTTTGCCGCGGCAGCGATAGCCACGATAATTTGCGCGGGGGATCCGATAGGCGCGGTGATGCTGCTCAGCCGCGACGAGAACGCAGGCATAGGCCGCGCGGAGCAAAAGGCCGCGGAAACGGCGGCGAACTTCCTGGGGAAGCAGATGGAGGGCTGAAAAAAGCGAATCACACGGGCGCATGGTGCTATGCCATGCGCTTGTTTAATTAATCGAACTAAAAATATATAATGATTGGATAAAAATTATTATGTTGAGTGCGTTCGGAGGGCCATGCTATAATGTACACACGAGTATCCATGTATGCCGGTACAAAAAAGCATGTATGCTCGTGGTGAAAAAACATAGAAAAACAGGAGGGAATTTATGAGAAGGCATTTTGCATTTGTAATGGCGCTGTTCATGGCGCTTGCGCTTATTCCGGGCATCGCACTCGCGGATAAGGGCGGACCCGGTGGCGGCTGGGGACCCGGTGGCGGCGGCCCCGGTGGCGGATCCGGTGGCGGTCAGCAGGGCAGCTACCTTAATCAGGAAAACTGGGACGGCAGCATAAAGGTTGTTTACGATACCTTTGAAGTAAGCAACGGGCGGAATGTAAGCAAGAACGGCGCGGGTGTGACCGCGGTAACGCTGAACGGCACCGCCGTTACGTGGCAGGATTCCAACAAAACAGGCGCAGCCAGCGGCGCGGCGCTGAGCAGCTATTATACTTCCGCAAGCAACCGGAACGAGCAGAGCGTGGAGCTTGCCATAACTGCAGAGAAGGGCTACTATGTATCCAGAATAGTTGTGGCCTGCATAGACCCGCACGGCCAGAGCCCGTACAGCTGCAAAACATGGAGCGCGGGCAATGCCTATGACGTTCCCTTCAGCCTTGCTCGATCCGTAAAGCAGAATGACGGCACGTTCAAGCTGTCCATTCCGCTTAACAGCAAGAATTTCTGCCACAGCAGCAATGGCAGCAACCACGGTTACTATATACTTATTCAGGTTGCGCCCATACCGCAGCCCGTTTATGTTGAATATGACTACGGCGAAATACTCAACATGTTCCCGGGCGACACCAAGCTTGCCGATCTGTTCAACAACAGCGCGATGTGGACAACCGTGGCAAGCGACAACGCATACGGCAGTGGCGAGGGCAACTTTGTTGCCAATACCAAGTTCGCATACAACTATTCCGCGGCATCGGATATACAGAACTGGAAGCATACCACCAACAGAATAAGCCTGACGGCAATGGCTGCCGTCACGCCGAAGAACGTAAAGTTCCTCGGCTGGGAAGTGACCTATTATGCAAAATGCACAAGGAGCGGCAACGAACTGACCTTCTCCGAGCAGGTGGGCACGAGCAGCAATATAGGCGAAGGACAGAGCCTTAACGTATATACCCACGCAAAGCTTGTAGCCAAGTGGAAAATCGACACCACGCCTACCCCCACTCCCGAACCGGGGAAGGCCACGCTGGTAATAAGGAAAGAAATAAGCGGCCTTGAAGGCAGTGACACCGTTCCTGCCGATTATTTCATTAAGGTGGAAATAGACGGCGTTGAGCGTAAGATTAATCTTAGCGATATGATTACCAATGATTACTCCGTTGAAGTGGAAGCCAATAAGCCGCACACCGTTGTGGAGATAGCTTCCGGCAGCATCCCGGGATATGATCACAGACGCACGGGATACAGCGGGCTTGATGCAAACGGCACAATAACCATTGCCGAAGGCAAAACACGTAGGGTGTCCATCGAAAACAAATATGTCAAGCATGGCACGGTAATAAAGCCCGGTAAGCTTACCATAAAGAAGACCGTTGAAGGCGTTGACGTTCCCGATAATTACGAAGTTACCGTGAACGTGTATAACAGGGATAAGTCGGTTGATCTGTCCATTAAGCTTAACAAGGCGAATAATTTCTCCCATACGCTTGAAAACCTGAACGAAGAATATTATTACATAAATGAGGTTGACAGCACCGATATAAACGGTTATAGGCTTGTCGAGACGAGGACTGACAATAGGATTTATGATGAAGAAAATGGCGGATACAGTATGTAGGTATCCGAGAACAAAGAAGTGAGCCTTACGTTCATCAACAAATACGAGCGCGTTCCCGAAAAGGCCAAGCTGACCGTGATAAAGAAGGTCGAGGGCCTTGAGAACGGCGTTGAACTGCCCGATGATTACGCGGTGACCGTAAAAGTCGGCGAGACAGACTATGTGCTGAACAAAGGAAACGGCTACACCCAAACCATCGAACTCGATGCCGGAACATATACGGTGGAGGAGACGCCGAAACCAGGCATAAATGGATACGACCTTGTAAAGACGGAGTACGCAGGACTTACCGGGGGCAGCATAGTACTTGCCGCTGATATGAAAGCAACTGTAACGATTACGAACAGCTACACCAAAAAGCAGCCCGAAAAGGCAAACATCAGCATAAAAAAGAATGTTGAAGGCGTAGATGAGGAAGATAAGCCCGAGAATTATGAAGTGGTCGTTAACATTAAGGGCGACAACTTCGATAGGGATATTACGCTGAATGCGAGCAACGGTTTCACGGCAAACATCGATGTTGCTCCCGGCAAATACACCATAGAGGAGAAGGGCTGCACCGAAATAAACGGCTACTACTGCGAAGCCACCACCATAACCATAAACGGCCAGACTACGCAGGAAATAGAGCTTGAGAACATGAGGGAAGGCAAGGTTCAGATAACTAACAAGTATGCCGAGGAGCAGAAGCCCCAGAACGGCAAGCTGACCATAACCAAGAGCTTCCGCGGCGTTTACGCTTACGACCTGCCCCGCAGCTTCACCGTGTATGTGCGCCCCATGAACGAGGACGGCATGACGCTGGGCAGCGCAATGGCCGTTGTGCTTAACCGCAACAGCGACAATACCTATTCCGCAACGATAGAGGTTGGCTATAACGTATACGAAGTGACGGAGCAGAGCCCGAACCTGAGCGGCTATGTGTTCACCGGCGCGAATTATTCCGCCGTAAGCACCGGCAGGGCCGTGGCAGGGTATGATCTGCCCAGGACAAACGGAATATATGTCAGCACGGGCGAAAACGGCACAGCGAGCGTTGCCGTAACCAACAGCTACTATTATGACTACGTTCCCGTGATTCCTCCCGCCAAGCCCCTGCCCCCGCAGACCGGCGATTCCGGCACGGCGTACATGGGCATAGCGCTTTGCGTGATGGCCGCCGCGGCGTTTGTTGCAGCGCGCAGCCGCAGGCGCAGCTAAATCTTTGCAGAATAAAAGAAGGGCGAACCGAAAAGGCTCGCCCTTTTGATATTGAAGGGTTACATTATGGTAAAGCGGTTCCTTTGGCTGCTGCGCCCGCCTTGTAGTTTTTTGATTATTTTGATTTAATATACGGCTTGCCGTTCGCGGCGGGAACATGCGCCTTGCCAACGAAGAGTATAAGCGCGATTATAGTGACAACATACGGTATCATGGATATTATGTTCACCGGTATGGAGCCGCTTGAGCCGACGACTACCTTCAGCCCGTTGCAGAAGCCGAACAGTATGCAGCCAAGCATAGCGCCCTGCGGCTTGAACTTGCCGAATATTACCGCGGCAATGGCTATGAAGCCCTGGCCTATAACTATGGACGGGCGGTATACGGAAACCGTTGCAAGCGTTATGCTCGCCCCGCCAAGGCCCGCAAGGAAGCCGGAAAGCGCAACGCAGATATAGCGCACGAGGGAAACGTTTACGCCCAGCGTATCCGCCGCCTGTGGATGCTCGCCCACGGCGCGGAGCCTGAGCCCGAAGCGCGTTTTATAGAAAATGAACCATATAACAAGCACCAGTATGAACGCTATATACGCGGAAGCGTATGTGTTGAACACGTTGTCAAGAAAGCCGTTCTTTGCAAACGCTTCGCCCCATTTGCCGCCAAGGTTGGCGTTGCACCATTCAAAAAGGCCGTTGAATATGCGGGGGAGCTTATTGGGCACTGGGTGCGTTTCCGTATTGCCTGCAAAGAGCAGGCGGCAAACGTAAACGGCAATGCCGCTGGCAAGGAAGTTTATTGCCGTGCCGGATATGGTTTGATCCGCCTTGCAGGTTATGCAGGCAAAGCCGTGTATCAGCGCGAAAACCATGCCCGCAAGGCCCGCGCAAAGGAACGCCAGCCAAGGATCGCCGGAAAAATAGCCCACGGCAGCGCCGGTGAAGGCGCCTATTGTCATCATGCCCTCTATACCGATGTTTATAACGCCGGATTTTTCGGAGCAGCAGGAGCCGAGCGCCGCAAACAGCAGCGGGGGAGTATACATAAGCGTGGCATTAAGCACAATGCCGAGCGTTTTAAGCAACTGGTCCATGTTATACGCCTCCCTTATTCTTTTTGTTGCTGCTTATCATCATCCTGAGCAGGCTTGATATGGCGATGCACAGCACTATGCAGCCCATTATTATGTCAACTATCTCGCTCGGGGCATCGAAGCGCGTGCCGCCGAACTTCATCGCGCCGAAGAACTCTGCGCCCAGCAGCACGCCGAAAGGATTGGTGCCGCCTATAAGCGCAACGGTTATGCCCTGGAAGCCGTAGCCTTCCTGCCCGGCAAACTGACTGACCTTATACGTTACGCCCATAACCTGCAGCGCGCCCGCAAGGGAAGCGAGCATGCCGGATATGCTCAGCGCCGTAAGTACGGAACCGTTGGCGTTTATGCCCGCATATTCCGCGGCGGAGCGATTGAAGCCGACTGCCTTAAGCTTGAAGCCAAGCGTTGTGCGGTTGATTATATAATAGATCACCACAACGCATATAAGTGCGATGAACACGCCGAAGTGCGCTTTGGGCGAAAGGCCGGGCAGCCAATCGGATATGGTTATCTTTGCCGTATCCGCAATGGGTACGGACCAGGTTTTGCCGCCGCCCACGTTCACGCCGTCAAGATTTACGATAAAGTTTGAAAAATAGTAGGCTATCCAGTTGAACATTATCATGCACAGCACCTCATGCGCGCCGAAACGGATTTTCAAAAAGCCTACCAGTCCGCCCCAGAGCGCGCCCGCAGCAAGCGCGGCGATTATGCAGAGCGGAATATGTATATACGCGGGGGCCTTAACAAACGCGCCAACCAGCATTGCAGCAACGCTGCCCATAACGTATTGACCTTCCGCACCTATATTGAACACGCCTGTTTTGAATGCGAAGGCGACGGAAAGGCCGGTGAGTATATACGGCACGGAATATTCAATGAAGCTATACGAAATATTCTTTGTGGAGCGGAATATAACGCCGAACAGCTTGCCATATGACTCGATGGGGTTATAGCCGGCGATAAGCAGGGCGATAGCGCCAACTATAAAGCCGATTATAATGGAGATAAGCGTATAGGTGAACGCGCTTTCCTGCAGCTTTTCAATAAAGCGCTTTGTGTTTATGCTATTCTTCATGCGCCGATCCTCCCGCCATCATCAATCCAAGCTGCTTTTCGTCCGCTTCGCTTCCGCGTACGCTGCCGACTATCTTGCCTTCGAATATAACGTCTATCCTGTCCGAAAGGCTCATTACCTCGTCCAACTCAAAGCTTACCAGCAGCACGGCCTTGTGCTTGTTGCGCTGATCCACAATGTACTTATGCACATACTCAATCGCACCAACGTCAAGCCCGCGCGTGGGGTTAACGGCGATAAGCAAATCCTTGTCGTTTGTAACCTCCCTTGCAATTATCACCTTTTGCTGGTTGCCGCCGGAAAGGTCGCCCGCCGGTTCATGCTCGCAGCCGCGGGGGCGAATATCGTATTTTTCAATAAGCTCCCTGGCGTGCTCGTCAATGGCCTTGAAATTGAGCGCGCCGTGATTGGAATACGGCTTTTCGTCCGCGTTTTGCAGAATAAGATTATCCTCAACCGAGAAATCCAGCACCAGCCCGTGCTTATGCCTGTCCGCAGGGATGCTTGAAATTCCCATGTCGAAAAGCTGGCGCGGCGTTTTGTTGTAAGCATCGTGGCCGTTCATGGTGATTGCGCCGTGAGTCGCTTTCTTTAGGCCGGTAAGTATTTCCACCAGCTCGGTTTGGCCGTTGCCGTCTATGCCCGCTATGCCTACTATTTCGCCTTTCCTAACGGTAAGGTCAAGCCCGCGCAGCACTTCAACGTTCCTGTAATCCTTGGCGTGCAGATCGTGCACCTCCAGCGCCACTTCGCCCGGTTCTATGGCGGCCTTGTCCACCTTGAACTCAACGCTGCGGCCGACCATCATGGCGGCAAGCTGCTGCTCCGTAGTGTCCGCAACGCTTACGGTGTTTATATATTTGCCCTGGCGGATGATCGTGCAGTAATCCGCAGCGGCTTTTATTTCCTTCAGCTTGTGGGTTATGAGTATAACGGTTTTCCCTTCGCGCGCAAGGTTATGCATTATTTCGATAAGTTCTTCTATCTCCTGCGGGGTAAGGGAGGCCGTGGGCTCATCCAGTATCAATATATCTGCGCCGCGGTACAGCACCTTCAGTATTTCTGCCCGTTGCTGCATGCCTACGGATATGTCCTCAATCTTGGCATCGGCATTCACCTGCAGGCCGTAGCGGGCGGATATTTCGTTCACCTTCGCACGCGCCGCCTTCATGTTCACCCGCCCGCCGGGGAGCATGGGTTCCATGCCGAGTATTATGTTTTCGGCCACGGTGAACGGCTGCACGAGCATAAAGTGCTGATGCACCATGCCTATGCCCAGCTCTATCGCCTTATTGGGGCCGGATATGGAAACCTCTTTGCCGTTTATGAATATTTGGCCGGATGTGGGATGATACAGCCCGTATAATATGTTCATAAGCGTGGATTTACCCGCGCCGTTTTCGCCCAATATGGCGTGTATTTCGCCCTTGTGAACGGTCAGGTTAATCCCGTCGTTTGCTTTGAAGGAGCCGAACATTTTAACTATGTTCTTCATTTCAACCGTGGGGCGGCTCATGTCTATGCGCCCGTTTTCCTCCAAGCCGGCTCACCTCCTTAAAATAAAAAATGTGTTTGCGTGATGTGATAATGGATTTGTTATAACAAATCCCTGCCCGATATGCTTCGGGCAGGGATGCGCTTATTCAGCTATTAGTCATCCAGGGTGTAGTAATCGGAACCGTAGGCGGCATCAAAGGCCTCGGTAGTGGCGGGAACCTTGATTTCGCCGGAGAGGATCTTTTCCTTGGCGGCGGCAACGGCAGCCTTGCACTCGTCGCTCATCAGGGTGTCGGTGGGGGCTACGTCAACAGCGCCGGAGGTGATGTCGTAGTTGACATCGCTGCCGGGCTTGAGGGTGCCTTCAACGCCGTCCTTGCACAGGGCGAATACGCCGTTGTCAACGCGCTTTACGGCGCTGGTCAGCACGGCTTCGGGGGCCAGAGAGGACTGATCCTGGTCAACGCCTATTACCAGCTTGCCCTGTTCCTTGCCGGCTTCGATTACGCCAAGGCCGGTGGCACCGGCGGCATGGTAAACGACGTCCGCGCCGTTGGTGTACATATTGATGGTGGCAGCCTTACCGCCCGCGGCATCGCCGAAGCTGTTGGCATTGTAGCACTGAATCTGGCAATCGGGGTTGGTGTCACGCACGCCGGCATAGAAGCCGTAGCCGAAGGTGTTCATGACGGGGCTGACCATGCCGATAACGAAGCCAACGTTGTTGGTCTGGGTCATGGTGGCAGCGGCAACGCCTACCAGATAGGAGCACTGCTCGGTGGCAAAGTTAACGCCGATAACGTTATCGCCAACGCTGGAATTATCAACGATAGCGAAAGTCTGATCGGGATAGTTGGCGGCAACTTCCTTAAGGGTGTCGGCCATCAGGAAGCCGATGCACAGGATAAGGTCATAACCTTCGTCAACAGCGGTCTCGAGGTTGGGGGCATAGTCGGCGTCGGTCTTGGATTCGAAGTACTTAACTTCGCAGCCAAGCTCTTCCTGAGCCCTCTGCAGGCCGGCCCACGCAGAAGCGTTGAAGGACTGGTCGTTGATTCCGCCGGTATCGGTAACCATGGCTACGCGATAGGGTTCCTTGTTGTCGTTAGCGGGAGTGTTGTCCTGGTTCTGATCCGCGGGAGCGGAGCAGCCGATAGCGGCTATGGCAAGAACCAAAGCCAGCATCAGAGCAGCAATTTTCTTCATTATGCTTTTATCCTCCGTTTATTTTTGACCACGCCGATTATTAATCCGCATGGTTCTATTTATTCTATCAAAAATAATTGTGAAATAAAAGATGTATTTTGATTATATATAACATTTTTGAGCCATATTTATGCCATCATGTGTAAATATTCCCGCGCGTGGGCATAAAAGGCCGGCGAACGGGCTGTCCGCCGGCCGTATAATGCGCCGTGTAGGCATAACCTTAGCCAATAAGGGCAAAGAATTCGTTAAGCGCGTCCGTATAATCCCCGCAGCAGACCAGATGATGGTTGTTGATGGGGTTGGTGAGGAAGTATGAGAAATCATCAAGCTTCAGCTTTATCTGCGTGCGGCAGAGGCAGGATTCGTGCAGGTTTTCGGTTATCTCGCCGCGCTTTGCAAAGAAGCGGGAAAGATCGCCCGCGGCCTTGAATATGGTGCAGGGGCCTTCGGGAATTTCGCCGGCTATGGCAACGCCGATGTCGGATTCATAATGCGTGGTAAGGCGGATGCTGCGCGGCATGGTTACGGGCAGCGTGCAGTGCGCCAGCACCATTTCACCAGCGGCGGTATCTATGCGGCTGGGGTTGCACAGGAACACATCCTGCCCGGATACCGCGCCGAGTATTGCCATGGATACGGCGGCGGGGATATCGCCTTCGCAGCCGGCGTATATGCCTTCCGCATTGAGTATGGCAAGGCCGAGGCAGCCGGTGGTGAACACGGTATTGAGAAGATCGAAGCAGCGCACGGTGACCGCGCGAAGATCGTACTTGGCAATTATGCGCTTGAGCGCGCCGTATACATTAAGGCTCTTTTCCATTTCCGCCTTGTCGTAGCCCTGCGCCATGAGAAGCTGAGTATATTGATTCGGCTCGTAGCCGCCCTTCTTGGTTTCTTCTATCAGTTCGCTTATGGGGATATGAACAAGCGTAAGTCCAAGCTTAGCCTGATACGCCGCGCCGTCGGTATCGCTTGCGATAAGCCAATCGGAGGGCGCGCCTATAACGCCAAGCCGCATGCCCTTCAGCTTTTCTATTCCGGCATAGGCCATCTTCAGCGCGTTTATGCGCCTTGCCACGTCCTCAACGCTGCCGTGCAGTATTTCGCCGCGCTTGCCCTGCTGCTTTAGGAAGGAAAGTATTTCCATGCTGGCGGCAAGGGAGTTGCTTTCGCCGCTGGTAAGTATATAGCAGGGCTTTTTGCATATGCGCTCATAGCCTTCCTTGAATATGCCTTCGCTTCCGCCGGAGGCCACGAATACCAGCGCGAAGGGCGCCTTTTCAAATTCGTCAAGATCAACGCGCACAAGCTCCTCGCCAACGGCGCTGCCCACGGTTTTAAGATATTCGTTCGTGCGTTCCCGCGTTACCTGAGAAAGCGGGCTTTGTACCTGAAATACGCTTATTGCCATTATAGGTTCCTCCTGAAGTTAGTTATGATTAAATATATTCTATCATAATATGCGCGGTTTTTGTACTTTATATTCTTCACTATGTCTGATACAATATATCCATCAGCTCATATATGAAAGGATATCCCTAAATGGCAAAGCTATATTTCCGCTACGGGGCGATGAGCTCCAGCAAGACCGCAAACGCCATAATGGTAAAGTATAATTACGGAGAGCAGGGGCAGAAGGCTCTGCTTGTTAAGCCGCGCACAGATACGCGCGACGGCGTGCATATAATGAAAAGCCGCAGCGGCGTTATGGATGAATGCACGCTGTTTGACGAAATGGACTGGGAAGCCGTTAAGCGGAAGGAATATGATTGCATAATTGTGGACGAATCGCAGTTCCTTACCAAGGCGGAGGTGGAGCTGCTGACGGACATTGTGGATGAATACAATGTGCCTGTGATATGCTACGGGCTGCGCGCGGACTTCCGCGGGGAGCTTTTTGAAGGGAGCAAGTGGCTGCTTGCCTGGGCGGACAGCATAGAGGAGGTAAAGACAATATGCTGGTGCGGCCGCAAGGCAACCTGCAACGCCCGCCTTGACGGCAAGGGCGGCATAACCAAGCAGGGCGAGCAGGTGGTGCTGGGGGCGGAGGATAAATACATAAGCCTTTGCCGCCGGCATTGGAAGCAGGGCGACCCCGGCCCGAAGCTGAGAAAGCAGTAAAGCGCTATACATAACAAAAAAGTGGCTCACGGCCACTTTTTTTACTTATTCGCCCTTGTGCGCTTCAAGAAAATCGTTCAGCTCGCTGTTCAATATGTCGGTTATGAACATATGCCCGGGGCTGTGGGTTATCACTATCGGCGGCTTGGCGTTTTCTATCGCCGCCTGCGGGGTAACGCCGCAGGGCCAGAATACGCATACTTCGCCTTCGCGTATCTCCACGCTGTCGCCGTAATCGGGCCGCATAACGTCCGCAATGCCTATGTCCTTAGGGTCGCCTATGTGTACGGGCGCGCCGTGTACGTTTGGCATGGCGGCGGTTATTTTATAGGCATGGTCGGCCTGCTCGCGCGTCATGGGCCGCATGGAGCATACCGTAGGGCCGGAAAACGGGCCGCAGGGCTTGGTCATAATGCTGGTTTTGTACATGGGCACGTTGCGGCCCATTGCAATATGGCGCACCTCTATGCCCGCGCGCATAAGCGCCTCCTCGAATGAAAAGCTGCACCCTATAAGGAAGCCCACCATGCCGCTTTGATAATATTCGCTTGCGTCGGTCACTTCCGCGTCAAGCGCGCCGTTACGATATATGCGGTATTTGGGAATATCCGTCAATATGTTGCCGTCCGCCGCCATAAGGCGGGTATACGGCGAAGCTTTAAGCGTTTCCAGCACGGGGCAGGGGGCGGGATTGATGCGGGCATATTCGGCAAAGTCCGCGGCGTATTCGGCGGGCAGTATAACCAAATTGGCCTGCGCATAGCCCGCGGCCATGCCGGCGGTGGGGGAGGTTATCTCGCCCGCGCGGATGAGCGCGCGCACCTCGCGCGGGGATGCGGTTTTAAGGTCTTTACTCATTGCGCCTTCTCCTTTGCGCTGAATGTATCCGCGTTCAGCTTTATTATTGCAACGCTATCGGCCTGCGCATCGCTGAACTCAAAGCGGCGGCCGGCGGTATGCTCGGTTATGAGCGAGAGCGCAAGCTTCTTTTCTTCAATATCCTCAACCATGCTTGCCCTGCCGGTGCCGGTTATGCTTGAATACAGGCAGGAATAGTTGCAGGGAATTGGTCCTTCGGTAACGCGGCTCATGCTGTCCATTTCAAACGCGGCTTCGCATCCGCTGCCGACGGCGCGTATCTTGCGGCCTTCCTTCGCACTGTGGAAATACAGCGTGAGCGAATCGCCTTCGTGAACGTAGCCGAAGCTCAGCGGCACTATGTAAAGCCCCTCTTCATCCTTAACAGCCACGCGGCAAACGGCGGAATCGGCTATTATCCGCCCTATTCTTGCTCTATCGCTCACCAGTCTGTCCATTCTGCGCATTTTCATTGATGTAGCCTCCTTTTATTTGGTATGTATATCGGCATACGGTAAATCGAATTTTGTCGGATTTTCACTCATCGTCCCACCGGCAGAGGGTGAGCGAGTACCCTTCCCGCACGGGGATGGACGTGAAGCGGGCAAAGAGCCGATCACCCGATATTTCACCGCGCTCAACAACGCTGAAATGCGAAAAGCTGCCCCCTATACCCGTGCCGAGCAGCTTGACATAGCTTTCCTTTGCCGTCCAAACGGAATAGAACGCCTCCGTTCCGCCGCGGCGAGTATACTCTATTTCATTCGGGTGGAAGAAGCGCCGGGAGAGCGCAGCATGATCGCGCGCGGCATGCTGCTCAATATCTATGCCCACATCACAGCGGCACAATGCGCATACCCAAAGCCCGCCCGAATGGGACACGGAAAAATGCAGCCACGGCGCGTTTTCAAAATACGGCTTGCCGTATTCGCCCTTTGCAATGCAAAGCGTTTGCGGAAGCGGCATAGCTTCCTCCGCAGCATACAGGCGCGCAAGGCGGATAAGCCGCTCCGTGCGGCTGTCATCAGCCGCTGTTTCATCAATTATATATATGCGCGCGCTGTCAGCTTCCATTTTGCTTTACCTTAATCTGTACACAAAGCCTTCATACGGCTGAAGCTTCATGCTTCCGGCAATGGGCTTGGGCGAATTGGTGAAAAGCAGACATTCGCCCTTTTCGCAGCCCGTAAGCGCAACCTTTGCCGCGCGGTCGGTAAGGTTTATGACCACAAGCAGGCTTTCCGCCCCGTCCGAACGGGTGTATGCCATAACGCGCGGATTTTCGGAATCAACGGGCGCGTATTCGCCGCCTATAAGCGCGCTATGATCGCGGCGGAGCGCTATTGAGCGCTTATAGAACGAGCATACGGAATCCATATGCGTCATGTCGTCCTCAACGTTTATGTGGCTCAGCGAATTTTCGCCCTTCAGCCTGGGCGTGCCAAGTGTGAAGCCGGCGGCGCGGGAATTGTTCCATTGCATTGGGGTGTTTTCGGCATAAAGGCCTATTTCGTCGCCCTGCCGTATTAGCGGGGTACCGCGCCCGGTCATAACGTAAAGGCAGGCGGCCTTGGAGCGCAGGCGGCGCGTAAGCTCCTGCTGCGATGAAAACTGCCCCTGCGTAAGCGAAATGCCGTTCAGGAACCAGCCGCCCTTCAACTCGCCCTGCACCTGATAATAGTCCGCATCGTGCTTAAAGCGTTTCGCGTCCCCGCCGCAGAACAGCGCGCCGAGGGAGCCGGAAGCGGGGGAGAAAGCCTCCGACATATGCGCGGGGATATAAAGCTGCATCAGCAGTTCGCGGTTTTCCGTCCGCGTAAGCTGCACGGCGTCCTCAAAAGGCACGTTTTTACCTATGCCCACCGTGAAGCAATCAGGATACAGCGAAAAAACATTCCTGTTCAGGGCGCACATTGCCCGGTGCAGCGCGCGCTTATCGCCGGATGCGGTGAGCGCATCGGTATTTATGGCAATGCCCATTGCGCCCCTGTCCAGCCAATAGCGCATGGCGGCGGAGGCGCGGTCTATGTCCGAAGCATCGTTAAGGGGCATATCGGCTCTCATCTCAAGCACGGTGCCTATCATGCGGGACGCGGCCTTGTCTATAAGCGCGTCAAGATCATCCGCCGTGCCTATTTCAGGGTCTATCATAAAGCCTTCGCCCGAAAACACGGGTGAAAGCATAAGCGTATCCGCGCCCAGCTCCTTTATATAATCTATTTTTGCGGCAATGCCGTTTATGTCGCCCAGCCCATCGGCATCGGTATCGAAAAAGCTGCGCACGTCAACGCGGTAAACCGCCCTTGCTCTCGGGTCCATGGGCTATCCTCGCTTAAAACGGATTGGTGAAGAAAACGTTGAATATAAGCTGATCGCAAAGCACCAGCACGCCCAGCGCCGCAACGTATATGATAAAGCCCTTCAGGCTCTTTTTCGTTATCAGCCTGAGCATCCAGCGTATTGCAAAATAGCCGCTTATGGCGGCAACTATCGTGCCGACTATAACGCAGCCCCAATCCGTGCCCTGAAGGCCTTCCGCGGCAACATCGGGAATTTGCAGCACAAGGGAGCCGAGTATTGCGGGTATGGACAATATGAACGAATACTCCGCCGCCGCCTCTTTAGAAAGGCCGAAGAAGCGCGCGCCCGCGATTGTGGAGCCGCTTCTTGAAACGCCGGGAAATATGGCAACGCCCTGCATAAGGCCTACGCCGAGGGATTCAGTATACTTCATGTGTTCAATGTCCTTTTTGCCGTGGGACAGCTTTTCGTTGAGGAAAAGTATAACCGCCGTTATCAAAAAGCCTATGCCTAAGAACTTGCCTTCAAATGCGGAATCAAACAGATCCTTGAATGCAAACGCTATCACCGTTGTAACAAGGGTGGAAAGCAGAAGAAGATAAACCTTCTTTTGAAAAGGCTTTTTGATAAGCGCCCAAAGCTGGCGGTAGTAAACGGCTATAACGGCCGCAAGCGTGCCAAGGTGCAGCATGGTATCGAAGAACATTGCGCCTTCGTTTATGCCGAAAATATTTTGAAAAAGCACAAGGTGGCCGCTGCTTGACACGGGCAGAAATTCGCAAAGCCCCTGAACAAGGCCGAGCAGCGCCGCAATAAGTATATTCATAATAAAACTTACCCTCCATAAGTATTTATCTGATTATACATATTACCATTTTTTTATAAATATATAAAGGCCGGAATGAGAAAGGTTTATAAATAAAATAGAAAGCGAAGATTGAAAAAAGCGGCATAATAAGGTATGCTGTAATGTAGTCAGCATAATGCTGCACGATAGTAAAGCAATGGAGGAAAGGTATGAATCGCGCTGTTGACAAATGGATAGACGATCATAAGGAAGAACTGATAGAGGCGCTTAGGGCGAACCTGAGCATAGCGAGCGTAAAGGATACCGAGCATGCGGGCGAAGGCGCGCCGTTTGGGCCGATGATAAGAAAAGCGCTTGACGATGCGCTTGCGCGCGGCAAGGCGCTTGGGTTTGATACCGTGGATTACGACGGCTACTGCGGCGCGATAGATATGGCAGGCGGTGATGAGCAGCTTGGCGTTATATGCCATCTGGACATTGTGCCGGAGGGCACGGGCTGGACGTATCCCCCCTACGGCGGCGAAATACACGACGGCAAGCTTTATGCCCGCGGCACCATGGACGACAAGGGCCCCGCGTTTGCGGCGCTGTATGCCATGAAGGCCATAAAGGAATGCGGCGTACCGCTCAGGCGCAGCGTAAGGCTTATTCTGGGCTGCGACGAGGAAAGCGGCATGAGTTGCCTGAAGCATTATAATCAGGTTGCCAAGGCGCCCACGCTCTCCTTCTCTCCAGACGCCGAATATCCCGTTGTGAACAGCGAAAAGATGATATTCCGCACGGAATACGAAAAGAAGTTTGATTCCGCCATAACTCTGCACGCTGGCACCCGCCGCAACGTTGTGCCGGGCGAGGCCGTGGCCACCGTGCCGCTGGCGCTTTCCCGCATAGTGCCCATAATGGAAGCGTTTATGGAAGGCAGCGAATTTGCGTGCAGCGCGGAAGCGATAGACGAAAACAATACAAAGATAATAATGAAGGGCCTTGCGGCGCATGCCTCAGAGCCGGAACACGGCAAGAACGCCATGCTTGCAATGCTTGCGCTGCTTGACAAGCTGCCACTTGAAGGCGAGGATGCGCACACCGTGAACGCCCTCACCAACGCGCTGAAGTTCGATTGCCACGGCGAAACGCTGGGCATAGACAGCGAGGATGCATCCGGCAGGCTCACGCTTAATCCCGGCGTGCTTGACTGGGACGAAACGGGCATACACCGCCTTACCTTCGACGTGCGCGCCCCCATATCCAGCAAGGCGGAGGAGCTTGAAAAGAAGATAACCGAAGGCATAAAGGAGACCGGCCTTGTGCAGACGGACATAAGCTGGAGCGAAGGCTACTATATAAGCCCCGATGACGAGCTGGTGAAGAAGCTGCTGGACGTTTACGCCGCGCGCTTCGGGCAGAGGCTTGAACCCCTTGCCATAGGCGGCGGAACATACGCAAGGCACATGAAGAACTCCGTGGCGTTCGGCATAGAGCGCCCCGGCGAACCGGGCAGGGCGCATATGCCGGATGAATACATTCCGGTGAACGATCTGATAGAGGATACCAAGACCATTGCGGACGCCATAATAGCCCTTGCGGGAGCGGAAGCGTAAAATACACACTATAACACACATTGCGAGGGAAACGGTAATTGCCGCCGTTTCCCTCGCCAAATGTAAACAAATGGCAAACTTTTCTTGAATAAATCTCAAATCGGCCTGTCAAAAGCATTGACAAGCCTAATTCTCTTTGGTACAATGTTAAACTGCGTTAGCATGGTAATCTGTGGGAAATGTCTGCATTTTCCCAGAGACTGCCGCGCTGTTCCCTAAAATGCGGGGTATGCAGGCCCGCGTATACGGGAACGCTCATGCCGGGGCGGCGCATCGGCCATAAACGCCGCGCAAGCGCGATATAGAGGAGTGAACACGATGGTACATGAAGTGCAGATGGGCACAAGGAAACGCATGAGTTTCTCCCGTATCAACGAGGTTCTCGACATGCCGGATCTTATAGAGGTTCAGAAGAACTCTTATAAGCGGTTTGTTGAAGAGGACCTTAGGGAGGTACTTGACGACATTTCCCCGATCACAGACTATACGGAAAAACTCGTTTTGGAGTTTGTCGATTATTCAATCGATTTTGACCATCCCAAATACTCCGTTGAGGAATGCAAAGAAAGGGACGTTAATTACTGCGCGCCCCTGAAGGTACTGGTCAGGCTTATCAATAAGGAAACCGGAGAAGTAAAGGAGCAGCCGGTGTTCATGGGCGATTTCCCGCTCATGACCGAGCAGGGCACCTTTATCATAAACGGCGCTGAAAGGGTTATAGTCAGCCAGCTTGTGCGTTCTCCGGGCGTATATTATACCCGCAGCATAGATAAGCTGGGCAAGAATCTTTATTCCGCCCAGGTAATACCTAACCGCGGCGCATGGCTGGAATACGAAACCGATTCCAGCGAAGTGCTGCACGTTAAGATAGACCGCCAGCGCAAGGTTTACATAACCGCGCTGCTGCGCGCATTGGGCTACGGCACCAATGCCGAAATAATCGAACTGATGGGCGAAGAAGAAAGGCTGATGAACACTCTTGATAAGGATACTACCAAGAGCGTTGAGGACGGTCTTATAGAGATATACAAGCGTCAGCGTCCCGGCGAGCCCCCCACGGAGGAAAGCGCAAGGAGCCTGCTGAACGCATTGTTCTTTGACCGCCGCTACGACCTGGCCCGCGTAGGCCGCTATAAGTTTAATAAGAAGCTGAGCCTTGCCGCCCGCATAGCCGGACATATAAGCGCAGACGATGTTATAGACCCCGCCACCGGCGAAATAATAGTTGAAGCCGGCAAACGCATAAGTGCCGAGGCCGCCGAACGCATAGAGAACACCGGCGTGCGCGGCATATTCGTCACGGCGGAGGATAAGCGCATAAAGGTCCTTGGCAATCTGTTCGTGGACGCCAAGCATTTCCTCAGCTTCAATCCCGAAGAAGCCGGCCTTAACGAAAGGGTGCATTACCCCACGCTCATGCAGCTGCTCAAGGAAGGCGAGGGCATGGACGAGGAAGAGCTCAAGGCCCTGCTGAAGGAGCATGTTTACGACCTTATACCCAGGCACATCCTGCCCGATGATATGATAGCCAGCATAAGCTACCTTATCGGCATGAATTACGGCATCGGCCGCACGGACGACATTGACCATCTGGGCAACCGCCGCATAAGGAGCGTAGGCGAGCTGCTGCAGAACCAGATCCGCGTTGGTATGACCAGGCTTGAGCGCGTTGTGCGCGAGCGCATGAGCATACAGGACATGGAAACCGCCATGCCCAGCAACCTTATAAATATCCGCCCCGTTACAGCGGCGATAAAGGAATTCTTCGGTTCCAGCCAGCTTTCCCAGTTCATGGACCAGACAAACCCGCTGGCGGAGCTTACGCATAAGCGCAGGCTGAGCGCACTTGGTCCCGGCGGTTTGAACCGCGACCGCGCCACGTTTGACGTGCGAGACGTTCACTATTCGCATTACGGACGCATGTGCCCCATTGAAACCCCTGAAGGTCCTAACATAGGCCTTATAAACTCGCTTTCCACATATGCGCGCATCAATAAGTACGGCTTTATAGAGGCGCCTTACAGGAAGGTGGACGGCAAGAACCATTCCATCAGCAGCGACATAGTATACCTGACTGCGGACGAAGAGGACGACTTCGTAGTTGCGCAGGCGAACGAGGCCACCGTTACCACAGAGGAGGGCAATACCTGGTTCGCTAAGGATCACGTCGTAGCCCGCTGGCTGGATAAAATAATCGAAGTGCCTGCCGAGCAGGTGCATTACATGGATGTTTCGCCCAAGCAGCTGGTATCCGTTGCAACGGCAATGATACCCTTCCTTGAAAACGACGACGCTAACCGCGCGCTGATGGGATCGAACATGCAGCGCCAGGCGGTTCCTCTTCTCATGCCGGAAGCGCCCGTGGTTGGCACCGGCATGGAATACAAGGCCGCGCACGATTCCGGCGTTGTGGTAGTTGCGCACGAGGATGCAACGGTTATCTATGTTGCCGCCGATAAGGTAGTGACCGAGGATGCAAGCGGCATTCGCCATACGTATAAGCTCATCAAGTTCAAGCGTTCCAACCAGGGCACCTGCATCAACCAGCGCCCCATAGTGAACGTGGGCGACAAGGTGAAGGTAGGCGACGTGCTGGCGGACGGCGCAAGCACCGAGCACGGCGAAATAGCCCTTGGCCGCAACATACTGATAGGCTTCATGACCTGGGAGGGTTATAACTACGAGGACGCCGTACTTATAAGCGAAAAGCTGGTTAAGGACGACGTATACACCTCCATACATATAGAGGAGCATGAAACCGAAGCCCGCGACACCAAGCTGGGCAAGGAAGAAATAACCCGCGACATTCCCAACGTTGGCGAGGATGCGCTTAGCGACCTTGACGAGCGCGGCATAATCCGCATCGGCGCAGAGGTAAGGAGCGGCGACATACTGGTTGGTAAAGTAACGCCCAAGGGCGAAACCGAGCTGACCGCGGAAGAGCGCCTGCTGCGCGCCATATTCGGCGAAAAGGCAAGAGAGGTGAGGGATACCTCCCTGCGCGTGCCCCACGGCGAAGGCGGCGTTATAGTGGACGTGAAGATATTCACCCGCGAAAACAAGGACGAACTTGCCCCCGGCGTGAACGAACTGGTGCGCGTATACATTGCGCAGAAGAGAAAGATATCCGTTGGCGATAAGATGGCAGGCCGCCACGGCAACAAGGGTGTTATTTCAAGGATACTGCCCGAAGAGGATATGCCCTTCCTGCCGGATGGCACGCCGCTGCAGATAGTGCTTAACCCGCTGGGCGTTCCGAGCCGAATGAACATAGGTCAGGTACTTGAGCTGCACCTTGGCATGGCGGCAAAAACGCTGGGCTGGCACATTGCAACGCCTGTATTCGACGGCGCGAGCGAGCAGGATATAAAGGATCTGCTTGTTAAGGCCGGAAAGGATCCGGACGGTAAGACGGTGCTGTACGACGGCCGCACGGGCGAACCCTTTGAAAACAGGGTATCCGTCGGCTACATGTACTATTTGAAGCTGCATCACCTGGTAGACGATAAGATTCACGCCCGCTCCACCGGCCCGTATTCGCTGGTAACTCAGCAGCCGCTCGGCGGCAAGGCCCAGTTCGGCGGACAGCGCTTCGGCGAAATGGAAGTTTGGGCGCTGGAAGCCTACGGCGCGGCGAATACGCTGCAGGAGATACTGACCGTAAAGAGCGACGATATAGTGGGCCGCGTAAAGACCTACGAAGCCATAGTGAAGGGCGAAAACGTGCCCGAGCCCGGCGTACCGGAGTCCTTCAAGGTGCTTATCAAGGAGCTGCAGTCCCTCGGCCTTGACATAAAGGTGCTCAGCGACACCAACGAGGAGATTCAGATCGGCGAAATGATAGACGATGACGACACAACGCCTATCGACGTGAACATGAGCGGGCTTGAGGACGTGCCCGACATGGCGCCGATGGAGAACGACGATCGCTTCAGCGAATTTGATTTCAATGATGACGATGACGATGATTCGGACGCGGACTTCAGCGAGTTCGACGGCGAATAAAACGCGGATGAAGGGAGAGAAAAGCATTGTTCGAGCTGACAAATTTTGACGCTATACAGATTGGCCTTGCATCCCCGGAAAAAATAAGGGAATGGTCGCACGGAGAGGTCAAAAAACCCGAGACCATAAATTACCGCACGCTCAAACCGGAAGTTGACGGACTGTTCTGCGAACGCATATTCGGGCCGACCAAGGACTGGGAATGCCACTGCGGCAGATATAAGCGCGTGCGCTACAAGGGCGTGGTGTGCGATAAGTGCGGCGTTGAAGTTACCCGCGCAAAGGTGCGCCGCGAGCGCATGGGCCACATTGAGCTGGCCGCCCCCGTATCACACATATGGTATTTCAAGGGCATACCCTGCCGCATGAAGATGCTGCTGGACATGAGCCCGAGGAACCTTGAAAAAGTGCTGTACTTTGCGGCGTTTGTCGTTACCGATCCCGGCAACACACCGCTTCAGTATAAGCAGGTTCTCAGCGACAAGGAATACCGCGACGCGCAGAACGAATACGGCCCCAAGGCCTTCAAGGCCGGCATGGGCGCCGAAGCCATAAAGGAACTGCTCAAGGACCTTAACCTTGAGGAGCTTGAAAAGCAGCTTAAGGACGAGGTCAACTCCTCCTCCGGCCAGAAGCGCGCAAACGCCATAAAGAGGCTGGACGTTGTTGAAGCCTTCCTTAAGAGCGGCAACAAGCCCGAATGGATAATACTGGACGCGGTGCCGGTAATTCCGCCGGAACTTAGGCCGATGGTGCAGCTGGACGGCGGCAGGTTCGCCACCAGCGACCTTAACGACCTTTACCGCAGGGTTATAAACAGAAATAACCGCCTCAAGAGGCTGCTTGAGCTGCACGCGCCGGACATTATAGTGCGCAACGAAAAGCGCATGCTTCAGGAAGCGGTGGACGCCCTTATTGACAACGGCCGCCGCGGACGCCCCGTTACCGGCCCCGGCAACAGGCCGCTCAAGTCCCTTTCCGATATGCTTAGGGGTAAGCAGGGCCGCTTCAGGCAGAACCTGCTGGGCAAGCGCGTTGACTATTCCGGCCGAAGCGTTATAGTCGTAGGCCCTGAGCTGAAGATGTATCAGTGCGGTTTGCCCAAGGAAATGGCGCTGGAGCTGTTCAAGCCCTTCGTAATGAAGAAGCTTGTTGACGATGGCCTTGCGCACAACATAAAGAGCGCAAAGCGCATGGTGGAGCGCGTCCGTACAGAGGTATGGGACGAGCTGGAAGTGGTCATAAAAGAGCATCCCGTTATGCTCAACCGCGCGCCTACGCTGCACCGCCTTGGTATACAGGCGTTCGAGCCAATCCTTGTTGAAGGCCGCGCCATAAAGCTGCACCCGTTGGTATGTACCGCATTCAACGCGGACTTCGACGGCGACCAGATGGCCGTGCACGTTCCGCTCAGCGTTGAAGCGCAGGCGGAAGCAAGGTTCCTCATGCTTGCATCCAACAACATACTTAAGCCGCAGAGCGGCCAGCCTGTTGTGGAACCCACGCAGGACATGGTTCTGGGCTGCTACTACCTTACCCTGCAGCGCGACGGCGAAAAGGGCGAGGGCAAGGCCTTTGCCAGCGAGGATGAAGCCATAATGGCGTATCAGACGGGCGAATGCTCGCTGCATGCCAAGGTGAAAATCCGCATAGAGCGCGAATTTGAAGGCAAGAAGCTGAGAAAGGTTATAGACACCAGCATCGGCCGCGTTATATTCAACAACGCCATACCGCAGGACCTTGGCTTCGTTGAAAGGAACACTGCGGACGATATGTTCAAGCTTGAGGTCGATAAACTGGTCGTCAAGAAGGACATAGGTAAGATAATAGACAAGTGCTACCGCCGTTACGGCGCGACCGAAACCAGCGAAATGCTGGACCGCATAAAGGCGATGGGCTTCCGTTATTCCACACTGGGCGGCATAACGATAGGCTTCCAGGACATAACCGTGCCGGAAGAGAAGAAGACCATACTGGCCGAGGCCGAGGTTGAGGTAAACAAGATAGACAGCCTGTACAGGAGCGGTTTCCTCAGCGATGCGGAAAGGCGTACCAACGTAATACACATTTGGGACGACGCGACCAACAAGGTCACCAAGACCCTTATGGATTCGCTGGATCAGTATAACCCGATATTCATGATGGCAAACTCCGGTGCCCGTGGTTCCACCAACCAGATCCGTCAGCTTGCCGGTATGCGCGGACTGATGGCCGACCCGAACGGCCAGATCATAGAAGTGCCTATACGTGCAAACTTCCGCGAAGGTCTTACGGTGCTTGAGTTCTTCATCAGCTCCCACGGCGCGCGTAAGGGCTTGGCCGATACGGCTCTGCGTACTGCGGACTCAGGTTACCTGACCAGGCGACTTGTTGACGTTTCTCAGGACGTTATAGTGCGCGAGGACGACTGCTTCGCCCTGCGCGGTGAAGCGCCCAAGGGCATGAAGATAGAGGCCATAATGGACGGCAACAAGGTAGTTGAAAGCTTTGGCGACCGTATACTGGGCCGCTACAGCGTGAACGAGGTTGTTCATCCCGAAACGGGCGAGGTACTGTGCCCCGCCAACAGCATGATAACCTACGACATCCGCAACAGGATAGTGGATGCGGGCATAAGGAGCATGGAGTGCAGGAGCGTATTCACCTGCCGCAGCGACCACGGCGTATGCACCAAGTGCTACGGCGCAAACCTGGCCACCGGCGGAGAGGTGAACATAGGCGAAGCGGTGGGCATAATTGCCGCGCAGGCCATAGGCGAACCGGGTACCCAGCTGACCATGCGAAACTTCCATACCGGCGGCGTTGCAAGCGCAACGGATATTACCCAGGGTCTTCCCCGTGTAGTTGAAATATTCGAAGCACGTAAGCCGAAGGGCTTGGCAGTTATAAGCGAGATCGCCGGTAAGGTTGAAATAACCGAAGGCCAGCGCCGCGAAGCCACCATAACCGGCGACGACGGCGAAGCCGTGAAGTATCTTATCCCCTTCGGCGCCAAGCTGAAGGTGAAGAACGGCGACACGATAGAAGCGGGCGACGAACTGACCGACGGTTCCATCAACCCCAACGACATTCTGAAGATAAAGGGCGTAAAGGGCGTGCAGGCCTATATGCTCAAGGAAGTTCAGGACGTGTACCGTTCACAGGGCGTTGAGATAGCGGATAAGCACATTGAAGTAATTATCCGCCAGATGCTGCGCAAGGTGCAGATTGAGGACGCGGGCGATACGGATATGCTGCCGGGCGAGCTGGTGGATATATTCCGCTTCGAGCGCGAGAACGAGGAAATGGTGATGAAGGGCATGCAGCCCGCCGTTGCCAAGAGGAAGCTGCTTGGTATAACCAAGGCCGCGCTCGCAACCGATTCGTTCCTGAGCGCCGCATCCTTCCAGGAAACCACCAGGGTGCTGACCGAAGCCGCCATAAAGGGCAAGGTAGATCCGCTGGTAGGTTTGAAGGAAAACGTAATAATCGGCAAGCTGATACCCGCGGGCATAGGAATGAAGCGTTACCGCAACGTGGAAGTGAAGCCCAAGAACGCCGAACAGTAATAAAAACAAACGCATATTTGGGCCGCGTGGGGCGCATAAGTTCCATTGCGGCCCAAAGCATAACCGCGTAAGGAGAACAGTATATGACCCAACCAAAGTATACAAACGCGGACTGTCCGCTTTACGGCAGCGAATATTGTGCGGCGCTGAACATGGAAAGCTGCGAAAAATGCACGGTGGATTGCACTGATGAGGAAAAGACCGCGCGCGTGAAGCAGGATCTGGCGGACATGGCCGCCCTGCTGCCGGAGGACGGCATGGCAAAGCTGTTTACCGGCGAAGAGTGCGTGCTGTGCAAAGGCGAAAAGGGCAAAAGGGAATACTATGCCTTTTTCGACATGGGGCATCCCGGTGCGCGCAAGCACAGGGCGAAGGGGCTGCTGGGCCTGCTGAAAAAGGAGCCGCGCTTCGGCTCATTGCTTCCGGCGCAGGTTAGCTGCTGCAAAGAATGCAAGCAGCGCATTACCCGCCTGAGCTACGTTAAGGGGCTTATAATAGCCGCGTTTTTGCTAAGCGGCCTTATAGTGCTGAGCCTTAGGAGTGTGAACGAGCCGCTTATGGCTATTACGCACGGGCTGCCGTTTTATATATTCGCGGCGTGGGCAATAATAGGCATAGCGGTTGCGGAAATAGCCTACCGCGGCATGAAGCGCAGCTACGCAAAGCGGACGTACCTCAACGTGATGAATGCGCCGATGCTTGCGGAGCTGAAGGAGAAGGGCTGGTTTGAGCTGTTTGCCGAGCACGGCGTGAGCAGGCTGGTATTCTCCAAAAAGCCGATGAGCCATGGCCTGTTTGCCGCAATGCCGGACGAGATGATAAATAAAGACGGTATTCATGGCGAAAAAAGCGAAAATGCCTAAAAATTCCGGCTATATCGATTGACAAGCCGCGAAATGAATGCTACAATACCTAAGTTGCGGAAAATGTCCCTTTCAAGGGGTTGCAAGGGATTTTCTTAATATAAAGAATATTAATTTTGTTTGGAGGAAATTCTTCAATGCCGACCATTAACCAGTTGGTTCGCAAGGGCCGTGAGCAGGTGAGCTACAAGTCTAACTCCCCTATCCTCAAGCAGTGCCCCCAGCGCCGTGGTGTCTGCACCGCGGTTCGTGTTCTTACACCTAAAAAGCCTAACTCCGCTCTGCGTAAAATAGCGCGTGTACGCCTGACCGATGGTCTTGAAGGTACCGCGTACATCCCCGGCGTGGGACACAATCTGCAGGAGCACAGCGTCGTCCTCATAAGGGGCGGCCGCGTAAAGGATCTGCCTGGTGTTCGTTACCACATCATCCGTGGCGCACTCGATACCGCGGGCGTAGCCAAGCGTATGCAGGCCCGTTCCCGCTACGGCGCCAAGAGACCCAAGAAATAAGGAGGGAAATTAAGATGCCGAGACGTGGATTTGTACCCAAGAGGGAAGTTCTTGATGACCCTATGTACGGCGGCAAGCTGGTGACGAAGCTCGTCAACCAGGTCATGCTGGACGGTAAGCGCGGTACCGCGCAGAAGGCTTGCTACGGCGCGTTTGAAATCATTCGCGAAAAGACCGGCCGCGAACCTTTGGAAGTATTCGAGCAGGCCATGAACAACATCATGCCCGTGCTTGAGGTTAAGGCCCGCCGCGTTGGCGGCGCAACCTATCAGGTACCTATCGAGATAAGGCCCGAAAGGCGCCAGACTCTCGGTCTCAGGTGGCTGGTAAGCTATGCCCGCGCCCGCAGCGAGCACACCATGATGCAGCGCCTTGCCGGCGAAATCATGGACGCCGCAAACCAGACCGGTTCCGCCTTCAAGAAGAAGGAAGATACCCACAAGATGGCCGAGGCCAACAAGGCTTTCGCGCACTATCGCTGGTAATAACGGCAATATACTGCTGCAAAAACGGATCCGGCTTAACGGCTGGGTCCGATTTTCTGCAAAAAGCGGAAGCGGCGTGTATATAGATTTTATAAAATTTTTTGTAGAGGAGGGCTGCAAGTGGCCAGAGAAACCCCGCTTGAAAAAACGAGAAACATCGGCATCATGGCCCACATCGATGCCGGAAAGACCACCACTACCGAGCGTATACTTTACTATACCGGCAAGATACACAAGGTAGGAGAGGTACACGAGGGCGCAGCCACAATGGACTTCATGGTGCAGGAGCAGGAGCGCGGTATAACCATCGCTTCCGCTGCCACCACCACCTATTGGCGGCAGCATCGCATCAACATCATCGATACCCCGGGTCACGTTGACTTCACAATGGAAGTTGAGCGTTCGCTTAGGGTACTGGACGGCGCTGTGGCAGTATTCTGCGCAAAGGGCGGCGTTGAGCCCCAGAGCGAGACCGTATGGCGTCAGGCCAGCAAATACGGCGTGCCGCGCATAGCTTATGTCAACAAGATGGACATAATAGGCGCGAACTTCTATAACGTGGTAAAGATGATGAAGGACAGGCTTGGCGCAAACGCCGTGCCTATTCAGCTGCCCATTGGCGCGGAAGCCGATTTCCGCGGCATGATAGACCTTATAACTATGAAGGCCGAGGTTTATTACGATAACGACGGCAAGGACATAAGGATAGAGGATATCCCTGCCGACATGGCGGAAAAGGCCGAAGAGTACCGCACCGCCATGATTGAAGCCGCGGCGGACGTGGACGAAGAGCTGATGGAAAGATACCTCGGCGGCGAAGAAGTAAGCAACGAGGATATTATGAAGGCCCTGCGCAAGGGCACCATAGCCAACCAGATAGTGCCCGTTGTATGCGGAACGTCTTACAGGAACAAGGGCGTGCAGCCCCTGCTCAACGCGATAGTGGACTTTTTGCCCTCTCCGCTGGACGTACCCCCCGCGGAAGGCACCAGCGTGGACGGCACGGAGATAATAAAGACCGAATGCAGGGATGATGCACCGTTCGCGGCGCTTGCGTTCAAGATTGTTGCCGACCCGTTCGTGGGCAAGCTGACATTCTTCCGCGTATACAGCGGCACGCTTCAGTCAAATTCCTATGTTTACAATGCTTCCAAGGGTAAGCGCGAGCGCGTTGGCAAGATAACCCTTATCCATGCCTCCAGCCGTACCGAAATTCCCGAGGCGCACGCGGGCGACATAGCCGCGCTGGGCGGACTGAAGGAGACCGGCACGGGCGATACGCTTTGCGACGAAAAGCATCCGCTGCTGCTTGAAACCATAGAGATTCCGGACCCCGTTATACAGGTCGCCATAGAGCCCAAAACCAAGGCCGGACAGGAAAAGATGGGCCTTGCGCTTGCAAAGCTTGCCGATGAGGACCCCACCTTCCGTACTTTTACCGATAAGGAAACGGGCCAGACCATAATAAGCGGCATGGGCGAACTTCACCTTGAAATAATCGTGGATAGGCTTATACGCGAGTTCCACGTTGAGTGCAAGGTCGGCCGTCCGCAGGTCGCATACCGCGAGACCATATCCCGCACCGTCAAGAGCGAAGGCCGTTACGTTCGCCAGACCGGCGGTCACGGTCAGTACGGTCACTGCGTGGTGGAATTCTCACCGCTGGAACCCGGCGCCGGATTCGAATTCGAGGACAAGACCGTTGGCGGCGTTATTCCCAAGGAATACATCCCCGCTATCAAGGCCGGCATAGAGGAAGCTTCCAAGACCGGCTCGCTTGGCGGATTCGAAGTTGTTGACTTCAAGGCAACGCTGCTTGACGGCAGCTATCACGACGTTGACTCTTCCGAAATGGCATACAAGATCGCCGCTTCCATGGCGCTCAAGGATGCGCTGGAAAAGGCCGGCTGTGTGCTGCTTGAACCCGTTATGAAGGTTGAAGTCGTGATGCCCGATGAGTACATGGGCGATGTTATAGGCAACCTGACCTCCCGCCGCTGCCGCATAGAAGGTACGGACAGCCGCGGCAATGCGCAGGTTGTAGACGCGATATGCCCGCTGAGCGAAATGTTTGGCTACGCAACGGACCTCAGGTCCCGCACGCAGGGCAGGGGCACGTTCACAATGCAGTTTGACCATTACGAGCAGGTGAGCGAGGCTGTCGCGAAGAAGATTTTAGGCAAATAAACATAAAAACAACTATTTTTGAAGGAGAAAGAAAATGGCAAAGGCAAAATTCGAGCG
>MSGS01000003.1 GCA_001940855.1 Christensenellaceae bacterium Phil1 | reverse complement strand
TTGATGCCTGCCTTTGATGTGTTTGTGAATAAGGACGGCGAAACCTATCGCTATCTCATCAACAACGCCCCGTTCAAATCCTATGTCAAGGTGGTCAAGACCGACAGCACCACCGGCAAGGTGATCCCGTATGCCGGGGCTGCGTTCCAACTCTTTAAGCCGGACGGCAGCAAGGTGGAAATGACCTACACCTACCCCGAAATTACCACCATCGACACCTTCTATACCACCGCAGACGGTATGCTCATCACGCCGGAGCCGTTGGATTACGGCAAGGGCTACTCGCTTTTAGAAGTATCGGCGCCCTATGGGTATGTGCTGGATACCAAGCCTGTATATTTTGATGTGACCGAAGAAAACTCCACTGAGGAATCCGCCGTTACCATCGTCAGGGTGGAAAAGCAGAACGCTCCTCAGATGGGTACGATCACGGTCAGCAAGACCGGCGAGGCGTTCGCCTCCGTGCAGGAAACGGACGGCCTCTATCAGCCTGTGTATCGCCCGGCAGGGCTTGCCGGTGCGGTGTATGAGGTGACCGCCGCCGAGGATGTCATCACCCCGGACGGTACGCTCCGTTACGCCAAGGGCGATGTGGTTGCAAAGATTACCACAGGTGCAGACGGAACAGCGGCAACCGCACCGCTGTATCTCGGAAAATTCGAGGTGCGCGAGATTAAATCGCCCTACGGCATGACGCTGAACGGCGAAACCGTCACCGTGGAGCTGACCTATGCAGGACAGGAAATTGAGATCACCGAAACTGCGACAAGCTTCTATAACGAGCGCCAAAAGGCAGAAATCAGCCTCTCCAAAGTGTTGGAGAAAAACGGAAGCTTCGGAATTGGGAACAACAGCGAAATCCTCTCGGTGCAGTTCGGTCTGTTCGCCGCCGAGGATCTGACAGCCGCAGACGGCAGCGTGATCCCGACAGACGGTCTCCTGGAAATCGTCAACTGTGACGAAAACGGCAAGGCGGCGTTTGCCNNGTTTGCCGCCGATATCCCCGTAGGTGCAAAACTGTATATTCAGGAAATCGCCACGGACAGTCACTATATCCTTTCCGATGAGAAATACCCCATGGTATTTGAGTACGCCGGACAGGAAATCGCCTGTGTAGAAATCAAGGTTAATGACGGAAACGCCATCGAAAATGACCTCATCTACGGTAAGCTTCAAGGTCTGAAAATTGATCGTGAAACCGAAGAACCCATCGTGGGTGCATTGTTCGGCCTGTTCCGTGCAGATGAAACGGAATTTACAGCAGAAAAAGCAATCCTTACAGCCGAGTCCGGCGAGGACGGCGTCTTCACCTTTGAAAATGTGCCGTTCGGCAACTGGCTCGTAAAAGAACTGCAGCCTGCGGAGGGCTTCCTGCCGAATGAGGAACTGTATCCCGTGACGGTTACGGAAAACGAAGAAACCATTGAAATCACGGTAGTCAACGACCGTATCCCCGAAATCGGCACTAAAGCCGAGGTGGACGGAGAAAAAGAAATCTGCGCCACCGAGGTGTTCACCCTTACCGATACCGTATCCTACCGGCATCTCATCCCCGGCAAGGAGTATCTGCTCAAAGGTGTGCTGATGGATAAAGCCACCGGCAAGCCGCTTTTGATTGACGGCGGGGAAATTCATGCCCAAACTCTGTTTACTCCCGAAGCGCCAAGCGGCGAAGCGGAGGTAACCTTCACCTTTGACAGTAAATGCATCAAAGCGGACGCCGAT
>MSGS01000002.1 GCA_001940855.1 Christensenellaceae bacterium Phil1 | reverse complement strand
GAAGGTGTAAAATCCACAGCACGAATGCTACTGATGACCGAAGTGCATAAAACACCGTACTCGCCGGTGGTCGTTCAACATCCCTTTACCTCAACCGGCGTGGTAGCCCTCCCCACCGAAGGCACAGAGCCAATGGAACTCTTGGACATCACAGCAGACAAAGACAGCCTTGCCCGATGGCAAGCGTTTATGAAAAAGCAAATTGACCGAGCAGGTAACCCTTACCGTATATACTCAATGGTCAACAATCCCTATGGATTGACATTCCTCAAATACACAGCCCCGTATCTTTCTAAGGAGGACTTCTCGCAAATTCTTGCCTCGGCATGGATACTCTGCGAAGCCCCACACAACGATCCCGATGTCGGCATCCGAAAGCTGGTCTCCATGTTCCGAGATGCCGATCCTGCCACTCTTATGGACGAAGAAGAATATGCTCAATTTCAAGAATTGGAGGATACCGTCACCGTTTACCGTGGCGTAACTACACACAACGCCAAGAATGTCAAAGCCCTGTCATGGACGCTCAACCGGGAAACTGCTGAATGGTTTGCTCACCGCTTTGATGAGGATGGCACGGTGTATGAGGCACAGATAGACAAACAGCATATCCTTGCGCTGTTCAACGGTAGAAACGAATCCGAGGTAATCGTTGATCCCAAATATCTCACAAACATTACGGAGGCTCAAGAGCAGTCCTCCGCTTTTCATTTATCCCAGTAACAGGAGGAAAACAGAATGACAATATACCAGGCAGAAATGCTGCGCAAGGCTCACGGACATGGCTGCGACGCCAAAATGGATGCATCCGGCAACGCCTTGCTTGTTCTGCACGATGGCGACTGCTTTGCCGAGGTGACCAAAGAAGGCTATCTTCGCTATAACTACCCCGAAGAAGAATGCACGAAGGAATTGGTTAAACGGCTCTGCGAGGACGCCAAGCTCGTCCGAGAATATGTCGGCATCTACGAAACAGCACCGCCTATGAAATGTGCCGATGTCCCGGAATACCGTCAGTTTTCGGAATTCGGCTCGGTGGTGTTCGCCGGAATGTACAGCCAAAGCCACGGCTTTATGTTCTGCACATGGTCGCAGGATATGGGCGGCACCTATCTTGCCCACGGTCATTACACACCAAACTATCAGGCAGCTAAAGAGGACTTTGCCACCCGCGCCGGTCTTGTGAGCCATAATCGACTCTTCAATTTTGCAGAAAGCATCGATCTTCGCCGTTGCATTGGCTATACAAGAGAATGCTGTGATGCCATAAATTACGAGCAAGACCGTGACCTGGCTGATCTCCAAGAAAAACTGGAAGATGCCTATCCTGCCATCAAAGACCATGCATCCACTTTCGATGAGGACGAAGGAATGCAAATTAATATGTAACAACTAAGGCCAATCGTTTAGAAATAGACGGTTGGCTTTTTTTATTTCAACGAAAGGAGTCAACAGCCTTGTATTTCAGCGACAACCCATCAGACCGACAATATGAAAAGATGATGGTCTGCATCCCCAACTTCCGACCGAGAGGTCACGGCGTTATGGTGTTCGGATATGCGGAAGCGCCGCTTCATCTGCAAGACGGCACAGCCACCCACCGGCAGCTTGTGACCGAAACCCTAAAGGCGGTTAAATACAAGCCGTTTCAAAGACGGCTCATCCCATTCCTAAAAGAAAGCGAGAGGAATCCCATGCGATATAAAAACGAAAAACACCGTGAGGTGTTTGCCGAAGCCGTTCGGAAAAAGGACAAAAAGGACTTTGCGCTCATGGCAGCCCTGTACCTGCTCACCGCCGACCTGCGGCTGTGGAACATGGCAAAGCGCCATATCACCAAAACAGAAATCGACTTTGCCGGGATCAGGCTGAACGATATCCATACAAATGGATATACCCTGTTCTGCTGCGCCAAAGACCTCTGCCTCGGCACAAAGCATCTGTGCATCGCAGACCTTGCCGACGCCGAGATCATCCCGAAGAAGCTCTTCGGAATCATCTGCAATGCCATGGCAATCCGGCGTTACGGACTGATTGCGATTCAATCTGACGGAAAGGGGTATTGATTATGATTCGGCTGAATGTAAAATACAACGATGCATATACGGATATCACTCTCCCAAGCAAGGATCGGGAGCTTCATGAAATGCTCGGTGAAAAAGAGTCCACCCTCAAGCGGGGATTTGTTATCCGGGTTTATGAGCCTGCGGAGCTTGCCCTGCTGGAAAACACCACCCACGACCTTGACGAGATCAACTATCTTGCCAAACGGATGGACAGCTTCGACGGTCAGGAGATGGACAGATTTTGCGCCATTGCGCAGCACGAGCAGTATGACTGTCTCCAAGACCTCATCAATCTGACCTTCCAGCTTGAAAGAGGTACGCTGATTCAGGATATGCGAAGTATGGAAGCCGTAGGCAGGAGACACTATCTCACGCTCAACGGCGGCATCAGCGCAATTGAAGCCCAGACCGTTGATTTTGCGCAGATCGGGCGTGAACTGCTCTCCTCCGGCAATGGCATCTACACCGAGCATGGCCTGTTATTCATCAACAAAGGCGTCCCACTCACCGAGGTATACGATGGGCAGGTGTTTCCGCCCTATTACTACATGGATGACAGCCTTCTGGTTGTGGAGATCGAATGCGACTGCAAAAGCGAATATGTCTATTTGCCCGATGATGACCTCGCCATAACCAAAGCGTTTGCCCGACTCGGCGCAGACTCGCCCGACCGCTGTACCTTCCGCCTCGATGATTTCAGTGCGGATAACGCAGAATGGCGATCCCGCTTTGAAGCTATGCTCGGCAGCGAGAGCATCTTCGATATCAACGCATTGGCGGCTGAAATCAACTTTGCCGATACTGACCTCGACAAGCTGGACGCTCTTGTGGAATACGCAGAGGACGATTCGCCTCTGACCATTGCAAAACTCGCCCGGTATGCCGATGAGTTCGAGTATATCCCGGATGTGGATGACCACGAAGGCGTGGGCAGATATATCATCGAACACGATGAGGACTACAACCTGCAATCCGAGCTTGAGGACTTTTTCAACTACGATGAATTCGGTGAATATTTCAGTAATTCGTATCACGGCGGCTTTACAGAAAACGGCTTTGTGTATATTCCCACAGGGCAGTCACTCGACCGAATCATCGGCAATGACGCGATGAATCCGCAGATGGGAGGAATATAGGATATGGAAAAAAGAGATTGGAAGCCGGGCGACACTTGCGTAATGTTCACGAACAAAGCCAAGGGTTACACGGCAGAATTTACTATAGAGAACTTTGACGGAATGTATTACGGAATCCGCCGAGGTCAGTATTACCACAGAGTAGCCCCAAGCAGAATCTTCCCGACAAGAGAGGATGCTCTCGCATCCCTCGCTCCGTGGGAGTCAGAGGAAGTAACCGAGCCTGCCGTCCCCACCGATGAGGATACGGACGAGGAAATATGCCAAGGCATTCAGATGGGAGGGATGTGAGATATGGCCTTGCTATTCTCGGCAGTAAAAGTAACTGCTGACGGAGAAGAAACCGAGCTTCTCGTGGGCGGCATTCCACGGGAATACGATGACCTTGAAGGCTGGAGCGAATTTGACGATTTTATGGAGTTTTTCACACATAACACGGAAGTATCGGTACACGCAGAAGCCTATGTCTATGGCGAAGGCGAAGCTGTGCGTGCCGACCCGGAGGAAATCGCCTATTTTATGAAACGCATAGAAATGCGTGAGGATTTTCTCGCTTCCCGATGCGATAACATCGAAAGCGTAGATTTCAGCTTTCAATGGTCAGGCGATGAATTGTTTGAAATGGAGATGAACTGATATGAGCAGATACGAAATGGAACGGCAAAGGATTGCCTCTCTCAAAGAGCGATATCCGGCAGGGACTCGGCTCGTTCTTCTGCAAATGGGAGATGATCCCCGACCGATAGAACCGAACACGCGCGGTACTGTCTGTGAGGTGGACGATATAGGAACTGTCCATTGCAGCTTTGACAATGGCAGAAGCCTCGGACTTGTCCCCGGCGAGGACTCCTTCCGCAAGCTCACCCCCGAAGAACTTGCAGAGGAACACGCCGCTGTGTATGAAGGCGAGGACGAAGCCCCCGTCATGCAGATGTGAGGTGCGGAAAATGGAGCTTTTAAAAGTCAACGCCACATTTCAGGAGGAAGTATATATCGAACCCTCTGAAGCACTGGCAAAAATCAAGGAGCAGTTAGGCTTTGCCGATGACCGGCACAGCTTTCTGTGTGTGCGTGACGGCAGGCTGATGCGCGGTGAAGATGTCAGCTATCACGGCTCACCGCTATATGAATACACCCTTCTTTCCGATAATCCCAAGTGGGTTGCCCTGTATAACAGTGTGAAATGCTTGGAGGATTACTATCGTCATGCCGCAGAGCCGGAATGGCAGAAAATTCAGGAACCCATTGCAGACGAGGACGAAGCGCCCGTTATGCAGATGTAGGAGGCGCCTATGGAATATGAAATCACCGTTGCATGGCCTCTTGTGGAGCTTGTTCTGCAAGAGGCCGCCGAGCGAGAGGTTTCGGCAGAGGAAATCGTAACCGAAGCCATCAAAAAATATTTGGAAAGGAGTGGCCGAAGTGGCTGAAGAAAAGAAAGGCATTACCGTCAAAATCGACGCCGACCTCCATGCCGAGGTGCGGCAGTATGTAGAGCAAAACGGCATGACAATGGCAGACTTCGTCACCCTCGCATTGGTTGACGAACTGCACCCCAAATACAATCAGAAGGAGGAAAAGAACATGGGCAATATGCGGACGCTGGCATTTCAGGTGCCGGAGGAACTTTTTCAGAGGATCAAGGGCTACCTGCAGCGAAACAACATCTCGCAAAAGCAGTTTGTGATTGGTCTGATCGAAACCGAGTTGGAGCGTGAGCAGACCGAGCGCGAGAAAATCGATGAAGCCGCCGAGCCGGAGGAAGCCCCTGCGGACGATTCTGAGGCGGTTTTCGAGGAAGCGGAGGGCGAATACGGGCAGCAGACCGAAACCGCCGATTTGGACGGCTGTGAGGACGGTTCGGAGGAATTCGACAGCGAATATGACCCGGAGGATGAAGAAACGGATGAATCTGCGGACGAGGAAGAAGCCGAAACCGAAGGCTTAACTATGGGAGGGATGTAACAACCGTCAAGTAAGCGACAGGTCGGATGACCTATGTCTATCAAATTTTTGGATATGTTCGCAGGCATCGGCGGTTTCCGTTCGGGGCTTGAAGCGATAGGCGGCTTTGAGTGCATCGGCCATTGTGAGATCGACAAATATGCCAACCTTGCCTATAACGCCATCTATGAACCGAAAGGAGAACTGTATTTTGAAGATGCACGAACCATTGATCCCGATGAATTGCCCGATATCGACCTCATCTGCGCAGGCTTTCCATGCCAGAGCTTCAGCGTTGCTGGAAAGCGGCTCGGATTTGCAGACGATACAAGAGGAACTCTCTTCTTTGAAGTTGCCCGAATCGCTGCAGCGAAACGGCCTGCATTTCTTCTGCTGGAAAATGTCCCCGGCTTGTTATCGCATGACGGCGGCAGGACATTTGAAACCATCCTCTCCGCGCTTGTTGAGCTGGGGTATGGTGTTGAATGGTGTGTGCATAACAGCGCGTGTTTCGGAGTCCCCCAACAGCGCCGGCGGCTGTATATTGTCGCAGGTCTTGGAGGACGAGGTATCGGAGAAATATTTCCTCTCGGCTGCGGCAATGCGGAAAATCTTAGAGAAATTATCCCCGGACCGCAGGGACAGCGAGTCTACGATCCAAACGGAGTAGCCTGTACCCAAACGGCAGGCAGCGGCGGTTGGGGCGGCAAAACGGGGCTGTATTTCATTGATATGAATCCCGATCCCGTCATCACCGATTATGCCCGCTGTATTACTGCCCGGCAGGATTCCGGCGTGAGCAACCACCGTGGAGAGCATTCCGCCGTGCTGATAGAGGACGCACCGAGAGCGATCTTGACGCCGGACAGAGAAACGGTCAGACAGCAAGGCAGACGGATGAAAGAACCGAACGAGCCGATGTTTACGATCACGGCACAGGATCGGCA
>MSGS01000001.1 GCA_001940855.1 Christensenellaceae bacterium Phil1 | reverse complement strand
ATCCCCAGTGCATCGGCTACTTCCTGCTGGGTCAGCTTCCGCTTCTCCCGTTCAGCCTTGAATTTCTCTCCAAACGTCATTTTGGTAATCACTCCTGTTCACAAAAAGTTTGCGACATCAAATTGCGCAAGTCTATTGACAAAGGCACTTGAAGTGCGTATAATAATGACTGAGCAATCCAACTACTCATAGTATATCCTGAATTGCTCATCCTGTCAAGGGGCATGAGTAGTTGTACACGAAAAAGTTACATCTTTTGAGCAGTTCAAATGGACAGGCATTTATGCTGCCGAAGATCATCCGTACCGGCATACACCGGTATGAGGGAACAGGAGTGAGAAAAACAGAAATGGCTACACAGTACAGAAAAGCATACGTCCCGGTTACGCTGGATGTGGACAAGGAGGGGGCAATCCTCCCTCGCCTTATCTGGTGGGACAACGGTGTAATCTTTCAAATCGACCAGATTCTATACAAATGCCGCGCCACATCCAAAAAGGTTGGGGGCGGAGGCATCCGTTACACAGTTCAGATTCGCGGAAAGGAGTCATTTCTTTTCCACGAAGGAGACAAGTGGTTCGTCGAAGCAAAGGAGGACAACTGCTCATGATTTTATCCCAGCGCCAACTTGAAGAAATTGCAGCCTCAACAACGAAGGACTTCAACCGATTCTTTTTCGGGGATGAGGCGGACAAGCCCGACCGATCAGCTTTGCCAACACCCATTGATCAGTTTGCAAAGAACTATCTCGGTCTTCGCGTATCATTCGCCCGTCTCTCGCCGGACGGAAGCATCTGCGGTGTCACTGCCTATGCCGACACTGAGTACAAGATCACGGAACTTGGTATTACGCGCACACTGGCTTTGAAGCGTAATCAGGTCATCTTGGACGAGAGCTTCATTCGATCCGGCAACGTGCAGCGGCTCTGCGCCAAGCGCAGATTTACCCTTGCCCACGAGTGCGCCCATCAGATTCTCTTCCAACTGGAATCGGAAGAGGTAAAGGCGTCCTGCGAAATGAAATATTCCGCACGGACAGCCTATACGCCGCGAGAGCTGAAAACCCGCGAGGACTGGAACGAGTGGCAAGCAAATGTCTTGGGCGCGGCGATCCTGCTTCCTCAAAAAGAGGTTGACCTGGCAATGCGTCGGTTTGCAGAAACGCCGCTGATCAATTACGAGGGGAGGTATTCGTATGGTGATCACTTAACGCTGCGCCTTTTCTGCCGGTTGTTCGGTGTCTCCAAGACAACGGCGTCTATCCGCCTTCGTCAGCTCGGCTACATGGTAGATCGTCCATTCAGTGAGTATGTTGACCCATTGGAGGTGTGGTAATGAAGAGAGCATCCATTCGGGTTCAGGAACCGACGCCGGAGCTGATCGAAAAAATCCGCAGGGCAAGAGTTGCCATTTCCCAGCAGAAGCCCCGATACCTGAAATGTCCCTATTGTCAGCATAATGCCATTGCTGTCTACGAGGACACGAGGGGTCATGTAGAATCCAAGTGCAAGAAATGCGGGCGGATCACAGTCTTTGATGTGCTGAACATGAGAAGACTGCGCCCGCGTACCAAGTAAGAACCGGAGGACAAGCCTCTGTTCTAAAATAAAATATATGTCATAGCTGAGCTGTGGAGCCGCCTGATAGGTGAAGTCATCCTAATGCCGCATGAGACAGAGTGTAATTACTCTGTTTTATCGGCATGGGATTCAAACCTCACCGTCATGCGGCTCTTTTTCTGTCTTCACCCTTCCCGCTGCTCCCGCGCAGCGGAAAGGATGAACAATGAAAATCCCTAAGACCCCTATCGCGTTCGATTACGACCTCTGGACTACGGAGGACGGCAAGTGCATGGTGCGCGTGAAACGAACCGGCGAAGTTTCCGAGGTTGACCGCAAGGTTATGAGAATCCTTCGCGCAGAGGAAAAGCGGATCAGGCGCTCGTATGGCTCTGACAACACCTCTGAGGATGAGGACGGCGCAGAGAAAATTTCTGATACCGTGCTGTCCCTTGACGCTATGCCGGAGGACGATGTGAAGTCCGCTGCATGGCTGGCAGACTCCCGCGACTGCATGGAGGAACTGATTACCGCCCTCAAAGAGAAGGAGCTTCTTTACATTCTGACCGAGAAGCAGCGCGAATTGTATCTT